>CAWIZC010000031.1:0-96506 GCA_963840445.1 uncultured Alphaproteobacteria bacterium | reverse complement strand
ATCGGCCCCGCTGCGCGGCTGCGATGATGGATCAACTTGTGGTCCTTGGTCATCGCCGCGCCTGAGCGCGGCTTTTTTGTTTCATTCGCGATGCAAGCAGGTTCTCCGATGTCTACGTCTCCCGTGCGGGCTTCCAAGTCCTCCCCGAAGTCAAAAAGCGCACCCAAGCCGAAGGCCGTCAAAGCGTCCACGGCGCCATCCGCAGCCGTGATGCCGACCTATGCGCGCCAGAACCTCGTATTCGAAAGCGGCGAGGGCGCCTGGTTGGTGTCCACGACGGGCGAGCGCTATCTCGACTTTGGCAGCGGCGTCGCCGTGAATGCGCTTGGCCATGCCCATCCCAAGCTGACGGCTGCCATTACCGAGCAGGCGCAGAAGCTGTGGCACTGCTCCAATCTGTACCGCGTCGCCGGGCAGGAGCGGCTGGCCGAGCGGCTGTGCGAGGCGACGTTCGCCGACAAGGTGTTCTTCGGCAATTCCGGTGCGGAGGCCTGCGAGGGCGCCATCAAGCTGGCCCGGCGTTATCACTTCGCCAGCGGGCACCCCGAGCGTTGGCGTCTCATCACCTTCAAGGGCGCCTTCCACGGCCGCACGCTGGCGACCATCGCCGCGGCCGGCAACGAGAAATACCTGGAAGGCTTCGGTACGCCGGCGCCGGGCTTCGATATCGTCCCGTTCGGCGACCTGGCCGCCGTGGAGGCGGCCATCGGACCGGAGACCGCGGCGATCATGGTCGAGCCGGTGCAGGGCGAAGGCGGCGTGCGCGTCGCCGACATGGCCTTTCTCAAGGCGCTACGCGAGCTGTGCGACCGGCACGGGCTCCTGCTGGTGCTGGACGAGGTGCAATGTGGCATGGGCCGCACCGGCAAGCTGTTCGCCTACATGTGGGCGGGCGTCGAGCCGGACGTGATGGCGGTCGCCAAGGGCATCGGCGGCGGTTTTCCGTTAGGCGCGTTCCTGGCCACCGACGAGGCCGCCAAAGGCATGGTGGCCGGTACGCACGGCTCGACCTACGGCGGCAACCCTCTCGCCATGGCGGTCGGCAATGCCGTTCTCGATGCTATCCTGGAGCCAGGCTTCCTCGATCGCGTGCAGGCCATGGCGCTGCGGTTTAAGCAGGAGCTGGCGCGCCTCAAGGACGAAAACCCCGCTGTCGTCGAGGAGGTGCGCGGCAGTGGCCTGCTGATCGGCCTCAAGGTCAAGCCGCCGGTGGCGGAGGTCGTCGCTGCCTGCATGGCGGAAGGCCTGCTCACGGTCGGCGCCGGCGAGAACGTCGTGCGTCTGCTGCCACCGCTCAATGTGTCGGAGGCCGAGATCGGCGAGGCCGTGACGCGCCTGTCGCGTGCTCTGAAGCGCGTTGCCAAGCCGGCAGCCTGATCATCTGTTGTTGCCATGAAGCGCCGTGCCACTACACCCCGGCATTTTCTCGACATCGATCGCATCGAGGCCGGCACCTTGCGGCGCATTCTCGACATGGCGCGGGCCATGAAGAAGGCCGGCAAGCGCGTGCCGGCCAAGCTGCGTCCAGAGGGCATTGCGGACGCGGTGCTGATCCTGATCTTCGAGAAGCCGTCGACCCGCACGCGCGTGTCGTTCGACGTTGCCATGCGTCAGCTGGGCGGCCAGACGCTGGCGCTCAATCACACGGACTTGCAGATCGGCCGCGGCGAGCCCATATCCGACACGGCCAAGGTCCTCTCGCGCTACGTCGACGCGATCATGATCCGCGCCAACAAGCACGAAACCCTGACGGAGCTGGCCGAGCACGCCAGCGTTCCCGTCATCAACGGCCTCACCGACCGCACCCATCCCTGCCAGATCGTTGCCGACATCATGACATTCGAAGAGGCGATCGGACCCATCAAGGGTCACCGCGTGGCCTGGGCCGGCGACGGCAACAACGTCGCCTGCTCCTGGATTCAGGCGGCTGCCCAGCTCGACTTCGAGCTGGCCCTGGCCTGTCCACCTCAGCTCAACCCCGACAAGTCGGTGATCGACTGGGCGCGGCAGAAGGGCGCCAGCATCGAGCTGACCGACGATCCCGTCGCGGCGGTGGCCGGTGCCGACTGCGTGGTGACGGATACCTGGGTGTCGATGGGCCAGCAGCCAGAAGCATCGCGGCGCAACCAGTTGCTCGGTCCCTACGCGGTGGATGATAAGCTGATGAAGAGTGCCGCGCGCGATGCGATCTTCATGCATTGCCTGCCGGCCTATCGCGGCCACGAGGTGACGGCCGCCGTGATCGACGGCCCTCGTTCGGTGGTGTGGGACGAAGCAGAAAATCGCTTGCACGCACAAAAGGCGATTTTGGCCTGGTGCCTCGGAGTGGACTGATGGCGGTAGCAGAAAACAGGCAGCTGGCCATGCCGGCCGACGACCTGCTGCTGCCCTTCCAGACGGTACGCTCGGGCGTCAGGGGCCGCATCGTCCGGCTGGGCCCGGTGGTCGATACCATCCTGTCGCGGCATGCCTACCCGGAGCCTGTCAGTCACGCGCTGGGCGAAGCCCTGGCGCTGGCCGCCATGCTCGGTGCGGCGCTCAAGATGGACGGCAAGTTCATCCTGCAGACCAAAACCGACGGCGCACTGGATTTTCTCGTCGCGGACTACGAGACGCCCGGCAAGGTGCGCGGCTACGCCAGCTTCGACAAGGCAGACCCGACGCTGGCCGATGCCAAAGGACGTGGGAACCAGGGTGCGCTGCTCGGCAGCGGGCATGTCGCGATGACCATCGATCCGGGCGGCGACATGGATCGCTACCAAGGCATCGTGGCCCTGGAGCGCGAGCCGCTCGTCGATGCCGCGCACACCTATTTCCGCCAGTCCGAGCAACTGCCGACCTTCATCAGGCTGGCGGTGGCGCGACACTACGGTCCGAGCCGACCCGAAGGCGAGCCGGTCTGGCGCTGGCGCGCGGGCGGCATTCTCATCCAGCACCTGTCGCGCGAAGGCGGCAAGCCGGTCGAGGGTGAGGCGCACGACGCGGGCCTGCAAGGCGATGACAACGAGAACTGGAACCGCGTGCGCCATCTGGCTGCAACGGTCGAGGACCACGAGCTGCTCGACCCCATGCTGTCGCCCGAGCGCCTGCTCTACCGCCTGTTCCACGAGGAGGGCGTGCGCGTCCTGCCTGCGACCAACCTGAACGCAGCCTGCCGTTGCTCGCGCGAGCGCATCCACGCGTTCCTCGGCCGCTTCGGCGCTGCCGAGCTCAGCGACATGCGCGAGGCGGACGGTGCCATCACGGTGACGTGCGAGTTTTGCTCGCGCAAATACCGCTTCGCGCCCGATCAGATCACCTGATCTCCTTCGATCTGGATGGAACCCGCTACTTCTCGGCGTTGTCATGGTCGGGCTTGTCCCGACCATCCATCTATCATCTCGCTCAGGAACTCGAGGAGAGCTGGATCCTCGGGACAAGCCCGAGGATGACATGTGGCTGGGTCTCAAGCGTCGGCTGGCCAGCCGATCTTCTCTCTCAGAAATGCCAAGCCGAGCGCCGTGAACGCCGCGCGTTCCTTGTTGTCTTTGCCGTAGCCGTGCCCTCCCGCGGCGGGCTCATACAAGTAGGCCTCGTAGCCCATCGCTTGCAGCTTGGCGGCCATCTTGCGGGCGTGGCCCGGATGCACGCGGTCGTCTTTGCGGGTGGTGGCAAGCAGGATCGGCGGATAGCGGCGCCCGGGTTCGGCCTGGTGATAGGCCGAGTAGGTTTGCAGGAACGCCCAGTCCTCCGGCTTGTCGGGATCGCCGTATTCCGCAACCCAGCTGGCGCCGGCCAGCAGCTTGCTGTAGCGGCGCATGTCGATCAGCGGGATGGTGCAGAACAGGGTGCCGAACCTCTCCGGATATCGGGTCAGCATGTTGGTGATCAGTATCCCGCCGTTGGAGCCACCCTCCGCCGCGATGCGCTCCGGACGGGTCACGCCGCGCCGCACCAGATCGGCGGCAACGGCTGCGAAGTCATCGTGCGACAACGGCTTTTTGGCGAGGCGGCCGGCCTCATGCCAGCGCGTGCCGAACTCGCCGCCGCCGCGAATGTTTGCGGTCACGCTGGTGCCGCCGCGCTCCAGCCAGAGCTTGCCGATGGCGGAGTTATAGTAGGGCAGCTGCGAGATGGCGAAGCCGCCGTAGCCGTTGAGATGCACCGGTGCATCGCCGGTCTCGCCTGGCGGTCCGACCTGCACGTAGGGAATGCGCTCACCATCCACCGAGACCGCTTCATGCCGCGTCACGATCAGCCCATCGGCGTTGAACGTGCGCGGCGCCTGCTTGAGCACCACTGGTGACTTGCCGGGTTCGATCAGGCTCATGGTCGCCGGCGTGAGCGGATCCTGCGCGTTTGCCAGCAGATCGCCGTTGCTTTCCGCTTCCTCCATATCGAGGCGCCAGACGTGCACTACGCCGACCTCGGGCAGGCCGGCAAGCTTGGACCGCGCCCAGCCTTGCGCCGACGGCGTCAGCACGTCGAACACCGGCTTCAGTTCGTCGAGGATCGAGACAACCAGCCGCCCATCGTTCCAGTAGAAATGCTCGAGCGCGCGCCGCTCGGATGGCTCAAACAGGACCGCGAACTCACGGTTTCCGTCGAGAAAGGATTGCAGCGATATGCCGAGCAGCGTGTCGGGAGCATAGGTCGTGGCTCCGATCGTCCAAGGCGTGCGGCGCTTCACCGTGAGCCAATCGCGATGGATTTCCAGGTGTACATCGGTCGGCAGGTCGAGCATGATCTTCGGGCCGGTGCGGTCGCCGAGCCAGAAGACGGCATCGAAGAAGCCAGGCCGCTCGACGAACCAGACCGTCTCGACACTTCGCGTGCGGTCGACGGAGGCCCACAGCCCCATCTTGTCCGGCGTCGTCTCATGCAGAATGGAGCCCGATCCACGTCCCCTCCGCGCCGCCACAAGCGAACCGTTCTGGAGTAGCCCGAGGTGGTCGCCATGCCGGGTCCGCCGTACGCGCTGGACAGCAGCAGTGTGTCGCGGTCCAGCCAGGCGGTGCCGCCCTTGGCCGCGGGTAGGTAGAATCCGCCTCTCACGAACGTCTTGGCGGCGATGTCGAACTCACGCAGAACGGCCGCGTCGCTGCCCCCGGGCGACAGAGACAGGATCGCCAGATCGTGCGTCTCGGGCAGTGTCGACGCGCCGTGCCATATCCAATCCTCTTTTTCCGCGGCCGCGAGCGCGTCGATATCCAGCAGGATCTCCCAGTCCGGCTGTGCGGTGCGGAAGCTGGCGAGCGTGGTTCGCCGCCAGAGGCCGCGCGGGTTCTTGGCGTCCTTCCAGATGTTGTACAGATACGGCCCGCGCCGCGTGACAAAGGGGATGTTGTCCGGCCGATCGAGGATGGCCGCCAGCGTGTCCCGGTCTGCGGCGAAGCCAGCCGTGCCGAATCTTGCGAGCGTCAGGGCGTTTTGCTCGCCCACCCAGGCGAGCGCGCGGGCACCGTCGATCTCCTCGAGCCACAGATAGGGATCATCATCCGGTGCGGAGACAGTAGGTCTTGCATCGACAGGCATGATGGCGGGCCTCGTTCGCGGAGTTGACATGGCGCAGGCTAGTCTGGGCGGAATGCCTCGGGTGTTGCACGGATCGATCGCACAACTTGCCGGCAATTGAGGTCTGGTGGTGGCGTTGATCACGGTCGGACAGTCCCCACCACAGCAGCGGAACGCGCTGGGCGACTTATGAACGGTTACGGGCCAACGATGTCGCGCTGCACCAGCGATGGCTTCTCGGCGTAATGGCAGCTGTAGAGGGCGCTGTCAGATACATTCGCGGGCACCCGCGTGTCGGAGCCGTATTTCGTGGTCGCGCAGGCAATCGGGGTCATCGGCAGGCTGGGCCGTCGACTGAACTGCCCATGACTGGCATTTTCGCCCGCAGCCGTGTGGTTGCCGCAACCGAGCGGCGCTGAGCGACAATGTTGATGGGCCGAGACGAGACCTCATTCGCTTCATGCGGTGCCAGCGATATAAAGGCGATCGATACCCCTGGATCGCCTGGCACTCGATCCCTACATACGCCGCTTTTGACCCAAGTCGGACTTGGCGTTGCCAGCACCCGGCGTGCAAACGGACTTCTGCTGCGCCGCCGTAAGCAGAAGTCCGCTGGTAAGTTGACGCCGGCCGTGAGCTAAGCACTTCTCCGCATGGCCTTCGCCGCAGCAACCATGTTCTGTAGTGCGTTCTTCACTTCCTCCCATCTGCGCGTTTTGAGACCGCAGTCCGGGTTGACCCACATCTGCTCCGGCGCGAGGTGCTCCTTGGCCTTGCTGAGGAGCTTGGTCATGTCGGCGGTGCTCGGGCAGCGCGGCGAATGGATATCGTAGACGCCCGGGCCGATCTCGTTGGGGTATTCGAAGTCGGAGAAACTTTCCAGCAGCTCCATGTCGGAACGGGAGGTCTCTATGGAGATGACGTCCGCGTCGAGCGCAGCAATCGATGGCATGATGTCGTTGAACTCGCAGTAGCACATGTGGGTGTGGATCTGAGTCTCATCCGCAACGCCGGCAGCCGACAGACGGAAGCAGTCGACCGCCCATTTCAGATACTGGTCGCGGTCCGCATTGCGCAGCGGCAAGCCTTCGCGCAGGGCTGGCTCGTCGATCTGGATCAGGCGGATGCCGGCCTTCTCGAGGTCGAGCACCTCATCTCGGATCGCGAGCGCGATCTGCTTGCAGGTGGCCGACCGTGGCTGATCGTTGCGCACGAAAGACCATTGCAGGATGGTCACCGGCCCGGTGAGCATGCCCTTCATCGGCCGCTTGGTGAGCGACTGCGCATAGGCCGACCATTCGACCGTCATCGGCCTAGGCCGGGACACATCGCCGAAGATCACCGGCGGCTTCACGTAGCGCGAGCCGTAGGACTGCACCCAGCCGTTCTGGGTGAAGGCGAATCCGGCCAGTTGCTCGCCGAAATACTCGACCATGTCGTTGCGCTCGAACTCGCCATGCACCAGCACGTCAATGTCGAGTTCCTCCTGGATGCGCACCGCGTTCTCTGTCTCTTTCTTCAGAAACGTGTTGTAGGCCGCGTCGTCCAGGTCGCCCTTGCGATGCGCGGCGCGGGCCTTGCGCACCTCCGCGGTCTGCGGGAACGACCCGATGGTCGTGGTCGGGAAGGACGGCAACGGGATCAACGAACGCTGTCTCTTCCTTCGTGCTTCGAACGGGCTTTGCCGTGCGAGATCCTTCGCAGAGACTGCGGCGATGCGTTCGGCAACTTTGGGATTGTGAATCCGAGCCGAGGTATCGCGACTCCTGGCGGCCTCATAGCTCGCTTGGAAGGCGGGCTCGACGGATTTCCTGCCATTTGTCGCGGCAGCCGCCAAAGTCGCCACCTCACCAAGCTTCTGCGTAGCAAACGCCATCCAGCTCTTCAGCTCGGCATCGAGCTTGGCCTCGCCGTCGAGATCGACCGGCGCGTGAATCAGCGAGCACGACGGCGCAATCTGCAGTCCGTCGGGCCCGCGCGCGGCCAGCGCCTTCTCGACGAGATCGAAGGCGTCGTGCAGATTGGCGCGCCAGATGTTGCGGCCGTCGACGAGGCCAAGCGACAGCACCCGGTCGGTGGGCAGTGCGTTCAGCAGCTTGTCGAGTTCCGTGCGCCCGCGCACGAGATCGGCATGGTGACCGGAAACAGGAAGATCTGCCGCGACAACGAGGTTGTGGCCGTATTCGCCGAAATAGCTCGCCAGCATGATCTTGGGCGCCGCCGGGGCAAGCTGGCGGTAGGCCAGGCTGCAGAGCGCGCTTCTGTGCCTGCGACAGGTCGACGGCCAGCACCGGCTCGTCGATTTGCACCCATTCAGCGCCGGCAGACTTGAGGTCGCTCAACAGCTCGCCATAGACGGGGAGCAGCTGGTCCAACAGGGAAACCGGATCGAACTCCTCGCCCTTCACCTTGCCAAGCATCAGATAGGTGACGGGGCCGATGAGCACCGGCCGCGTGACGATGCCGAGCGCCTTTGCCTCGTTGAACTCGTCCACCGCCTTGCGCGACGCCAGCTTGAACGTCTGGTCCTTGTGAAACTCCGGCACGATGTAGTGGTAATTGGTGTCGAACCATTTCGTCATCTCCATCGCCGGCGCCTCTTTGGTGCCGCGCGCCATGGCGAAGGTAGCGATCCAACTCGATATGGCCGCCGCCCCGAGCCGCCTCTTCCATGACGCAGCGTGCGCTGCCATTGGGATGGGTTGGCTGGGCGCTCGTGTCGGTCAGAAAGCGTGGCGGAATGGCGCCGAGCGCCGCCGTCATGTCGAGTATCTGGTCGTAGAAAGAGAAGTCGTTCGACGGGATGACGGAAATTCCCTTGTCGCGCTGCAGCTTCCAATGCCGCGCGCGCAACTCTGCGCCGGCCGCCAGCAGCGCCGGGGCATCGATGCTGCCTTTCCAATAGGCTTCGGTAGCCTGCTTGAGCTCGCGCCTGGCGCCGATACGAGGAAATCCGAGATTGAGTTGGTCATGGCAGTCCTCTCTTTGCGACAGGCGTGATGGAACGGAGGGCGCCGCCGGCCGACGACCGGCGACGATGCTTGGCGACGAATGCGAGGAGTTCGATCAAGCGGCGCTGCCACGGCGAGCGCACGCCGAGCTGGAGGCGCGACAGGCGCTCAGCTAGCGCAGTCGCCGCGCGTGGCACATCAGGGCAAACTCGCATGAGCGATAGCCATGCGAGCACGTAGGTCTCAGGGTCGTCCGCCGGGCGACGATCCCGAAACGCGGTCTCTATCAAGCGGCCCGGATCGATCCGGCTGTCATCGCCGTACGGCCTTGCGGCGCCGCCCCCAACGCGTGCGAATGGGAGGCAACTGCGCAGGCGCGCCCGGCGATGGCTGTCCTTTGCGGGACGATCCGGCCGCGACAAGCGTCGCGGTAGTGCCATCTTCAGGCTACTGCAGGCCGACGTGCATGAGTGACAAGCGAAAGGCGCCGTGGTTTGGAGCGGGACCGGCGTCATGCTCAGACCTCCGCCGATGCACCCCGACCGGCATGAATGGGGTTCAATCCGGCGGTAGGTCTCCTGGCTCGCGGCGCTGTGGGTGGCTCGCCTTCCCGGAACCGATGCTGGCTCCAGTGGCTTATCGAGCACCCTTCGCCGCTTACAGTTGCGGGGGCAGCTTCGGACTAGACAGGCTCAGCCTGCGCACCGAATTCCCTGTTATTCCCTTGCGGGAACCGTCGGCTCGCCTGCTGTAGCAAATCGCCTCCCACCTGTCGAGCCGGCGCAAAGGGTGGGATGCATCCAAATGTGTGAGCTGTGAACAGGCCCGCGCCTGACGCATCCATCGGCGCCACTCCTCACGCCATAGACCCGGCCTCTGAGAGGGCCGCTATTGGCTATCACTCCCAGCTCAGCGCGCCGCCGTTCTGGTATTCGATGACGCGTGTCTCGAAGAAGTTCTTCTCTTTCTTGAGATCCATAGCTTCCGACATCCAGGGAAACGGATTCTCGGTCTCCTTGAAGACCGGGGCGAGGCCCAATTGTGCGCATCGGCGGTTGGCGATGAAATGCATGTAGCTCTCGCACAGAGCGGCGTTGAGGCCGAGGAATCCTTTCGGCATCGTGTCGCGTCCGTAGGCCGCCTCCAGCGCTGCTCCGTCGCGCAGCATGCCGCGCACCTCGTCCTGGAACGCCTTGGTCCACAGGTGCGGGTTCTCGGCCTTGATCTGGTTGATGACGTCGATGCCGAAGTTCAGATGGATGCTCTCGTCGCGCAGGATGTACTGGTACTGCTCGGCAATGCCGACCATCTTGTTGCGACGGCCGAGCGAGAGGATCTGCGCGAAGCCGGTGTAGAACCACATGCCCTCGAACACGACGTAGAAGGCGACGAGATCGCGCAAGAACGCCCGGTCGTTCTCGGGTGCACCAGTCTTGAAGTCAGGGTCGTCGAGGCTCTGCGTATGCTTGAGCGCCCACGCCGCCTTGTCGGTGATCGAAGGCACCTCGCGGTACATGTTGAACAGCTCGCCTTCGTCGAGGCCGAGGCTTTCCACGATGTACTGGAAGGTGTGCGTGTGCACGGCTTCCTCGAAAGCCTGGCGCAGCAGGTATTGCCGGCACTCCGGATTGGTGAGGTGCCGGTAGATCGCCAGCACGATATTGTTGGCGACGAGTGACTCGGACGCGGCGAAGAAGCCCAAGTTGCGCTTGATGGCGCGGCGCTCGTCCTCGGTCAGGCCGTCGCGCGACTTCCACAGTGCGATGTCGGCCTGCATGGAGACTTCCGTCGGCATCCAATGGTTGTTGCAACCGGAGAGGTACTTCTCCCACGCCCACTTGTATTTCAGCGGCAGCAGCTGGTTCACGTCGGCCCGGCAGTTGATCATCGCCTTGTCGTCGACCGAAACGCGGGCAGCACCACGGGCGATCTGGCCGAGACCCGTCGCATCAACGGGTTGTGGCAGTTTCGGTGGTGTTGGGCGCACACTGACAGGCTTCATCGGAGCAGCTGGTTCGGACCAGTCGAGCATCTCATGTATCTCCGCGTTTCTTGTTCTTACTGGCAGGCTTCGCAGGTCGGATCGTCGATGGAGCACGCAAGCACCGGCGGCGGCTCCAAGCCGCCGGGCGCAGAGATCATTCCCGTGACGGACACGGCATTGAGTTTGCCGTCCGTGCCCTTGAGCGTCGATTTCTCGACGTGAGTCGCCGACTGTGTGCGCAGGTAATAGGTGGTCTTGAGGCCCCGCTCCCACGCCAGCCTATAGAGGGCGTCGAGCTTCCGGCCGTTCGGCGCCGCGAGGTAGAGGTTGAGCGACTGCGCTTGGTCGATCCATTTCTGCCGGCGCGCTGCCGCCTCGACCAGCCAATGCGCGTCGATCTCAAACGCGGTGGCATAGAGCGCCTTCAGCTCCTCCGGCACTCGGTCGATGGGACCTAGCACGCCATCGAAATACTTGAGGTCCGAGATCATCACCTCGTCCCAGAGCCCGCGCTCCTTGAGGTCGTGCACCAGGAACGGGTTCACGACCGTGAAGTCGCCGGACATGTTGGCCTTGACGTAGAGATTGCGGAAGGCCGGCTCGATCGACTGCGCCACGCCCACGATGTTGGAGATGGTCGCCGTCGGGGCGATGGCCATGACGTTGGAATTGCGCATGCCGACGGTCACGACGCGCTCGCGCAAGGCTTGCCAGTCGAGCGTTTCCGACGTGTCCAGCCGCAGGTATTCGCCGCGCGCTTCTTCCAGCAGCTTGACGGAGTTGATCGGCAGGACGCCGCGGCTCCAGAGCGAGCCATCGAAGGAGGCGTAACGCCCGCGCTCCCCGGCGAGATCGACGGAGGCTGCGATTGCGCAGTAGCTGATCGCTTCCATGCTGGTGTCGGCAAACGCGACAGCCTCCTGGGAGCCAATCGCGATGCGCAGCGTGTGCAGAGCGTCCTGATAACCCATCAGCCCGAGGCCAACTGGCCTATGCCGCAGGTTGGAACGGCGCGCCTCCGGTATCGTGTAGAAGTTGATGTCGATGACGTTGTCGAGCATGCGCATGGCGGTATTCACGGTCTTCGCCAAACGAGCTTGATCCAGTCCCTTCGCCGTCACATGCGCCGCCAGATTGATCGAGCCGAGGTTGCACACTGCCACCTCGCCATCTGAGGTGTTGAGCGTGATTTCGGTGCACAGGTTGGAGGAATGGATCACACCGCAATGCTGCTGGGGTGAGCGGATGTTGCACGGGTCCTTGAAGGTGACCCACGGGTGCCCGGTCTCGAACAGCATGGTCAGCATGCGCCGCCACAGGTCGACCGCGCGCATCCGCTTGGCGACGCGCATTTCCATGCGCTCGGCCTTCTGCTCGTAGTATCGGTAGCGCTCGGCGAACGCCGGGCCGTACAGGTCATGCAACTCCGGCACCTCGTCGGGCGAGAACAGCGTCCATTGCCCGTCCTCGGCGACGCGCTGCATGAAGAGGTCCGGCACCCAGTTGGCGGTGTTCATGTCATGCGTGCGCCGCCGGTCGTCGCCGGTATTCTTTCGGAGATCAAGGAACTCCTCGATATCGATGTGCCAGGTCTCAAGATAGGCGCACACCGCACCCTTGCGCTTGCCGCCCTGGTTGACAGCGATAGCCGTGTCATTGGCAACCTTCAGGAACGGCACCACCCCCTGACTTTGGCCGTTGGTGCCCTTGATGTGTGCGCCGAGGCCACGCACGCGGCTCCAGTCGTTGCCGAGACCGCCGGAGTACTTGGCGAGCAGCGCGTTGTCCTTGATCGACTTGAAGATGCCGTCGAGATCGTCGGACACGGTCGTCAGGAAGCACGACGACAGCTGCGGTCGCGAGGGTGCCGGCGTTGAACAACGTCGGCGTCGAGCACATGAAGTCGAACGACGAGATCAGGTCGTAGAACTCGATCGCACGCGCCTCGCGATCGATCTTCGCGCATCGCGAGTCCCATGGCGACGCGCATGAAGAAGGCCTGTGGCAGCTCGAAGCGAATGCCGCGTGTCTGCAAGAAATAGCGGTCATACAGCGTCTGCAGGCCGAGGAACTGAAATTGCAGGTCGCGCTCCGGCTTCAGGGCAGCGACAAGCTTTGCAAAATCGAAGCGCGCAAGCTCCGGATCGAGCAGCTCCGCTTTGATGCCGGTGGCGACATAGACCCGGAAGTACTCGCCATAGCGTTCCGCCATCTCGGCCTGTGTCGCTTGCTCAGGCCGGCCGTGAACAAAGGAAAGAGCCTGAGTGCGCAGCATGTCGAGCAGAAGGCGCGCGCTGACAAAGGCGTAGTTCGGTTCCTGCTCGATCAGCGTCCGTGCTGCCATGATCGGCGCGAGTGCCAGCTCGTCAGGCGTAATGCCGTCGTAGAGGTTGCGGCGGGTCTCGGCGAGGATCGGCTCGTCCGACACGTCGCTCAGTCCCGCACAGGCTTCCTCGACGATTTGCTGCAGGCGGGCGTCGTCCAACGGTGCAAGGCTGCCATCCGCGCGCTTCACGTTGAGAGCGGGTGTTGTGGCGTTGCGTACGGCAACGGGCTTTGCGGCTGACCTCTCTTTGGCGCGTTCGGCGCGATAGAGCACGTATGCGCGGGCCACCTTGTGGTGCTCCCCACGCATCAAGGCCAGCTCGACCTGGTCTTGGATCTCCTCGATATGGAAGGTTCGGCCGGCGTCGCCCCTCCGTGTGAGCGCGGTCACGACCTGCTGCGTCAGTTCGTCGACCACCTCACGTACGCGGCGTGAAGCGGCAGCGCGGCCGCCCTCGACGGCCAGGAATGCCTTGGTGACGGCAACAGTGATCTTCGATGCATCGAACGGTGTCACGGAGCCGTTGCGCCGGATCACCTGGTAAGCCGGCGTCATTACGGCAGCAGGATCGGCGACAGCGGCAGTTCTGGTGCCGCCATTGGGACCCGGCTGTGCCGGGCGCGCTTCGAGAGTAAGTGACATCGGCATGACCCCTGTTCATTTTGGGGCGTGGGCCGAGCGGACGCGTGCTGGAGAGGGCGCAGGATATGCGCCGGCGAGCCTGCAAGCGACCACCGGGACACCCCGCCCGAGGACGTTCGTCGATGTCGCGGCAGGTCTCCTGGCTCGCGGGTCGCTGCCTGGCATCTGGCCTTCCCGGAACCGACTAGGTCCCAGTGGCGCTATCGATGCGAGGCTCGCCGCTTACAGTTGCGGGGGCAGCGCCGGAATTGCCGTAAGGCGCACCGGCTTCCCACTTAGCTCGAAGCCGAACAGGCCTCAAGAACCAACGACGTCCATATCTAGTTGTTGATTCGGCTCGGGGACGCAATAGGTCGATGCGGCTTACGGCAGATGCATGACGAACCGTCAGCAAACTTACAACAGCATGGGTTACTCGCAATGCCGGGCCCTTCATCATTCTTTCGCTGTGACTTTGGACTGTCCGCTCGCCGAGGAGTGGTCGCAGGGTTCCCTGAGGTGAAGACTTCGTCTTGCGCGCACCATTCGGCAAGGGTGTCAGGACTGGCGTCTGTTTCTATGCTCTACGCACGCGCCGCCCTCGCGTTTCTTTTGCGCGTAATCGAATGCGGTGGCTCAAACCGTAGAATCTCGTGACTGCGCGATCACCCCTATCGCACGCGAACGTGTTGATGAGTGCGCGCGCGGCCATGGCCTTGTGCGTGATGCTCGTTCTCGATCTCAGCAGGGATGATGGTGACCTGGCCGTGCTTAACGCCGCGCTCCGCGATCACGTGACCGGCGAAGCTCTCCACCTCCGCCGTCTTGCCCCTCAATACGGACACCTCCATGCAAGTCTCGTGATCGAGCGACACGCGCATGGTGGCAATCGACAGGTGATGGTGATCGCGGAAGGCATTCTGCAGGCGCTTCGACAGCTCGCGCCTACCCCGTGCGTAGACGTAGACGAGGCTTGCCACGCAGTGCGAGGCGGCGCCGGGGGGGCGTGTGTGCAACGCCCGCCCGCACCGCGGTTCTGATAGCCCCGCTGCGCGATCAACTCGTCAGGGCGGCCCGTCGGAAGAAGATGGCGGGTGATGCCATGCCGCTGCTTCTAAGGGCAAAAGACGAACAAGAGTTCCCACCTTCGGCAGAAAGAATGCGCGGTGAGAAAAATCGTGGCAAATTGCCATGAGAAATCAAGGGTCGGGAGGGATCGTTGGACTACGAAGCCGAGTACAACAATCGCCGCCGTGTGCCCGAGCACGTCGAGATCATGGAACGGTGGCAAATGCTGTCTGCCGCCTATCGGTTGGCAAATGCCCCCGAAAGCGACCGGCCATACGGTTCTCGCGAACGCCAGCGCTACGACCTGTTCGTGGCGAGCAGCGGGTCGGCGCCACTGGTGGTCTATATCCACGGCGGTTATTGGCAGCGCGGCGACCGCAAGGAGTACTCCTTCGTCGCCCGCGAGCTGAACGCCAACGGCATCTCGGTGGCCATTCCCTCCTATTCGCTTTGTCCGGCGGCCTCGGTGATGGAGATCATCGACGAGATGACCCTATGCGTGGCCGCGTTGTGGAAGAAGCTGCGCAGGCGCCCGCTGGTCATTGGTCATTCGGCGGGTGGGCATCTTACGGCGGCCATGTTGGCCAACGACTGGGCACGTGTGGCGGGAGTTCCTGCAGACCTCGTGCGTGCCGGATACGGCCTGAGCGGCGTCTACGATCTGGCCCCGCTGATCGACACCAGCCTCAACGAGGCGTTGCACTTGAGCAGCGGCACTGCCCGTGTCGCCAGCCCCGTGTTCCGCCCGGCGCCGCCCAAGGGGCGCCGCTTCATCGCTGCGGTGGGCGGGGATGAAAGCGCGGAATTCCTGCGCCAGAGCCGAGTGATCGCCGAGACCTGGGAGCAGGCCGGCTTGCTGACCGAGAACGAGGTCGTGCCCGGCACCAATCACTTCACCGTCGTGGAGGAGCTGATCCGGCCCGGCAGTCCCATGCTGACACGCATCATCGCGCTGGCGCGTGAGGTCGACGGCGGATGAGGCTGTCAGTATCTGCGCCGGAGATAGGTGCGCGCGTCGAGCATCGTGCCGGGAAGCGCGTCAGTTGGCGCGGCTCGATGACCGCCATCTCCATCAGTGCCTTCTCGATCTGTTCGGCCGCGCGCGAGAGGGCGGGTACGCGCCTTAGATTGGCTTGAATGCGGGCCAGCGTGTCTCGCACCGTATCGAGATTGTGCAGCGGCATGTGCCGCTTTGGGCCAAATGGACCTGGCACGGCTTGTCTCCCCGACTTGCCTGCATTCCCTGTCCTGCAAACGCAAGAACCGTGCACCGCGAGGCAGTGATTGGTTACCAATGCGCGACTGATGACCATCGGAGAAACGAACGGCCCCGGGATGTTCCACGGGCCGTTCACACGGTTCGGCAGTTGCAGCCCCGATCAGGCCGCACGCACCATGCGGCTGTGCAGCTCCAGCACGGCGATCATGAAGCCGACGCGGTCCTCGGCGGCCTCCGCCATGATGGAGAAGTAGTTGGGCGTATCAGGGAGAATCTCGCCGATCACCTCGCCGTACTCGAAGCGCAGCTCGGCCTCATGCTTCTTGGCGATGGCCTGCATCTTCGAATTCTCCGCAAGACAGCTCATGTAGAGGCGGCGAATGCCGCGATTGCGTGCGGCACGGACCACGCGGCCCATCAGCTCCGTGCCGACACCCTGGTCCTGGTAGGGCTTTTCCACGGAGAAGGCCGCTTCTGCCTCCTGGCCCCAGGAATTGCCGAGCCTGCGCAGCTCGGCGGCGCCGCGCACATGGCCGTCGATGATCTGGCCATACACGACGCTGCCGAACTCCGTCATGCGGCTGGCGTAGTCCTCGATGAAAGTGTCCGAAACGGAATGCGCGAAACGCAGCCGCCGGCTGTGCTTATCCAGTCGCAACAGGTGGTCGCGGAACTTTTCGGTCTCCGTAGGCCATAGCTTGCGCACACTGCCGACATTGGTTTGCTGATCGCTCATGATCTAACCCTCTGCTCACTGCTCGCACCCCGGATTGCTTTCCGCCGCTTGTGGTGCAATCTGCATTTGGGGCGCGGTTTGCATCGCACAATCATCATCAACAATGACGATCATGTGGTCTTGGAAAGTTGGGTCAATACAAAGGATTGTGTTGATGCTGCACTGCCACATGCGGCGATGCGCCGCGAACCAGAGGCGGCTTGCTGGAATGGTGCGCGATTGCTCATCTTGCGAGCAATGCGGCAACGCCTGCCCGTCTGATTGGGCCAGCGCCTACGGTTGCCTTGACCGGTGCCCGGCAGCACGCTAGCCGAAGCGGCGATGGCCCTCCTGACAAAGTATCGCGCGCTCGTCGACGACGGCGTGATCACGCCCGATCCCGCGCAATCGATCGCCGCCGACCACCTGGATGGGCTCGCCCGCCGCTTGCGCAAATGGCGCCGGCGTACGGGATTGGTGGCGTTGCTGCTCGGGAAACAACCGGCGCCGAAGGGCCTCTACATGTTCGGCGCGGTGGGGCGCGGCAAGACCATGCTGATGGACTTGTTCTTCCAGACCACGACGTTCCGGCCGAAGCGGCGCATTCATTTCCACGAGTTCATGGCCGAGGTGCACGATCGCATTGCCTTAGCGCGCAAGAATGCGCCGGGTGATCCCATTCCGCGCGTCGCCCGCGAACTCGCCGCCAAGTCGGCGCTGCTGTGCTTCGACGAGATGCACGTCACCGACATCGCCGACGCAATGATCCTGGGACGTCTGTTCAAGGGGCTGTTCGAGCAGCAGGTCGTGGTGGTGGCGACTTCCAACGTGCCGCCATCCGAGCTGTACAAAGACGGGCTGAACCGGCAGCTATTCCTGCCGTTCATCGACCTCATCGAGCAACACATGCAGGTCGAGGAGCTGCAGGCCGCCAAGGATTTCAGGCTGGAGAAGCTCAGCGGACGGCCGCTCTACTTCACTCCGGTCGACGCCAAGGCCGAGGCCGAGATGGACCGGCTGTGGCTTGAGCTGACCGGCCTGAATGCGGGCGCTCCCGTCGACCTCGACGTGAAGGGGCGGACCTTGCATGTTCCGCAGGCATCGATGGGCGTGGCGCGGTTCACGTTTGCGCAGTTGTGCGAGCAGCCGCTTGGTACGCTCGACTATCTGCACATCGCTCGCCGTTTTCACACCGTGCTGATCGATGCAATTCCAGTATTGAAGCCGGCGCAGCGCGACGTGGCGCGTCGCTTCGTCAACCTGGTCGATACGCTCTATGATGCGCGCGTATCGCTGATTGCCTCAGCCGCTGCCGAGCCGGCTGAGCTCTATCCTGCGGGCGACGTCCACTTCCTGTTCGAGCGGACCGCCTCGCGGCTCACCGAGATGCGCTCGGAAGCTTACCTGGCAGGCCGCAAGGATCGAGTGAACGTCGCCGTCTCGGCTTAGCCGGCGCACAACCTCAACCGGCCATTTCCTCGGCCGGTTCCCTGCGGCGAGTCGTGGACTGCTGCTCCCTGCCGGCGTTCGCCACGTCCAGCCGCATCTTTCGCACCGGACCGAAACGCCGGACGTGCCGTTTCAGCAGCCGCCGGTACTCGTAGTAGTTGATCTCCAGGCGATGCCGTTCGGAGGTCAAGAAGGTGCCTGGGCGCATCCGATCAGCGTCGGCCGACATGCCGGCGCGGAAGCGGGCGGCGCGTTCCGGTGCTTGCGCCTCGGCGACTATGAGGTTCGCGATCAGCTGACCCTGGTAGTCGGCGATGCGCCACATGCTGCCGTTTGCCTGCACGAGGCCCGCCGCGAACAGGCCCGGATGCTCGGGGTGGATGACGCGCAGGTAAAAGCGCGATCGCCCGCGGGCGTCATAGATCAGGCTCTCATCGAGAAACGGCACCACCGGCTGGTAGCCGGTGGCGAACACGATCAGGTCGGCGGTCTCGGCGGTGCCGTCGGTGAACAGAACGCGGTTGCCATCGTAGCGGGCGATCTCCGGCTTCACCGTGATGCGCCCGTGCGCCGAAAGGCGCGGGATCTCGTCGCTCATCGTGGGATGGGCCTGATCAATCGAATAGTCGGGATCGGGCAGCTGGTAGCGCGAGGGCGGGCCCTGCAGGACCCACAGGCTGGCCTGGAACAGCCAGCGCTTGACGAGACGCGGCAGAGGAAAGAATTCCACCCACGAGACCACATCGTGGGTAGGGAAGCCCAACATGAATTTGGGAACGAACCAATAGCCGCGCCTGAGACTCATGAAGACGCGCGAGCCGCCGTGCACCGCGTCCGATACGATATCGGCGGCGGAGTTGCCGCATCCAACCACCAGGACGCGCTTGTCGCGCATCTGCCGCGGGCTCTTGTAGTGGCGTGAGTGAATGATCTCGCCGGCAAACTTCCCCGGATATTTGGGCATGCGCGGCGCATCGTGGTGCCCATTCGCCATCACCACACCGCGATAGATGCGCGGGCGGCCTTCACCAGCGATCGACACCTCCCACCGCTTGTCGCCGCGCGGTTCGACCCTGGTGATGCTCTTGCCGAACTGGATGTCGTCGGCGAAACCGAACTCGTCCACGTACCGGCGAAAATAGTCGAGCACGGCTTGATGATTGGGATAGGGGGGATAGGCATCGTCGCCCATCGGCAGGTCGTCGTAGCCGGTCGAGTAGCTGGCCGACACCAGATGCGTCGTCTCGTAGACGATGCCGCTCCTGGTGGCGATGTTCCACAGACCGCCGAGGTCCGCCTCGCGCTCGAGGCAATCGAACGGGATGCCCCTCTGCTTGAAATTCTTTGCGATGGCCAATCCGGATGCCCCAGCGCCGATGATGCAGTATTTGTCGCTGCGCGCGAGATCCGCCATGAAAGCTATATCCTGTATGTGCTTGATAGGCGGGCAACGCTAACAGCGGGGGGCGGTTCCAAGACCCGGGACGGTTCGCCACATAGCCCGCGGTCGTCGGCGCGAACTCCGGCACAATCGCGCACGTCCAGTCGCATTGCAGCCGCATGTTCTCCTTTAGTCAGAGACCAGTCTGGCGCGTTTTCGGGCAGTGTGATCGGGCGCCGAGGTGAAGCGGCGTGCAAAGCGGCCTTTTTCTTGAACCCTCGCAGGTTTCGGGCTAACGAACGGACTGAATTTTCGGGGTGCCGTATGGGCTGGCTCGATTTCATCCGGCGACGACACCCAGCACGGGAGAGTGACGCTATGGCGCGTACCAAGATCGCCCTGATCGGCGCAGGCCAGATCGGTGGCACGCTCGCACTTCTGGCCGGAGTGAAAGAACTCGGCGATATCGTTCTGTGCGACATGATGGAAGGCGTCGCCAAGGGCAAGGCGCTGGATCTGTCGCAGGCCGCCGCGGTCGAGGGTTTCAACGCCAAGATCGGCGGCGCTGGTGTCGATCCCTATGCAGCCATCGAGGGCGCGGCGGTGTGCATTGTCACCGCCGGCGTGCCGCGCAAGCCCGGCATGAGCCGCGACGACCTGCTCGGCATCAACCTGAAGGTGATGGAGCAGGTGGGGGCCGGCATCAAGAAGTATGCGCCGAACGCGTTCGTCATCTGCATCACCAATCCGCTCGATGCGATGGTTTGGGCGCTACAGAAATACTCAGGCCTGCCGACCAACAAGGTGATCGGCATGGCTGGCGTGCTCGATTCATCGCGCTTTGCCCACTTCCTGGCCGAGGCGGCCAACGTCTCCATCGAGGACGTTCGCGCCATGACGCTCGGCGGCCACGGCGACGACATGGTACCGATGGTGCGCTATTCCACCATCGGCGGCGTACCGCTGCCCGACTGCATCAAGCTCGGCATGTTCACGCAGGAGCAGCTCGACGCCATGATCAAGCGCACGCGCGGCGGCGGCGGCGAGATCGTTGCCCTGCTCGGCACCGGCTCGGCGTTCTACGCTCCAGCGGCTTCGGCCATTGCCATGGCCGAGAGCTACCTCAAGGACAAGCGCCGCGTGCTGCCGTGCGCTGCCTACTGCAAAGGCGAGTTCGGCGTGAAGGACATGTACGTCGGCGTGCCTGTGGTGATCGGTGCTAGCGGAGTGGAAAAGATCGTCGACCTGACCCTCAACGAGGAGGAGAAGGCGATGTTTGCCAAGTCGGTCGCCTCCGTGAAGGGCCTGATCGAGGCCTGTGTGAAGATCTCGCCGGCGCTGGCAGGCTGACATGGCAAAGCGCGCGATCACGACGCCGAAGGCCAAGGCCATCGGTCCCTATTCGGTGGCGATCGAGAACGGCGATCTCGTCTTCGTCTCCGGCCAGATCCCCCTTGATGCCGCAACCGGTAAGCTGGTCGAGGGCGACATCTCGGTGCAGGCCAAGCAATCGCTGGAGAATCTGAAGACCATTCTGGCCGCTGCCGGCCTCGGCTTCGGTCATGTGGTCAAGACCACCATCTTCCTGACCAGCATGGCCGATTTCGCCGCCGTCAACGAGGTCTACAAGACCTACGTCGGCGAGCCTTATCCGGCCCGCTCCACCTTCGCCGTCGCGGCCCTGCCAATGGAAGCGAAAGTCGAAATTGAAATGATCGCTTCTCGCAGTGCACAATAGCCATCTCGCACGGTAGAAGTGATGTCCTGGCGGCCTAGGGTCGTCTGGCATATGGTATACCAGTCGCTTGCACACCCGCGTTGGGCGAGGCTGGCGCAGAAATTCCAGCCACGGGGCCTCCATGAACGTCCACGAATACCAGGCCAAGCAGCTCCTCAAGGGCTTTGGCGTACCGGTGGCTTCGGGCAGCCCTGCGTTCTCGCCTGCTGAGGCTGTAAAGGCCGCCCAGGGCCTGCCCGGGCCGGTCTGGGTGGTGAAGGCTCAGATCCACGCGGGCGGCCGCGGCAAGGGGAAATTCAAGGAGCCGGCCGCCGGGGACAAAGGCGGCGTGCGCATCGTCAAATCAGTCGACGAGGTCAAGGCCGCTGCCGAGCAGATGCTGGGCAAGACCCTGGTGACCATCCAGACCGGGCCGGCCGGCCGCGTGGTCAAGCGCATCTTCGTTGAGGATGGTTCCGCGATCGAGCGCGAGCTCTATCTGTCCGCGTTGGTCGACCGCGTCACCTCGCGCGTCGCCTTCATCGCCTCCACCGAAGGCGGCATGGACATCGAGAAGGTGGCGCACGATACGCCCGAGAAGATCTTCACCCTGTCGATCGATCCGGCGTCGGGGTACGAGCCCTTCCACGGCCGCAAGATAGCGGCGGCCCTCAAGCTGACCGGCGACCAGATCGATCAGTGCGTCAAGCTGATCGACAGCCTGTACCGCGCCTTCATCGACAAGGACATGAGCCTGCTCGAGATCAACCCGCTGGTGGTGACCAAGGCCGGCAAGCTGCTGTGCCTCGACGCCAAGATCAATTTCGACGACAACGCGCTGTTCCGGCACAAGGACATCCAGGAGCTGCGCGACGTCGAGGAGGAAGACCCGGCCGAGGTGGAGGCCTCCAAGTACGACCTCAACTACGTCAAGCTCGACGGCCAGATCGGCTGCATGGTCAATGGTGCCGGCCTCGCCATGGCCACCATGGACATCATCAAGCTGTACGGCATGGAGCCGGCCAACTTCCTCGACGTCGGCGGCGGCGCCACCAAGGAGAAGGTGGCGGCGGCTTTCAAGATCATCCTGTCGGACCCGGCCGTGAAGGGCATTCTGGTCAACATCTTCGGCGGCATCATGCGCTGTGACATCATCGCCGAGGGCGTGGTGGCGGCGGCCAAGGAGATGGCCATCAAGGTGCCGCTGGTGGTGCGCCTGGAGGGCACCAACGTCGACCTCGGCAAGCAGATCCTGGCCAAATCCGGCCTGAAGATTGTGCCGGCCGACAATCTCGCCGACGCAGCCAAGAAGATCACCGACGAAGTCAAGAAGGCAGCCTGACGATGGCAATCCTGATCGACCAAAACACCAGGGTCATCGTCCAGGGCTTCACCGGCAGCCAGGGCACCTTCCATACCCAGCAGGCGGTTGCCTACGGCACCAAGGTGGTCGGCGGCATCACGCCCGGCAAGGGCGGCACCCGCCATCCCGACGCCAAGCTGGCCGACATTCCGATCTTCGACACCGTGGCCGAAGCCAAAACCAAGACTGGCGCCAATGCCAGCGCCATCTACGTACCGCCGCGCTTCGCGGCTGACGCGATTCTGGAGGCGATCGACGCCGAGATCCCGCTGATCGTGTGCATCACCGAGGGCATTCCGGTGCTCGACATGGTCAAGGTGAAGCGGGCGCTGTCGGGGTCGATGTCGCGCCTGATCGGGCCGAACTGCCCGGGCGTGCTCACCCCCAACCAGTGCAAGATCGGCATCATGCCGGCCAACATCTTCAAAGCCGGCAGCGTCGGCATCGTCTCCCGCTCCGGCACGCTGACTTACGAGGCCGTCAAGCAGACCACCGATGCCGGCCTCGGTCAGTCGACGGCGGTCGGCATCGGCGGCGATCCGGTGAAGGGCACAGAGTTCATCGATGTGCTGGAGATGTTCCTCGCCGATCCTGCCACCAACTCGATCATCATGATCGGCGAGATCGGCGGCTCGGCCGAGGAGGACGCCGCCGAGTTCATCAAGTCGGAGGCCAAGCGGGGTCGCAAGAAGCCGATGGCAGGTTTCATCGCCGGCATGACCGCCCCTCCCGGCCGGCGCATGGGCCATGCCGGCGCCATCATCTCGGGCGGCAAGGGCAAAGCCGAAGACAAGGTGGCAGCCATGCAAGGCAGCGGGCATCGCCGTGGCCGACAGCCCGGCTTCGCTCGGCACCACGCTGTCGAAGGTGCTGGGTCGCGCCTGAGGCCTGCGCTGCACCTTCTTTGGGCAGCTGCAATCCGGGCCTTATCGTAGCCGTAGGACTGTACTACATGAACGCTTGTGCTAGGTAAGCGCCCGGCGGAGGGCGTTTGCCCTCACGCACGCGGTCGCATGTCGCCCCAGCACATTTTCCACGGGACTTCGAATGAGCCGACAACCCAAGAACGACGCGTTCGCGCGCACCTCCTTCCTGCAGGGCACCAACGCGGCCTACATCGAGGAGATGCAGGCCCAGTACGAGCGTAACCCCGGGTCGGTCAGCGACGAATGGCGGCACTTCTTCGCCTCGCTGCAAGAGGAGCGCGGCGCGGGGCAGGGCGGCGGTCGCGATGACGGCCATCACGGGCCGTCCTGGGCCAAGCCCCTGGAGCATGTGGGCCCTAACAGTGAACTTCTGGGCGCGCTGACCGGCGACTACGAAGGCGCCGAACGGCAGGTGCGCGAGAAGCTGCAGGCGCGTGCTAACGCGGTCGGCTTCGAGCTCTCCCCGATGGCGTCGCTGCGCACCACGCAGGACAGCATCCGCGCCCTGATGCTGATTCGCGCCTATCGCGTGATGGGCCATCTGGCCGCCGACCTCGACCCGCTTGGCCTGACCGAGCGCAAGATCCACAAGGAGCTGCGCCCCGAGACCTACGGCTTCACGGACGCCGACCTCGACCGCCCGATCTTCATCGACAAGGTGCTGGGGCTCGAGATCGCCACCGTGCGCGATATCCTGAAAATCCTGCGCCGTACCTACTGCCGGCAGGTTGGCGTCGAGTTCATGCACATCACCTCGCCGGCGCAGAAGTCTTGGATCCAGGAGCGCATAGAGGGCCGCGACAAGGACATCAACTTCACCAACGAAGGCAAGCGCGCCATCCTCAACAAGCTGATGGAGGCCGAGACCTTCGAGAGGTTCGCCGACGTCAAATACACCGGCACCAAGCGCTTCGGCCTCGACGGTGCCGAGGCGATGGTTCCCGCGCTCGAGCAGATCATCAAGCGGGGCGGCCAGCTCGGCATCAAGGACATCGTCATCGGCATGGCGCATCGCGGCCGCCTCAACGTGCTGGCCAGCGTGATGGGCAAGCCGCACCGCGCCATCTTCAACGAGTTCAAGGGCGGCTCCTACAAGCCCGACGACGTCGAGGGCTCAGGCGACGTCAAGTATCACCTGGGCGCCTCCTCGGACCGCTCCTTCGACGGCAACAACGTGCACCTGTCGCTGACCGCCAACCCCTCGCACCTCGAGATCGTCGACCCGGTGGTGCTCGGCAAGGTGCGCGCCAAGCAGGACCAGCACGGGTGCAAGCCAGGCGAGCGCACGCCGGTCCTGCCGCTTCTGATCCACGGCGATGCCGCTTTCGCCGGCCAGGGCGTGGTGGCCGAATGCTTCGGCCTGTCGGGCCTCAAGGGTCACCGCACCGGCGGCTCGATCCACTTCATCATCAACAACCAGATCGGCTTCACCACCGCCCCGCGCCATTCGCGTTCTTCGCCCTATTGCTCGGATGTCGCCAAGATGGTGGAAGCTCCGATCTTCCACGTGAACGGCGACTATCCCGAGGCTGTCGTGCACGTCGCCAAGATCGCCACCGAGTTCCGGCAGAAATTCCAGAAGCCGGTGGTGATCGACATGTTCTGCTATCGCCGGCACGGCCACAACGAGTCCGATGAGCCGGCGTTCACCCAGCCCCTCATGTATCGCGCCATCAAGGCGCACCCCTCGGCGGTCGAGATCTACTCCAAGCGGCTGATCGAGGAAGGCGTGGTGACGAAGGCCGAATTCGAGGAGATGCAGAGCAGGTTCCGCGAGCATCTGGATGCCGAACTCGGTGCCGCCGAAGGCTACAAGCCCAACAAGGCCGATTGGCTCGATGGCCGCTGGTCCGAGATCGGCTTTGCCGAAGACGAGGCGCGGCGCGGCACCACCGGCGTGCCGATCGAGACCCTGAAAGAGATCGGCCGCCGCATCACGGCTATTCCGCAGGACTTCAACGCCCACAAGACGGTGCAGCGACTTGCTGCAGCGCCGCCGCGAGATGGTGGAGACCGGCACCGGCATCGACTGGTCGATGGCCGAAAGCCTGGCGTTCGGTACGCTGCTCAACGAGGGCTTTCCGGTGCGCCTGTCCGGCCAGGACAGCGAGCGCGGCACCTTCTCGCAGCGCCATTCCGTTCTCGTCGACCAGGAGACCGAGCGCCGCTACACGCCCCTCAAGTATGTGTCGCCCGACCAGGGCCGCTTCGAGGTGATCAACTCGATGCTGTCCGAGGAGGCGGTGCTGGCCTTCGAGTACGGCTACACGCTGGCCGAGCCCAATGCGCTCGTCATGTGGGAGGCGCAGTTCGGCGACTTCGCCAACGGTGCGCAGGTCGTGTTCGACCAGTTCATTTCATCGGGCGAGCGCAAGTGGCTCAGGATGTCCGGCCTCGTCTGCCTGCTGCCGCACGGCTACGAGGGGCAGGGACCCGAGCACTCGTCGGCGCGCGTCGAGCGTTTCCTGCAGCTGTGCGCGGAGGACAACTGGCAGGTGGCCAACTGCACCACGCCCGCCAACTACTTCCACGTCCTGCGTCGCCAGCTGCACCGCAAGTTCCGCAAGCCGCTGGTGATCATGACGCCGAAGTCGTTGTTGCGGCACAAGCGCGTCACCTCCGACCTGACCGACATGGGGCCGCACTCGTCATTCCATCGTCTGCTGTGGGATGACGCGCAGTCGCGCCCCAACGAGAAGATCAAGCTGAAGCCCGACGGGCAGATCCGCCGCGTCGTGCTGTGCACGGGCAAGGTCTACTACGATCTCTACGAGGCCCGCGAGGCAGCCGGCATCGACGATGTCTATCTGCTGCGCATCGAGCAGCTTTATCCGTTCCCTGCCAAAACGTTGGTGACCGAGCTGTCGCGCTTCCCAAAGGCCGAGATCGTCTGGGCCCAGGAGGAGCCGCGCAACATGGGTGCTTGGACCTTCATCGAGCCCAACATCGAATGGGTGCTGCAGCATACGCCGATCGCCAACACTCGGCCGCGCTACGTCGGCCGGTCGTCGGCGGCGGCCACGGCCACCGGGCTCGCCAGCAAGCACAGTCAAGAGCAGAAGACGCTGGTGGAGCAGGCTCTGGTGTGATGATCGAGAAATTCGCTCGCACTCGCGGCATGGTTCGGCGCGAATTTCTCGATCTGAATCACACCAGCAAGGTAATGATTCTAGTGTCCCTTACGATTCCGAAGTTCGCTGGGGGCGCTGGCGGTGCAGGTGGGCGAACTTCGGAATCGGGACAATAGCTGCATGACGCGGCTGTCACGAATGCATGCGATGACGGATGCGTCGGCTGATTGGCGCATCCTTTTGAGGATCGAGCGCGCCGGGGGCCTCTGAGATCGGCGAGCCTTCACGTGCGATGCGCTCTGCAGAAGCTGAAGGCGCGATTGTTTGCTGGACGGTGGAACGACATGACGATTGAGATCAAGGTGCCGGCGCTGGGCGAGTCCGTCACGGAGGCAACCGTCGGCCAATGGTTCAAGAAGCCGGGCGAGGCCGTCAACGCGGATGAGCCGCTGGTCGAGCTGGAGACCGACAAGGTCACCGTCGAGGTCCCCGCACCTTCGGCAGGCGTGCTGTCCGACATCAAGGTGGCGCAAGGCACCACGGTTGCCGTGGGCAGCGTGCTGGGCTCCATAAAGGAAGGGGCTGGTGCTCCCGCCCAACCTGCCGCGAAGGTCGAGGCGAAACCGGCCGTTGCGGCGCCCAAGCCCGCACCCTCTGCGCCCGCCGCACCGACCCGGGCTGACATGCCGCCAGCCCCTGCCGCGCGCAAGATGATGGAGGAGAAGGGTCTCTCTCCGGCCGACCTGCAAGGCTCCGGTCGCCGCGGCCAGGTGCTGAAAGAGGACGTGATGGCCGCAGCTGTCAGGCCGGCCGGACCGGCTACGGGCGTTGGCCCGGCCGAAGCCGTTGCCTACGCGCCGATGACGACCACGTCGGTTGCCGTCGCCCAGCTGCGTGCACCGTCCGTGCCCAATGATGCCGCGCGCGAGGAGCGGGTGAAGATGACGCGCCTGCGTCAGACCATCGCCCGCCGCCTGAAGGACGCGCAGAACACCGCGGCGATGCTCACCACGTTCAACGACCTCGACATGCACGCGGTCATGAACCTGCGCAAGGAATACAAGGACCTGTTCGAGAAGCGCCACGGCGTGAAGCTGGGCTTCATGGGCTTTTTCGTGAAAGCCTGCATCCAGGCGCTGAAGGAAATCCCGGCCGTCAATGCGGAGATCGACGGGCAGGACATCATCTACAAGAACTACTACCACATCGGCGTGGCAGTCGGCACCGACAAGGGCCTGGTGGTGCCGGTGGTGCGCGAGGCCGACAGGATGTCGCTCGCCGAGATCGAGCAGACCATCACCGACTACGGCAAGCGCGCCCGCGAGGGCAAGCTGTCCATCGAGGAGATGCAGGGCGGTACCTTCACGATCTCCAACGGCGGCGTGTACGGCTCGCTGATGTCGACGCCGATCCTCAACGCGCCGCAGTCCGGCATCCTCGGCATGCACCGCATCGAGGACCGGCCGGTGGTGAAGAACGGCCAGATCGTAATTCGTCCCATGATGTACCTGGCCCTGAGCTACGACCACCGTGTCGTGGACGGCAAGGATGCCGTCACCTTCCTGGTCCGCGTCAAGGAGGTGCTGGAAGACCCGCAGCGCTTCGTGCTGGAGCTGTGATGTCTCTTGTCATCCCGGGCCTTGTGCCCGGGATCCAGCCCCCAACACGCGCCGGCGCTCGCGGACGATGGATCCCGGCGACACGCGCCGGGATGACAGCCAACCCAGAGTTGCCCAATGACCTACGACCTGATCGTCATCGGCACCGGCCCGGGCGGCTACGTGTGCGCCATCCGTGCGGCGCAGCTCGGCCTGAAGGTAGCCGTCGTCGAGAAGCGCGCTACGCACGGCGGCACCTGCCTCAACATCGGCTGCATCCCCTCCAAGGCACTGCTGCACGCCTCCGAGCTGTTCGAGGAGGCGGCCCATTCGTTTGCCGGGATGGGCATCGAGCTGCCCGCGCCCAAGCTCGATCTGGCCAAGATGCTGGCCTTCAAGGACCAGGGCGTGAAGGGCAATGTCGACGGCGTCGCGTTCCTGCTGAAGAAGAACAAGATAGATACCTTTCTAGGCACCGGCAGCATCGCCGGCCCCGGCAAGGTCGATGTGGCAACGGCCAGCGGCAAGCAACGGCTGGAGACGAAAAACATCGTCATTGCGACCGGCTCCGACGTCGCCAAGCTGCCGGGCGTCAACATCGATGAGGTGAGCATCGTCTCGTCGACCGGGGCTCTGTCACTGCCCAGGGTGCCGAAGCGCCTTCTTGTGGTCGGCGCCGGCGTGATCGGCCTGGAGCTTGGTTCGGTGTGGCGCCGGCTGGGGTCCGAAGTGACCGTAGTCGAGTTTCTCGACCGCATCCTGCCCGGCATGGACGCCGACGTTGCCAGGACCGTGCAGCGCATCCTGACCAAGCAGGGCGTGACCTTCAAGCTGGCCAGCAAAGTGACCAAGGTTGCCAAGGACGGCGCGGCTCAGCAGATCACCGTCGAACCTGCTGCCGGTGGCGCGCCGATAACCATCGACGCCGATGTCGTGCTGGTGGCCATCGGCCGCACACCCTACACGGAAGGGCTCGGGCTGGAGACGGCCGGCGTGCAACTCGACAACCGCAAGCGCGTGATCGTCGATGCCCACTTCCAGACCAACGTTCCCGGCATCTACGCGCTGGGGGACGTTATTGCCGGCCCGATGCTCGCCCACAAAGCCGAGGACGAAGGCATGGCGGTGGCCGAGATCCTCGCCGGACAGGCCGGCCACGTGAACCACGACGTCATTCCCAACGTCATCTACACCTTCCCGGAGGTCGCCTCAGTAGGCAAGTCCGAGGAGGACCTCAAAGCTGCCGGCATCGCCTACAACGTCGGCAAGTTCCCCTTCACCGCCAACGGTCGCGCCAAGGTCAACAAGACCACTGACGGCTTCGTCAAGATCCTGGCCGACGCCAAGACCGATCGCATCCTCGGCGTCCACATCATCGGCGCGGCGGCGAGCGAGATGATCGCCGAGGCTGCCGTCATCATGGAGTTCGGCGGCTCGGCCGAAGACCTGGCCCGCACGTGCCATGCGCACCCGACGCTGACCGAGGCGGTCAAGGAGGCGGCTCTCGCCGTCGACAAGCGCGCGATCCACATGTGACCAGCGGGCCTGTGCGAGGCAAAATGCGCGGACGGGTAATTGACATGCGAGTCGCAAAAGCCCATGTACATGTAGCCATGATCGAGCATGGCAAATCTCATCAGGAGATGAATTCCAACCATGTCTAGCGACAGCCCAAGTAGCACCGAGCCGTTGCCGGTTGCTGGAGAGGCCTGAGCGTTAGCTTGGGGCTCATCCTCGACCGGTTATCGGCTCGGTCGAAGGTAGGTGAGCCATGAACTCCGAAATCCGCTATCTCGCCCAGCAGCTGCTGCATGCAGGTCTGGGTCCGCTGTGTGAACGGGACCGGCGTGTGATTGCGCGCGTGGCCCGGCGGGTGCACACGGCCCGTGACGTCAATAAAGTCTTCGAGCAGAACCTCACGTTCGGCGACAGGCTCGCCGACAGGGTCGCCGTTTTGGGCGGCTCGTGGACCTTCATCATGGGCGCCTGCGCCTTTCTGGTGGCGTGGGCGATCCTCAACGCCGTGCTTCTGTCGAAGCACGCATTCGATCCCTATCCGTTCATTTTCCTCAATCTTCTGCTGTCGATGCTGGCGGCGCTGCAGGCTCCGGTCATCATGATGAGCCAGAACCGGCAGGCCGCGAAGGACCGGCTTGCCGCCGGCCTCGACTACGAGGTCAACGTCAAGGCCGAGTCGGCCATCATGGAGCTGCACGACAAGATAGATCGGCTGGCGCAGCTGGTGGCCGGGGCCGACCGTCCACACGCCGACCCGCACATCGAGTTGCGAGCGACGGACATGGCGGAAGCGCGACCTTAGGGCCAACTGCGGGTCGGGCTCACGGAACGAGCCCGACCTCGCGCAGATACTCTGGCGACGCCAGGGTGCAGCAGGTCGCGTCGCGCCGCGGCGGCCGTGTTGGCTGCCGTCGTCTCGCGCGCCTGCGGCAACCGTTCGGCCAGCTTGGCTTCCCCCTGGTGCAGGGCGCGCGCCAGCCGGTATGCGACATCGTCGGCCAGCGTCGGCCGAGCCAGGATGAAGCTCCATGATCCGACCGATGTGAGCGCTTGCGTCTGACCGGGAAACGAATTGGCCGGCACGGTCAGCATTTGCAGAAACGCATGCTTGGCTTGGATGCGGGCAACGCCCTGCGCGTCCGGCACGATGAAGCGTGCGCCGGCCGGTCCCTTGGCCACAGCAGTGAACCCGGGCCATCCGGTGCCGCCGCCCCACAGCGCCGCCGCGCGCCCATCCATCACCATGGCCGGTCCGTCGCCTGCGCGATCGAGGAAGATGGCCTCGAAGTCGCGCGTCTGGTCGAGCCCCAGGCCGTCGAGCACGTAACGTGCGAGCAGCACCAGGCCTGAGCCTTTGGCGCCGAACGCCACGGGCTTGCCCTTGAGGTCCTCGATCGTCCGATATGGGCTGTCGGCGCGCACCACGAACATGCCGGGCGTCGCGTACATGGCAGCCAGGATGCGCAGATCGGCCACCGGCCGGCCGATGCCGTTGAGGGCTTCCAAGGCGGCTTCGCCCTGCACCAGGCCGAGATCCAGCTTGCCGGCTTCCAGTAGCGGCACGTTCTCGGCGCTGCCCTTGGTGTTCTGCGGCCGCACCTCCAGCGTGGTATCGCCTTCGTTGATGACGGCGGCGACAGCTTCACCGTAGACCGGGAAGCCTCCGCCGGGTGTCGCGGTGCCAAGCGAGACGATCGTCTTTTCCGCGGCCTGGGCCGACACTGCCAGCGGTATGGCCAGCACGAGCAGCAGTGTTGATAGCAACACGAGGTTCATTGTGCCTCTCCGCATCGAATGAGGCCAGGAGCTGGCCTGTGGCTGGTACGCCGTCCATTCTCGCCGGTGGCGCGCCCGCTGCGAAGGGGGTTTGATGCCGGCCGATCCGCCTGAGCGTTTTGCGCCTGCAGAGGGTGACCTGTCGCCCTGATCTGAAGTCACGCTCCCGACGCTTTGCGCCGCGCGGCGACAATCTCATGCAGATTGTTGTGTTTGAGGCTGCCGACCGGATCGATCTCGACGATTTCCAGTGTGAGGCCAAGCGGCCGGTTGGCGAACACGTCTGCTGTCTCTGCTTTGAGCCGCGCGAAGATGTGCTGGGCTGCCTTCTGCCGCACCTCCGCCGTGCGGCCCGCACCGACGCGCGCCTGCACGTGAATGAAGGCGTTGTCGGCGTGGCCGTCGGCAATGCGGTAGATGTCCCGCTTGGCAGCGCGCGTGCGGATGCCGCCAATCGGAAAGACGCCAGTCTCAAGTGCCGCTTCGTGCAGCGCCTCCACCAGGCCCCTGATGTCGAGCACCGGCTCCAGGTTGGCTGAGTATTCCACGATCAGGTGCGGCATGGCTGGCTCCCGCTTGAGAGGATGCCACCCATCGTAGCAGGCAACCGGCAGACACAACGAGCCCCCGCGCCAGCGTTAGATGCGCCGCGCGGAGGCTCGCCGGGGGAGGCCGCCTAGGTTCGGCCTTGGACCTGGATCACTGCGTGCCGCGCTACAGCCGGCTCTCGCGGACGGGCTTCGACTTGGTCGACGCCGCCTTCGGGCCGAGCTGCACCACCTTGGCTGGTTCTACCTCGCCGTCGGGGCCTAGCACCTGCTCGCCCTTCTCGGCCGCCAGCTCGGCTACACTTTTGGCCAGAGCCAGTGCCGGCGCGCCGGCCAACGACTCCAAATCCGCGGCGTAGTAATCGAACCAGGGCAGGCCGGCCTTGCTGTAGTCCGTAGCGCTTGGCGGCCGTCCGGCCGGTGGCTCGCCGGTGATCTCCTGCCATTGCACGGCGTCCATCAGCGTGACGAAGCAGCGGCTCGAGGCCGTGCGATCCCAGGCATCGATGCCGTAGGGGTCGGCGTAGATTTGCTGCCGCATGCGGCCGCCGGCTGCCAGCCCCATGGCCCGGGCCGGAGCCGCTGCACACTCGCGCCGACGCATTGACGCGCTCGCCATGTCGCTCATGTACATACGCGCGGCACCCGCGCGTTGGCGCTCTTCCGCGCGCCGGCGCGCCAGCTCCTCGTACCGCTCCTTTTTCATGGGATAGGCGATGATCTGCAGCCCGCCATGCTCGGCTTTGCCGGTGATCTGCTCTTCGACCGAGTAGCCGGAGCCGAGCGGCATGGCGACGAACTGGCGCACCACGTCCTTGGCCACGCAGAACCCGTCGAGCCACGGCTGCTCGGGCACGACCACGTAGTCGCGCTCCGACGCATCGAGGTCCGGCTGCCACGATTTGCCGCTCACGGCGTTGATCTTGCCGGCGGCGATCTTCAGCGCGAACGGATAGGCTTCGTAGCGATTGCGCCCGCAGAACGACAGCCACATGGCCTCGGCCTGATAGAGCGGCATCATCACGCCGGCGCGCTCGCGCCAATCTGCAGGAATGCGGTCAGCGAAGTCCTCGAGATGCTTCAGGGAGAAAGAGCCCAATCCGGGCGGGAGCGGATAATGCTTTCCATTATCGGGAATGCGCAGGGTGCGCTGAAAATTGACCTCCGTTTTGGCTAGCTCGTGAACTTCAGGGAACCGAAAGACCAGGCTGTCGCGCTCGAGTGTAATCATTACCCTACCTACCGTTGGTCGTTCCTGGCACTCACCATTTGCCGTCGCGCACCTCCCTCACTACCTTCACGATCGCATGGTTCGGAGCGTCCTTGAGCTGACGGATCAGCTCGGCGAACTGCTTCGGCCGGCGCAGAATGATCGCCTGCAGATCGCTCGACACCTTGCCGGCCATGGCCAGCAACACGTCGGCGTCCTCGCTCAGATCCGCTGCCAACCTGACAATGGTCGCTTCCGATGGTGGCGGCACTAGGCCGCGCTCGACCTTGCTCAGGTATGCCGGCTCGACTTCGATGCGCTGCGCCACCTGACGGAGGCTGAACCGCGGATCCGTTTCAGCGAGCGCTTCGCGCGCTTTGCGGATGTAGTCACCGAAGCCGACCATGTGGACTGTGTACTACATAGTCCACACCATGTCAACAGCCTCGTTTCCCTGAAATGGCGAGCGCGACATGCCACCTCGTCGGCTGGCGGGTGCGCAGGCTCAAGGCGTGCCGGGAAGGTGTAGCCGGGGCGGAAGGCGCCCGGTTAGGATGGCGCGACAGACAACGTCAACGGCAAATTTTGCGCATCGGTGCTCCGGGCCTGAATGGATGAGACGTGTAGCCCGACGCCATTGGGGCTTGGCCCTTGCCTGCATCGGAATGCTCGGACTGACCGAGATCGGGCTGCGCGCGGCGGATTTTGGGCCGGGCCACACACCACTGGACCCTGACAGGCTGCTGCACCACGTCCACCCCAAGGATTATCGCTATCGGGCCTATTCGCGAACCGGCGAGTATGGCGGCTTCCACGTCAATTTCGACGCCGACGGCCTGCGCGCCGCCGGGCCGGTCTCGCAGAAGGTGCCGGCTGACTGCCGCATTGCCTTCATGGGGGATTCCTTCACGGAAGGCTTGCAGGTGCGCTTCGAGGATTCCTTCGTGGGCCTCCTTTCGACGCTCACGACCTGCGAGGTCAAGAACTACGGGGTAGGCAGCTACAGCCCGATTTTCTATGCCATCCAATGGCAGAATGTCGTACGCCACACCCGGCCCTCGCTGGTCGTCCTGCAGTTGTTTTCCGACGATGTGGCGTCAGACGAGAGGATGCTCGCGCAAGCCGTACGTGATGGGTCCGGAACGCCCGTCGCTCTTCCGGATCCGGCTGATGCGACCCTCAACGACGCGCTTCGACGGGTCTACATCGTACGCGTTGTGCGGATGCTGCAGCAGCGGTTGTCGTGGTGGTTCGAGGATACGCTCAAAGGCACCGGCCGCACCGGCCCTTGGGCGGAGCTGAATCCGGACATCTCTGATCTGACGTCGGATCTGGTGCTGCGCATGGCGCGCGGCGCCAGCGAGATCGGGGCCAGATTCGTCATATTCGCAATTCCGGCGCAGCGCCGGCTGATCAACATGGGTCCGGCAGCGGACCGTCCGGAGTTCTCGGACAAGGTGAAGATCTGGGCCGAAAAAAATGGCATTGCCTTCATTGACCTGCCGAAGCAGTTCCGGCGCGAGCCCGAGAAGGCGCGATCTGCGTTTCTGCTTATAGATGGCCATTACAATGAGGTCGGCCACAGCATGACGGCGCGCGCGCTGTGCCGCGAGATCGAGGGCTTCTTCGGCGCCCGCGGCAGCTGCGCCGACCTGGGCCAGTCGCGCTGAGCTCACGGCTATTGCGTGCGGTCGCGCCGGATCAGGGGAAAGTAGTCAAACACTGCTCGCTCGCTCCCCATCTGCGAGAAGTGACCATAGTCGGCGTAGATCAGTTGACCCTGACGGCGGTAGGCGCAGTCTTCTCCAGTGCACAGGAAGTCGAGCGGATCGATAAAGGTGGCGCCGGTTGCGGCCTGGCGAAGCTTTGTGTTCAGGCTACGGTCGAAGGCGAGCGGCCACGCGTCGGCGCCGCCCTGGTTGTGACCGTTGCGTTGTGCGATTGCGCTGACGTCGGTCAGGAACTCGGTCGATTGACCGATCACCCAGACATCGACGCCCGCGCTTTTGAGAGCTGCAATCGTATCGGCGAGGCCGCCGAACCCGCGCGTTCGCATGTCGCGCCATCGCGCTGACAGCACAACCGTCTTGATGTCATGGGTGCGTATGATGCTGAGCACGTGCGCATTGAACGCCTGGCAATGCGGGCGGGCGTAGGAATAGTAGCTCAGGATCGGTGGACAGCCGGCCGCCGTATACTGGAAGAAGTTGGCCGTCAGGTTGCTGGTATTGGCGACCAGCCCCGGCGCGTAATGGGCCGCAAAAGAGTTGCCCCAGAGCAGCGCGTTCTGAGCCTTGCCCGATGTCCGCCTGCAGGCGTCGGCATTCCAGGCCCGATAGTCCGGATCGCCCAGCAGGAAGCATACACCGGTCTTCCAAGTGCCCTGCTCGACTTGCGCCTCCTGGACCGCCCCGCCGAAGCGTCCCGGATTCCCTTGCGAGAAAATGCCAGCGGCGCCGACCAAGGCTGCGAATGTCATCGCCCCGGCGCCACCCCAGAGAAGCTGGGTGCGAGGTAGGGGTCTCTTCGGCCAGCGAAACGGCCGCTCGACAAAGGCCCATGAAAATGTCGCCAGAGCTATGCTGGCAATGGCGATGAGAATGAGCTGGATGCTGGTCGGCTCGCGCAATGCGGCGTGCCGCGCAAACACGATGATCGGCCAGTGCACCAGATAGAGCGAATAGGAGATCTTGCCGATGAAGACCATCGGGCTCAGGGTCAGGAACCGGCCCACATAGGTCTGCGCATGCATTCCGGTGTAGATCAGGAGGGCCGCACCCAGGCAGGGAGCAAGTGCGCCGACGCCGGGGATCGGCGTGGCGTCGCTGAAAGAGACGACCGCGAACGCGATCAGTGCGAGGCCGGCCACCGCCAGGGCCTCTGCGATGCGCCCCCTCGTTGCAGGGAGCTGGGCAAAAGCCAGCACCGCACCAAGCAGCAGCTCCCATGCGCGCGTCGGCAGCATGAAGAAGTTGGCGGTAGGCGCGGTGTAGGTGGCAAACACGCTCAGCGCGAACGAGGCGAGCAGCGCCGGCATCAGCAGAAGCGCCCATCGCATTTTCAGGTAGCGATGGATCAGGAAAACGGCAATCGGCATGAACAGATAGAACTGCTCTTCCACCGACAGCGACCAGGTGTGCAGCAATGGACGCAGCTGGGCGGAGTTGTCGAAGTAGCCCGAGTTCTTCCAGAAGTAGATGTTCGACACGAAGGTTGCCGACGACAACAGGCTGCTGGAGAAATCCACGAAGTGCGAAGGCAGGAGCAGCAGCCATGCGGCGAGCCAGCTCAGCGCAAACGTGAAGATCAGCGCTGGAAAGATGCGGCGAACGCGACGCTCGTAGAAAGCCAGGATCGAGAACCTGCCCGCGGCGAGGTCGCCCAGAAGGCTGAGCGTGATGACATAGCCGGAAATGACGAAAAACACGTCGACGCCGATAAAGCCACCGCCGAAGGCGGCCAGGCCGAAGTGAAAGCCCATCACCGCCAGCACCGAAACGGCCCGCAGGCCGTCAATGTCGGCTCGATATTTCGATGTCATCCCCGAGGCCGCCCCGCCAAAGCATTGCGAAAACAGTATAGCGGCAATTCCCGTGCGGCCAGCCGCTGACGCCTGGCAGTAAGGTTAGCGGGCGCGCGCGGCGAAGGCCGTTGCAGGCCAGCAACGACGACAGCGGCTCGCGCTGCGGCCGCCGCGTCACATTTTGCGTCGACGTGCATCAATCTGAGGCGACTCTGCTCGGGTCCGGCTGAGGTTCGGCGTCGACCCGGAAGGCTGCAAAGCGCATGCCGAAATAAGCAAAGAACATGGCCACCACGGAGGAGCCGAGCAGCGCGGTGAGCGGCTCCGTGACAGGTCTTAGGAGCAGGATGATAACGAACACGCCGTAGTTGACGGCAGATACGAACCAGCCGACTGCCATGTAGCGGAGGTACTCGGCAACGGTCGGTGGCGTCTTCAGCGCGAACGTGAAGGTACGATGCGATAGCCAACCGGACGTCATCGCCACCATGATGGCCGCGATGCGGGCCACGAATGGATGCAGGCCGAACAGCGTGGTCAGCAGCTTGAGAACGAGGGCATCGACGCTGAGGGATATGAGGCCGCAGATCAGAAAGGCCAGCCCATGCCGCAGCGGGTGCTGGGCCCCCGGCACCATATTGCCCCACCGTCCGTTCATGCCCGAGGTTCCATCTGCGACCAGTCGAATGGTGCGCCGTCGCCTGGCCGCGAGGGCCGCCAGATACGTGTCATCAAAGCCGAGTTCGTCATCAACGCCTCGTACTCCATGCGCCGGCGGTTAACGACGCGATCGAGGCTCGCCAGCTCGGTGTCCACATGGCCCGGGTGGCACATGACGAGATGCCGCTCGCCGGGCGCCGACAGGGCCTGCTCCAGCTCTGCAGTATAGGGCTCTTGCTCGTCGAAACGCGAAAAGCCGGCGAAACTGTCATTGGTGCACAGGCCGCGTTTATGGGCAGCGCTGCCGAAGCCGATGGCCAGCGCCGCGACGGTCAACGCCTTCGCCGCCGAGGCGCGCGAGAGAATAGAGTTCAGCCGATCCGAGGGATCGCGCAGCAGCGGCGCGCGAACCGGGTAGCGGCGCGCCACCTCGGTCAGCACGGCGCCCCGAATACCTGGCAGCACGTGCACGTGCTGATGCCCGTCGATGTGGTCAGGGGGAAAGCCCATGGCCGCCTCGAAACTGTCGAGCTGCCGGCTGACCTCGGCGCGGATTTCCTCGACATTGAGCGCACCGCCCAGCGCCCAGATGGTCAAGCTCGAGAGCGGCGGAAACGTGCCCTGCGGTGCCAGCCGAGGCATGTGGCCCAGCGGCTGGCCCAGTGTCAGGTTCACGTGCAGTCCGATGGACAGATGCCCGCGGTGCACCAGCAGGCGCGGCGCCATGCGCGGCCAATGGCCGAAGGTCGACATCACGCTGGTCGCTGACAGGCGACGCGCGGCGGCCAGCTCGCCGATGGCGCGCGAGATGCCTTCCGTCATCGCGTAGTCGTCGGCACAGAGGATGATCATGCTCGCAACGTCGCCGATGATCAGAGTGGATGCTGCGCGGCTGACGGTCGCAGCTGCGCTGTGGCTAATGCCGCCGCACAGGGTAGGCCGATTGACTGCCCTTGGCCGCCGTTTCCTCGTCGATTCCCAGCGTTTGGGCAACGAGGAACAGCGGGCGTCCCTTCACTTCCTCGTACATGCGCCCAATGTACTCGCCGATCACGCCGAGCGAGATGAGCTGCACGCCGGCGAAGAACATGACGGAGATGATCAGCGTCGGAAAGCCCGGCACGTCGGCGCCGAAGATCAACGTCTTGACGAGGATGAACATGGCGTAACACAGCGCCAGGAACGATATGACGAGCCCGAGATAAGACCACACTCTGAGCGGAATGGTGGTGAACGACGCGATGCCGTCCAGCGCAAAACGCACCAGCGCACGCGCACGCCAGCGCGATGCACCACCTGCGCGGGGCTCGACATGGAACGGTACGCCGACCGAGCGGAAGCCCATCCATGCGAACAGACCCTTGTTGAAGCGCACGCGCTCGCGCATCAGGTTCATGGCATCGACCGCCTTGCGATCGAGCAGGCGGAAGTCGCCGGCGCCCTCGGGCAGGCTGGTGCCGCTCAATTTCTGGAAGGCGATATAGAAGGCCCGCGCCGACCAGCGATGCATGAGCGTGTCGGCGTGCCGGTCGATGCGCTGGCCGAACACCACATCGTAGCCTTCACGCCAGCGGCGCACGAAGTCGACGATCAACTCTGGCGGATGCTGCAGGTCGGCGTCCATGATGACCGCAGCGTCGCCGGTCGTGTAGCTGAGGCCGGCAGCGGTGGCGATCTCCTTGCCGAAGTTGCGGCTGAGGGAGACGGCCTTGAGGCGCGGGTCCTGATCGTTCAGCCGCTTCAGCACGGCCGGCGTGCTGTCGGTCGAGCCGTCGTCGACGCAGATCACCTCCCAGTCGGAGCCGATGCCATCCAGGACGGGGCGCAGCCGATCCATCAGGGGGTCCAACCCGCGCTCCTCGTTGAGCATGGGTACGACCACCGAGATCTTGAGGCGCCGTGCCTCGCCCTTCGGCACGGGGCGAATGAAAGTTTGCGGTTCCGTCATCGACAAAAGAGGTGGACCTCGCAGGAGGCGCATGCAAGGGCGTGTGCCTGTCCTGGCATGCGAGCAAGCCAATAGCAAGGCTTGGGAGGGTGCCGGACCGGCCTGCCCGGTAGGCGGGCTATCGGGCCACAATGATACCGGAGTCGATCAGGCGGCGATGAAATGCAAGAATTTCGTCGCGCTGCGCGCAGCCGTTGTACCGGCCCTTGCACAGATACATCAGGCGCTTGCGCTCAGTGTGTGAATCCGACAGCGGAAGACCGGCGAGGTCCAGGATGACCGTACCGACATAAGGCACGTCCAGGGTTTCGAATTGGGGCAGCGGCGGCACGCGATAGTTGACGCCCCGGGCGGCGTAATAGGTAACGAAGCCGATCGAGTCCGGATGCAGAGCAACGTCCTCGGCCTCGGTATCGTTGTTGAAGCCGAGCAGCATGCGTGTGGCCATCGGATGATGGTCGCCGTAGTGCACAACCAGGAACCTCTCGCCCGGGAAGCGCTGATACAGCTCGCCCAGAAGGAAGTCGAAGTCCATCTTGGCCATCGAGACGCGACGTAGATATTCGTGCATCTCGGGATCGGTGCCAGGCCCGCCTCCAGGTACGTCTATCTCCGGGCTGAACGCGTAGTCGTAGGGCCAGTGCGCCGACATGGTCTGTATGAACATGAACATCGGCTTACGCGAGGTCTTGAGATGCTTCTCCATCTCGGCCAACGAGTTCTTGAAGTAGAAGCGGTCGCGTTCCTGCGCCGAAGGTGCCCCTTGCGACTTCATGTCGAAGATCTCCCTGAGACCGATCGACGTGTAGAATTTGTCGTTGGACACGAAGTTGCGCATCATCGGGTAGAACACGACGTTGCGATATCCGCACCGCTCCAATGCCTGCGGCAAGGTGTCTTTGAGCTTGTTCTGCGTGAAGGTCTGCACGAACTGCCGCATGCCGCCGAACGAATGCGTGGAAACCCCCGCCAGCAGCGAGAATTCAGTCAGCCAGGATGCCCCACCGTAGGTCTCGACGCGCATCTGGTGCAGGTGGGAGTCGGCAGACAGGAACAGCGGATCGACGGCGTGGTCGTAGCTGAGCTGCTTGAACAGCGACGGCTGAACCACCAATTCCTCGTGGATCAGGATGATGTGCGGCGGCTTCGTATTGGTGTCGCAGGCGCCGGGAATGGTGAAAGCCGCAGTCGCGGCGGCCGCTTTCGGCGCGGCCTCCAGCAATGTTCCGCGCCACAGCGCCTCCAGGGTCTCGGCCCACGATGCGTAGAAGGAGGAGACGTACAAGTTCTGGTAGTAGAACTGCATGTGGCGCCGCTCGCCTTTGGTTTGCGCGCCATACCAGGCCACGGCGATGAAGAGGGCGGCGGCGACCGCCGACCAGGCGCGACCCACACGGATGCCGTCGGCGTGATAGGCGATGCGGGCGGCGAAGCCGATTGCAAGCAGAGCGCCGACCAGACCCAGCACGTAGCGGCGTTGATCGCTCCAGAGATAGCTGATGGTCGACCAAGAGCTCAGGTAGAAGAACAGATCATAGGCGTGCACGACCATGTTCATAGTGGCACGCTTGACCGACGCCGCCATGGCAATGGTGGCAATCAGGGCCGCCGTAAGCACCAGAGAGAATAGAACCCTTCGTGAGATCAAAGCGATGATAGCAACGAGGGCCATGGTGACCCCGACCGTGAAGATGATGTTGGGGAGTTCTCCTTCATCGGTCCAAAAGTGGTGCGTCAGACCGGCTGCTATGAAGGCGGCGAGGGCCCAGGCCGTTGTCGGACGAATGGGCGCGGGCCTGTAGAAAAGCATGCGCAGCCCGCGCAAGTCGGACAGGCGCCACCGCGCCTTCCGCAAAACCACCGTCTGCTCTGTCATTGGGGGCAATCGCTAATACTGTCACCGGACTGTCACAAATCATCACAGGCGCGGTGAACCGGCAATGAAGAAGCTTGTGTACTCGTTAGCGGTTGTCCGGGTGCGATACACAATTGCAACGCTTCAAGGAAGAACCCATCCGACGGCATTAGTTCATGTAATGTATTGTTTTAGCTTAATAAATCCTATTACTTATGGCCGACGAGCGGCAGCCTTGCTGGAACTCGAGACATACATCTTGCGTTCATGTTCGTGCGCGTATCGATAGAAGGACCCGCCAACGATGTCCGCATGGACACCTGACGGCGGGGAGGTTCGCTCTGCAACGTCATCGCGCCTGTTGCAGAGGTGCCGTCGGGCAATCCGGCGGCACGATTCTGTCCGTCTAAGCACTGTCGGGGAATGAAACCTTATCTCTATCTCTCTGTAACAACTTGTGACGCGGCGTCGCTGGTGTGTCGCCTTTACAAGACCTCAATAGTTGGCACATATGCGCGCCGGCACGCCGTTTGGAGAGTTCGATGAAATCGAATGCGGTGACGTCTTTTGAACTGGATATGGATTGGACGGCACAGACCATCCTTCCTATCGAGTTCAGAGGTCAAGAATTGAAGCTCGAAGCGCGGGCCTATCAGGGTACCGATCCGAGCTTTCAGGCCCTGGTGCTCGTGCATCGGGAAGAGAATGTGGGCAACGAAGTGCCGGTTGTGCGTGTGCACAGCGGGTGCGTGACCGGCGATATCTTTCACTCGCTGCGCTGCGACTGCTACCCGCAGCTACAGGCTTCCATGGACCGGATTCTGACCAGCCCGGTCGGCGTCCTGGTTTACTTGCCCTACCAGGAGGGCCGCGGCATCGGCCTCGTCAACAAGATCCGCGCCTACGCCCTTCAGGACAGGGGGTATGACACGGTTGACGCCAATGTCGCCATCGGTGCCCCGATCGAGGCGCGCGATTATGATCTTGCGGCCCACATCCTGTTCGACTTGGGCTACCCCGAGATCAAGCTCCTGACCAACAATCCGGCCAAGGTCGAAGCGTTGCGCGAGGAGGGCCTGGAGGTGATCGAGCAGCTGCCGCTGATCGTCAAGGCCTCGCCCTACAACACGCGCTATCTTGCGACCAAGAAGGAGCGGATGGCTCACAAGCTGTGAGGGCCGTCCCGCGCAGTGCTGCTGTATCGCAAGAGGCAACGACGCGTTCGTTGCCTCTTTTGCTTGTGTGCGGCCCGTTTGGGATCGTGGTGGGTGGACCGCTACTCGGCCGGCGTGTGGGTGCCGCGCGGCACACGCCCTGCTCTCGCACATCCGAGGGATGGACCTTGCAATCGGCACCTCTAATCTCGCTCAGTGCCTGACGCTGGTGGTTTGCTAGCCTTTCGGCGGATAGGTGGTGGACTTGTCAGGAGGGGGCGGGATGGCTACGCTCAATCTTAAAGTCATCGGGTCATCGTACAAATTGCCGCCTCGCCGAGGGGTTGGCCGCGACCTGCGCAACAAAATGCCTGGAGGAGGAAACATGATGCTCATCTACCGGATTAATGTCTTTGCTGCGATTGCCGTCGCCTGCGTGTTCGGCTGGGCGCCGACCGCTGCTGTCGCCCAGACCAAGCTCAAGTGGGCCCACGTCTATGAGACCAGCGAGCCCTATCACACCGAGGCGGTGTGGGCCGGCGAGGAGATCAAGAAGCGCACCAACGGCAAGTACGAGATCCAGGTGTTTCCCGCCTCGCAACTCGGCAACGAGAACCAGATCAACGAGGCGCTGGGCCTCGGCACCGTGGACATGATCTATACGGGCGTCGCCTTCGCGGGCTCGATCCACAAGCCGATCGCCATCACCAACGCGCCGTTCGTGCTCCGCGACTTCGATCACTTCATGGCCTATCGGGCGAGCCCGCTGTTCCGCACCATCGCCACAGGCTACGAAGACAAGACCAAGCACAAGGTCGTCACGCTCACCTACTACGGGCAGCGTCACGTCACGGCCAACAAGGAGATCAAGAAGCCGGAAGACATGAAGGGCATGAAGCTGCGCGTGCCGCCGGCGCCGCTGTTCCTCATGTTCACCAAGTCGGTTGGCGCCAATGCCACGCCGATCGCCTTTGCCGAGGTCTACCTGGCGCTGCAGCAGGGCACCGTCGACGGGCAGGAGAACCCGCTGCCGACCATCATGGCCAAGAAGTTCTACGAAGTGCAGTCGCACATCATGCTGACGGGACATATCACCGAGTCGCTGCTGACCATCGTTGGCAGCCACGTGTGGTCCAAGCTCACGGACGACGAGAAGAAGATCTTCGAGGAGGTCCTCACTCAGGGTGCGGGCAAAGCAACGGACTCCATCCGTGCATCCGAGCAGAAGCTGGTCGATGAGTTCAAGAAGCTCGGCAAGAACGTGGTCGAGGTGGACCGCGCGGCCTTCCGCGCCGCTGCCCTACCGCTGCACAATGACGGCAGTGGCGGGTGGAGCCAGGCGGAATACGATGCGCTGCAGGCGATAAAGTAGGCCGGCCACCGGGAGGCGGCGGATAGCTGTCTCCGCATCACATCAAACATCGATCAGGCTGCCGTCCGAGCAACGGCAGCCTGCCATTGCCAGCCCGAGGGGACGATGACCGCCATCAAAGCCGGCCAAGAGCCGGAGCAGCACCTGATCCACGTCGAGGACGTGGAGGTCGAGATCGAGCATTACCCCGAAGACTGGCTGGCGTTTGCGGTGTTCTGGGCACTCGGCTTCATCGTCTTCCTGCAATTCTTCACCCGCTACGTCCTCAACGACAGCCTGGCGTGGACCGAGGAGATCGCCCGCTACGGCCTGATGTGCGTAACGTTCATCGGCGCCGCCATGGTGACGCGCCGGAATTCGCATATCGCCGTGGTGCTGCTACCTAACCTCCTGCCTGCGTCGGCGGCACGCCTGCTGCTGGGGTTGGTGGATCTCATCACGCTCGGCTTCATGGGCCTGCTTGCCTATTTCTCGGTAATGATCGTGGAACGCATGCAGGTGCAGCGCATGACCGTGATCGACATGTCGATGAGCTACGTCTATGGCGCCGTGGCCTTCGGCTGCTTCCTGATGTTCGCCCGCCAGCTCCAGCGTGTGTGGCGCAATGCCCGCGACGGCTGGAAATCGGCGCAGGAGGCACTGACCGCAGGCTTGGTGGTCGAGAGCGAAGGCACCAAGCCATGACAGCCCTCATCTTTGTCTTCCTCGTCGTCCTGCTCGCGGGCGTCCCAGTCTTCATCGCGCTTGCCGGCTCGTCGCTGATCTATACGCATTTCATTGCCGGCATCCCCGACTTCGTCATCCTGCACCGCATGGCCGGCGGTATCGACAGCTTCCCGCTGCTGGCCGTGCCGTTCTTCATCCTGGCCGGCAATCTGATGAACTCGGCCGGCATCACCAATCGCATCTACGACTTTGCGGTGGCCTTGTGCGGCTGGATGCGGGGCGGCCTGGCGCACGTCAACATCATGGGCTCGGTGATCTTCGCCGGCATGTCGGGCACGGCCATTGCCGACGCGGCGGGGCTCGGCACCATCGAGATCAAGGCCATGCAGGATCACGGCTACGACACCGAGTTCTCGGTCGGCGTGACTGCGGCCTCCGCAACGCTGGGGCCGATCATCCCGCCGTCGCTGCCGTTCGTGATCTACGGCATGATGGCCAACGTATCGATCGGTGCGCTGTTCCTGGGCGGGTTCATCCCCGGCGCGGTGATGACGATCTTCATGATGCTGTACGTCACCTACTGCGCGCGCAAGTACAACATGGGCCGCGACCAGGCGTTTCGCCTGCGCACGCTGGGGGTCACGTTTCTCGCCGCCCTGCCGCCGCTGCTGACGCCGGCCATCATCATGGGCGGCATGACGTTCGGCTGGTTCACGCCGACGGAGGCGGCCATTGCGGCCTGCGCCTGGGCCATGATTCTCGGCGTCTTCCTGTATCGGACGCTGAATTTCAAGCAGTTCTACAAGGTGACGATGGACACCATCGAGACGTCGGCGGCGGTGCTGCTGATCGTCGGGGCGGCGTCGCTGTTCGGCTGGGTGCTGACCACCACGCGGCTGACCGAATACGCAGCGGAAGCCCTGCTGTCCTATACCAACAACCGCTACCTCATCCTGCTGCTGATCAACATCCTGCTGCTGGTGGTCGGCTGCTTCCTCGAGCCGATCGCGTCGATCTCCATCCTGGTGCCGGTGCTGATGCCGATCATAACCAAGGTCGGCATCGACCCGGTGCACTTCGGGGTGGTGATGACGCTCAACCTGATGATCGGGCTGCTGCATCCGCCGCTCGGGCATGGTGCTGTTCGTGCTGGCCAGAATCTCCAAGCTGTCCATCGAGCGAACGACCATGGCGATCCTGCCTTGGCTGATACCGCTGCTGGCGTCGCTGGTCGCCATCACGCTGATCCCGGAGCTGACGCTGTGGCTGCCGCGCTATGCGGGGTTCCTCAAGTAGCGGCGTAGCCTCGCACCGTCACTCGCTTACGAGATGTGCGGCTTCGGGGACCGGGTCGTTCGTGTCGGGCTCGATGAAGCCGCCTTCCGTGACGAGCCGGGCGAACAGCCCCTTCAGCGCCACCAGCTCGCGGAAGGTGCCGCGCTCGATGATGTGCCCGCCGTCCAGCACCAGGATGGTGTCGGCGTCGGCGACCGTCGACAAGCGGTGCGCGATGATGAAGGTGGTGCGGCCCTGGCGCAGCCGGTCCAGAGCCCGCTTGATCTTGCCTTCGGTCTCGACATCGAGGGCGCTGGTCGCCTCGTCGAGGATCAGGATCGGCGCATCCTTGAGGATGGCGCGGGCGATGGCCAGGCGCTGGCGCTCGCCGCCCGACAGCGATGCGCCGCGCTCACCGATCACGAACTGATAGCCGTCGGGCTTCTTGGAGATGAACTCGTGCGCCTCGGCGAGCATTGCGGCCTGCTCGACCTCGGCGTCGGTCGCCTCGGGCCGACCGACGCGGATGTTCTCGGCGATCGAGCGGTTGAACAGGCCGGCGTCCTGGAACACGACGGCGATGTTGTGCCGCAAGGAGCCGAGCGTCACGTCGGCGATGTCGACGCCGTCGACCAGAATGCGGCCTGCGTCGGGTGAGCGCAGGCGCTGCAAGAGCGCCAGCGTGGTGGTCTTGCCGGCGCCGGTCGGCCCGACCAGCGCGACGGTCCTGCCGGCCTGAGCCTCGAAGCTGGCGTCGAACACGCCCTGGTCGCTGTTCTTGAAGCGGAAGGTCACGTGCTCGTAGCGGACGTTGCCGGCGACACGTTCGAGCGGCTTGGCGTCCGGCTTCTCGCGCACACCTTCGGTGGCATCGAGCAGGTCGAAGAAGCTGCGCAAGGTCGGCGCGTACTGGAAGGTGCGCACGGCGAAGCCTGACAGCAGATCGAGCTTGCCGATCATGATGCTGGCGAAGCCCACGAAGGCCACGATCTCGCCGACGCTGATCTGGTTGCGTCCGACCAGCACGGCGCCGACGGTATAGATGGCGACCACCGCCACCGTCGCAGCCATGCGGGTCATCACGGTGAGCAGGCCCCACCAGGTCAGCACGGGATACTGCGCGTCCAGCAGCTCGGCCATGATGGTGCGCATGGCGGCCATCTCGGAGGCGAAACGCGCGTAGCTCTGCACCACAGTGACGTTGCCGAGCACGTCGCCGACGCGACCGTAGACGTTGTTGTGGTAGCGCTCGACGGCGGCCTGATCGGTGCTGGTCTTGCGCGCCACCCACACGTTGGCCAGCACGTAGATGATGGCCAGCGCCGCCAGGATCAGCGCCATGGTGGCATTCATGTAGATTGCGGTCGGCACCAGCACGAGGATGCCGATCAGGGCGACGAACTGCTCGCGCAGGAACGACAGCCAGTTCCAGAACAGCGCGTCCGTGCCCGCAAGGATGGTGCGCACGACGGCACCCGAGCCCTTCTCGGCGTGATAGCTGATCGGCAGGATGATGGCGTGCTCGAAGGCCTGCCCGAGCGCGGCGAGGCGACGGCGATGCGCCAGCCGGTCGGCCAACACCGCTACGACCACGCTGGCCGCTATGCCGATCAAACCAACCAAGGCCCACAGGCCGATGATCGGGAAGGCGCCCTGTCCAAGCGTGAGCGCGTCGACCACGCGCGCCAGCAGCACCTGCTCGGCTATCGGCACGATGCCGAGCGCCACGCCGGACACCACCACCCAGAAGGTCTGGCGGCGCTCGGCGGCCAGCATGCTCAGCGCGCGTTTGTAGATGTCCCAGATCGACATGGGGGTCTTGCTATCTCTTTTCCAAGCCCGATTGAGGCGACGTGGGTTCCGTATTCTCCAAGTCATCCCGGCACTTGTTGCCGGGATCCAGCCATCCGCGTGCTGCGGAGCATGCGGCCCGATGGATCCCGGGGACAAGCCCCGGGATGACACACGCTAGCGACTACGCTTGCGAAAGATGTGCAGCGATTTGTAGGTGCCCGCATCATCGAAGGAGCGAGTTTTCACCAGCTCCTTGGCGACCGCCTCGGCTTTATCATAGGCAAACGAGCCGGTGTAGAAGAGAACCTCGCCGCCGGGCCGGAGCTTGTCGGCCAACACCATCGTCATCTCCAGGTCCGTGAGCGCGCCGTAGGCATCACTCTCGGGCGTGCGGAACTCGCCGACGTGGAACAGCGCGGCGTAGTCGAGCTCGGGCAGAAGACGCGCGTCGAGCTGATAGATGTCGCCGAAGTAGGCCTTGTAGGTGTGGCCGAGGCGCGGGTTACGGATCAGCAGCTCGACGTAGTCGTCGTATTCCTGCGGGGAGGCCGTGATGCCCAGCACGGCATTGTTGGAGCCGTTCTCGGCCAGCCTGAGGCCGACGATGTGATGATTGCCGGTGCCGAAGTGGAAGACGGACTTGCCCTTGACTGCCTTCTCTTCGAGGTACTCGACCAGATGCAGGTCGCAGGGGCACTGCGCTTCGTCGAGGCTCCAGGTCTGGTTCCAATAGTTGAGCTTGTTCATGGCTATCGCCCTTTGCGGGCCCTCCCATTTTCTTCTTAGGTGGCGGTGGCCAAGGCGTGGCCCGCGAGCGGCACGAGGGCGGCGCCATCCGCGTGGCGTTCGAGCACGAGCTGGTGGTCGTGCAGGCCGGACGGGGCCGGGCGCTGGCCGAGGCTGATGATGGTGGCGTCGGCAAGGTCGGTCCTCAGGCGGGCCAGCAGCGTCTGCTGCGAAGCCTCATCGAGTGCCGACAGCGCATCATCCAGGATGACAACCTGCGGCCGATGGATCAGCACGCGGGCAATCGCCAGGCGCTGACGCTCGCCGTTGGACAGCACCTGGTCCCAGCGCGCGACTTCCTCGAGACGCGAGGTGAGCGGCCCGAGCCCGACCCGCTCGAGCGCCGCCTGCAGGCGGGCGTCCGAAACAGCCAGGGAGGGATCGGGATAGAACAGCGCGCCCTTCAGCGAGCCGAGCGGCAGATAGCTTTTCTGCGGCGTCACCATCACCTGCGCGCTGGGCGGCATGGTCAGCTTGCCGCGCTGGCTCGGCCACAAGCCGGCCAGCACCCGCACCAGCATCGACTTGCCGGTACTGGAAGCGCCCGACACGTGCACGCACTCGCCGGGAGCGGCGGACAGCTCCGATCCCCACAGCAACGGCCGGCCGGCGCCATCGGCGATCTCGAAATCGGACAGGCGCACGTTGCTGCCTCGCGTGCGATCGGTCGGCCGCGCAACGGCGTCGGCGGTCGCCTCCGCATCGACCTAGGTCGCAGGCGTCGACGATGTCCATCACGCGCTTGGCGGACGCATACCACTCGGCGACGCGGCTGTAGTTGTCGACCACCCAGGAGATGGCGATCTGCACCTCGACGAAGGCGGCGGCGAGCTGCGTCACCTGGCCGAGCGTGAGGTCGCCGGACAGATATTTCGGTGCCGCGAACAGCAGCGGGATGATCGGCTTCATGGGGCCGACGGAATTGGTGATCCAGGTCAGGTGCCCGTGTTGCCAAACCATGGCCATCCAGCGTGCCACCACGGTGCCGTAGAAGCGACCCAGGATGGCCCGTTCGTAGCCGGCGCCGTTCATCAGGGCGACGCTCTCGGCGTTGTCGCGGATGCGCATCATGCCGAAGCGGAAGTAGCCTTCCGCCTCGTTCTTGCGGCCGACGTAGCCGACCAGCGGAGCGCCGACCCACAGCATCGTCCCCGAGGCGACGGCGCCATAGGCGAGCGCCACGCACACCATGTAGGCCGGGATGGTGAGCGGCCCGAAGCCGGCATCGAAGGTGATCGAGCCGCCGACGCTCCACAGGATGCTGATGAATGCGGTCGCACCGACCACGGCCGACAGCAGGCCGATGCCGAGATCGACCAGCGGCTCGGTGGCCCAGCGCGTATCGTCGGAGATGCGGTACTCGGGATTGGGCGGCTCCTTGCCGCTGACGTTCATGTGGTAGAAGCGCTGCCGGCCGAGCCAGCGGTCGACCAGGTGGTGAACCAGCCAGGCGCGCCAGCGCACCTGCAGCGTCTCGCGCGACAGCACGATGCCGACGCCGATCGCCGCCATGGCGGCGATGATCAGCGCGAACACGAACACGGCATGCGTGATGGCCTCGACGTCGCGCGCCTCCAGGCTGTCGAAGAACCAGCGGTTCCACTGATTGAGCGCAACCGTTGCCGCGGTCGACAGGACCAGGCAGGCGGCCAGCGCCAGCGTCAGCAGCCAGGCGCTGAAGCGGGTGGCACCTTGCCAGTAGCCGCCGGCAAAGCGGGCGAACGACGCCACGACGCGGTGGTCAAGCTTGAAGCCCGGCGCATCCGGGGCCTGGAAGTGCTCAGCGGTCATTGCGGGGTCACGCGTGCGGCTGGTGTTGGCAGGGCAGTGCGTAAAACGGTAGCGCCTTCGCTGCCCTTCTCATAGCCGGCCTGAAGGGGGCATGAATGCAGCGGCAGGGAACCGGATAGCGACCTATGGTGCATGGCCGGAAACGGGGCTCCTGAGCTGCTTCAGCGCGCCGGCCAGCGGGCGGAACGTGAACCGCACCTGGTGCCGGCCGGGCGGCACCGCGACGGCACGAAACAGCACGTTGGCGCGCAGGATCTCGGCCGGGCGGCCATCGACCTCGGCAAACCACCAGGGCTGCCAGACGTCGTTGAGGACCACCCAGCCGCCGTCCGGGCTGTCGGCATCCACCACCACCTCGGTATTGCGGTAGCTGGCGATGTGGACCTGGCCCGGCCGTGCAGGCGTCGCGCGGGCGGGTGGGGCATCCTGGAGCAGCACCGTCGTCTTGAGGTCGACGTTCGGCCATTGGCCGTCGTGGAGCAGGCGTTCGAAGTCGGCGGACTGTGCGGCGGTGGCAAACAGCACGCGGTCGAAGGCGCCCGGATTCTCGTAGATGAAGCCGTCGCTGGTGCGCGCGACCAGCGGCAGATCGCCCGGTTTCAGTTTTGCGTCCATCGTCTCGATGGCAGCTCCCGTGGCGATGAAGCGCAAGCCCAGCAGGTCGGCGAGCTTCGAGCGGTAGGAGGGAAACAGCGGCGAGAACTTGCGCTGGTCGGGCAGGCCGACATGATCCTCCGCGCCAGTCGCTTCGCTGTAGAGCCCGAGCCGCAGCGGGTTGTAGCCCAGCGTGTTCTCGAGGCTGTGCGTCAGGCTGGCGTTCGGCCAATGGAAGCCGAGGCCTGCCAGCTCGATACGGTCGCGTCGCTTGTCGTCGTCCACGACCTTGGATTTCAGGATGGCGATGGTGGCGTTGTTGCTGGTCGGCTGCAGCACCTCGTAGGTGGAGGGCGGCAGGGCGGACGAGCCGTTCGGGCCATTGTGATAGGCGAGGTCGAGCGTGGTGAAGGCGACGAGCAGGATCGCCGCCAGCGTCGGCTGTGCGGCCATGCGCGGGCGCACCCAGTAAAGCAGCAGGCCCGCCGCCGCGAACGTCAGCGCGCTGATGCCGAGCGGAAAGGGCAAGAGCGGCAAGCGATCGCGCCATACCGCCAGCAGGACGAAGAGGAGGATGGCGCCGCCGATCGTGCCGCCGGCGATCAAGGCTTGCTGGCGCGATATGTCGGCCTTTCGGTCGGTAAGCAACCGATGCGCGGCATAGCCGGCCAGCACGGCACCGAGCGCGCCCACCAGGAACGTGGCGTCCGCGGGTCGGCGGTACAGGCTGATGCCCGGCAGCAGCGTGTAGAACACCTGGAACGCTGGTGTGTACCAGCCAAGCGCATAAAGCAGCATGGCAATGGCCGCGATCGTGAAGAAGCGTATCTCGCGCGCCCACAGCTGACCACGCACCCCGGCGAGCAAAATAAGCAGCAGCGGTATGGCGCCGATGTACAGCTCACCGACGTTCTGCGCGATGAAGAGTCCCGTGCCGCTCCAGGCGAAGCTCGGCGGTCCCCAGTACTCCTCCATGCGGCCCGAGGCGCCGAACGCATCCGGAGCCACCAGGGTGAGCAGCAGGGCTGGATGCAGCGAGCCGCGCCCGGCGCCGATGTAGTCGATCTCCGGTCGGTTCGAACTCGGCGGCGAACAGAACCGTCAGCAGGACCGGTATGGCGAACACGATCACGGCTGAAGCCGCACCGGCCGCCAGCGGCAGCAGGTTGGTGCGAGCGGTTTGCAGCGGCCTGTCGGTTGCCAGGATGCGCCAGGCCGCGAAGCCTGCGAGCAAATACAGGCTGAGCAGCGCCACCTGATCGCGGCCCAGCACGATCAGCGCGGCAGCCACGCCGGCCGCGACCCCGTATGCGACCGATCGGCGTGCCAGCGCCCGATCCAGGCAAAGCATGGTGATGGGCAGATAGGCGAGACTCAGCACCTGGCCGATGTGCTGGATGCGCCAGGCCATCGAGGCGCCGTAGCCGAATGCCAGCGCGGCGATCAGCGCGCCGGCCCAATGCCAGCCTTGATCGCGAAACCATAGCATCAAGGCGGCGCCGCCCACGAACACCATGGCCAGCAAGGTCACATCCGCGGCCCACAGACTAGGCGCGGGGTTCAGCAAGGACAGCAGCAGGAACGCTGGCGAGAACATCATCGACTGCGGGTCGGCGATCTGCGGCTGGCCGGAGAAGACGTAGGGCGCCCAGAACGGCGACTCGCCGCGCGCCAGGCTTTGCGCCAGGAACTGGATCTGCGGCTGGAAATGCGCCTTGGCATCCCAGGGGATGGTGACGCGGCCCGACAGCCACGGCCAGCCGATGACGATGGCCGCCAGCGCCAGCATGGCCAGCACCGGGCGCAACGACCAAGTCGCTGGACCAGGAGAAAATACTTCTGGGCCAGACAGATGGCGGGTTGGCCCAGGTCGGGGTACTGAGTTTCTTCGCACTGTCTCGAGCGCCATCTATCATCCCGGCCGGCAGGGTCGAAGCGGAAGCCCGTTCCGCATATGCCGCATGCACGCCGCAGAGCGTGTATAACCTTGGAGTTGGGCAAGGGGCAGACTTTTGCTCATTTTGCGCTGCCGCAGGAACAGAAGGCCGCACATCCATGTCGTCTCCCAAGCTGGCGGCCGCCGCGAAGCCGGAAGACGACGTGCTGGCTCCCCTGCGCAACGCCCCGGCCGACCGCCCGTTCGTGGTGGCCCAGCTCGGCCAGTCGCTGGACGGCCGCATTGCCACCTTGTCCGGCGAAAGCCGCTGGATCAACCATCACTGTGCCCTCGATCACCTGCATGCGCTGCGAGCCCACGTCGACGCCGTCGTGGTCGGCGTGGGAACGGTGCTGGCGGACGATCCCCGTCTCAACGTGCGGCGGGTGCCCGGCCGCTCCCCGGCGCGGGTGGTGATCGACCCTTCGGGCAAGCTGCCCGCCAACGCCGTGTGCGTGAAGGGCGATGACGTGGCGCGCTATGTGGTGCGGACCGAGCAGGTGCCCTGCCCCGCCGGTGTCGAGACCATCGTGGTGCCGCGCACCGCCGAGCAATTGTCCCCGCAGGCTATCGTCGAGGCTTTGTTCGCTCGCGGACTGAAGCGGCTCCTGATCGAGGGTGGAGCGTGGACGGTGTCCTCTTTCATCGCCGCACGTGCCGTCGACCGGCTGCATGTGCTGGTGGCGCCGGTCATCCTGGGATCGGGCAAAAGCGGCCTGTCGCTGCCGCCCATCGACCGGCTCTCCGACGCGTTGCGGCCAGCCACGCGCGTGCATATTCTCGCCGATGGGGACGTACTCTTCGATTGCGATCTGCGAAGCCAAGGCTCACGAGCATTAGAGGAGGCATAGTCCATGGCCGGCACGGCATCGTCCGAGGCAACATATTCACCAACCGCACGCCGCTTCCACTGGTGGACGGTGCTGCTGGTCGCGATCCAGATCCCGCTCGGCCTGTACATGGCCTACCGCGGCAATGTGCAAGGCATCTTCGACGACACCACCAACTTTCTCTACAACTGGCACAAGCTGGCAGGCGTGATCATCCTGCTGCTCGTGCTGGCGCGTTTGATCTACCGCCTGACACATGGAGCGCCCGCCGACGAGCCGACCATCGAGGCCTGGCAGAAGGGCGCCTCGCACGCCACGCACTGGCTGCTCTACCTGTTGCTGATCGTCGTGCCGATCGGTGGCTGGCTCGGCGTGTCCTACTACGGCGCGCGCGACATCTTCGGATGGTTCTCGCTGCCGGCCCTGGTCGCGGAGAACCAGGACACGGCAACCAAGGTGTTCTACTACCATTTCCTCGGCGCCATGGCGATTGTGGCTCTGCTCTGCGCGCACATCGGCGGCGCCCTGTTTCACTACTTCATCCGCAAGGACGGCGTGCTGATGCGCATGCTGCCGTCGGCGGGCAAGCGCGAGTGAGCCGACTGCACTAGGGGCGATGTAGGACGGATGCCACGAAGCGATCCTTGGCGGCCCGGTACTCGTCCATCAGCTTGCCTTCATAGGCGCGCTTGAGGGCGTTGTACTGCTCCAACAGTGCCGGATCGCTGCGCAGAGCATCGGCGAAGTAGTGAAAGTCGTCGTATTCCCCGCCGAACGTCGTGAGTTGCACGCCCAGCGGCGGATCAAAGTCTGGATTTTCGAAAGCGGCAAAGTCCTTTGTGCGGACCGACCCCGTATTGCGCGCGAACATCCCTTCCAGGATCGCATCCACCTGGTCGAAATCGCCAGCCTGCACGCGCACGACAATGTCGAGATCGCCCTTGGTCAGACAGCCCGGAATCGAGGTTGCGCCGATGTGCTGGACGATCGCGGTACCGGGCAGCACTGCCTGCAAGGCTGCATATACGCGGTTATACAGCGCCTCTGCGCGAGCGCATGCTCCTTCCACGTCGGGCACACTGAAATACAGGTCGTCTGCCATGGCCTGACACCACACTACGCCGGCGGCAGGGCTAGCGTATCGGTGTGGCCGACGACGGCGCCGGTGCGCGGCATGGTCGACCAGTCGCTGACAACCTGTGCGTCCATCAGGCCGGTCTCGCGCACGGCGTCGGCGAAGCCGCGAGCGAGATCGGCGATCAGCGCCGCGTCGGTCTCGCCGAGCCGCCAGGCGCTGTCCAATTCGGCGACGCTATAGCCTGCACTAGCAAAGGCCTCGCCTAGGGCGTCCGGGGCATGCGGCCCGGCGGCGGCCCCGAAGCCCTTGTCGCGGGCCTGATGCGCGTGGAAGGCTTCGGCCATGATGGCATCGGCCTCGTGCTCGGGGGTCCAGCGCTGATCGCCGTCGTAGGTCAGCACGGTGTAGAAGGCCGACCTGCGTTTGGCGACGGCGACGGCAAAGCGGGCGATGAAATCGGCGGAGACGAGATCGAAGAAGGCCGACGCCGTGACGAGATTGGCGCTGGGGCCAAGCGCGCCATCGAGATCGCCGGCGATGTCGGCGCGGCGGAACTCGACGCTGACGCGCTTGGCACCTTTGAACAGGATCAGGCGGCCTTCCTGTTTGTCCGAGCCGTCAGCCCAGGCGGCGAGACGCTCGGCTGCCGCATCGAGCAGTGCCGGATCGTAGTCGACCAGCGTCCAGCTCTGGTCCGGCCCGAGCAGCGGCGCGGTGGCGCGCAGGTTGGAGCCGGTGCCGCAGCCGAGGTCGACGACGGTGATCGGGCGCCAGCCCTCGAAATGCCTGGCCAGCCGGCGGCCCAGCTCGACGTTGCGCGAGCGGTGGTCGACCGGCTCGCGCAGATCGAGCCATTGCGCGCTGAATCCGCTCATGTGGCTAGCTCCTTGATGACCGCGGCGATGCGGGCGACGGAATCGTCCCAGCGCGGCAGGGAGGTTTGCGCGAAGGCCCAGGCCGCGTCGGCCAATTGCTGGCGCAGGGCTGCGTCGGCAATGACGCGCTGCAGGGCGTCGGCCAGCGCATCGACGTCGGCGGGCGGCACTTTCAGCGCCGCCCCATCGGGTACGGTCTCGGCTGCTGCGCCGCCGGTGGTCGTCACGATCGGCAGGCCGCGCGCCAGGGCCTCGGCCAGCACCATGCCGTAGCCCTCATACAGCGACGACAGAACGAGCACGTCGGTACGTGCGTAGACGTCGCCGAGTGCGTGCTCCGACAGGCCGCCGATCATGCGGATGCGCGGGGCCAGCGGCGAGCGCGCGATCTGCGTCTCGATGGCAGCCGTCGTCTCCGGGCTGCGGTCGGTGGCGCCGACGATGGTCAGCTGCCAGGCGACCGTCGTCGAGATTTGCTCGAGGGCTCGCACCAGGATGTCATAGCCCTTGCGCGGCACGACCGAGCCGACCGCCAGCAGCTGCAGCGTGCCGGACGATCCAGGTGCTCGCGGCGCGGGATCGGTGCCGGGCTCGGCGATGGTGAGTTTGTCCGGCGGAACCGCGAACTCCTCGACGAGGGTCCGGGCGGTGGTCCGGCTGGTGACGATGACACGCTGGGCCAGCGCCAGCGCAGCGGTCTCGGATGCATGCAGCCGCGCGGCGTGCTCGTCGGACAGGCCGGTCTCCAGGCACAGCGGATGGTGCACCAGCGCGATGATCGGAGCAGCGGCGCGTCGCACGACGTCGGCGGGCATGGCACCGTAGGCGAGACCATCGACCATCAGCACCGAGCCCCGTGGCGTTCCGGCAAAGGCACGGGCGGTGGCATCGAGGTCGGCGGCACGTCGGCAGCGGATAGCCGGCCGGCAGCTCCACGTGCGTGTGCGGCGACACCGTGCTGCGGCAGCAGCGCCAGCACGCGCCGATCGTAGGTGTAGCCGCCCGTCGGCAGATCGATGTCGCCCGGAATGGCAAAGACGACCGTGGTCATGGCGCTGTCATCCCGGCAGCGTCCCCTCTCCCCGCCAACGCGGAGAGCGCTAGGGTGAGGGGCGGCCACGAGTGCCGGAGCAACCGTCTGCCCCTCAGCCCGACCCTTTCCCCGTGAACGGGGAGAGATGGATCGTGTGCGCTGGCCTCAGTCCCTCACACCGGGCCCTCGAACCAGGCGCGTGCCAGGTCGGTTTCATGCAGCGTAACGCGGATCTTGGAGAGTCCCTTGCCGTCCTCGCCCAGCGCACCGTCCTTGGCGGCCTTGGCCACCGCGTCGAACACGTAGCGGCACAGAAACTCGGTGGTGGTCAGCTTGCCCTTGAACTGCGCCAGCTCGTCGAGGTTCTTGTAGGCGAGCGGCTTCAGCGTCTTGCCGAGCACATCGAGTGCCGCGCCGATGTCCACCACCACGTTCTGTTTGGTCAGCTGCTCGCGATAGAACGCAACGTCGACCACGAAGGTGGCGCCGTGCATGTGCTGGGCCGGTCCGAAGAACGGGTCGGGCAGGCTGTGGGCGACCATGATCCGATCGCGGACCTCGACGGCGTACATAAAGCGTTCTCCTGCTCGGTCAGTCTTGGGCGTAGCGGATCACCGGGGCGAGACCTTGCGCACCCGGCGCAAAAATTCGCGGCAGCTCGCGCGGCGCATCCTCGAAGGCGATCTCCTCGGCGACTAGCGCATCGAGGGCCGGCTCGGCCAGCAGAGACAGCGCCATCTCGCGGCGGCGGCGATAGTCCCAGCGCAGGCGCCGGCCGGTCGAGATCAGGCCGACCTGGGAGGACACGAGCTTCAGCCGGCGGCTGTGGAAGGCCCCGCCGAGGTCCACGGTAACGGGCTTGTCCCCGTACCAGCTCATCTCGACGATGGTGCCTTCCGGGCCGGCGCAGCCAATGGCGGTGTTCAACCCGGCAGCGCTGGCGCTGGCATGGAAGACGATATCGGCCTCGCCCGGGGCATGGTCCGGTGCAGCCCAGCCGGCGCCCAGCGCTTCGAGGATAGGCCGGCGGGACTTGTCCACGTCGACCGCGGTCACTGTTGCGCCGGGTACCCTGGCAGCCAGGGATGTCACCAGCAAGCCCACCACGCCGGCCCCCACCACCACGATGCGGTCGCCAGGGCCCGCACCGGCGTCCCAGAGGGCGTTGAGCGCCGTTTCCATGTTGGCGGCCAGGGTAGCCCGCCGGGCCGGAACCGCCTCCGGCACCACGGCCAGGGCGTCCGCGGGCGCATTGAAATAGTCCTGGTGCGGATGCAGGCAAAAGACGGTCCGGCCCCGCAACTCCGCAGGCCCCTCCTCTACAACACCCGTCGCGCAATAGCCGTATTTGACGGGGAAGGGGAACGATCCTTCCTGCATCGGACCGCGCATGCGCTCCCATTCGCTGCTGGCCACGGCCCCTTGGAATACCAGGCGCTCGGTACCGCGGCTGATGCCGCTGAACAGCGTACGGATGCGCGCTTGGCCTGGCCCCGGTGGGGACAGGGGTGCGGCTCGCAGCTCGGTCACCCCCTTCTTGGCGTACCAGAGGGACTTGGCGACCCGGCTTCTGCCCACCGATCGGCGCGTCATCATGTTGCAGTCCTGGCCGAGCGTCGCCGCCGGCCGGCCGCTCGGCTATATGCGGGAGCGGCAGGAACCGCCTTATAAGCTGGCGTGGCCTTTGTGTTCATTCACGCTTCATTCCGTTTGCAATAGGGAAGGCGGCGAATTTCGCGGGCTGGTATGCAAGCGGGCTCGTAGGGAAACTCAGGGGACTTCATGAGCGATACGGTGAACACCTCTTCGCCGCTGACCATGCCGGCGGCGGGCATGAGCCTTACGACACCAACCGGGTTGCAGTCCATCGCCGAACTGACCCGGCGCCGGCGCATGGTGTTCGCGCTCAACATCGCCACCTATCTGGGCATGCTGTGGGTGGCTGCCCGCATCCTGGGCAGCGGCGGCTGGACGGCGGTCGATGTCATCCTGTTCGTGTGCTTCGTATTCGGTACGCCGTGGACGGTGCTCGGCTTTTGGAACTCGCTGATCGGCCTGTGGCTGCTGCACTTCCGCAAGAGCGCCATGGCCGAGGTTGCGCCCTATGCGCCCGCCGGCGACGAGAAGGTGCCGCTGCGCATCAAGACCGCGATCTTCATGACGCTGCGCAACGAGGACGCGGAGCGCGCAATCTCGCGCTTCCGCATCGTCAAGGCTAGCGTCGACGCGACGGGCGAGGGTGGAGCGTTCGACTACTTCGTGCTGAGCGACACCAACAACCCCGATGTCGCCGCTGCCGAAGAACGGGCCGTCGCGGCGTGGCAGGCGGACGATCCAGATCGCGAGCGCATCATCTACCGCCGCCGTACCGACAACACCGGCTACAAGGCCGGCAACGTGCGCGACTTCTGCGCGCGCTGGGGCGGCGAGTACGCTCTGATGCTGCCGCTCGATGCCGACAGCCTGATGGCCGGCGACCAGATCGTGCGTCTGGTGCGCATGATGCAGGCCTATCCAAAGATCGGCATCCTGCAGAGCCTGGTGGTGGGCATGCCGTCGTCGAGCGCGTTCGCGCGCGTCTTCCAGTTCGGCATGCGCCATGGCATGCGCTGCTACACCATGGGCCAGGCCTGGTGGGTGGGAGACTGCGGACCCTTCTGGGGCCACAACGCGCTGGTGCGCATCAAGCCGTTCCACGAGGATTGCCATTTGCCGATCCTGCCCGGCAAGCCGCCGCTCGGTGGCCATGTGCTGAGCCACGACCAGGTGGAGGCGACCTTGATGCGGCGCGCCGGCTACGAAGTGCGCGTGCTGCCGGAAGAGCGCGGCAGCTGGGAGGAGAACCCTCCAACCATGCTTGAGTTCGCCCGCCGCGACGTGCGCTGGTGTCAGGGCAACATGCAGTACCTGAAGCTGCTCGATCTGCCGGGGCTCTATCCCATGAGCCGCTTCCAGCTGGTGTGGGCGATCCTGATGTTCCTCGGCATCCCCGCCTGGACGTTGATGATCGCGCTGCTGCCCGTGGCGGCCTATCAGTCGCGCGGCCTAGCGGATTTTCCGGTCGAGCTGGCCATCGGCCTCTACATCACGTTCTTCACCATGTACCTGATGCCGAAGATCGCCGGCCTGCTCGATGCCATGCTGACGCGCGGTGGTGTCGCCCGCTACGGCGGTTGGCTGCGCTTCATTCCGAGCGCCGCCATCGAGCTGGTGTTCTCGTTCCTGCAGGGCGCCGTGTCCACCATCCGCACGTCGATCTTCATGATCGGCCTGCTGTTCGGAAAGTCGGTGGTGTGGGGCGGGCAGTCGCGTGACGCCCAGCGGCTGACCTGGGCCGAGGCGGCCCACAACCTGTGGCCGCAGACGCTGTTCGGCGTCATCGTGTGCGGCGCGCTGATAGCGATCGCTCCGGCCGTGTTCTGGTGGAGCCTGCCGCTGACCGCCGGCTATCTGCTGGCCATACCATTCGCGGTCGTGACTGCCGAGCCGCACCTCGGTCGGCTGCTGCAGCAGCTCGGCATCTGCGGCATTCCCGAGGATTTCGCGCCGCCCGCCGAGGTGACGGCGGTGATGGGAAATGGGCGGTGAGCCATGATCTTCGTGTCATCCCCGGCCGTGTGCCGGGGATCCAGCGCTCAACGAGTGCCGGAGCAAGCTGATGGATGGATCCCGGGGACCAACCCCGGGATGACATTACATGGTCCCACGGTCGCACCATGAAAAGCGCTACCGTTGCTGCCCTTCGCGCTGATCCGGTTTTCGCGCCGCTGCAGCGCTCGCTGGCCGTCTACTACGGCGACGCGCACCGCGATGCGGCGATGGATGCGCTGTACGCCCGCTTCGTGAAGCCGGGCGAACTAGCCTTCGACATCGGCAGCCACGTCGGCGACCGCATCGGCAGCTTCCGACGGCGTCGGCGCGCGCGTGGTGGCGCTGGAGCCGCAGCCGCTGTGCGCGCGGGCCATCCGCGCCATCTACGCCGACGACCACGGCGTCACGCTGGTCGAGGCGGCCTGCGGCGCGCGATCCGGCAAGCTGACGCTACGCATCAACTCCGCCAATCCCACCGTCTCGACGGCCTCGGCCGATTTCATCTCGGCGGCCGCCGGCGCCGGCGGCTGGGAAGGTCAGGTGTGGGACAGCGAGATCGAGGTGCCGTGTACAACCCTCGATGCGCTGGTTGCAGAGCACGGTGCGCCGGCGTTCGCCAAGATCGACGTGGAGGGCTTCGAGGACACCGTTCTTGCCGGTCTGTCCCGACCTCTGCCGGCATTGTCCTTCGAGTTCACCACGATCCAGCGCGACGTGGCCTTGCGCTGCCTCGATCGGCTAGCCTCGCTCGGGCCGTACGGCTTCGATGTGGCGCTGGGCGAAAGCCAGACGCTTACCTTCAATCGCTGGATTTCGAAGGCCGACATGGCGGGCCACTATGGCAGCACTTCCGCACGAGGCCAACTCCGGGGACGTCTACTGTGTTCTGCAGGGCTAGCTACACTGTCATCCCGGAATTTCGCGTGAGCGAAATATCCGGGACCCAGAGGCGCTGGATGTGGCCCTGGGTCCCGGCTCTCCGCGCTTCGCGCTGCGGCCGGGATGACAGGATTGCGGCGCGCATAGGCGCATTCATGCTGATCATCTGCGTGGCATCCGCTGTGCCCGCCCACGCCGCCGAACCCCTGGCCGTCGACGTGACCAACGCCAGCGAGCCGGTGCTGTGCGCCGAAAAGGACAACGTCACCCTCAATCTTGCATCCAAGGACGTGCGCGGCTTCCGCATCGAGGCGGCCCACCCCTCCTACATCGGCACCATCCAGCGCGACAGCTTCGAGGCCGACTGGACCGGCTGCGTGGCCACCAGCGATCCCAAGTCCGGCGCACAGCCGCAGCCGCCGAAGCGCACCACCCTCTACGAGGACATCGAACTGTGGGTGGTCGGCCTCACGTTCGCCGACTTCTGGCGTCCGGCCACAGCAACCGTTCGCATCGGTGACCGTGTCGAGAAGGGCGTGCACCTCCTGCAGGTGTGGAGGATCCGTCCGATGGGTGGCGAGGAGGTGCTGGTGCTGTATCCGCAGGACGGCTACTGGCGACTGCGGCCGCTGGCGCCGGCCGGCATGGCGCCGACCGCGTACGGCTCGTCGTTCCTGATCGGACCCGTGGAGATCGACGGCCGTCCGATCGTGCGGATCAAGGAGATTGCCTTCGATGCCAAGGCGCGCGCTTTCACGCTCGCCTTCGAGCGGGGCGGCTCGGCGACCGTGACCATGGCGATGACGGATCAGAATCGCAACGTATTGGACATTGCGTTCGACAAGGCCGTCGACGGACGCCCATTCGCGGCCCTGCGCTCCATGTACGTCACCGAATTCAACAACGACGTGGCCCGCGTCGCAGTGCGCGAGAAGAGGCGCGCGGGGCTGGCGCGAGGACGCCATCATGACGTTCAAGCGCGCCACCGCCACCGACCTGTGGGCCGGACGCACAACGCCATCGCGGCATAACACCAGCGCGCCAGACATGGTATTCAGCGCCTTTTCCGACGGCCAGAACGGCGCCAAGCCGGCCGGGAAATAATGGGGCAAAGCGCCCGCCTTAGACCAAAGGCTTACGCGCGTACCGCTTCTCGAACGGCTCTCGGTGCCCCACTCCGCGCTGCCGTTCTTAACCTTTTCCCACGAGTATCAATGTCTTGGATATCTGATATCGATTAGCTTGCAGAGGATGGGCGAAGATTGTTTGTCTGCCACTATGGCGTGCAAATTGTCTGTTTGAGTACAAGCCGCAATGTCATGACCTGACCATCATCGATCTGTTGCCCGAGCGGTCGATGGTGAGGAATTGCCTGGTATTTGTGGGGAGCGTAGCTGTGACCAGATATATTGCCGTCTCGAATCGCCGAGGCGGCGTCGGCAAGACCACCATTACCATGATGCTTGCTTATGGACTGGCTGTCACCGGCCGACAGCGGGTCTTGCTGATCGATCTCGATGCCCAAGCCAGTACCTCGATGGTGATGATGGGCCACAAGCGCTGGCGCGAGGCGCGCGAGGCCAACCGCACCAACGCTGGTCTCCTCACCCAACTGGTCGGCGACGACAAGATCGTCACGTCCGAGTACATCGCCAAAGGCATCGGCGACGTCACGCTTCCGGGCGGCACCGCGCCCACGCTCGACATCATGCCGAGCTCGCACGATCTCGACGATCGCGAGGCGCTGCTGATGATCGCGCATCAGGCGCGGTTTCATAAGATCAGCGACGCGTTCGACCACATGCAGACCCGCATGGGCCAGATCATCCGCTCCGTTGAAGGTCAGTATGATCAGGTCGTCATCGATTGTGCGCCCGGCCTCTCGCAGCTGGTCTGGGGGGCGCTGCGCACCGCCGATCTGGTGCTGGTCCCATACATTCCCGATCGCACCGCCGAGGACAACGTCGGCTGGCTCGCACGCCGGTTGAAGGAGAATGGCGGCACGGAGTACTACACAGTGCCCAACCGCGTATCCGGCCAGGATAGCCGCGCGCAGGGCATCATAGCCGCGGTGAGCGGCAAGTACTCGCCATTCGGCGTGCAGGTTCCGGCCACGCAGCCGTTGGCCACCGCACTCGACTATCCGCGACCAGCCGGGCACGTTCGCCTCTAAGTTCGGCACGGCGGCGCAGTACGTCAACGCGCTCACCGACACCGTGCTCAAGATCATCAACAAGCCGATCACGGTGGCCGCCCAATGACGGACGTGCCGGCGCGCGAGGTTCTCGACCGTTTGTTCCGGGCCATCGTGCGCGAAGCCGACAAGAACGACGCGTTCGCGCGCAGCCTGCTCGACGCCCTGCAGGCCAACCTGGCCGCCAGAGTGGCCCAGCCCAAGTCCGGCTCGCGCAAACCCTTCGACGCCTCGCAGCTGCACGCCATCAACCTGCTGCGTACGCACGGCGAGAACGTGCTGCGCGGCAAGCTCGAGCAGGTCAAGGCAGTCGAGGATCTGCGCGCGGTGGCCACGTTTTCCGGCCTGGTTCTCACCGGCCCGGCAGCCCGGGCCAAGGCCAGGCGAGGCGACATGATCGACGCCATCGTCGCCGCGGCCAAGCACTACGACGCCCAGCGCAACACGGCCTCGGCGTAAGGTCAGATCAGCGCCCATATGAGAGCGACGGCACCACCCGCCGACAGCAGCGTGCCGAGCGCAACGGCGCCCGACGTCGAGTTCACCACCCGCTGGTAGCGCGTGGCGAAAATGTAGGCGTTGGCGCCGGTCGGCATGGCCGCGAACAGCACGACGACACCGGCGGCCACCGGCGGCAGCCGGAACACCCAGAACGCCAGCGCCCAGGCGATCGCCGGCATGGCCACCAGTTTGAGCAGGCACATGGTGGCGAGCGTGGGTGCCTGCCCCTTGATCCTGAAGTCGACCAGGCTCGCTCCCAAAGCCACCAGCGCGCACGGCACGCCGGACTGCGCCAGCAGCACCAGCACCTTGTCGATCGCCGGATGCAGGCCGAAGCCGGGCAGCCGCCACAGCGAACCGGCGACGATGGCGATCATCAAAGGGTTGCGTGCCAGCTCGAGAAGTATCGAAGCGACCAGCCTGGGGAGCGAGGCACTCTCATCGCGTTCGACCCACTCCATGTGCAGCGTGCCGACGATCCACAGCAGCGGCGTATTGACCGACAGGATCAGCGCCATCGGTGCAGCCGCGGCCTCGCCGAAGGCGGCAAGCGACAGAGGAATGCCGATCATGACGATGTTGCCGTACACCGACCCGACGGCGATCGAGGCAGCATCCGCCGGCGGCCGGCGCAGGACTTTGGTCGCCAGCAGCGTCGCCAGCACCCAGGTGATGGCGACGGCACCGAAATAGGCGCCCCACAGGTGCAGCGGATCGACCGCCGGCACCTCGGCAACAGCGATGGTGCGAAACAGCAGCGCCGGCATGGCGATGCTGAAGGCAAATTCGGAGATGCCCTTGTGCGCCGCTTCGGACAGCAGGCCTGAGAGCGAGGCGGCGTAGCCGACGGCGATCAGCGCGAATACAGGAGCCACGATCAGGAACACCTGCATTGCCGCCTCCGCCGCCCCAGTGAAGCAGATGTCACGGGCTCTCGAACGCGTCGCTCCAGTCAGGATGCTTGCGGCGCTCGGCATTCACATAGGGGCACAGCGGAATGATCTTGACGCCCTGGGCGCGCGCGTCGTCCACCAGCCGCTGCACCAGTGCCCGCGCCACTCTCATGCCGCGGAAGGCATCGGGCACGCCTGTGTGATCGGCAATGATTAGATGAGGGTTGACCCGGCTGTAAGTGAGTTCGCCCTCGCCGTCGATGCCGGCCACCTTGGCCACGTAGCGGCCCTTGGCGGGGTTGTCCTCGCGCGTGATCGTGACATCGGCCATGGCACACCTCCTACCATCTCAACACCGACATTACCGCAATGGCCGGTGGCGTTTCTTTGCGCGCGAACAATGCCGCGACCTTCGCCGGGTCGACCGCGCCGTCGCTCATGGTCGTATCGTTATGGATGCCGCTCGTTATGAACAGGCCGTCAACGCCCAGGCCTTGCGCGGAAGCGAGGTCGGTGCGCACCGCATCGCCGACCGCCAGCACGCGGGTGAGTTCCGGCTTGCGCCCGCGTAGCTCGCCGGCAACCTGCAAGGCCGTCCCGTAGGCCGACGGATGCGGCTTGCCGGCCCAGAACACCTCGCCGCCACGCTGCTCGTACTCCGCGGCGATGCTGCCGGCGCACAGGTGGCGCACCTCGCCCACATCCACGACGAGATCGGGGTTGGCGCATACGAACGGCAGTCTGTGCGCCACGCCGACCTCGATCAGATCGCGGTAGGTCTCGACCGTCTCCTTCGAGGAATTGCGCAGGCCAGTGCAGACGATGGCGTCGGCCTCCTCCAGCCCTGCATGCTGACCTGGCAGGCGTGAGAACAGGCTGCGGTCCCGGGCCGGCGGGCCGACCCGGTGCAGGCGGTGGTAGCCCTTTTCGGCGATGTGGCGCAGGGCAATGTCGCCGGAGGAGACGATGGCGTCCCAGGCGTCGCGGCGCGCGCCGGTCTTGTCCAGCACCCGCTCGACGCCGGCCGCCGGTACGGGGGCATTGGACACCAGGATCACCGTGCCTCCGCCGGCTCGGAACCGTGCCAGGGCCTCTCCTGCCTCGGCATAGGCGCGCTCGCCGTTATGGATCACGCCCCAGACGTCGCAAAACAGCACGTCATAATTCTGCAGCAGGTCGGCGGCGCTGGCGAGGATCGGCGGTGTCATGGAATTGGCGAAGAGTCCGGCTCTGTCGACAAACGGCTAGTGCGATGATCGAGAAGTCCGCTACCACGTGTGCAGCAAGGTTGAAAGGCGGACTTCTCGATCTGAATCGCACTAGCCCATTGATTGAACTAGTGTCCTTCAGATCGCGAAATTCGTTCAACTTCAGCCGCACATGGCCACGAATTCCGCGATCAGGACACTAGGCTCCGGCCAATAGATGCGAACGAACGAGCGAACACAACAGGCGAAATGATGCACATCTCCTATGCTCAGAACCTGGAGGATTACCACCTCGACCTGGTCTTTTCCGGGCAGGAGAGCGGCACCTACGTGGACGTCGGCGGCGGTCATCCGGTGGCGGACAACGTGTCGTTCTGGTTCTACCTCAAGGGCTGGCGCGGGCTGGTGGTTGAGCCGCAGCAGGCGCTCGCCGACATCTACGCGCATGTACGCCCGCGCGATCATACGGTGAGCTGCCTCGCCGGTCGCGCTGACGGTGAGGCCGAGTTCCACGTCGTCGAGACGCTGCACGGCTTCTCCACCACGGTGAAGGAGAATGCTGCCGGCGCCGCCAAGTTCGGCGCGGACTACAAGACGATTCGCAAGCCCGTGCGCACGCTGACTGCGCTGTGTGCGGAAGCCGGACTCGACAAGATCGACTTCCTCAAGATCGATGTGGAAGGCGCCGAAGCCGAAGTGCTGGCCGGCATGGACTTCGCGCGCTTCCGACCGCGCGTGGTGATGATCGAGGCGATTGCACCCGGCAGCATGGAAGCGGCCTGGTCGGGCTGGGAGCCTGATCTGCTGGCGCGCGGCTATCGCTTCGCATTCTTCGATAACCTCAATCGTTGCTACGTCGCCGAGGAGGAAGCGGCACTGGCGGAGCGTTTCCCCAAGCAGCCGGCGGCGTGGAACCACGTGCAGCACCTGTGGGACTGCGGCCGCGCGCCGGACCAGGCGGAGCATCCCGATCACAAGCTGGCGAAGGTCCTGCAGAGCGGCTTTTTCGCCATGCTGCCGTCGCTCGATCCGGCCTTGCTGAAGGCGATCGTGCAGCGCGGCTTGGAAGCAACCAAGGCTGGGCCGTTCTCGCCCGCGGCTGCTGCTGCGCTGATCGGTTCGGCGGAGTTTCCGCGCGCGGCGTCACCCGCACCCGATCTCGCCATGTTGCTCGCCACCGACGAGCTGCGCGCCGCCATGGGCCGCATTGCCTGCACCTACGACGGCGGCCACATCATGGAGTGATGTCGGCCCCTTCTCCCCACTTCTTCGTGGTGAGAGGGGGCGACTACGTCTTGCGCTCGATCTTCTCGCCCTCGCTTGCGGCAGCCTCATCCGCGCCTTCGCCGTCTTCGTCACCGTCTTCCTCGACGGGAATGGCATAGGTGCCGCGCAGCCAGCGGGAGAGATCGACGTCAGCGCAGCGGCGGGAGCAGAAAGGGCGGTACTGCTGCTCGGTGGGTGCGCCGCAGATTGGGCACTTTCCAGCGGCCTGGGGCTTGGGGGCGTCAGTAGTGGAGCGGGCCATGACGTGTGCCTTGCGTCACTGCGGATCGGCCTCGCCGAGCTTCAGCCAGTTGAAGTGGATCGGGAAGCCTTCGGCCAGCAGCATGCCGACGACTTCGGTGAGCGGCAGCCCGACCACGTTGGTGTAGGAGCCGACCAGCTTCTGCACGAAACAGCCGGCCAGCCCCTGGATGGCGTAGCCGCCGGCCTTGCCGCGCCATTCGCGCGAAGCGATGTAGGCCTCGATCTCTTCCCGCGACAGGCGTTTGAAGCGCACGCGCGTGTCGACGATCTTGATGCGCACGCGATCATCGGGAGTGATCAGGCAGAGCGCCGTGAGCACGCGATGGTTGCGCCCCGACAGCAGCTGCAGGGCGGCCAGCGCCTCCTCCAGGAAGCGCGGCTTGACCAGGATGCGTCGGCCGACAGCGACAATGGTGTCGGCCGCTATCACGTACGCGTCGGCTAGGTCCTTGTCGTTGGCGATCAGGTCACGCGCCTCTTCGGCCTTGGTGCGCGCCAGTCGCGTAATCAGCGAGCGCGGCATTTCGCCCTTCTTGGGCGTTTCGTCGATCGACGGCGGACGCAAGGCGTCGGGCTCGATCCCGGCCTGCGCCAGGAGGGTCAGGCGCCGGGGCGAGGCGCTGGCCAGCACGAGCTTGGGCTTGAGGCCAGCCCGGCGTCCGCTCGGTTTGGAGCGTGCCAGCTCCTGCCGCAGCGTTTCGCGACGCGGATTGTCCGTGCGGCTCAGGGCGTTGATCAGGGCAGCCTTGGTCGAGGTCATCAGATGCAGCTCCGGGAACTCATCCGAAATGCGGCCGGAGAATGCCCATGCCGTGCGGCGAAAATCAAGCGTGTGCGGCCGTCGCAAAGGCGCAGCCTGGGTGCAAAATAGCCCATTCAGGACATCACGAGCTTTGCCGGGGGCTCGGCTTGCAGCGTCAAAGCGTCTTCAGGTAGGCCACAATGGCCCATCGCTCGTCATCGTTGAGCTCGGCAGCCCCCCATTCGTGGCCGGCGTTCGAGTTGCCATAGATCTCGGTGCCGTCGGCATTGCGGACGCGGAATTCCGTGCGGCCTTCTCCAGGCGCGGAGCGAAGCCCCACCTCCACGTCGTCAAAATCGCGACTGCCGACGTAGAACGTGTCACGCCTCAGCCTGGGTGCCCCGCCGGCTTTGGTGGTGCCGATCTGCAGTCCGTCGCGCTGCTTGGCCGGAAGCAGCATATCGTACAGGGTCAGGACCGATCCGTTGTGCAGGTAAGGAGCCGTGGCCCATATGCCGTTCAGGGGGCGGGCCTTATAGCGCATCAGGTAGCGGACCTGAGGATTGATGCTGGCAAGGCCACATCCCAGCGCGCGCATCTGCCTTGGATCGGTTGGCGGTTCCTGGGGGCCGCTCTTGGCGCCGGGCAAAGTTCCGGTAGCCAACTCCTCCATAGGCGGCCGGCTGCGCAAAACCCAGTCCCGCCACACAGTGTCAGGGATGCCGTCATACTTGTAGACGATGGACCCGATAATCGCGTTCCTCAGCAACTTGACGGTCGCGTCGGCGGCTTGGATCGCCTGCCCGGCTGCCGGACCGTAAAGCCCGGTTTCGCCCCGTCCCTCCATATTGCCCGAGCCTGCCTTGTGCAGGACCACGTTGCAGGCAGCCCACATATCCGTGCCTGCCTCCATGACGGGCTGCATGTAGGCGTGGACCGGCGAGGTCGTGTCGTCCGATTGCAGGGCCTGATGGCATTGCGAGCATGTCGCCGTGGCGTCGCTGTTGCTCGCGTAGTTCTTGAGCTTGCGGGTATTGAACAGATCGGCACCGCGCTTCACGTTACCCTTGATCGGCCCCAGCAGCTCTTCAGGCCACTTTGGCGCCTGCAGCTCTGTCAGGAGCCCTTCCAGGCGGATGAGGTTGTCGACCCGCACGCTCGACTTGAATCCGCGCTCCCAGTCGGCCTTTTCGACATCGATCTCGGCGAACACCCCAAGTACCTCGCCCACGTTCCTGACGAGTGCGCCGAGGTCTCCCGCCTTGCCGTGCACATTGATGCTCTGGAGGCCCATCTGCGTAAGCATGCCGTTCCATTGAATGCGGTCATGCTGATGCGCGTTCCAGATGAACGGGTAGCTGACAGGCGCATCCGGTGGCTGAAGGATGGACTGATCCGCCCCGGTCACGAGGGCGATCTTGTTCAGGATGTGCCCTTGCGCATCGAGACGGCCGTGGCCGTAAGCCGTTCCCGAGTGGTTGAACTTGGCCAACTTCTCATACCAGGCAATGCGCGCTTCGAGTTCGGACTTCAATGTCGCGCGTGCACCCTTGGTATTCTGCGCGCCGAGCACCGCCGCCGCGAACCTGGCAAACTTGTCGTCCTTGTCGTGCGTCGCTTTCAGGCTGGAGAGAAACTCCGCCATGAATGCTTCGTAGTTGGCGAGCGTTGGCGCGCCGTCGATGCGAACAGCCTTGCCCTTCAATCTGAGTTCGGCCGTGTGGCAGGCCGCGCAGGTCATGCCCAGCGCCGGTGTGTCGAATGCACCTTCGGACGAAGAATCGACGGCGAAGCCGACGGGCAGGTCCGAGGGTTTGGCACCTGGCAGGTAGCCAAGCCGCGACATATTTCCGGGCGAGAGAAATTTCGTGTCGCTGGCCTCTACCTCGAGCGCGCGCATCCACGACGCCTGCAGCAGGCGCGAGCCTTGTGACGTGGTGTACCACGCCTTTCGCTGAGCCGACGTCCAGCCCTGGTCGAGATAAACCGCGCGGGCGGTCTGCTGCGATTCCGCCAAGCTGTAGTTGATCAGCGAGGCCCCTAGGACACCGACAAGAAAAACGAGCAAAGAAAAAAGCACTCGGTAAATCATCTGCTGTCCCCCTGTGAGCAACGCGATCTACTCAAGCAATGACCTGCTCGGCAGGCAGCACGCTTTTATAGGGCAGAGCCAAGTTTAACTTCAAGCCTGCCCTGGGCGTCGCAGCATTGGCAAAAGCCAACTGCTGATTTTCGCTCACACCGTGGGCCCACCCTCCAGGCCGAAGCGCTGCTTGATGCGCTTGAACAGCTGGTCCCGCACGCTGCGGTAGGCGTGCATGATCTGTTCGCGGCTGCCCTGGCCGACCATCATGGTGGCGTCGAAGGTCGGCCAATATTCCACCTCGACCGCCATGGTGCGCGTCAGCTCCAGCGCCTGGTGATGTGCTTCCGGCGACAACGTAATGATCAGGTCGAAAGAAGTGTCGTGCAGGTCGCGCAGCGTGCGGGGCGTGTGTTGCGTGATGTCGATGCCGATCTCGTCCATGGCGGCCTGCGCGAAGGCGTCGGCGCCGCCGGCCCGTACGCCGGCCGACTCGACATAGATACGCCGGCCGGCCAGGTGGCGCAGGATTGCGGCGGCCATCGGCGAGCGTACGGAATTCATGGTACAGGCGAAGAGCACCGCTCCCGGCAGGTCGTGGCCCCCCGCGCCCGGCACGACTCAACCTTTCCAGTGCAGAGCGCAGATCAGGGTGAACAGGCGTCTGGCCGTGTCGTTGTCGACCGTGATCTTGCCCTTCAGCCTCTCGACGAGCACCTTGCTGCCCTCGTCGTGCAATGCGCGCCGGCCCATGTCGATGGCCTGGATGCGCGAGGGCGGTGCGGTGCGGATGGCCTGGTAGTAGGTCTCGCACACCGTGAAGTAGTCCTTGAGGATGCGGCGCAGGGGCGTGAACGACAGGACGAAGGTGAAGGTATCGGCGGCGTCGGCGTCCTGGGTGACGGCAAACACCAGCCGATCCTCGACGATGGAAAGGACCAGCGTGTAGGGGCCATCATCGCGGCCCTCCAGCTCGAAGCGGTTGCTCTCGATGATGTCGAAGATCGCCACCTCGCGCTCGTGCTCGATGTTGGGATTGCCGCGTTTGATGGATGCCTCATCGAGCTTGATGGCGGTGAGGCGGGACTTCGAGTTGGGGTCGACGGGGGGATCGAACATGGCGGCCCTCACGTCTTGCCGCCGTCGCGCGGTGCGAGGCGAATGGCGACGGAGCGGCGATGCGCGTCGAGACCCTCCGCCCGCGCGAGCGTCATGGCCGCTGGCGCGAGACTGGCCAGCGCGCCGGCGTCGAGTTTCAGGATTGAGGTGCGCTTCATGAAGTCGAGCACGCTGAGGCCTGAGGAGAAGCGCGCGCTGCGTGCGGTCGGCAGCACGTGGTTGGAGCCGGCTACGTAGTCGCCGATCACCTCGGGCGTGTGCGCGCCGAGAAAGATAGCCCCGGCATTGCGGATCTTGTCGGCCAGCGCCTCCGGTTCGCGCGTGGCGATTTCCACATGCTCGGCGGCGATGCGGTCGGCGAGCGCCGGCGCCTCGTCGAGCGAGCCCACCAGGATGACGGCCCCAAACGTCGCCCAGCTTTCGCCGGCGATATTGCCGCGCGGCAGCGCCTTGAGCTGGCGTTCGACGGCGGCTTCGACGGCGGCGGCCAAGCCAGCGTGGTTGGTGATCAGGATGGCCTGTGCGGCGGTGTCGTGCTCGGCTTGGGCCAGCAGGTCGGCGGCCAGCCATTCGGGATCGTTGTGCTGATCGGCAATGACCAGCACCTCCGACGGTCCGGCGATCGAATCGATGCCGACCGTGCCGTACACTTGGCGCTTGGCGGCGGCGACATAGGCGTTGCCCGGGCCGACGATCTTGACCACCGGCTGGATACTCGCGGTGCCGAACGCAAGGGCCGCGACCGCCTGCGCACCGCCGATGCGATAGATCTCGCCGACGCCGGCCAGATGCGCCGCAGCCAGCACCAGCGGGTTCATCTCGCCTGCGGGCGATGGCACCACCATGGCGACGCGCGGCACACCGGCGACCCTGGCGGGTACGGCGTTCATGAGCACCGAGCTCGGATAGCTGGCAAGTCCGCCGGGAACGTAGAGGCCAACCGACTCGATGGCGGTCCAGCGCGAGCCAAGCTCCGCGCCCAACGCATCGCGGTAGCGGTCATCGCTCGGCCGCTGGCGGCGGTGGTGGCTGTCGATGCGCGCGTGCGCCAGCTCGAGCGCAGCCATCGTCTCGCGGTCGCAGGCAGCGACGGCGGCGGCGATCTCGGCGGCGGTGACGCGCATGCCCGCCTTGGCTAGGTCGAGCCGGTCGAAACGCTGTGTCAGCTCGAGCAGCGCCGCGTCGCCGCGGGCGCGTACGTCGGCGATAATGCTCCGCACCGCGTCGTCGACATCTTGCGAGGTCTCGCGCTTGGCGGCGAGGAAGGCCCCGAACGCGGTCTCGAAGCCGGGCTCGCTGGTGTTCAATCGCTGGGGCATCGGCTGGCCTTGGCCGCCTCCCTGGTCGCAGTATCCTAGTGTGATGATCGAGAAATTCGCCTGAGCTCGCGGTCCGGGTAGTGAGCGAATTTCTCGATCTGAATCACACTAGCAAACCTATGATTCTAGTGTCCCCCATGATTGCGAAGTTCGCTCCGGAACCCAGCGCCGAGCGCAGGCGAACTTCGCAATCGGGACACTAGGCTTTGACGGGACCGTCGTCGGGATGGTGCGGCTTGGATTTTGCCTGCCAGACTGGCCCCAGATCCTTCAGCTCGGCCTCGATGCACTCGACATGCAGCCGGATGGCGGCACCGTCGGCGAAATGCAGCGTAACATGCCCCTCCGGTGCCACGGTGGGCTCGAAGCTGATTGCCAGAAGAGCCAGCACAGCGCTCTTGTTGCCGAGGTCGATGCCATGCAGCTGGGCGCCCAGCACCCGCTCGAAGCGCATGGCCGAGCGGCGGCGCGCATAGGTGCCCTTGTCGTCAGTTGCCGTCGCCCAGTCGAAGCGGTTGGCGATGGCGGCGAAGCGCTTCTCGCGCGGCAGGTAGGCGATATCGGCGATGCGCAGGACGGCGTCCTGCAGATTGGCCGAGAGCACCGACAGGTCCTCGGCATCGAGTGCGATCAGCTTCAATTCGGACATGACGCTCGACAATCCCACTGCAGCGGCCCACTGCGGCGGCCAGCCTGTCCGAGTGATAGCGAAGGCGCGGGCCGGCCACAATATGGACCGGCCCGGCCGCTTAAGAGGCTGTTTCGGTCTTGGAGCAAGATCGTTCCTGATTGAGCCTGTCGGCTCCGGTCAGGGAAGCGATCCCGCTCTAGCGGGCGCGGTAGCCGCCGCCTTGAGAGGAGTAGCGTTTTCCGCCGCCCTTGCCGTCTCTTTGGCCACCTCGTGGCCCACCTCCCTGGCCCTCCCGCCGGGACTGGCCCTGCCGGCCGTCGCTGCGCTGAGTTGCATGGCCCGAGCGGCCTGGTGCGGCGAGGAAGGCGACGTTGGACAACGATGCCCCGTTGGCAACCTGGTTGGCATAGGGCTGCCGCGGCGCCGGCGACGGCTTGGACGCATTGCGTGCGCCCTCCCGCTCAGGGCGGCGATCACTGGCATGCCGATCACTGCCATGCCTGTCCTGGCGGTGTCCGCGGTGCTCGGAGCGTTGGTTGCGCCCGCCACGCGGTTTGCCCCGGCCTTCGCCTTGGCTGCCGCGCTGCGGCTTGCGGTTGCCCGGGAGAGCCTCGGTGAGCGGCAGCGTCGGGTCACGGCGCCGGTCGGTGGCCGGGATCGACTGCCGCGTCAGATGCTCGATGTCGCGCAGGAACTCGCGCTCCTCGGCATCGCAGAGCGAGATGGCCACGCCTTCGGCGCCGGCCCGCGCCGTGCGGCCGATGCGGTGCACATAGCTCTCGGGCACGTTCGGCAGCTCGAAGTTGACGACGTGGGTGACGAGCTCGATGTCGATGCCGCGCGCCGCCACGTCCGTCGCAACCAGCGCGCGGATGCGCGAGGCCTTGAAGGCCGCCAGCGCTGCCTGGCGCTGACCCTGGCTCTTGTTGCCGTGGATGGCGGCATTGCTGATGCCGGCATCCTCGAGATGGCGCGCAACCTTGTCGGCGCCGCGCTTGGTGCGCGTGAAGACGATGGTGCGGGTCAGTTCGGGATTGGCGAACAGCTCGATCAGCAGCGACCGCTTGGCCTTGGCGTCGACCAGATAGACGTGCTGGCGGACGCGCTCGACGGTGGTAGCGGCCGGAGTCACCGCGACCTTTACGGGGTTCTGTAGCATCTCGGCGGCGAGCCTGCCGATCTCCTTGGGCATGGTGGCCGAGAAGAACAGCGTCTGCCGCTTCATGGAGATCTTCGAGATGATGCGCCGGATCGGCTGGATGAAGCCCATGTCGAGCATCTGGTCGGCCTCATCGAGCACCAGCGTCTCGACGCCTTCGAGCGCCACGTGGCGACTATCCAGGTGGTCGAGCAGGCGGCCGGGTGTGGCGACCAGCACATCGACGCCGCGCGCCAGCATCTCGATCTGCGGGCGGTGGCCGACGCCGCCATAGACGGCGGCGACCCTGATGCCGAGATTGCGTCCGTACGTGCGGAAGCTGTCGCAGATCTGGCTGCAGAGCTCACGCGTGGGGCTCAGCACGAGCACGCGGCAGCCGCGCCGCATCGGCTCGCGCTTGTTGGCGGCGAGGCGGTGCAGGATCGGCAGCGCGAAGGCGGCCGTCTTGCCCGTGCCGGTCTGGGCGATGCCCTGCAGGTCGCGGCCCTCCAGCACGCTCGGGATGGCCTGGAGCTGGATCGGCGTCGGCGTGGCGTAGCCCTCCTGCTCAAGGGTCTTGAGAATGGCCGGATTCAGGTTGAAGTCAGAGAAGGTCTTCAAGTTGTTCGTTCTTTCTTTCAATGCAAACCACACTCGCCAGGGTGCGCCGGCAAAGCCGGATCGGCACGCATGACGCGAGCGGCGGGTCAGAGTGGACGCCCCGCGTGGCCTGGGCTGTCGTGTGGGAAGATCTGAAGGCGCTCAACAGGAGGGACGAACGTGGGTGTGAACCCCTACAAGTCCCTTCACGCGGCTGGAGCACCGGGAATCGCCGATTGACGATGGCGGCTATATGGCATGTTGCAGTGCACAAGTCAAGAAGAGACGGGTCGAGCTCAAAGAAATCTGCTGGAGCGACAAAAGCTGTTGCGGCGGCAGAAGCTGGAGGCTTGGGGGTTTGGCCCCAAGCCTCCGCAAAATGTCAGTAGTCGCAAAACCAGGCGGGGCCGAACTTCACGCAGGAGTCGGGACGGCGACCCTGGCCACGCCATTCGCGGCAGGGACGGCGCTCGCCGAGGCGATTGTGCCGGTGCCATCCACCCGGTCCGCGCTCACATGAGCGGTGGTTGCCGTGCACCTGCACGACGCCGTTGTCCACATCCTGTCCCGCACCTGCAACGTTGGCAGGCGCTGCGTAGGCGTACGAAGCGGCCGCGGCCAGCAAGCTCGCGGCAGCCAAGGTTTTGAGCACTGTCTTCATCTTCACTCCCAAGTGGTTTCGCTCCCGACGCGGGTACCGGAATGGCGAGCGGGCGAACCCGTTTCAGGATCGTCCGCCCGTGCATCAACAAACCGGCGTCTGAAGAGTTCCGCGCGTTTGCAGCAGCCGGCGCTAACGCGTTAGAGTGACTTGGGAATTTTACAGCGACGCAACGAGCGCGCTTCTCAGCTCTGCACCTGGTGCACCTCGATGATGTTGCCGTCGGGGTCGTAGAAGAAGATTTGATGCCAGCCGTTCATTGCCCAGGTGCCGAAATCGGAGAAGGGAATGCCCTTCTCCTTCAGGCGCTTCTTGAACCCTTCAATGTCGTCGGTGCGGAAGGCGATGTGGCCGCGCTCGACGGGATTGATGGCCTGGCCGGTGCGGAAGTTGACGCCCAGGTCCTTCTCGGCGAGGTGCAGCTGCGTGGTGCCGTCGGTGACGAAGGCGACCTTGCCGGGATAGCCCTGGCTGGTGACGCGGCCCTGTCCTATGCCGGGCTCGGGCTCCAAGTCGAGCACGTTGCGGTAGAACTCGTCCATCGCCTCGACGTTGGTGGAGGTGAAGTTGATGTGGTGCAGCTTGAGTTTCATCGGCGCTTTCCTCGGCGATTGTGGTTGCGCCCAGTGTAGACACTGAAGCCCCGCCGCCAAGGCTGGAAATGCTTGGATCGTCCAAGCCAATCGTCATCCTCGGCTTGTCCCGAGGACCCAGCCATTCCTACGCTCAGGAGCCAGGTGATAGATGGATGGTCGGGCCACGCGGATCGGGTCCGAGTGCGGGCAAACCCGACCATGACAGCGACCAAATCAGCCGCTGACGATGCGCTCAACCTCGGCGCCGCAGCGCGACAGCTTCTGCTCCAGCCGCTCGAAGCCGCGGTCGAGGTGATAGACGCGGTTGATGGTGGTGGTGCCCTCGGCCATCAGCCCGGCGATCACCAGCGACACCGATGCGCGCAAGTCGGTGGCCATCACCTGGGCGCCGCGCAGCTGCTTGACGCCCTTCACGGTGGCGGTGTCGCCCTGCAGCTTGATGTCGGCGCCGAGGCGGGCCAGCTCCTGCACGTGCATGAAGCGGTTCTCGAAGATGGTCTCGCGGATCACGCTGGTGCCGCCGGCCTTGGTCATCAGTGCCATCAGCTGGGCCTGCAGGTCGGTGGGAAAGCCCGGGAAGGGTTGCGTCTCGATGGTGACGGGGGCGATGCCGGTGCCGTTGCGGGTGATGCGGATGCCGGTCGGTGTGTCGGTGACCTGGGCACCGGTCTGCTTGAGTGCGGCCAAGGCCGATTCCAGCAGCGCGCCGCGCGCACCGACCAGTTCGACATCGCCGCCGGCCGCCGCTACGGCGAACGCGTACGTGCCGGTCTCGATGCGGTCCGGCAGCACGGTGTGGGTGGCGCCTTCCAGCCGGCTCGCGCCCTGGATGTGCAGGGTCGAGGTGCCGATGCCCTCGATCTTGGCGCCCATTTTGACGAGGCATTCGGCGACGTCACCGATCTCGGGTTCGCGTGCGGCGTTCTCGATCACCGTCTCGCCCTTGGCGAGCGAGGCCGCCATCAGCACGTTGTGGGTGGCGCCGACCGAGACCTTGGGGAAGGTGACGCGTCCCCCCTTGAGGCCGTTCGGTGCCTTGGCGACGACGTAGCCGCCGTCGATGTCGATCTCGGCGCCGAGCTCCTTCAGCCCCATCAGGTGCAGGTCGACCGGGCGCGTGCCGATGGCGCAGCCGCCCGGCAGCGAGACGCGCGCGCTGCCGCAGCGGGCGAGTAGCGGGCCCAGCACCCAGAAGCTCGCGCGCATGCGGCTGACGAGCTCGTAGGGCGCGGTGGTGTCGACGATGTCGCGGGCGGACAGATGGAAGGTCTCGCCCATGTGCGGTGATGGATCGGCGCGCTTGCCGTCGATGGTGTGGTCGAGGCCGTGATTGCGCAGGATGCGCGCCAGCAGATTGACGTCGGCGAGGTTCGGCACGTTCTTGAGGGTCAGCCGGTCGGCGGTCAGCAGGCTGGCGATCATCAGGGGCAGGGCGGCGTTCTTGGCGCCGGAGATGGGGATCTGGCCCTTGAGCGGCTTGCCGCCGGTGACGGTGATACGGTCCATGCGTTGAGATCCCTCGTGACTTTGTGTGGCCCGGTTGCCCCGGGCGCGACGCGGCAGGCAACCACCCTAGACTGCCCGCTAATCGCTACTGTTCTGTTTGTCCACCTGACGTGCGGCAGCAACACGGCCGCGAGCCTGCTGCTTGCGCTTGTGCAGGTTGGAGCGCAGTTCGGCAGCCAGCCGCTCCCGCCGGATTTCGGCCTGGGTGCGGGGTTTTGGTTCGGACTTGCCCCCATTCGACATCGATGTTGCCGTCCTGGGATGGGCTGTGCAGCCTAGACCGCCATTCTTGCCGAGATTACGTGCGTCGCCGGCGCGGCACAAGGCTTGCGCGTTGCACCGGCGCCGATATAGTCCCCACGAGGGCCAACTTGCCGCCCTCGCCCGCCTATGGCATATCCCGGCCACCTCACGCGCGGCCGGCCAGCCAATTGTGGCCTCCCGCGGCGCTAGCTGCCGTAGCTCAGTGGTAGAGCACTCCCTTGGTAAGGGAGAGGTCGACAGTTCAATCCTGTCCGGCAGCACCATCAAAATCCCCGATTTACAAGGCTTCCCGCGGCTTCGGCCGAGTACCCGATCGCACCCAAAGTGCAGAACGGTGCAGGAACCTGAAAGTCAGATGGCACGCAGCTGACACGCGGCGTTCCGCGGACGTTTCATTTCTTTCGACGATCGCTGACGGCTCTCGCGTCCCTGCCCCAAAGAAGCTCGCAGGCGCCCAGATCCAGGTTCGGCCGACCTCGCGACCGGCCGCAACTCGCGCCGCCGCGGACGAGCTCCTGCGCCTCTCATCTGAACTCGCCGGCAGCCTCTCGCAGACCTTCGCCGCATCGGTGTTTGCACCCCCTCGGAGGGGCGTGCGTCGAACTGTTCCCGCGACAATCAGGAGACCGACCCATGGGCAGCGTAATCGCGTGCGGCTTCTACACGGAGGATTACCGGCGCTGGCTGATCCCGCTGGTGGCAAGCCTGGACCGGCTCGGCCAGGCGCATGACTTCGTGCTCGCCGAGAAGGCTGGGCAGATGTGGGAAACCAACACCATGGCCAAGGCCGCCCACATCCTGGCGGCGATGGACCGGCATCCGGATGAGGTGATCGTCTGGCTCGACGTCGACTGCATCGTGCATGGGGACCTGTCGCCACTCGCCGATATCCGTGGCGATGTGGCGTTCCGCATGCACTCGAAGTTCCGCCGGCATCACAAGGGGGCTCGCTTCCGTGCCCAGTCGGGCACCATGGTATTCCGCCCTACCCCGGAAGCCCGCCAGTTCGTCCAGTATTGGAAGCGCGAATCTGAGCGCGCTCCCTTCGGTGAGATCGACCAGTCGTCGCAGCTGGTGGCGATGGCTGAATTGATCGGCACCACATTCGTACCGCTGCCGTTGATCTACTGCGTGAACCCCGATGAGAGGGGCAAGGTGCCAGGAGCTGTCGTCCAGCACGATTCAGCGGCTGTGAATTTCCCAAAGGTGTCCGGGTTGGGGCGCTACGTCCGGCGCATGATGGGTAGGCGAGCGGCCTGAGGGGGATGCACATGGCAAGGCGCCCGCACAAATCGAGAAAGAACCGCCGTCGGCGCCGTGAGCGACCTGCGGAGGACGAGTCGGACATGGAGGCCGCGATCCTGGCGGCCATGCACAAGGCCGATTTGCCGCCAGAGTTCTCCTATGCCTACCGGAAGACAGGCCTCCTGGGCCTTGCCGAGGACAAGAGCCTTTGGCCGCCGGAGAGCATCAAGGAATGGAACGATGCCGTAGACGAGTATCGCGCCATCCAGGCGGCCTCGGCACGGCCGGATAAACCCAAGGGCTGGAACACCCAGATCACCGAGCTGCTGATTTCGCCCTTCACCCAGCAAGACTACGACCAGGTACGGGAGTGCGTATCTGTAATAGCTCCCATCGAGGCGCGCGGCATGAAAGTCGTGACGCGGGTCGAACTGGCGGCGGCGCTTTTGTGCTCGGCCTGCGACCACGCCTACGTCAGCGGTGAGGAGGATGCCAAGGGCGACGGTCCCAAACTCTTCGCGCTGACTGAGGAGCTGGTCCTGCGGCGCGCGCGAGAGATCTACGCTCAGGGGCACGGGTAGTCGCGACCTCATGAAATACCTCTTTCCTCAATGCCCCCGCCAGCAAGCTCGCGCCAAGGGGTTGGGCCGCTCCTATCTCATGAATTGATTGCTCCGACGCTTGCCGCGAGCGCCAAGGTGATTTGGTTTCGGCCTTGCGGAGCTGAATCCTCCTGGCGCGCCAAGCTCGTCGCAGATAGTCTCGTGGCTGTATTACTTTGCTGGGGAGACACATATGCATTGCCGTCTCGGAGTTGTTATAGCGGTTGGATTGATCCCGGGCGCTGTGTTAGCGGCTACTACTGACATTCCGACCAGATACTCAGGATCGTTTCCATCAGGCGGACTGGCGAGCAACTTGAGAGGTACTTTCACGGGAAACTCACTGACGCTCAGGTATACGACCAAACTTCCTAGTGGAACATTCAGCGCTACCGGCCGCTATTCGTGTGTAAACACACCGCCGAACACAACACGGTGCGACGGGACCCGCACAACCGATGCTGGTCAAACGGCCCGCTCAGGCATCAGCATCAAATGGAAGGGTGGCAGGCCAATCTGGGCGCATATCGACAAGCCGACGCCCCTTTAGGTTTGCCGTGCCCAAGCCTGGCGAGGTCGCTGGTGGCGCGAAATCGCCGCGAGCTCCGCCCGTCGTAGCACTGCTCGTTGCGGCGGTGGCTCTGATGTTCGCGCAGGTTCCGTCCGTCGCCCTGGCGGACGATGCAAATACTTGCAGTGGGAGGAAGGGAGATGATGCGGTTGCAGCATGTACTCGACTGATCGAGTCAGGCAGCGCCAAGGGCGATGCGCTCTACTTGCACTACAACAATCGTGGCGGCGCGCACCAATCGATCGGAAACAGCACCGATCACTATCGCGCCATTGACGACTTTACCGCCGCAATCCGTCTGGATGCTAAACTGCCCTTCGCATTCATAAATCGAGGCGTCTCGTGGGCGATGGTCGGAGCCTATGATCGCGCTATTGACGATTTTGCCCAGGCCCTGCGCATCGATCCGAGGAACGCCCGCGCCTACAACAACCGCGGCGGCGCTCACCGTGACCGAGCTGAGTTCGATCAGGCCATGGCGGATTTCAATAAGGCCATCGCGCTCGATCCCAAGCTTGCGGACGCACTTTTCAACCGCGGCACCGTCTACTTGCAGAAGGAGGACTACAATCGCGCGATTGCCGATTACACGGCAGTCGTCCGTCAGAGTCCACGGGATATCCTGGCCCTTGCGGCACGGGGTCGAGCATGGTCCGGGAAGGAGGACCTCGGACGTGCAAAAGCTGATTATGAAGCAGCTTTGGCGGCACCAGCAGAGGATCAACGCAGCAAGGCCGTCCAAGATGCGGTTCGCGAGCTTCTTCAGGCTCTGCTGGAGAAGCGTGCGGCAATCGAGGATGATGCCCGGCGCAACAAACAAGCCGAGATTGAGAAGGCGGCGCAAGAGAAGCAGGCAGCCCTCGAAAAACAGCTAGCACGAGAGAAACAGGCTGCCCTGGAGAAGCAAGCCAACGCTGAGAGGAAGGAGGCGGCGCAGAAGCAAGCTGCGCTTGAGCAAAAAGCGATTGCTGACAGGAAAGCAGCTGAGAGGCAGGCTGCTCTGCAGAAGTCGACACCGTCCAGTGTCAAGCCGGAGATGGTTGATACCCCTCAACGGATCGATCGCATAGCTCTCGTAATTGGCAACGCGGCTTATCTACCCTCGCTCGGAGCGCTGACCAATCCCAGCAACGACGCCACCGACGTCGCCAAAGCACTTGAGCAGCTTGGCTTTGCTGTTTGGCTCCGGCTCGATCTCGGTCACGTCGAGATGAAGGACGTGCTTACCAACTTTGCGCACGCCGCGCAGGATGTCGAAACGGTAGTTGTCTTCTTTGCCGGCCACGGATTCCAGTTCGGCGGCAGCAATTATCTTGCTCCCGTCGACGCGCCAATTACCGACGACAGTAGCATAACCAGCCACGTCAGCTTGGACTGGATGATGGCCAGTCTCCGGGCGGAACGGGGCTTCCGCATTCTCATCATCGATGCGTGCCGCAACAATCTAGCCGTCGAGCAGGCGGCAGGTACACAGTGGCGTGACACCCGCTCAATGCTGGTCAAGCGCGGGTTAAGCCCCGTGACAATCACCACCACATGGGCCGGGGGCGGAATGCTGGTCGCCTTTTCTACACTGCCCGGCGATGTCGCCACCGACGGGGCCGGACGCAATAGCCCCTTTACGCACGCGTTGGTGAAGCACCTGCCGACGCCAGGCCTGGAGCTGAGACATCTCTTCGTGCGGGTGCGCGCCGACGTCGTGTTGGTGACATCCAACGCTCAGATCCCACAAGTGAGCGACGCTCTTAACGGCGAGTACGTATTCCGACGGCGTCCACCCCGTTAGCTTCAAATCGATCGGCCGTCGTTGCTACTCGCAATCTTACCGCTTCACCCGTGTCTTCTTCAGGCGCACGCCCGGACCGTCGGTCTCCGTCTCGTCTATGAACGCGACACCAGCGGCTTCAAGCGCTCGTCGCCATTTATACAGGGTGGAAATTTTCGGGTCGGTCCGGCCATGCTCAAAACCGATCGCCGTCACCGCAGCCACGCCTGACTTGTCGGCGAGGTCATCTCGCGTCCAATCGAGCAGGGCACGCGCCGCACGTAATTGAGCCGGTGAGATCATATCCGGCTGCGTAGGAGGGGCCATCATTCTTCGCAAGCTCGATATCGCAAGTATCGACTTGCGTATCGTTTTTCGATATGACAATATAAGTGCAGCGGCGATCATTGTCCAGCGTGAGAGGTGCCCATGTTGAGTTCGATTTGGTCCCCGTCTCCATACCAATCCATGGTCGAGCAGCGCTTTGGCAGTTCCCCAAGCGATCCCGCTGACCGCGTCGAATGGCTAGAGCGCAAGTGCCGCGCGATGCGCGCACAGGCCCTCGCCAGACACTGGGCCTACGACTTGGCCCTTCACCGAAATCTGGTGAGCGCTCTTGAGGCGGAGCGCGCTGCGCTGTCTGCCACTGAAAGCCTGCCGGCCTCCCCTGACCGGCGGCGACTGCGGGCCGCTTAGCGCCCGCGATAGCGGCCCTGGCTGGTGCTGGAACACCAGCCAGGGCCTGACCTCAACCATGGAGATGCACCAATGGCCAAGGCTGAAAGACTCGTACCCTCAACAGCAGGGCCCAGCAACGAGCCGACCCAACGCCTTTCCTTGAACCAGGCGGCTGCCGCGCTCGTGGCAATGATCGGCGGCGCCGAGCAAATCCCGGCGATGGAGCAACTACGGTCCATGGTCCGCCGCGGCCTTCGCGCCCATCGCACTGCTGCCAAGGGAGGCCGTCGCCATGGCTAGTTCTCCCCGCGCGCTGCCCCTCCGCAATCCTCAGTCAGCCAGCCGCAAGACAGCTCGCGCGACGGACAACGGCCGGCATGTCAATGGCCCTCGCGTCAATGGGAAGACCCAGCGAGGTAAGCCCAATATTCCCGGAGCGCAGTTCATAGCCCGCGAGCAGATCTTGCCTTTCGACAAGATGGTGTTCGGCTTGGTCGATCCCTACGACCGCGGTGTGCGGATCTTCCGCGTCGAAAAATACGTGAACCGCAATGACCGGATCCTCCTCGCCTGGAAGCGCAGCAAGAGCTGGCTGACCGGGCGCTACATCCACATGGAGGTCAAAGAGGATGGAAGCCGCCGTGTAGCCGTGCAGACGTTGGCCTGGGATGAAACCGCCACCAAGCCAAAGAACCGCGGGCACATGGAATTTGAATGGTACGACCTCGGTCCTAAGGATCTGCTGGCAGTCGAGGTGGGCGCCTATTACGCAGCCGAGAGCGCGCGGCGCTTCGAGACGCAGACGTGGCCAGATACTTACGAGGCCCTTGAGGCGCCAGAGCCCGACGAATGGGAGCGGAGGCAGCGGTTCGCCATCCCGAACCCGCCGTCCAGCCCTTGGCCCAAGTGGGATCAGCTGCACGTTGATCCGCTAGCGCCAATTGGCCCCGAGACATGGGTGGCGGGCTTCGAAGTCTCGGATGGGTTCCGCCGCCCCATTATCGGGCCTGTGCGTAATCTTCGGCAGAGGTTCACAGTCACGGACGTGCGCACCGGCAAGGACGTGACCATGGGGTCTGATAACGCGGTGTTCTTCGGCGCCGTGACTGGCATGGGAAAGAGCTGTCTCAACCGCAAGGAGCGCAGACTGGCGCGCCTACGCGGATCGGCGAAGGCGGCGAAGAAGGCAAGGCAGCACGCTACGGCTGCGAAGCCGAAGCCATGAGCTGTCGCAAGCCTGCCGCGGCCACTATTGCTGGTTGCCGCGGCAAGCCTTTTGTTGATAACAGCGCCGGCGATACTGATGACCCAAAGCGGCCACTGACCACCATCCAAAGTCCGCATTTTACGCGCCTATGTGCCTTCCTCGAAATTAACTACAGGGACGCTCAACAATGCGATCCCGTGGGAGGACTTGGTGGCCAAAGTACGGAAGAAGCAACTGCCAAACGATCTCGAAGCGCTGCTGGAGAAGCGCGATTTGGAAGACTTGAAACTCCTGTTCGATACCTATGACGTCAATGCGCGCGGAGGCGTGTTCAAACAAACCGCACTTGCGTTCCACCAGTGCCCGGACGAGTTGGCTCGGTGGCTGGTGGCGCATGGTGCAGATCTCGCGGCCGGCGACACCTACGGGGACACGCCATTGCATTCGCGCGCCCGGCACTGGAAAGGGCGTATCGGGGTCCTCCTCGAACTTGGCGCGGATGTAAACCACGGAGAAAATGGCCGGGGCACGCCGCTTCACGCGGCTGCGGGGTCGTGCAATGCCGTCGCAGCGGGTTTATTACTTCAGCATGGTGCGCGCGTCGATGCGCGCAACCGAGAAGGTCAAACGCCACTTGCGTATGCGCTCCAGCGCTGCAGTAACGTGCAGATCGAACACATGGCGGCACTGGCGGAGGTTCTTCTCGCGGCGGGCGCGCGACGAACGCCAGAGATGAACGGATTTGTCGCTCGAATTGGAACGGATTTCGAATTTCATCGCAGCGGCTTCGACCCGGATATGGTCGGGGCGACGAGCGCGGCGCTCGACAAGTTATATGTGCTGTTCGGGACGCCGCCGGTTCCTCGTCGCCTGCTGCATGACGGAAAATCGCCCATTGCCGCACGGAGCGGGCACTGGGAAGACCAGCATCAAGAGCTTTGGGACTTGCTCGTCCCCTCCAGCGGAGCCGCAGACACCGTTCAAGGCGAAGTTGTACGCATTGCAGGCAGGATTAGCGACGAGCTTGAACGCAATGGAGGTATCAACTGGGACATCGAGTACAGAAAGATGGCTGACTGGTTTCTGGTGCACGTCACCTCGGGCGCACCGCTCCCCGCTCCTTTGTTGACTGAGACCCGGGAACTCGTCGCGCAATTGAAACGCAAGGATGGCGATCCGCGGCGATTGCGCGAACTCGCTGTGAACTGGGTTGCCCAAAATCCAACGCCGCGAAAACTCCCACCGCCCGACTACCGCCGATAGGGCCGGCCAACAATGAGCCCGACCCGCGCGACCTGCGGCGCCTGTACGAGACGCAGGGCGATTTCTCTACCGTGGCGGCGTATTCCGCTACCTATCACAGTCTCGTGGTGGACGAGGTGCGCCCCTTGGAAAGGCGCATCCTGGACCGCCCTGCAGGGTCATGGACCGACGTCGTAGAGTTGGCCGAGGTTACATCGCGCACCGCGGAGATCGGTATGGCGATTATCCCGCGTCGGCGTCGGTGCTCGCCAAGGCCGTCTTGTCCCTCGGCGGCGGGAACGGTTTTACCTTCATGATGACTGAAAGTCCGATCGCCGCAAAAGGGATGGGGTAGTCTGAGAAGGCCAATCGGCCTCTTGAAAATGGCCGGTATCCCTGACCATCGGGGAGCCGGCCTTTGTGCGTCTGGAGACCCAAACAACGAATTTGAACGCGAGGCCACCCAATCGGCGACGTCAGCGAGGCCCCCGTCAACCGATAGGCCTTGATGCGAGCAATCGCTCACGGCATGCTGGGCGAGCAGTGGGCGGACTGTACGACCCTCATTGCCTGCAGCACCCCGTTGGAGCTGCCGCGCGCCCCCTGGCCTGTTCTTCCCCAAAGGCTGGCCAGCGGGCGTATTCATGAGGCGCTACGAGATCCTCGGCAAGCGTGGGAGCAAGGCTTCCAACGTGCTCAGCAGGGTGTCCATGGGTGCAGGTTTGCTCACGTGCGGGGCATCAAGACTAGCGCCCTTCACCGGATCGTAGCCGCTGTAGCTGACGTATGGGATGCCCCTGGCTTTCAGCCGAACGCACACCTCTGTGCTGTCGCCGTCACCTAGAGCGCATGATCCATGATCGCGCCCGCCAATCCGTCATGGTCGATCAAGATGAGCGCGTGGCGAACAGTCGTCGTTGCGGTCACGTTAGCGCCTGCTTTTTCAAGCGCCTCTCGTATATCCCATCCAATAAGCGGTTCATCCTCGACAACGAGGATTGAGCGCCCGCGCAGTGCGGGGAATTCCATGGCGGCACCTATGCGCGGCTAAGCGCAAATGCCAGGGGCGGGCGGTCTCTTATTTGGCGGGCCGCAGGGTCCCGAGCCGTCGATCAATCCTCAACGCGCAACAAGCGTGATGATCGACTGGCAGAAGGCCATGAGCGCGTAGCTGGGACGGTCATGGTGTTGCGCATGAGTTAACAAGCGCCTTCGGGCGGAAAGGTTCACTGTCTGAATTGGAGCCCCTTGCTCTCCGGCGCTTTGGCCGGGGCTTTTTGCCCCTACATCGCCTCAAATGCGCCCAGCCAGTATCCAGCACGCCGCACCCTGCGGTAAGCACCACGCGGTTTTGCTGGTTTTCCCTGATACGCAGCTACCGCCCGACCCCGCATGCTACCAATGGTCAGTGATAGGAGCGTCGGGCATTCAGATGCGCGCGCAAGCCGGTACCCCAAAGAGGCCGGGGGTCGGAGCAACAAAGATCCTTATTGCCGATGATCACGAGGCGGTAAGAGCGGGTCTACGCGCTCTGCTGAGTGAGCAGCCGGATTGGCAGGTTGTCGCCGAAGCAGCGGACGGCAAGCAGGCCGTTGTGCAGGTTCTCAAAACGGCACCCGACGTCGCGATCGTCGACTATTCGCTGCCCCTCCTCAACGGAGTTGACGTGACGCGGCAGATCCGGCAGCTCAGCCCGGGCACGGAGGTGATCATTTTCACCATGCACGATAGCAACAGCCTGATCCATGATCTGCTAAAGGCGGGTGCCTTGGGCTATGTGCTGAAATCCGATGCTCATCGCCTGCTTTTGACGGCTGTCGAGACGGTCGCGGAGCACAAGCCGTTCTTTTCGGGTATGGTCTCCGAGATGCTGCGGCAGTCGTTCCTGACCGAGCGCGACGACGGCCCCCTGACAGCACGCGAGCGCTCCGTGCTGCAGCTGATTGCGGAAGGCCACAGCAACAAGAGGGCCGCATCCATTCTCAATCTCAGCGTCAAGACGATCGAGGCCCACCGAACGGCCGTCCTTCGCAAGCTGAATATCCATTCGACGGCCGGCCTGGTCCGGTACGCCGTCCGCTACAAAATGATCGACGCGTAATTGCTGCCAATTCTTGCCGTCACTCGTAGTGATTGGTGCAACCGGAAGCTGACACCGAGCGCACCCGTGGCAAAAGCCAACGACCCACACCGCGAACATCCGCATGGTGCGAACGGGTCGGCACCCTTTTGCGGGAGAAAGAAGATGCGCCAGACTGCAATTGTGATTGCCACGACAGCCGTCATCACCGCCATCATCTCAATCTGGACGACCAGTCTCATCGTCACCCACATTGGGGCACGGTCCGATGCCGCCTTGGCGGCAAGTGCTGTGGACCTGACGCAGATGATTGAGGATGCGAAGCGCCTCGCGGACGAAAACGCCGCCCCGGTCGATTGATCAAGGCGCCAGATCGACGGCTCCCGCGGTTCCGCCTCTACGGGCTGCGATCCGTCCATCAAAAAGCGCCCCGGCTCGGATTCGCATCGGGACGCTTTTCGATTGGTGACAAGAGAGTTCATGGAATGTCACCAGCGGCTTGGCTTGCCGGCAAAACGTAGCGTCGTTGAATTTCGTTCCCAGTGGAACCATGCCCGCCCAGTGGTCGTTTCTTGGTTTGCTCGTGTAGCGGCCAGGGAACCTGCAATGGGCAAGGCGATCACACTCGTTGTTATGTGCGGCTTGGCAGGGTCTGTAATCGCTTACGGATTTGCTTCACGCAGCAGCCCACACCAGCGCCACCGGGCACCGCAGCAAGGGGGTGCTATGCTTGGAGACAACGAGGGTGGCACGCTACTGGCCGCCGGTTCTGGGGCGTGGCGGGTTGCTCCCCGTGCTAAGGCTCCTTCGGGCACCGAGCGTACATTTGCGCCGGAGGTCGTCATCGTACCGGCCGTGAAGGTCCCGCACTTTGAGCAGAAAACGATCCCGATGCCGGGAGACCAAGGCTCGCTTGCGCAGCAATTACAGCGCGAGCTCGCTCGGGTGGGTTGCTACGATGGCCAGATCAATGGCGTGTGGACGACCTCGACCCGTCAGGCGATGAAGGCCTTCCTTGAGCGCGTCAACGCCACGCTGCCGATCCACCAACCTGACGGTGTCCTTCTGGCATTGGTGCAGAGTCAACGCGTCACAACCTGCGGTGCGTCATGTCCGTCGGGTCAGGGCCTCACCGATGATGGCCGTTGCATCCCAACTGCGATCCTTTCGCGCGAGGCCTTAAAGGATAAGAAGGCGATCCTCGCGACTTCGAGTTGGTCTACGACAACTGCGCTGGCGCCCAATCTGACATCTTCACAGATGGAAGGACAAATGGCGCTGGCTGGCCCCAAAGCCGAGGGCAGCGCGGGCGTACTCAAGACTGAGCCCATCCAACTCACACGTGACCGTCCTCCGGTAGCACCTCACAGCGGTGGTCGGGATTGGAGATCCGAACTTTGGAAGAGGTTGCCAAACTGAGGCTTGCCGGAAGCGGCGATGCTCCATTTTTCTGTTGGGGCGAGGCGGCGCAAATACTCGTCACTCTTTCGGCGAGAAGCAGGTCAGGACGAAACCGTTCTCCAGCCGAACCTCGCGCTCGCCTCTCTCACATTGGTCTGCCATCGCTTCGTACTCGGTCGCTGGCAGCATGCTTTTCAATGCCCCTAGGGCCTCAGCCTCGCAGCCCTGCCTCCGCATAGATACTTTTGTCGAGTTGGCCAAATTTTGTGAGGCGGGTCACTCTCCATGTTCCTTGAATTGTCGGCATGTCGTTCCCCGTGCTTTGGTTCTGTCCCCGCGAACGAGTAAGGCAGCGTTCAAGTTCCTCTCAAAGACCGCGTCACTGTCGATTGACGCTCGACCGTCACGCATTTATCGCAACCTGGATGTGCAACCTCTACTCCCTCACGCCCAAAGAGGATGACGTCGGACGCTTCTTCCGCGTCTCGCACAACCGTCGCGCCGCCTTCAAACCCGTCAACGCCATCTTTCCCCGGCACGTGGCGCCGGTGGTGCGCCGGTCCGACGACGGTGAGCGCGAGATCGTCCTGATGAGCTGGGGGTTTTTGCGCCTTGAGAAGGGAAGGGCACCCAAGCCCGTCACGAACGTCCGTGACGATCAGATCAAAACCAATCCCTTTTGGCGGGACAGTTTCCAGAAACGACGCTGCCTGGTGCCAGCTTCCTCGTTTTGTGAGCCCAACGGCGATGTAAAGCCGGCAACGTGGCACTGGTTCGCGCTGAGAGGTGAAGGGGAGCGACCACTTTTTGCATTTCCCGGCATCTGGCGGCGCTACCAGGGGCCGGTGAAGAAGGACGGCCCAAACGTCGACATCGAGACCTATTCCTTCCTCACCACGACTCCCAATCCACTGGTGGCCAAAATCAATCACGAGCGCATGCCGGTCCTGTTGACCCGCGAGGAGGAGTTCCAATCGTGGCTGGCCGGATCGCCCGACGAAGCGTTCGCTCTTGCGCGAGAGTACGCGCCGGACAAAATGCGCATGGTGCAGGAAGGGTTCGACAAGGAAGATCTGCTCGGCGGCTCCTCGCCAATGACGCCGACGCTGCTCTAGAGAAGACGTCCCATTGACCCCATGGGTATCCGTCTCCGCATTCATCTACATTCCGAGCGTAACGATGGCCTCGGCGAGCGCCAACCCCTCCGTCCACGTCAGCCTGTGCTGGCCGGTGGTCGCCACGTTCTGCCATGGCTCCGTATAGACGTAGATGTAGAGCAGCGTCGTCTTGCCGGACGTGACCGTGAAGCCCGACGGCGTGCGCTCGATCGTCCATGGTCCGGGATGTCGATCTCGGAAGCGACGCACACACCCGGCCTCTCCGCTCATCGTGCGGCCGGGTAGACGCTGACGTGCGCGCTCTTACACTTCGAGCAGCGAAGCCGCTTGCTGATCTCGGCGATGGTGCTGTTCTCACCGGCCACTTCGATGAGCTCTCGAGGAAACAACAGGGCCCCATGCTTGCAGCGTCTGCATACGACCTGCAGGACGGCTTTGGACGCGATCAGATCCTGCACGGTGGGCTCGCGCATCCGACGACCTCTCGACGCTGCTTCTAGCGGAGGTTGGGGCCGTCCGGCGAGCGCTGGCCTGATGCTGACGCGCTCCCCGGTCCCATGATGCTGGCGATGCGCGCGGCGATCTCGACGCGCTTGCGATCCAAATTGAGCTTCTGAGCCTGCAGCTCGCGAAGGCGGCCTACCGACGTCTGCGGGACTTCGGCGCTGACCTCGGCTACGGCATGCAGCGCTCCGGCGAGCCACCACCATTCCTTCTCCACGGCACGTTCCAGGGCGCACAACGCGTCCAGACACGTCGGCAGCTCGGCGTCGTCCCCCATGGCCAGTCTCCCGCGATGTTCCTTGTTTGTTCTACAATATAGGCAGGCCCTCCCGTGTCAACTTGGCTGAAGCCTTGTTCCACCACGGCGCGGCGGAACCGACCGCACCGAGTGCGACGTTGATGCTCAGGTTTGTGCCCGCGTCAACGTCGAGGGATGTTCATGTCCAGGCTCAAGCCTTCCGTGCAGCGTCATGCCGTTACCGAGCGATTGCCCACCATCCCGCAACGCGGGCGAATGCTGTCCGACCGCGCCTATGTCGAGCTTGGCCGCCAGCCGAGGCTTGGGGATTTGCCAAAGCGGCGCCCACCCTACCTGGCGGCGGTAGCCACTGCGCTGGCGTTCGCGTTCCTGACCTACTTGGTCTTGGGCGGAGGTTAGCTCGCCTTAACCAGGCGGGGTCTCGACGAGCAACCCGGATTGACCTGGCGCGTTAGGCCATCAATATCTGGTGTCCGTTCCGCGTCACAGGTCCTACCCATGGCACCCCGTTCCAACTGGAAGGGCTACATCAAGCTCTCCCTCGTTTCCGCCGCCGTTGCGATCTATCCCGCCACGTCGTCGTCCGAAAAAGTGCGCTTCAACACCTTGAATCGTGCAACCGGCAATCGCCTCAAGCGCCAGATGGTCGACAGCGCCACCGGTGACGTCGTGGAAAGCGACGAGCAGGTGAAAGGCTTTGCCGTCGGCAAGGACGAATACGTCATCGTTGAAGACGACGAACTCGCCAACATTGCCATCGAAAGCTCGAAGACCATCGACATAGAAAGCTTTGTGCCGAAAGAGTCGATCGACGATCGCTACCGCGACGCGCCCTACTACATCGCTCCGGAGGACAAAGTCGGTCAGGAAGCGTTCGCCGTCATTCGCGACGCCATGAAAAAGAAAAAGATGGTCGGCATCGCTCGGATTGTCATGGCCCGTCGCGAGCGCATCATGATGCTGGAGCCCTTCGGCAAGGGATTGATGGGTACGACCCTGCACTATCCGTATGAGATCCGGGGAGAGGATTCCGCGTTCGAGGACATCCCCGACATGCAACTGCCGGCACAAATGGTTGGCTTGGCCGAAGAGATCATCGACCGCATGACGGGCAAGTTTGAGCCGGACAAGTTCGAGGACCGGTACGAGAACGCCATGATTGAGCTCATCCGCTCCAAGCAGGCGGGTCAGCCCGTGAAGCAGGCAAAGGCGAGCGCGAAGCCGAGCAACGTGGTCAACCTGATGGATGCCCTGAAGCGCAGCATCGGTGAAGGTGCTGGTGGAAAGGCGCCAGCCAAGAAGCAGAAGGCACCGCCGCCCGCGGCGAAGAAACGGGCCAAGAAAGCGGTCTGATGGCGGCAAAGAGAGCAGGCGAGGTCGGCAAGCGCATCGTATTCGATGGTGAGACCTGGCAGGCTCTGCATCGGCTCTCGCTCGACAGCGTGAAATCGATCCAGGAACTGGCCGACGAGGCTTTTCGCGACCTGCTGAAGAAGCACCATCGACCGACCAATCTCAAAGAGATGTTGCGCCAGAGTGCGCGACTGCATCCCGCGAACGACGAACGCACAGGTCGGCAAACGCCCGTGCGCAAGAAATAGGCTACCGGGAATTACTAGTGGCCATGAACACAGGTCCCGCATTTTGGCTCATTCTGACGGTTGGCGGAGCCGTCCTTATTGGCGTCTTGCTGGCGTATGGCCTGATATCAAGACGGCGGCGGCGTTAATCGCGACAACGTCAGTCCTACTTCGCCACCGTCGTGTGGAAGGTTCGTTAAGCCTTCCAACTGGATTGTCAGGCTTGTCTCTGCCATCTTGGCGTCACTCCGTGAACCCCTCACACACCTATGCGATTTGACGGAGCCAACTCGTAAGGAATGTCTATGGCGCGCGCAGTTCTCGTTGTCCTGCTCATGGCCCATGTGCTGGGTGGGTGCGACAGCAAGCCCGCCGGCAACTCAGGGCCGCTTCCACCTGCCGTCACCGTGGCGCGCCCGCTCGAGAAAACGATTACCGAGTGGGATGAATATACTGGCCGCTTTACGGCCGTGGAGACGGTCGAGGTCCGCGCCAGGGTGTCCGGCTTCATTGATTCCATTCATTTCAAGGAGGGCCAGGTCGTCAAACAGGGCGACCTCCTCTTCGTGATCGACCCGCGCCCCTATACATTTGCTGTCGAGCAAGCCAAGTCCGATGTGGAACGCGCGAAGGCAAAGCTCGATATTGCATCGCTCGACGTGCAACGCGCGACCCCACTTGTGCGTAGCCAAGCCGTCACCGAGCGAGAATTCGATACTAGACGAGCGACCGAGCGCGACGCAGCTGCCCAGGTTGCTTCGCTCGAGGCGGCCTCGAGACAGGCCCAACTCAATCTCGAATGGACTCAGGTGCGGGCACCCATCACTGGTCGCATTTCCGACAAGCGCGTCGATGCAGGCAACCTGATCGCGGGGGGACAGACGGGCGCGACGTTGCTGACAGTAATCGTCTCAATCGACCCGATTCACTTCGTATTCGACGCCAGTGAGGCAGACTTCTTGCGCTACACGCATCTTTCCGCGACTGGCGCAAGACCGTCGTCGCGCGATGTCCAGAACCCGGTGGCGGTCCGGCTTGCGGATGAGGCCGACTATAGGCATCAGGGTCGGATGAACTTCGTGGACAACGTGGTCAACCCAAGAACCGGCACCATCCGGGGACGTGCCGTATTCGACAACAAGGATGGACTGCTGACACCGGGGTTCTTTGGGCGCCTTCGTCTGTTCGGCGGCGAGCACTCGGCGCTGCTGGTGCCTGATGGCGCCATCGTCTCCGATCAGTCGCGCAGGATCCTCTTGACCGTCGCTGATGACGGGACGGTCGGTGTGAAGCAGGTCGAACTGGGTCCAATGGTCGACGGCTTGCGCGTCATACGATCTGGGCTCGCCCCGACTGACCGGATCATCATCGATGGGCTGCAGCGGGCGCGCCCGGAACAGAAGGTCAAGCCCGAAGACGGCAAGATCGAGATCACTGAGCAGAAAACAACGGCGAACTAAGCGCAGCGTTCGGCCCGTAGTATCCCGTCAGCACTAGGCGACATGCATGCGGTTTTCACATTTCTTTGTCGATCGGCCTATTTTTGCTGGGGTGATCTCGGTCATCGTGACCCTGCTCGGATTTATATCGTTTCGCGCCCTGCCGGTTGCCGAATACCCAGAGATTGCGACGCCGACGGTAGTAGTTAGTGCCACCTTCGCGGGAGCGTCCGCGGAGGTGATTGCGCAGACCGTTGCGACCCCGATCGAGCAGGAGATAAACGGCGTCGACAACATGCTCTATGTGGTGTCGCAATCGACCGGCAATGGTGCGCTTTCGATCAGTGTTGTGTTCAAGCCTGGCACCAATATCGACCTAGCCCAAGTCCTGGTGCAGAACCGCGTGTCGGTTGCTCTGCCGCGTCTGCCGGAAGAGGTCCAGCGCATCGGCGTGACCGTGCGCAAGAGTTCTCCCGATTTGATGCTTGTGATCCACCTGATTTCTCCGGACGGGAGCTTGGATCAGCAATACATCTCGAACTACGCGACGATCAACGTCAAGGACGTCATCACCCGCATCGACGGTGTGGGCGACACGATCGTGTTCGGCGCACGCGACTATTCGATGCGAATATGGCTTGATCCGGCCAAGGTGCAAGCGCGCAAGTTGACCGCAAGTGATGTCGTGGCGGCGTTGCGAGCAGCCAATGTCCAGGTGGCGGCCGGCTCCATCAACCAACCGCCGGCGACGTCGCTGGCCGCGTTTGAGATCGCAGTCCAGACGCTGGGCCGGCTCTCGGACCCTGAACAGTTCAAGGAGATTGTGGTTGCCACCGATGACGACGGCCGGGTGACCCGCGTGGGCGACATTGCCCGAGTTGAGCTTGGCTCGCAGGACTATACGAGGAATGCCTATCTCGACAATAAGGTGGCAACCGCGATCGGGATCTTTCAACGACCGGGTTCGAATGCGCTCGCCACTGCCGCTACCGTGCTCGCCACGATGGAGCAACTCGCCAAGAGCTTCCCCCAGGGAATGAGCTATCGCGTTGCTTACGACACAACGCAGTTCATTCAACAGTCGGTCGACGAGGTCATCAAGACGCTGTTCGAAGCCGTCGTGCTGGTCGTGATCGTCATCATCCTGTTCCTGCAGACTTGGCGCGCAGCGATCATCCCGATCGTGGCAATCCCAGTCTCATTGATCGGAACTTTTTTGGTGATGACGGCATTCGGCTTCTCCCTCAACAATCTGACGTTGTTCGGCCTGGTGTTGGCGATCGGCATCGTCGTCGACGACGCCATCGTGGTGGTGGAGAACGTCGAGCGCTATTTGCGCCAGGGAATGAGCCCGCGAGAAGCAGCGCACAAGACCATGGACGAAGTCGGTGGGGCGCTGATCGCGATTGCGCTCGTGCTCTGCGCTGTGTTCATCCCCAGCGCGTTCATCACCGGCATTTCGGGCGCCTTCTACCGTCAGTTCGCCCTGACGATTGCCGCGTCGACCATAATCTCAGCCATGGTGTCGCTGACACTCTCGCCGGCGCTCGCCGCGCTTCTGCTCAAGCCCCACGGCCACGAACAGAGATCCGGTCTTTGGAAGACGTTGGGTGCTCCGCTCGATCTCTTCTTCGCGCGCTTCAATCGGCTCTTCGAGCAGCTTTCTCAAGGCTATGGCGGCCTGACGCGGCGCACGCTCCGTATATCGGCGTTGATGCTGGTGATCTATGGCGGGCTTATTGGATTGACCTATCTCCAATTCGCTCGCACGCCATCCGGTTTTATCCCGCCACTAGACCGCGGCTATTTCATTACCGCGATCTCGTTGCCGCCGGGCGCAAGCCTCGAGCGCACCGATCAACTCGTGCGGCAGGCATCGGACACGCTGCTCAAGCGGCCCGGCGTCGCCCACGCGGTCGCGTTCGCCGGGTTCGACGGCGCCACCTTCACCAACGCCCCCAATGCAGGCGTTATCTTCGTCACCTTGCAGCCGTTCGAAGAGCGAGTGAAGGCAAGCCTTTCCACGGCCAGCATCTTGAATGATTTGCGCGCGCAGATGCAGGCGCTGCGACAAGCCTTCGTGTTGGTGATCCCGCCCCCGTCGGTGCCTGGAATTGGCACCGGCGGAGGCTTCAAGCTCTACATTCAGGACCGCGCCGGACGCGGTGCGCGGGCGCTCGAGCAGGCGGTTGGAACCATCACGGGCCCCGCCAACCAGACCCCTGGCCTTGTTCAGGTCTTCACGCTGTTCAACACCTCGACCCCGCAGGTCTATGCCGACATCGATCGCACCAAGGCCGAGATGCTGGGCGTGCCGATCACGCGTTTCTTCGACACGCTGTCAACCTATATGGGTTCGACCTTCGTCAACGACTTCAACATTCTCGGGCGGACCTTTCGGGTGACCGCGCAGGCGGACAATCCGTTCCGGCTTTCGCTAAGAGATGTGGAGAACCTGCGTACTCGCTCCGTCGCGGGCGACATGGTGCCGCTTGGTTCGGTCGCGACCTTTCGAGAAATCACCGGCCCATACCGTGTGCCACGCTACAATCTGTTTCCGGCCGCCGAGGTGCAGGGGGCGACGCTGCCCGGCTTTTCCACCGGCCAGGCGATTGCGGCCATGGAAAAGATCATCGCGACGAACCTACCCGCGGGTTTCGGATTCGAGTGGACCGAAATCGCACTGCAGGAAAAAATCGCTGGCAACACGGCTCCGATCGCATTCAGCCTAGCCGTTGTGTTTGTTTTTCTGCTGCTGGCCGCACAGTACGAGAGCTTGCTGCTTCCGCTCGCCGTAATCCTGATTGTTCCGATGTGCTTGCTGGCGGCGGTCAGTGGCGTGTCACTGCGCGGAATGGATAACAACATCCTCACTCAGATCGGCTTCATCGTGCTCATCGGCTTGGCCGCCAAGAACGCCATCCTGATCGTCGAGTTTGCGCGACAGGCCGAGGAGCAGGGTGCCAGTCGCCTGGACGCAGCCGTACAGGCCGCGCGAACGCGTCTACGCCCGATCCTTATGACGTCGCTAGCGTTCATTCTCGGCGTTGTGCCGCTGGTGGTGGCGACTGGGGCGGGAGCCGAAATGCGTCAAGCGCTGGGGACAGCGGTGTTCTTTGGAATGCTCGGCGTGACCTTGTTCGGACTGCTTTTCACGCCCGTATTTTATGTGTTGGTGCGCAGGGTCGGCGCGCTCATCAACCCAAAGCGTGGGTAGCCTACAAAGTACGCTAAGACCGGAAAGATACTCGGCACC
>CAWIZC010000030.1:0-15763 GCA_963840445.1 uncultured Alphaproteobacteria bacterium | reverse complement strand
CTCGTCATCGATGCCCGAGATGAAGCCTAAGTCGCCGTTGAAGGTTTCCCGGTCGTAGTTGTTCTCGACCTGCATGACCTTGTCACCGACGCGTGAACCCGAAACGCTCCACTGTTGGCTCGCCGGCGCGGGGCGGGTTGAGAGCGGCCTGCAGGGCAAGGTTCAAGGCGCGCGCGCCGGCCGCGCCGCGGTTCATCGGGCAGAGCACCTGGACATCACGGATGGCATCGAGACCAAAGCGCGCCGGAATGCGTTCCGCGACCACCTTCACGAGCTTGGCCGCCGCCGCCTCGGCATCTGCTGCCTCGACAAAATAGAAATCGCTCGCTGCGTCGGGCGCCTGCAGCTCCGGCATGGCGCCACGGTTGACGCGATGGGCATTGACGACGATGCGGCTCTCGCTGGCTTGCCGGAATATGTCGGTCAAGCGCGCCACGGGGAGCTGGCCGCAACCGATCAGATCGGCCAGCACCTGGCCAGGCCCAACAGAGGGCAACTGGTCGACATCACCCACGACCAGGAGAGCCGCGTGCTCCGGCACGGCCTTGAGGACGCTGGCCATGAGCGGCACGTCGACCATCGACACCTCGTCCAGGACGAGCAGATCGCACTCGAGCGCGAGGTCCGGCCCGCGCAGGAACCCGCCCTCCTTGGGATCGAACTCAAGCAGGCGATGGATGGTCTTGGCCTCGAGGCCGGTACTTTCTGACAGCCGTTTGGCCGCCCGACCCGTGGGAGCGGCCAGCAAAGGCTCAACGCCCTTCGCTCTGAGGATCGCCAGGATGGCGCGGATGATGGTGGTCTTGCCGACCCCAGGACCGCCAGTGACGATCAGTATCCTCGAGGCAAGCGCTCGGCCCACGGCCTCCTTCTGGCCTTGGGCCAGCGCCACATTGAGCCGCCTCTCCACCCAGTCGACCGCCTTCTGTGGGTCGATGGCCGGCCAGGGCGGATGACCGACCCGGAGCCTGCGAATGGCCGCAGCGATGGCGTCCTCGGCATGTCGAAGGTAGGGCAAGAATACGCACGTCCGCCCATCGACCGGTTCGACGACGACACACCCCTCGGCGGTTTCGAACGTCAAAGCCTCGGCAAGCGTGTCCCTGCCGATCTCAAGAAGGCGCTCGGCGAGCGTCAGCAGATCGTCTTCGGGCAGGCCGCAGTCCCCGCTCTCGACGGCCTGCAGCAGGGCGTACGAGATGCCGGCCCGCGCCCGCAGCATGGAGGTCTTGGGGATGCCAAGCTTCTGGGCGAGCTCGTCGGCAGTTTTGAAACCGATGCCACGAATGTCGCGTGCAAGCCGATAGGGGTTCGCCTTCACCAGAGGCACAGCATCGGCACCTTGTAGATGCGCACTGACCGCGAGGTGCCGACACCATGGCTCTGCAGGAAGACCATGATCTCGCGAATGGCCTTTTGCTCGCTCCAGCCGGCCGTGATGCGGCTGAGACGCGTCTTGCCAATGCCATCCACCTCGAGCAGTCGCTCTGGGGTGCGTTCGATCACGTCGAAGACGGTCTCGCCGAACGCTGCGACCAGCCTGCCGGCAAAGTGAGGGCCAATCCCCTTGATCATCCCGGAGCCAAGATAGCGCCGGATACCCTCGATCGAGGAGGGCGGCACCGCCTGCAGGAAGCTGGCGCGGAATTGCAGCCCATGCTCGCGGTGCTGTTGCCATTGCCCACTGGCCTGAATGCTCTCGCCCGCATGCACCTCGGCAGCCGAACCCAGCACCGTTACGAGATCGCGATGGCCGCGCACCTTGACGCGCAGCACGCAGTAGCCTGTCTCGGGGCTATGGAACGTGACGCGCTCCACGACCCCCGACAAAGGCTCTCTGGCCACATCCTGCCCTGCTTTGGCGGTGGTCATGGCTCTTGCCCTATCGGCTAATGGTACCCGACGTGCGGGTTTCAACGCAAAAAGCGGCTCCTGGGCTTGGCCCAGTCACCCGCGATGCTGCCCTGCCTCCTCCAGGAGCTTATAGACCCAACTGCGGGCCATTCGCCGCCGGCCCGATCCCATTGTCCGACAGCTCCTTGACGCGTTCCCGGTCGAGGCGCGGCTTGCCGCCCTTATGGTCCCACTCGCATGAGCCCCAGGACGTCGCTCGCTAGTCGATCAACCGTCCCACCAAGGGCGGCCGTTTGGGTTCGAGGCCACCTGGGGCGCCGTGAGGGCCAAACACCGCTGGGCGATCGGACGGCACAGCGGGAAATGGCATAGCTGAAGAGGCCAGAGTGCTCGCCGGTCCGGAACTCGGCACCAACGATCGTCACCGCGCGGTTACGACAGCGAGCATCGCAGCAGGTTTATTGAAAGGAGGGGCTTGTCAAAACTGCAATCGAGAAAACATTGCGGGAGTGATACTAGGCGCGATAATCGAGGCCGATGTCGAGGGCGGTGACGCTGTGGGTCAGCCAGCCTATCGAGATCAGGTCGACGCCGGTGGCGGCGATGGCCGGTGCAGTCGCCGGTGTGATGCCTCCTGACGCCTCGGTGATTGCGCGGCCGTTGACCATGGCAACGGCCCGATGCAGCTCCTCGGGCTGCATGTTGTCCAGGAGCACTGCATCGACGCCCGCGGCGAGGGCCGCCTCGAGTTGGGCCAGCGTGTCGACCTCGACCTCGACCTTGACCAGGTGACCGATGCTGCCGCGCACTCGCTCCACCGCTGGCTCGATGCCGCCGGCCGCGGCGATGTGGTTGTCCTTGATGAGCACGGCGTCATCGAGACCAAAGCGGTGATTGGCCCCGCCGCCCACACGCACCGCGTACTTTTGTATGGCCCGCAGCCCGGGCGTGGTCTTGCGCGTGCAGGTGATGCGCGCGCGTGTTCCCCGCACCGCCTCTACGATCGCGGCCGTCGCCGTGGCGATGCCGCTCAGATGGCACAGGAAATTGAGCGCCACACGCTCGGCGGTCAGCATGCCCCTCGCGGGCCCCGACACGGTGGCGATCACATCGCCCGGTGAAACGTGGCTGCAATCTGGCCGGTGCACGCTCGCCACAATCGCGGAATCGGCCAGCTTGAAGGCTAGCGACGCTAGGCCTAGCCCAGCGACTACGCCGATCTGCCGCGCGACCAAGGCCGTCTCTGCGTGAGCTTCACCCGGCACGATCGCATCGGTCGTGATATCGCCGGCGCGACCGAGGTCCTCGATCAGTGCAGCACGAACCAGCGGCTCGATTATGAGTGTGGGCAGTGGCGGCACAGACATTTTCTCACGCTCCAACAGCAAAGGCAGTGGAATCGGCCGGCGCGAAGTGGGCGGCGATGTCACCCTGACCCAGAGCAAGCCTCAGCCGGCGGCCTCGGTCCGCAGGGCCCGGGAAGTCCGTGCGGCAATGACCCCCGCGGCTTTCCTCGCGCAGCAGCGCGGCAGTCGCAATCATGAGACCGACGAGTGCGGGATCGGCTGCGGAATGGTTGCCGAATGCGAGGGGGCGCAGCGCTTCGACCGCTCTGTGCAATCCGGTGCCGTGGCGCAGCACACCGACGTTTCGCGACATGATTTCCCGCACCGGGCCCGCATCGATCCTCTCCGACGGCACGCCGGCGGGTCGCAAGCTCACGCGACCCCGTGCGGTCGTGCCGGCGACGGTCGCGGAAACCCAGCGTGCACAGCAGGCAGCCTCGAGCAGCGAGTTGCTAGCGAGGCGGTTGGCGCCGTGCAGGCCCGTGGCGGCAGCCTCACCGCATGCCCACACGCCGTCGATGGTGGTGCGGCCGGCCTCGTCCACGGCGATACCGCCCATGTGATAGTGCGCCGCCGGTCGCACTGGGATCGGCATGGTGGCCGGATCGATGCCGGCCGCACAGCAGTGCGCGGCGATGATGGGAAACCGCTCGGCAAAATGCACACCGAGCGCCCCGCGCGCATCGAGAAACACCTGATGCCCCTCTGTGATATGCCCCCACACGGCGCGCGTCACGACGTCGCGTGGCTCGAGTTCGCCGCGGCCGTAACGGCCCATGAACCGCTCTCCAGCTTCGTCGATCAGGGTGGCACCCTCCCCGCGCACGGCCTCGCTCACCAGCGGCATCGGATCGAGACCGACATTGAGCGCAGTCGGATGGAACTGAACGAACTCCATGTCGGTAAGCACGGCTCCGGCCCGGGCGGCGAGCACCAGCCCCTGCCCAACGGCGGCGAGCGGGTTGGTGGTATGCGCATAGAGCCCGCCGATACCGCCGGTCGCAATGACAACGCGTGAGGTCGGCAGCAGCAGCGGGCCAGTCGTGGTCTGCGCCAGGACGCCCGCAAGCTTGCCGTCGGCCAGCATCAAGCGGCGAGCCTCGACCCGCTCCAGCACGGTGATCGAGGGCGTCCTCAGCACGGATGCGATCAGCGCCCTCAGGATCTCGCGGCCAGTGCCGTCGCCTCCTGCATGCACGATGCGGCGGCGGCTGTGCGCGGCTTCCAGCCCGAGCTTGAAGGAACCGTCAGTGCCGCGGTCGAAAGCAACGCCACGGCGCGCTAGATCTTCGACCGCGTCGGGGGCAGCCGCAGTGATGCGCGCGACGATCGCAACGTCACACAACCCAGCGCCAGCAGCGACGGTGTCGGCCGCGTGCCGCGCTGGGTCGTCGTCTGCTCCGACGGCAGCGGCGATGCCGCCCTGCGCCCAGGCACTCGCCGCGCCCGAGGCGAGTGGCGCCTTGGCGAGCACGACAACGGGCTCGGGCGCCAGATTGAGGGCAGTCAGCAGCCCTGCGAGGCCGGCGCCAACGATGATCGCCCGGCCGGCAAGTGTGTCTGCGACATGATCCATGGCTAGGTTCTCAGATCGCCAGCATGCGCTCGACGGCTCGCCGGGCGCGGTCGGCAACGCCCGGCTCGATCGTCACCTCCGGCCCCATCGTCTCCAGCGCACGGCGAATGTTCGCCAGCGTGATCCGCTTCATGTGCGGACACAGGTTGCACGGGCGCACGAACTCGACATCGGGGTGCTGGACCGCGACGTTGTCGCTCATCGAGCACTCGGTTACCAGCACCACCCGCCTTGGCTTCTTGTCGGCGACGTAGTTGCCCATCGCTGCCGTCGAGCCTGTGAAGTCGGCCTCGGCCACGACCTCGGGCGGGCACTCGGGATGCGCCAGCACCACCACGCCCGGATAGGAATCGCGCAGCTCGCGGATCTCGGCGGCGGTGAAGCGCTCGTGCACCTCACAGTGCCCAGCCCAGGCGATGATCTCGACACCGGTCTCGGCTGCGAGGTTCTGCGCCAGGTACTCGTCAGGCAGCATGATCACGCGATCTGCTCCCAACGATTCGATGACCTTGCGCGCGTTGCCCGAGGTACAGCAGATGTCCGATTCCGCCTTCACGGCCGCCGACGTGTTGACATAGGTGACGACCGGCACGCCGGGATAGCGCTCCCGCAGCAGGCGCACGTCGGCGGCTGTGATCGAGGCGGCGAGTGAGCACCCGGCCTCCAGATCCGGGATCAGCACCGTCCTGTCCGGATTGAGCAGCTTCGCCGTCTCGGCCATGAAGTGAACCCCGGCGAGCACGATCACGTCGGCTTGTGTCTTCGTCGCCTCGCGCGCGAGAGCCAGGCTGTCGCCGACGATGTCGGCAACGCAGTGGAAGATCTCCGGCGTCTGATAGTTGTGCGCGAGGATGACGGCATTACGCTCCCGCTTCAGGTCGAGGATGGCAGCGATATCACCGGCAAAACCCGGCCATTCGACCGGCGGGATCACGGCCCGCACGCGACTATAGAGCTGGGCGGCGCGTGCGAGCGAATCCGAAGAGAGTGCAAGAGGGCCCATGGCATTCCTCATTATGCTCATTTTGAGCATTTGTGGTTATGAGAAAACGAAGCGTCTCCGCCTCGTTGGTTGCAATAGATAAACACGGCGGTCTCGATGTCAAGTATGGCAGGTCGAGTTGATACACCGGTGCCTGATGCGATGCCCGCATTTATCGTGTGGCACCGGGGCTGCGAGCGAGTAGGAAAAACCACCGCGGCAAGGTCCGACCGCGCTCTCTTTGCGTGATTTGCCGTTGAAGAGAAGGAACCAGACCTGCGGTGGGCTCAACTGAGCCCGACTGCAGGGCTGCCATGCGGCAACTGCTCTAAGCCGAGCGCGAGAGCGGCAGCTTGCTTCCGGCCACCGCCCGCTCGAGCACGACCTCACGGCGGAAGCGAACAAGTTTGGCCGGGCGGCCGCCGGTCGCGCTCAGCATCTCGCCGGTCTCCTCGACCAACCCTTGTTGCTCGATCAGGCGGCGAAAGTTCTGCTTGTGCAGCCGGCGTCCGGCTAGGGCCTCGACGGCGCGCTGCAGTTGCAGCAGCGTAAACGTCGGCGGCATCAGCTCGAACACGATCGGACGGTATTTGATCTTGGCGCGCAGCCGCGCGATGCCGGTGGCGAGGATGCGGCGATGGTCATGGTTCATGCGTTCGCCTGGCGGCAGCGGCTCAACCACCGGCCGGCGCCGGGCCGCCTCGCGCACCAGTCCGGCCTCGAACAGCAGCTCGTAACGCTGCAGCACGAGTTCCTCATTCCACCCCTGCTCGTCCGTTCGGAACGTGGCGTCGATGCGATCCGTCCGCTCCCGCCGGATCGCGGGGTCGGCTGCCTCGCGGCTCCATCGCTGCAAGCGCGGCAGGATCGCTCGCGGGATCACCACCGACGGTCCATCGCGCCAGTCCTCCCAGGGAAAGTATCGATACCAGTCATGCCAACGGGGGCCTTGCTCTCCCGATACGCCCGCCTCCCGGGTAAGACCGAGGTAGCTGATGGAAATCATGCGCGTGTCACCTCCGCCGTGCACTCGATCCCGATCGGCGAACGTGTAGAGCTGTTCGAGATAGCCCAGCGGGTGGTGGGTCTGGTGCTCCACCCAAGCACGGACGCCCGTCTGCAGGCTGCGATGGCCCGAGGCGAATGGACCCGTCGGCAGCGCCTTGCCGTTCTGGATGGTGAGCACGCGCGGCTCCTCGGCGGTAACCGCGACCAGGACCGCCGTTAGTTCGATCGACTCCAGCTTTGCCTCCGGCGGTTGCGCGACATGACCAAGACTACCAAGACAGGAGCGAGTGCGCGCGTGCCCCTTCCCTAGCACATGTCAGGCCAGGCTATGGCCCTATCGAGGCCCGCCGCGGCGCACCCCGTCCTGCTGAGAATTACTCGCCCGTCCTCATAGGCTGATCCAATGCGCGCAGTTGCGCGTTCGCGACTTGCGCACCGCGTTTCGCTGCCCGTGGGGAGCGGAAGCAGCGCTCACGTTCTTCCGGGTAGCTGCATGCTGGCCGGATCGCTGGCGCGAACGATTGCGCAAGTGGGATGGCGACGATGAAATCATGCTTTGTCGCGAACTGGCACAAGAACGTCAGAAACGTCCCGCCCAGTTCATCCCAGAGGATCGTCAGAAGATCTTGGCGGCGCTGAGCAACGTCTTCCACACGCCCCAGGCAAGCGGGATCCCGACAAACAGCCAGAGCAGCGCGGCTTTGGCGTCAAGTCCGCCCCTGCCGATGCCGAACGAGCCGCGTTGGATCGCCGCCCCGCTCTTGGCGCTTGCGGCCTGCAGCTTGACGACTTCAGCCTCGCTCATGTGCCATTTGGGACTAACAGGCTTGATCAAGAAGTTGCAGATCAACCCCGCAGCCAGCATCGCGCACAGGATGTACATGGTGCTGTCGTAGAGTTCGTCGCGAGGCACGCCCGCGGCCAACTGGAATTCGCGCAGGTAGTTCACGACCACGGGGCCGATGATGCCCGCGGTCGACCAGGCCGTCAGCAGCCGGCCATGGATGGCGCCGACGAACTGCGCGCCGAACACGTCCGCAAGATAGGCCGGCACTGTGGCAAAGCCGCCGCCATACATGGACAGGATGATGCAGAAGGCGAGCACGAACCAAGCCTTTGAGCCCACTGCTGCAAAGGTCGGCGCCGCCGCATACAGCGCGATGCCAAACAGGAAGAACGTGTAGTAGGTATTCTTCCGGCCGACGTAGTCCGACAGCGACGCCCAGAAGAAACGACCGCCGATGTTGAACAACGACAACAGCCCGGCGAAGCCAGCGGCGATCGCGGCGATCTGCGCCTTTTGCGCGCTGTCAAGCGCGTTGAAGCCGACGCTCGGCAAACCGATCAGCTTGCCCGCGAAGATTTCCTGCAACATCGGCGAGGCCATGCCGATCACGCCAATGCCTGCGGACACGTTCAAGCAGAGCACCCACCAGATCAGCCAGAACTGCGGCGTCTTGTGGACGTCGTCGAGATGCACATGATGTCGCGAAATCATGGACTTGGTTTCGCTCGGCGGTGTCCAGCCCTCAGGACGCCATCCGGCCGGCGGAAGCCGATAGCGGAATGCGCCGATCATCATGAACACGAAATAGATTGCGCCCATTGCCACGAAGGTTTCCCAGATGCCGACGGAGGTCGCCCCCTTGAAGTAGTTCATCAGCAGATCCGCGAGCGGCGCACCGATCATCGCGCCACCACCAAAGCCCATGATGGCCATGCCCGTCGCCATGCCGCGGCGGTCGGGGAACCATCTCACCAGCGTCGACACGGGCGAGATGTAGCCGAGCCCGAGGCCCACGCCGCCGATGATGCCGGATCCAAGCCACAACAGCCAAAGCTGATGCATGTAAATCGCAATCGCGCCGAGCATCAGACCGCCGGCCCAGCACGATGCCGCGACGACACCGGCTTTGCGCGGCCCGGCGCGCTCGAGCCAGCCGCCCCAAAGGGCCGCGGAGACGCCGAGCACGACGAAGAACAGCGTGTACATCCAGCCCATGCTCGCGACTTTCCAGTCGCAGGTCGTTGTGAACAGTTCCTGGGCAAGCGTAATGTCGGGACACGCCTTCGGCGCGGTCAGCCCGATCGCACGCGACAGCGGCAGCCAGAACACGGAAAAGCCATAGGCCATGCCGATGCACAGATGGATGCAAAGCGCGGCCGGTGGAACAAGCCAGCGATTGAAGCCAGCGGCCGCGATCGTCCGCTCTTTGTCGAGGATACCTGGCGCAACGCCAGTCAGCCGGCCAGCGATTTCAGCAGTCGTCATCACGTCTCCCATGCAGGCCGCGACGGGCCTGTCTACCATCCATGATCCTGTTACCCCGGGGGTTCTCAACCGCGCCAATGATTGCATTATCGGGCTGCACTATTTTTCGAGAAGCCCCCACGCCTGTGCTTGCACCGCTTGCAACTTTGTTGTACCGATCGGTATAGACTGTTCCAATCGGTACATCAACAGGATTGTTTGGTTATGAGCCCTCCCCTGCGCCCGTTCGACGCCACTCCAGTGGCGGTAAAAGCACGCTCCGCAGAGACCGCGGCACTCAACTCCATGCGGGCGAGGCAATAATGGACATTCGGTCAGCTGTTCGTTCCACTTCACCGCAACGCGGCGGTTTCTTGGCAAAGTTCAAAGGCGGCGGCGCGGCTCTGCCAGCAACACCGCCTTTCAAGTCGGTCGCCCTGGCCGGCGCCGGGGGCTTCGTTGCAATAGCCTGCCTCGTTTGGCTGACGAGTTTTTCGTCGACTCCGCTGATCCTCGGATCGTTCGGCGCGACATGCGTCCTGATTTTCGGCTTCCCGGATGCGCCCTTCTCTCAGCCGAGAAACGTCGTCGTCGGCCATGTTCTGAGCTCGCTGATCGGCGTCACGGCGCTGACTTTGTTTGGTCCACACTGGTGGGCCGCCGGCATCGCCGCCGGCGCGGCTATCGCCGCGATGATGGCGACGCGCTCCGTTCATCCCCCGGCCGGTTCAAATCCCGTGATCGTCTTCATGTCTCAGCCCGGATGGGCATTCGTGATCTATCCAACCCTTGTCGGCGCCCTTCTCCTTGTTGCGCTGGCGCTCGTCTTCAATAACTCAACGAGAAAAACTAGCTATCCAATATATTGGTGAGGAAATTCCATTGGCCACTTGGGCCACGTCCCGAAGGCCGTCCGAGGCTGTCCGAAGTCGGCCTATGATTGGGAGCACCGCATGGCGCGAATGATCGCGGAGCGATCGGATGTGATTCCGGTAGTGGCGGAAGTTTTCCGCACACATGGATATGAAGGCGCGACTCTTAGCGTCATCACTGAAGCGACCGGTCTGGGCAAGGGCAGCCTCTATCATTTCTTCCCCGGGGGCAAAGAGGAACTGGCCGCAGCCGTGCTGAAGGAGATCGAGAGCTGGTTTCGTGTCAACGTCTTTGCGCCTCTCGCCAGCAATCGCGATCCAGAACAGGCCGTGAAAGCCATGCTGGCTTCCGTCGACAACTACTTCAACGGCGGCGGAAAAGTCTGCATTGTTGGTGTCTTTGCGCTCGGCGACACCCGCGATCGATTTGCCGTCGAAGTGCACCGCTATTTCCTGGAGTGGATTGAGGCCCTTGCTGGCACTCTGGTGCGCCTCGGCCATTCCCGCTCCGATGCACAGTCGCTTGCGGAGGAAGCGGTTGCTGCCATCCAGGGCGGGCTGGTCCTTGCCCGGGCGTTGAGAGATAACAAGGCCTTTAGGCGAACGCTTCAGCGATTGAAGAAACGTCTGCTTGACGTGAGGTAATCGATCGAGAACTCCGGACCCACTGGGGTATCGGCCGCGGCGCTTTCTCGATAAGGAACACGATGCGACTTTCGTTGCGCTTGGGATGTCGATGCGATCCCCGGTTTCGCGGATGAGGTTGGGGCTGGTCGCGGAGGGATCACGCGGGTATTCAAGGAGAAGGCAAGCGGCAAGAGCGCCATGATCGGCGGCATCGACATCATCGAGCGGCTCCATGCCCGCGGTGCACTCATTTAAGGTGCTCGACAAGCGCACCTCGATCTGACCAGCACGATCGGCAAGGGCTTCATGGCGTTCCTGTCAGCCCTGGCACAGGACGAGCCAGAGCGGATCGTGAAGCGTGGCAACGCCGGCAGGAAGGCGTGCCGGGACGACGGGCAGATTGACCTCGTAGCGATCGTCGCGGGCCTCGGATGCACCGCGCGGGTAACCAGCGAAGCCCATCCTGAGGCGGGCGATCCGACCTCGTAAAGAACCGCATCTATGAGTTCACGGCCTAGATATTCGGCGTCACATGCAGGTGGCCGCTGGTGGTGGCGACACGTTGGCGCGCCCAGCGTCTGCTGCATTCCCCCAGGGTCGCACCATTGTCCAACGCGTGCGATCCATACGCATGGCGCAGCCACCGCGGGCCAATCTGATGCCCAGCGTGCCTTGTACCTGCGCCTACCGGATTGATGCTCTATCCTGTCGCGAGCCTCAACTCGCAGGAGCGCTTAGATGATCGTCGATATCCGGACCTACACGCTGATCCCGCGCAAAACAGCAAAGTATCTGGAGCTTTTCGAAAAGCATGCGCTGCCGGTGATGAAACGGCACAATCTTGAGCTGATGGGGTATTACGTCAGCCATATTGGGCCGCTCAATCAGGTCGTGCACCTCTGGCGCTACGACAGCCTCGCCGACATGGAGAGGAAGCGCACGGCACGAGACGCAGACCCGGCATGGGCCGAGTTCCTAGCCCTCACTGAAGGAATGGTTCTAGTACAAGATAATAAAGTGATGCGCCCAAGCGCCTTTTCGCCAGTGCACTAGCTGCAGAACCCCATCCGGCTCACGCAACAAGCTGCAGGTCGCGATAGCGCATCAGGCCGCAGCTCTTCCACTTGTCGCAGCCCAGCCTCTTCAGCTCGGCCGCGAACTTTGGCGGCGATAGCGGCTCGTAGCCATGCGTTGCGCACCAAGCCTCATAAACCGCTCGGAGTTCCGTCGCCGCCAACGACATGCCCTGGGCCCTCTTCAACCGCAGCTGAACAAAGAGCGGCACGTGGGAAGGGAGGGTCGTCTTCTGCACCAGGCTGTCCTCCTGAGGGAGGTTCTCTGAGGGAGGACGCGGCCTCATAGGGAGGATGTTGGAGGGAGCCTCGCTCGCGTCACTTTTGCCAGGGCGTCCAGATCTCCCTGCGCCAGAAGCGACGGCCCTTAGGGAGGGTTTGCGGGCGCCGAGGGAGGGTTTAGGGAGGGTTGGCATCCGCGGCTGACAGGGAGGCTCCCTCTCGGCCTCCCTGACCTCCCTCCCTGGGCCTGTGAGGGAGCCGATTGGAGGCGTCGCTCCTCCCTCGTGTTGCTCTCGCGACCTGTAGAGCGCCGCGATGCCGGCGAGCCCACAACAACTCATCAGCTCGACGACGACTGTAAGTAGAAGCGCCACCCCTTCCGTGCCACCGAGCGGCAGTACGCGGCCCAGCGTGGCGCTGAATGCCGCGGGCAGCGGATCGGCTGTTGCCAGGATCGGAGCCTCTGCCAGACCCTTGCGCAGCTCGGTGGCCGCGGACGACAGGCGCTCGTAGTCCCGGGCCGCCGCCAGCTCCTTGCGCAGCTGTACAACCTGCGCGCATGCTCTCGCAAAGTGGGCGCTTTCCTGGATCCTGCCGCACTCCTGGCTGTCCTGCCACACGCTGGGTGGCACGCGCTCCGCTGCCAGCGCCTCTTGCACCGTCTTGGCCGGTCGGGGCGGCGTGGGACGGCTCAGGGTGGCAAGCTGCTGCTCGACGCTGGACAGCTCCGCCTTGGTATTGCCCCGTACTTCCATCTTCCAGGTGCCGGTCCGCTCGATCGACGCGATCGCGGTGCTAACTGTCGCGTGCGTTGCAAGGCAGCTGAAGGTCACCAGGCCGATCCAAGGGATGCCGAGGAGGATCGCAGCACCCAGCGCGCGCTGGGCCAGGAGCGCGAGCAAAGCCACGGGAAGGATGCCCTTGGCGATGTCGAAGATCGCGCCTACGGCGTAGCCGACCCTGGCATCGTAGCCCATGGCGACCGCAAAACGCGCCGTGCCGGTGGCCGTCACAAGGAGCGACAGCACCATGAACGCAACCACCACGAGACCGAGCCCGGTGATGGTGGGCCACCCAATACGCTTGTAAGGTCGACGCATGAACTTCCCTCTGCTCGCGCGTGCGTCGGGCCACGCGCCCCCAACGGTGCTAAGGCTATTCGTCCCGTTTGCAATAGAGTTGGCCACTCGCCTGCATGAGCCCCACGGCGACGCTCACTCGTCGGTCAACCGTCCGCGCAAGGGCGGCCGTTTGGGTTCGAGGCCACCGGGGGGCGCCGCGAGGGCCAAACACCGCTGGGCGATCGGACGGCACGGTGGCAAATGCACAACAGCGCGCGGCCGGCCAGCGGGACGAAGCGCTGATGTCGTAGGTCGCCTCGACGGTCGGTCGAGCTTCACCGTGTTTGGCGGCATACGCCTGCCCTTTGCTGCGGGGGGACCTGGATGCGCTGGGGCTACATACCAGGCTCACCGTCATTGTTCGCTGCGCGCGTGGGCGGCGACCCAGGAAACCTGTCCCACCCTGCCACACGGCAACCGGACCTTTACCCCAGAAGCGTCCCACTCCGACCGTAATTGTCCTGCGACCGTGATCATCGTGACCATTCCGGTCGGCTTTCGCATACGTGAGGATCAATCAATGGTTCCTTCTCTCTCGCGGCTTCGTGCACATTCCTGTCACATCGCGGCAAAGACGCTCGTTGTTCTCACCCTTGCCTTCACGGCGATGCCGGCTTTGGCGGGAGATCTCGCGCTCAAGCGTGTCATGTTATCGGTGGGCGGCGTGGCGTATCTCGAATACGAGGCGCAGGTCACCGGCAATGCCGAGCTCACCCTCGACGTGCCGCTAACCCAGGTCGACGATGTGCTCAAATCGATCGTGGTCTATGACAGTCAGGGCGGCGTCGGCAGCGCGCAGCTGGCAGGTCGCGATCCCCTCAACCAGACATTCAAGGATTTGCCATTCTACCAGAATGCACTCAACTCTCCTGCAGAGCTTCTCAACGCGCTGCAGGGAGCAGAGATCAAGGTCGGCGCCAGTCATGCAATGGTCGGCCGGGTTCTGAGCGTGGTGCCTGAAACGGTGGAGCTGCGCGATCGGGCAACCACCAAGCGCACCCGCGTCAGCCTGCTGACCAGCAGCGGCCTGCAGCAGTTTATCCTCGAGGATATCGACAGCGTAAGCTTCGTCGATCCTGCCTTGCAAGCCAAGGTCGACAAGGCCCTGAGCGAGATCTCGCTCCATCGCGCCAAGGATCGTCGGCAGATTGTGCTGGCATCCAAGGGCACCGTCGCGCGTACTGTGCGCATCGGCTATGTCGTCGAGGCCGCGCTGTGGAAGGCCAATTTCCGCCTGACCTTGCCGCAAGACGTGAAAGCGCCCAAGGCACATCTGCAGGGCTGGGCCGTACTTGAGAATATGAGCGGCCCGTGTTCGCCGTCAGCACTTACCGGACAGATTGAGCTGATTGCGTAAGCGAGAGTTCCTGGCTCATCGTAACCCCTCGGAGGGATGACGATGACGGACAGGAATGGGCGCAAACCGGACGGCGCCGAGAAGTTGGTTCGGGACATCCGTAGAGCCACGCGTCGGCAGTATTCGGCTGAGGAGAAGATCCGCATCGTGCTGGAAGGCCTGCGCGGGGAGGTCAGCATTGCCGAGCTGTGCCGCAAGGAAGGCATCGCCCAGAGCATGTACTACGGCTGGTCGAAGGAGTTCCTGGAGGCCGGCAAGCGCCGTCTCGCCGGTGATACCGCCCGCGAGGCAACCTCCGACGAGGTCAAGGGTCTGCGCGCCGAGGCCCGCCAGCTCAAGGAAGCACTGGCCGAGGTGACGCTCGAGAACCGCTTGCTGAAAAAAAGCGTGATCGCGGATGGGGAGGACCTCGCATGAGATACTCCGCCTCCGAAAAGCTCGAGATCATCAGAACGGTTGAGACATCACCATTGCCGGTGCGGCGCACGCTGGCGCAGATCGGCATTGCCAAATCGACCTTTTACACCTGGCTCGATCGTTATGCCGCCGGCGGGCTCGAAGCACTCCAGGATCGCAAGGCCAGGCCCGAGCGCGTCTGGAACCGCATCCCCGACCAGGTCCGCCAGAAGGTCATCGCACACGCGCTCGAACAGTCGGAACTAAGCCCGCGCGAAGTGGCTGTCTCCTTCACCGATCGCGAGCAAACCTTCATCTCGGAAGCCAGTGTTTATCGGCTGCTGAAGGCCGAGGGCCTCATCACCAGCCCGGCTTTCATCGTCATGAAAGCCGCCGACACCTTCGCCAATCCCACCACCGCGCCCAATCAGCTTTGGCAGACCGACTTCACCTACCTCAAGGTCACCGGTTGGGGTTGGTATTACCTCTCCACCGTGCTCGACGACTTCTCGCGCTACATCATCGCCTGGAAGCTGTGCACCACCATGGCAGCCGCCGATGTGACCGACACCCTCGACCGCGCGCTGCAGGCTTCGGGCCTGCATCAACTGCCCCTCAACCAGCGCCCGCGTCTGCTCAGCGACAACGGGCCATCCTACGTTGCCAGCGATCTTGCGGAATGGCTCGACGAACACGGCATGCAGCACACACGCGGAAAGCCCTATCACCCCATGACCCAGGGCAAGATCGAACGATGGCACCTCTCATTGAAGAGCCGCATCCTGCTCGAAAACTATTATCTGCCGGGTCATCTCGAGCACGCCATCGAAAGCTTCGTCGACCACTACAATCACTGCCGCTACCACGAGGCACTCGACAATCTAACCCCGGCCGACGTCTACTTCGGACGCCGCCAGCGCATCATCCAGATGAGACAGGAGATCAAACAACGCACCATCGAACAGCGACGCAAACAGCACTTCAAAGCCGTAGCCTGAAGCCAACCAGATGAGCCAGTCTCTCCTTTAGCTCAAACGCTCAACTGTCCAGAAAAGCCTGATGACGGACACGGTCAGCC
>CAWIZC010000029.1:0-74418 GCA_963840445.1 uncultured Alphaproteobacteria bacterium | reverse complement strand
TCGATCATGTTCTTCGCAGTGCTGCTGGATCGTCCGGCGGTGGCGTTGCGCAATGTGGCGCTGGCTGCGCTGGCCATCCTGCTGGTGTGGCCCGAAAGCCTGTTCGATCCGGGCTTCCAGATGTCCTTTGCGGCAGTGGTGGCGCTGGTGTCGGTCTACGAGTGGCTGCGCACCCGCCAGGAGGAGCGTCCGGAGGGCTCCCGGCGCGGCCTGATCAGTCACCTGCTGCTGTTTCTTGGCGGCATCATCACGTCGACGCTGGTGGCGAGCTTGTCGGTGGCACCGTTCGGCATCTACCATTTCCACAACACGCAACAGTTCGCGGTGCTCGCCAATCTGGTGGCGATCCCGATCTGCAACCTGCTGGTGATGCCGGCGGCCTTGGCGGCGTTGCTCGCCATGCCGTTCGGCCTGGAGGCGGTGCCGCTGTGGGTGATGGGCATCGGCATCGAGGCGATGGCGTGGTGTGCGGCAACGGTTGCGGCGCTGCCGGGTGCCGTCGGGCGCCTGCCCGCGATCCCGACGGCTGCGTTCGCGGCCATGCTGACCGGCGGGCTGTGGTGCACGCTATGGGGCACGCGCTGGCGTCTGCTGGGCGTCGTGCCGATCGTGCTCGGTCTCATGCTGGTGCCGACCGGCCGGCGTCCCGACGTGCTCGTCGGGCGCGGCACCGAGCTTGTCGCCGTGCGGGGCCAGGATGGAGCCCTGTCGGCGCTGGCGGGGCGCGGCGCGACCTTCGAGCTGACGCGTTGGCTGGAGCATGACGGCGATAGCCGCGCGGCTGCCGAGGTCGGCAAGGCGCGTGCCTTCCGCTGCGACGCCGAGGGCTGTACCGCGCATGTCAAAGGGCTGATGCTGGCGGTCCCTGCTACCGCCTCGGCGTTGCGCGACGATTGCGCGACCAGCGCCATCCTGGTCCTCAAGACCGCCCGCTTGCCCGGCTGCGCCCAGCAGGCCACCATCATCGCCGCGCGCGATGTCGGCCAGCTGGGAGCGCATGCGCTCTACATCGACGGCGGGCAGGTGCGCATCGAGACGGTGGCGGCCCGGCGCGGCCTGCGACCGTGGTCGACTCCGGATACCCTGGCTGCGGTCGATGCGCTTGCCGAGGAGGATTGGCCCCAGCGCAGCCGGCGCGCGCCGTGACCCCGCGGACCCTTGACACCGGCGGCCGGCGACGGGCTGTTTGCTTCGAGCGGCGAATCCTCACTATGCGGCTGACACCAAGGAGTGCACATGGCGGGCAATGACGTGATCGTGCTCGGCGCCGGCATCGTCGGCATCTCGGCGGCTCTGCATCTGCAGCGTCGCGGCCGCGCCGTGACCCTTATCGACCGCCGCGGCATGGCCGAGGAGACGAGCTACGGCAACACCGGCATCATCCAGCGCGAGGGCGTGGTGCCCTACACCTTCCCGCGCGATCCGGGCCTGATCGCCAAGTACGCCTTCAACCTGCTGCCCGAGGCCAACCTGCACTGGAGTGCACTGCCGAGGATTGCACCCTGGCTGTTCCGCCATTGGCTGCAGTCCACGCCCGAGCGTAAGGACGCCACCGCACGTGGCGCCAAGCCGCTGGTCGAGCGCTGCATCGTCGAGCACGAGGCGCTGGCGGGCGATGCCGGCGTGCTCGGCCTGATGCGCCGCACCGGCTATCTGCGCGTCTACCGCTCGGCGCAGGCGCTGGATGCCGCACTCGCCAAGGATGCCGCCGACCGCGAGACCTACGGCGTCAACTACCAGGCCGTCGATGCGCGCGCCTTGGGCGAGCTGGAGCCGCACCTGAGAGGCGGGCTGGCCGGCGGCGTGCTGATGCCCGATCCCGTCAGCGTCGCTGATCCTGCGGCTCTGACCCGTGCCTACGGCCAGCTGCTGGTGTCGCGGGGGGCGCGCTTTCTGCGCGGCGAGGCGCGCACGCTCGCGCAGTCGGGCGACGGCTGGCAGGTGCAGACCGCCACCGGCCCGATCACCGCGCCCGAGGTGGTGGTGGCCATGGGGGCATGGTCGGACGATGTCCTGCGCCCGCTTGGGCTCAGTCTCCCGCTCGGCATCAAGCGGGGCTATCACATGCACTACCGCGCCGAGGGCAACGCCACGCTGGCGCGCCCGGTGCTCGATGCACAGAACGGCTACGTCTTGACCTCGATGACAGCCGGCATCCGCCTGACCACGGGCGCCGAGTTCGCCCTCCGCGATGCGCCGCCGACGCCGCGCCAGCTCGAACGCGTCGAGCCGCTCGCGCGCGCCATCTTCCCGCTTGGCGCCCGCGTCGACCCCGAGCCCTGGCTCGGCCGACGCCCGTGCCTGCCGGACATGCTGCCCGTCATTGGCGCTGCGCCGCGTCACAAGGGCCTGTGGCTGGACTTCGGCCACCATCACTTGGGGCTGACGCTCGGCCCCGTCAGCGGCCGCCTGCTGGCCGAGCTGATGACCGGCGAACCGACCTTCACCGACCCGACGCCCTATCGGGCGGATCGGTTCTAGAGTCCCCGCCCCGGATCGAACAGCGGACAGCCACCACCCCTAGTGCTGAGCTTGTCGAAGCACGGCATTGCCGAACTCATCCGCCCTTCGACGAGCTCAGGGTGGGGGCATGATCACGCCAACGTGGACGGCCTTCGTGAAGAGCGCAGCCGCTGCATCAGTCGGACCCGTGAAGCGGAAGCCCTCACGACCGGCGCAGATCGCGCTGCAGGATCGGCCGCAACTTGGGCGGGCCGCAATTTCTTCCGTCCCAGGCACCGCCGCCGTCGAGGCATTCCCGGATCAGCCATTCGCGCTGCAGCTGCCAGCCGGCCAGCACCAGCAGGGCGGCGGTGGTGAAACCTACGAAGATGAGGCGGCCGCGGCTCACCCGGGTGCCTCCCCACTGCCGAACCGGTCGCGCCAGGCCGGCAGCGCATCGGGGAAGGGCAGGGCGGTTGCCGCGTAGACGCCGCGTGCCACCGCGCGCGCCAGGCAATGGGCCGCCAGCGTGCCGAGTGCGGTCAGCCCCAGTATCGGGTCTGTCAAAGGCTTGCGCCCGGTCGAGACGGCGAACACGACGTCGCCGTCGAGCGGCGTATGTACCGGGTGGATGGCGCGCGCCAGACCGGTCTGGGCCATGATGGCAATGCGCTTGGCCTGCGCTTTGGAGAGCACGGCATCGGTCGCCACCACCGCCAGCGTCGTGCTGGCGCGGGGGCTGCCCTTGGTGCGCGCCTCCAGCGCTGCCGCGGGCACAGTCGCCGGGAAGCCGCGCCCGCCGAACTCGGCATCGCGCTCGAACGGTGCCGCCCAGAAATGGGGTCCGTCCCCGACCACGACGCTGCCCGCGGGGTTGACCGCCACCAGCGCGCCGACGCGCAGTCCCTCGATCTCCGCGGACGTCGAGCCGATGCCGCCCTTCATGTTGACGGTGGTGGCACCCAGCCCCGCGCCGGCGCTGCCGAGCGCGAAATCCACGCCGGCAGCAGCCGCGGCGGCATGACCAAGCTCGCGATACGGCGGATAGCGGCCCCACTGCTTGTCGCCGCCGTTCAGCAGGTCGAACAGGATGGCGGCCGGCACGATCGGGACACGCGCCGTCCCCACCACCAGGCCGCGGCCCTGCTCGTAGAGCCACGCCTGCACGCCGGAGGCGGCGTCGAGGCCGAAGGCCGACCCGCCGGACAAGGTGATGGCGTCGATGCCGGACACGGTCTGGGCAGGGTCCAGCAGCGCCGTCTCACGCGTGCCGGGACCGCCGCCGCGGATATCGATCGAGCCGACCGCCGGCTCGTCGAACACGATCGCCGTCACACCCGAGCCGACGCGCGCATCTTGAGCGTGGCCGACCCGCACGCCCGCTACGTCCGTGATCAGATTGCGCAGCTCGCTCACGTTCCCGCTCCGGCGATTTGGTCCGCAGTCTGCTCCCCAGCTTGGCGCTTGCTCATCCCGCGGTCAACGCCACCCTCAATCGCACCCGCTCATCGGCCAGCGGCGTCCCCCAAAAGCAAAAGAGGCAGCTCTTGCGAGCTGCCTCCCTGATTTGCCTAGTGCCAGAACGATATCAGTTCGGCACGTAGGTGATCTTGTCGCCGACTTTCTTCCACGTGTACATCACGTAGTCGAGGCGGGTGATGTCGCCCTTCTTGTTGTAGGCCAGATCGCCGATCACGGTCTTGAACGGCGTGCCGGACTTGGTGGCTTCCGCGACCTTCTTGGTGTCCAGCGACTTGGCTTCGGCTGCCGCCTGGGCAATCACCTGCAGCGCCGCGTAGCTGTACAGCGTGTAGGCCTCGGGGTCGATATTCTTGGCCGCAAACGCCTTCACCGCTTCGGCAGCAGCAGGGTTCTTGCGTGCGTCGGGACCGAAGGTCATCAGTGTGCCTTCCACGCCAGGTCCGCCAATCGCGGCGAACTCGTCGGTGGTGATGCCGTCACCGCTCATCATCTGGGTCTTGACGCCTTGGTCGCGCATCTGGCGCACAAGCAGGCCGCCCTCGGTGTGCAGACCGCCCCAGTAGACCAGGTCGGCGCCGGCCGCCTTGATCTTGGTGACGAGAGCCGAGAAGTCTTTCTCGCCGATGTTGACGCCCTCATACAGGACTTCCTTCACACCGCCGGCGTTCATGGCCTTCTTGGTTTCGTCGGCGAGGCCCTGTCCGTAGGTCGTCTTGTCGTGGATGACGGCTATCTTCTTGCCCTTGAAGTTGTCGACGATGTACTTGCCGGCTACCTCGCCCTGCTGGTCGTCGCGACCGCAAGTGCGGAATACGTTCCACATCCCGCGCTCGGTGATCTTCGGATTGGTGGCCGACGGCGTGATCACATAGATGCCGTTCTCCTGGTAGACCTCGGAGGCGGGCATGGTGACGCCGGAGTTGAAGTGGCCCATCACGAACTTGACGCCATCGCCGACCATCTTGTTGGCGACCGACACGCCCTGCTTGGGATCGGAGGCGTCGTCACCGAACACCAGCTGGATCTGCTGGCCGTTGATGCCACCCTTGGCATTCAAGTCGGCGACAGCCTGCTCGGCGCCGTTCTTCAGCTGCGCGCCAAATGCAGCATTAGGTCCAGTCAACGGACCGGCAACGCCGATCTTGACCTGGGCCATGGCACCGCTCGCGCTCGCAAGGCTCGCGGCGACGGCCAGTACTGGCCAAAACGCTTTTCTCATAGTGATCTCCCGTGGTTCCTCAGTGATCGACACTGCGGGGCGGAGGTCCGCCTCGCCTGATGATTTAACGAAAGTGCGGCGGAGTCACGTCCAATTGGGCTGCCTCAGGATTATGCAGCCGCGCACGCGAGTTAGGCCTGCTTATTGATACGCCGCCAGCCCAGTAAACCACGTCGGCGGAATAGCCAGCCGTACTGGCGGGCCATTTGGCCCGCCCTGAGCAGGCGGAACCCGAAGGAGGCCAATACCAGGGTTACCGCGAAATCCACGGCAAAGTTTTTCAGGGAGATCAGCGGCTCTTGAAACAGCGCGAAATGGCAGAAGCGAATGGTGGCGGTCAGTGGCAGCATATATAGGGGCACATGCCAATAGGGCCGCCAGGTCTGGGCAATGGCTTTGCCCGAGACGTAGGCAGCGCCGCCACCAATGACGACCGTCAGCAGCAGGAATATCCAAACTGCGTTGTCGCTGCTGCTGTCGTAGATCGCCTCGAACATGGCATGCATCTCTTCAGTGCCGTTCAGTGTCGTCCGCCTTCGAGGTAGGCCGCGCGCACCTCGGGTCGTGCCAAGCAGCTCCTTGCCGGTGCCGCTCATGGTGATGTTGCCGCTGACCATCACGTACGCGCGGTGCGCGAGCTTCAGGGCATGGAACGCGTTCTGCTCGACCAGGAACACCGTCATGCCCTCGCGGTTGAGCTCCTCGATTACCTCGAAGATCTGCTTGACGATCAGCGGTGCAAGGCCGAGCGACGGCTCGTCGAGCAGCAGCAGCTCGGGCCGGCTCATCAGCGCGCGGGCAATGGCCAGCATCTGCTGCTCGCCGCCCGACAGCGTGCCGCCCCGCTGATCGAGGCGCCGTGCCAGAACGGGGAACAGCTTGCACACCCGCTCGATGTCTTCCGCGAAATGCATACCGTCATCGAGCTCGGCGCCCATCTGCAGGTTCTCGCGCACCGTCATGCGCGGGAAGATGCGACGGCCCTCGGGTGACTGCGCGATGCGCAGCCGGGCAATCTCGTGCGTGGGCAGGTTGGTGATGTCGCGCCCGCGATAGTGGATACTGCCCTCGCGTGCCCGTGGGTTGCCGCACACGGTCATCATCAGCGTCGACTTGCCAGCGCCGTTGGCCCCGATCAGCGTGACGATCTCGCCGGCGTGCACGTCGAGCGCCACACCCTTCAGGGCCATGATGTTGCCGTAGAAGCTCTTGACCCCCCGCACGGCCAGCAGCGGCTCGCTCATGTCGCGATCTCCGCTCTTCTCCCTCTCCCCGCTGGCGGGGAGAGGGTCGGGGTGAGGGGCAGCACCGACCGCCGGATCCAGCGTCTGCCCCTCACCCTAGCCCTCTCCCCGTAGGGACGGGGAGAGGGAACAGACGCGGCGAGCCTCATGTGGCGATCTCCGCTTCCACCTTTTCCACTTCCTCGTCCTCGACGCCGAGGTAGGCGGCGATCACCTTGGGATCGTTGCGCACGTGCTCGGGCGAGCCGTCCGAGATCTTGCAGCCGTACTCCAGCACGATCACGTGGTCGGAGATATCCATCACCACCGACATGTCGTGCTCGATGAGCAGGATCGAGATGCCGTGCTCGGCGCGGATCGACTTGAGGAAGGTCTTGAGATCCGCGGACTCGCGCGGATTGAGGCCGGCGGCCGGCTCGTCCAGGCACAGCAGGGCGGGCTCGCTGCACATGGCACGCGCGATCTCGAGCCGCCGCTGCGCCCCGTAGGGAAGATCGCCGGCGGGATCATCGGCACGGTCGATCAGGCCGATCTTGTCGAGCCAGAGGCGGGCCCGTTCGACCGCCTTGGCCTCGGCTTCCTGGTAGCGGCGCAGGCCGAATAGGCCGGCAACAGTCCAGCCCGAGGCCACCATCAGCGGGTTGTGCTGGGCGACGATCAGGTTCTCCAGCACGGTCATGCCGGCAAACAGGCGGATGTTCTGGAAGGTGCGGGCTACGTGCGCCCTGGCCGCGATCTCGTAGTCCGGCATGCGTTCCAGCAGAAAGGCCGAGCCGGTCGGCAGCGTGCGCGAGCGCGCGCCCGATGCGGTCAGCGCCTCGACGTCGGCGGGAGCTAGCGCCTCGCCGAGGCTCAGCAACATCCGCCCGTAGCTTGGCTTGTAGAAACCGGTGATGCAGTTGAAGACGGTGGTCTTGCCCGCACCGTTCGGGCCGATGATGGCCGTGATGTCGCCGCGCGCCGCCGAGAACGACAGATCGTCGATCGCCACCAGCCCACCGAAGCGCATGGTCAGATGCTCGACGCTGAGCAGTGGGGTGGACGCTGCCTCCATCAGCCGTGCCCCTCCTTGACCAGGTCGGATCGCACCTTCTTCTTCTCGCGCAGGAAGATCGACGGTGAGCGGTAGGAGATCAGCCCACGCGGCTTCCAGATCATCACCAGCACCATGGCAAGTCCGAACAGCAGCATGCGGTACTGGGTCGGGTCGAAGGCCGGGCCGAAGATGTCCTTGAGCCAGTCCAGCTCGCGCAGGATCTCGGTGCCGCCGATCATGGCAATGGCGGCGATGGCGACGCCGATCTGGCTGCCCATGCCGCCCAGCACCACGATCGCCAGCACCACAGCGCTTTCTATGAACGTGAAGGATTCCGGGCTGATGAACCCCTGCCGGGCCGCGAAGAAGGAGCCGGCAAACCCGCCGAAACCTGCGCCGATCGCGAATGCCGTGAGCTTGGTGTTGGTGGTGTTGATGCCAAGCGAGCGGCAGGCGATCTCGTCCTCGCGCAGGGCCTCCCAGGCGCGCCCGATGGGCAGGCGTCGCAGCCGCAGGGTAACCCAGTTGGTCAACAGCGCCAGGGCCAGGATGAGGTAGAACAGGAAGATCAGTCGGTACAGCGGTGTAAACTCGAGGCCGAAGAACGCAGCGAAGCCCTCGTCGCTGGCATTGAAGGGTAGTCCGAAGAAGGTCGGTCGCGGGATGCCGCTGATGCCGGCATAGCCGTTGGTGACGGGTACCCAGTTGATCAGCACCAGGCGGATGATCTCGCCGAAGGCCAGAGTGACGATGGCCAGGTAGTCGCCGCGCAAGCGCAGTACCGGAAAGCCGAGCAGGATGCCCCAGAACGCCGCCAGGATGTCCGGCCAGGGGCAGACACAGCCAGAAGCTCAAATGGAAGTTGTGCGCCAGCAGCGCGGTGGAATAAGCGCCCACCGCGTAGAAGGCGACATAGCCGAGGTCCAGCAGGCCGGCCAGGCCGACCACGATGTTCAGGCCCCACCCCAGCATGATGTAGATCAGGATCTGGACGCCGAAGTTATCGATCCATTTGATGGCGCCTGCCCGGCCGGTGATGGCGAGCGCAATCCACGGGTAGAGCAGCAGCAACAAGAGCCCCAGGATCGACACGGCCTGCGCAACGCCGGCGGAGCTAGTCCGGGGGGGCGACGCGGCGCGTGGGGCGCGGTGCGCGGAGGCAGCGGCGTAGGCGAGATAGAGTAGTCTTCCGAAGAAGGCCGCCAGCACGGCAATGGCGACGTAGTTCCAGCGCGGCTGCAGCACCAACCGGTTGGAAATGTCCTGCTCGGTGCGCAGCGCCAGGATCGGCACCGACAGGCCGAGGGCCAGCAGGGCCGCGCCGAGTGCTTCCTTGAAGGCTGCCGTGACGGGCCGCGCTTTGGTGGGATTGAGCTCGGCGGGGATCACGGCCATCGGCGCTTAGACCTTTTCCACGTCGGGTTTGCCGAGCAGGCCGGACGGCAGGAAGATCAGCGTGATGGCCAGGATGCAGAACGTCGCCACGTCCTTATAGTCGGTCGAGAAGTAGGCCGACCATAACGTCTCGATCAGGCCGATCAGCAGGCCGCCCAACACCGCACCCGGCAGCGACCCGATGCCCCCCAGCACGGCGGCCGTGAATGCCTTTACACCCGGGACGAAGCCGTCGTTGAAGCTGACCACGCCGTAGTAAATCATGAACATCAGGCCGGCGACGGCCGCCAGGGCGGCGCCCATCACGAAGGTCAGCGAGATGGTGCGGTCCACGTCGACGCCCAGCAGCGCTGCCATGCGCCGATCCTGCTCGCAGGCGCGTTGGGCGCGTCCCAACGATGTCTTCTGCACCACGTACCAGAACGCCGCCAGCAGCCCTGCGGTGACTGCCACAATCAAGATCTGCTTGTAGGACACGATGACCGTGTAGGCTGCCCCCTCGTGCAAAACGATCACGTCGCTGAACATCGAGGGAGCCGGCTTGTTGCGCGGGCCCTGCGTCACCTGCACGAGATTCGACAGGAAGATCGACATGCCGATTGCCGAGATCATCGGCGCAAGCCGGAAGGAGCCACGCAGTGGTCGGTAGGCGAGCCGCTCGATCGCCCACGCCCACACCGAGGTGAGCAACATCGCTAGTATCAGCACGATGATGAGAGCTACTGCCAGGGACCCGAAGCCCAGCACCTGCGTCAGCGCCATCAGAAAGATCAGGGCGATGAAAGCCGACATCATGAACACGTCGCCGTGGGCGAAGTTCACCATGCCGATGATGCCGAACACCATGGTGTAGCCGATGGCGATCAGGCCGTAGATGGAGCCGAGCGTGAGCCCATTGATGAGCTGCTGAGCCAGATATTCCATGCAGACGTCTCGCCCCAACCCCTGTCAGCGCAACTCAGGCTAGCAGAGAGTGCGGCTCCGCCACAACGCGGCGGTGTGGCTCTGTGTCATTTTCCCTGTCGGTGAGGATCGGGGGTGCCGCGGCAGCCGGCTCTACAGCATATTGTGGGTGCCGTCGCAAAACGGCTTATCGTCGGTCGCTTTGCACCCGCAAAGGTTGAAAGTGCCGGAGGCTTCCGCGACGAAGCGCAGGGGCTGGAGGCTGGTTGTCTTGTGAGAGCCGTCGCAGAAGGGCTGCTTGGCGGAGCGCCCGCAGGTGCACCAGAAATATGCTTTGCCCGCCTCGAGGGGCACCTGATAGGGGCCCTTTTGCGCGCAGACGGGCTCGTCGGACATGGTCACGGCTCCCTGTTGCCAAACCGTGTGGCAGGCAGGGGTACTGAATAGCGCACCGACCGGCAAGAACCAAACGGGTCGCTCGGTCGCGGCCGCCCCCAAGTCTATGCGTCAGGCCACCACGTTCAGCGTCTGCTTTTCCACCGCGCGGGCGCCGCTGTCATCGACCCAGGTAAACTCGAACTCGCCGGGACCGGGCACCTTGAAGAAGAACGACAGGTAGGGGTTGGCGGCGATGCCGGGATAGAGGTCGGCTGAGAACACTTCCTGTCCGGCGAACTTGGCGCTGAACGAATTAATGATTTTGCGTGGGATGGTCTTGCCGTCCGCGTCCTTGCGCTGGCCAGTCTCCATGACATCCGAGATCAGGGTTTTGACCTGGATTACGTCGCCCACCTTGGCTTTCTCGGGCAGCTTTGCTCTCGGGTTCTGCATCGCTCTGGCCTTCCAGCTCTAGCCGCCGCAACCGCCGACCGTGACCTTCACAGGCCGCCGGGCCATCAGAAACCTGCCGTCGCTCAGTTCGGCGATGGCGATCACGTCCTGCGTTGCCACCAGGCGCATGCGGCTCTCCGCCTTGGCCGCGCCGCTGGCGGGCGTGAAGCGGAAGGTGGCGACCTCCGGCCGCGGATTGGCCGTCGAGATCATGTAGATCGCCCTCACATAGTCCTTGTCGGTCATGGGACTGTCGACGCTAAGCGCGAAAGGCACGGTGTTGCCGTTCTCGGCGATCTCCGCCATGTCGATCACGAGCTTGCCCTCAACGGGCTTGGCCTCGCCAAGGATCTTCTTCACGAGCGCTTCCCAGGCTTTCGGCTCTGGCTGGTCCTGGGCCAGGACCGGCATCGCCGGCATCACCGCCACTGCCGCGGTGGCTGCGGCTGCGACGCCAAACTGGCGCCGGGTGAAAGCCGCCAGCGTATCGACCTCTTTCATGTTTCCTGATCCCAAAGGCTGACCGGCGCGCGTACCGAACACGGACGGTTGCCATTGATATTGGGGTACGTGTCAAGTTTGCCAATTATGCTGGCAGGTAACATATAAGGAAGCATGCAAGCAACGCTCAAAGCGCGGCCAGATCGACGCCGGTTGCTGCTCGGGACCATCTTGGTGGCCCTGCTGGCCGTGACGTTTGCCCCGGCGCCAATTGCCGCGCCGTCCGACCTGCGCTCGGCCCCTGCGGTTCTCGTGATGGTGCATGACCCGGGCTGTCCCTACTGCGCCCGCTGGGAGGCAGAAGTCGGGCATTCCTACAGTGCCAGCGAGGAAGGAAAATTTGCCCCGCTGGTCCAGCGCCTGCGCGGGCACCCGGACATTTCTTATCTTGAGAAAATCGTTTACTCGCCAACCTTCGTGATGCTTGCGTACGGCCGGGAAGTGGGTCGCATTGTCGGCTACCAGGGCAGCGATCTGTTCTGGATGCAGCTGGAGCCACTGGCGGCCAAGGCCGGATTTGCCCCCGCTCACTGAGCATGAAAGGCCCAATGGCCTGCCTCGAAGACCAACCGCGGCCGCAACGGGAGGAACAAAGCATGCGCATCACACGGCGAGATTTCGGGACGCTGATTGGCGCTGCGGGTGCAGGCGCACTTGCCACGACGGGCGTGGCCCGCTTTGCCATCGCCCAGGCCGCCCCCAAGGTGGTGATCGTGGGCGGAGGGGCCGGCGGAGCGAGCGCGGCGCACCTCCTCAAGACGGAGGCACCCAGCCTGGACGTCACCCTGATCGAGACCAATCCAATCTACAGCTCCTCGTTCTTTTCCAACCTCTATCTCGGCGGGCTCCGCGAGATCGAATTGCTCAACCACGGCTATCAGGGCTTGCGGGCTCTGGGCATCAAGGTGGTGCAGGGCACGGCCACCGACGTCGATGCCGCCGGCAAGAAGATCAAGGTTGGTGGCGGCACGCTCCACTACGACAAACTGGTGCTGTCGCCCGGCATCGACACCAAGTTCGACTCCATTCCAGGGTATTCGCGCGAGGCGGCGCTGATCATGCCGCATGCCTACAACACCGCACTCGACGGCAAGCGTCTGCTGAAGAAGCAACTGCAGGACATGCGCGACGGCGGCGTCGTGGTCATCGTTCCACCCAACAACCCGTATCGCTGCCCGCCCGGACCCTACGAGCGCGCCTGCATGATCGCCCACTACCTGAAGACGAAGAAGCCGAAGTCGAAGTTGATTATCCTCGACCCCAAGAAGTCGTTCTCCAAGCAGCCGGTGTTCACCGAGGCGTTCGAGAAATACTACAAGGACATCATCGAGCTGAACCTCACCACCGAGATCGACGATTTCGCCGTTGTCAGCGTCGATGCCAAGACCAAGGAGATCGTCACCAAGGCCGGCAAAACGGTGAAAGCTGACGTCGCCAACATCATTCCCCAGCAGCGCGCCGGAGAGATCGCGCACAAAGCCGGAGCAGCCAAGGGCGACTGGTGCCCGATCGACCCCGAGAACTTCTCCGCCAAGGAGGTGAAGGACATCTACGTCCTGGGCGACGCCGCCATCGCCGCGGAGATGCCCAAGTCGGCGTTCTCGGCCAACAGCCAGGCCAAAGTCGTGGTGGCCGATATCCTGGTGGAACTTGCCAAGAAGGAGAGGTTTCCGGCCCGCTACCGCAACACCTGCTGGTCGCTGCTGGCCCCCGACGATAGCGTCAAGGTGGGCGCCAACTATTCCCCCAAGGACGGCAAGCTCGATGCGTACGGGTCGTTCGTGTCGCAGCAGAGCGAGGCGGCCGACGTGCGCAAGCAGAACTATGCCGAGAGCGTCGCTTGGTACGACAGCATCACCGCTGAGATGTTTGCCAAGGGGCCGATGGCGCCAGGCGCCAAGAAGAAAGGCTGACAGCGCGCCGCCGGCGAGGCCTTGACGGGCGTGTTGCACTGCAACGCGCACCAACGTGCTGCAAGGCCGCGTCTGGTCGCATGTCGGGCGGGTCGTCACTTTCGTATTCGTGCAGTGTGGCCCGCCTGCCAAAGCTGCCTGCGATCTGCGCAGGCCCCGCTGGTCAGGGGCGGCACGAGCCGCTAGTTTCGGGTGACCTTTGGGGAGAAAATCGCAGATGCCCACGACCTATGCACTGCCGGCCGGCACCCGCCTTGCCGGGGCAGTGGCCCTGACCTTGTTGGCCGCGACGCCGGTCTGGTCGCAAACGTCCGAGACGCAGGGCGCCGGCACGCAGGTGACCGAGCAGCAGGTCGTCGCACCAGTTGTCGATCCGATCATCGCCGAGGTACGCCGCCGTCTCGCGCAGCCCGCGCGCGGCGATGTCGACCGGGGTGACCGCGTCGCGCTGACGGCGTTCTATGCCGCGCGCACCGGCGAGCCGGTGTGGGTGACCAGCAGCGGTCTCAACGCCCGCGCCCAGGATGCCATCGCCGAAATCCGCAAGGCGGAGGACTGGGGACTTTCGCTCGCCGCCTTCGATCTGCCGCGTCCGTTTACCGGCGAGCCGTCGCCGACGGCACTGGCGGATGCCGAGGTTCTGGTCGGCCTCGCCGTACTCGAATACGCGCGGCATGCGCGTGGCGGACGCCTCGACCCGACCACGCTCAGCGCCAACTTCGACATGAAGCCGAGCCTGCCCGATCCGAAAGCCGTGATCGAGACGGTGTCCAACACCGACGCGCCGGGCGCCTACCTCGTTGGACTGCATCCCAAGCACGAGCAGTTCCAGAGGCTGCGGCAGGCGCTGCTCAAGGTGCGCGGCGGTGCCACCATGCAGGAGCCGGCTGGAGAGACGCCGATCAAGCTCCCGGCCAACGGCCCGGTACTCAAGCCCGGCATGGAGCATCCCGATATCGCGCTGCTGCGCCAGCGGCTCAAGGTGCCGGCGGAGGGTGGCCGCGAGGCCCTTTACGACCCGGCTCTGCAGCAGGCCGTCGCCGCCTTCCAGCGCGACAACAAGATGACCCCGGATGGCGTGATCGGCAATCGCACGCGTTCCGTGCTCAACGGCAACGAGCCAGCCAAGCCGGCGCTGTCGGGCTCGGAGACGCAACGCCTGATCGCCAACATGGAGCGCTGGCGCTGGCTGCCCGAGGACATGGGCTCCTTCCATGTGTGGGACAACGTGCCGGAGTTCACCGCGCGGGTGCTCAAGAACGGCCAGGTCGTGCACACCGCAAAGATTGTGGTCGGCAAGGTCGAGAACCAGACGCCGCTGTTCTCGGCTAGCATGCGCTACATCGTGTTCCACCCGGAGTGGGGCGTGCCGGATGGCATCAAGCTCAAGGAGATCGCACCCTACCTGCGTTCCGGCGGCGGCGGTTTCTTCGGCATCTTCGGTTCGGACACCTCGGTCCTGCAGCGGCACAATCTGAAGGTCAGCATGAACGGCCGCCCGGTCGATGCGAACTCGGTCAATTGGGACCAGGTCGATATCCGCAGGTTCCAATTCACCCAGCCGGCTGGGCCCTCCAACGTGCTGGGGATCGTCAAATTCCGCTTCCCCAACAAGCATGACGTCTACATGCACGACACTCCGCAGCGCGAGCTGTTCAAGCAGAGCGCGCGCGCGTTCAGCCATGGCTGCATGCGGGTAGAGAACCCCGGCCGTCTGGCCGAGTTGCTGCTGGCGGAGGACAAGGGCTGGCCGGCCGCGCAAGTGCAGCAGATGCTTGCAGGCGGCTACAACAACGAGGTTGAGCTGACCCGGCAGATTCCGGTGCACGTCACCTACTTCACGGCGGTCGTCGGCGACGACGGACAGGTGAAATACTTCGGCGACATCTACGGCCACGACCGGCGCGTAATGGCAGCCCTCGACGGGAAGGCTCTGCCGATGGAGGTGGCCAACGGGAGCAGCGATGAGGCGGCCCCGAAAGAGGTGCGCAAGGGCAAGAGCCAGAAGCAGTTCAGCAGCAACGACCTCTGGAACGGGCTGTCGGGCAACTGATGCCGATCGGGAGCTTCGCCGGGTCTCTGGCGAAGCTCTCATAGCCATTCTGCTCTGAACTGCTCCCTGGCATCCCGCGGCTGTTCCCGAATGCAGCGATGGCTGCAACCGCTATCGGTAAGCCCTGGAATGTTGGCAGGAGGGCGCTGCGATGTTTAGGGCGCTTGGCACAGCCGTTTTCGCACTGGCTGCTTTGACGGCAAGTGCCGCCGCACAGGATTGGCCCAATCGGGCGATCACGCTGGTGGTTCCGTTCGCGGCGGGCGGCGGCATCGACACCAGTGCGCGCGTGCAGGCGCTGGCTTTGACCGAAATTCTGGGCCAGGCCGTGGTCGAGAACATCGGCGCCGCTGGCGGGACGATCGGCAGCGCCCGCGTCGCCAAGGCGGCACCCGACGGGTACACCTTGCTGATCGGCAATTCCGGTACGCATGCCTACAGCCAATCGCTGTACGCGAAGAGGCCGTATGACGCCGCTGCCGACTTCGAGCCGATCGGCCTGGTCTCGGAATCGCCGCGCATTCTGATCGCTCGCAAGGACTTCCCGGCCAACAATCTGCAGGAGTTCATCGCCTATGCGAAAGCCAACCAAGCCAAGATGCAGTATGGCTCGGCCGGTGTTGGCTCCGGCACCCATTTGCCGTGCGCGCTGTTGAACATTGCCATGGGCGTGGACATTGTCCACGTGCCCTACCGGGGTGCCGGCAACGCAATGCAAGACCTGCTTGGTGGGCGCATCGACTACATGTGCGACACGATCCAGACGGGTGTGGAGCAGGTGAAGAGCGGCACGGTGAAGGGCATTGCCGTTATGGCACATCAGCGCGTGCCCATCATCGCGGATCTTGCGACCACCGGCGAGCAGGGGCTGGCAGAAGTTGAAGCGACCGTTTGGAATGCCTTCTTCTTTCCGAAGGGAACGCCGGAGCTCATCGTTCGGCGAATGAACAAGGCCCTTGGCGATATGGTCGAACGGCCCGACATCAGGTAGCGACTGGAGGACCTCGGTCTCGAGGTCGTGCCGCCACAGCAGCGGACGCCAGCGTATCTCGCCGAATTATTGCCAAAGGAGATCGAGCGCTGGCGCGCTGTGATCAAGGCGGCAGGCATAAGCGTCAACTAGTGTTGCCGCGTCTAACCAGTCCTTTACTCGTGGCAATCAAGTGTGAGTCATGAAGCCGATGGCAATTCCGGCGCAGCCTAGCGCGCACCTCCGCATCATTGTCGCTCTGCTGGCCGCAATCACGCTGGTCGCCATTAGTGCGCATAGGGCGCAGGCGGCCGAGCCGGAGACTGTGCGCATCACCTCAGACGTTACCCACTTGGGGCCGTTTACCGCCTTGCTGTTTCGCCCGAAGGGCAAGGGGCCGTTTCCGGCAGTCGTCGCGCTGCATGGCTGCGGCGGCCTGTTCAACGACGACCAGGAGATCAAAGGCCGCGAGGAGGACTGGGCCGAGCGCCTGGCGGCGGTCGGCTACGTCGTGCTGCTTCCCGACAGCTTCACCGCGCGCGGCGTGCGCCAGATCTGCTCGGGTCCGGACCGCAAGATCTCTCCCGCCGAGCGTGCGGATGATGCTGCTGCCGCTGCGGAGTGGCTGGCAAAGCAGCCCTTCGTGGATGCCAGCCGGATGGGCCTGATGGGTTGGTCGCACGGCGCCATGACCGTGCTGTGGACCGTGCGCAAAGGCTTCATGCAGGGTCCGCAGTACAAGGTGGCGATCGGCCTCTACCCCGGCTGCAGGAAGATCGCGAAGCTTGCCGACTGGCATCCCGGCGTACCCCTCACTCTGCTTCTTGGCGAAGACGACGATTGGACCGCGCCGGGGCCGTGCCGGAAGCTCGCCAGACGCGAGGGCTTCCGGACCGTTACCTACCCGGATGCCTACCACGGCTTCGATATGCCCGATGCCCCCGTGAAACTGCGCAAGGGTATTGCCTCCCTCAAGAAAGGCGAGGCGCATGTCGGCACCAACGAGGCGGCGCGCGAAGCGGCGATCGCCGAGGTGAAGCGGATCTTCGAGGCCCAATTCGGCGTGCCGTGAGCATTGCCCCAGGCTCGTCTTGCTGCGGCCGAAATCCCCTGCTCTGAGAGGCGGCAGCAACGAACGGGGGTTCTCATGCTGCGTAACCGCGTGCTGTTTGCCGCTGTCGCCACCCTGTGGCTCGTATCGCCAGCGGTGGCCGAGAAACGGGTTGCCCTTGTGGTCGGCAACTCGGCCTACGTGCAGGCTGGCGCGCTCCCCAATCCGATGAACGATGCATCCGACATGGCGGAGGCCCTGAAGAAAGTCGGATTCGAGGTGATCCTGGGCCTCGATCTCACAAAGTCGGCGTTCGATGGCAAGGTCCGCGACTTCGCGCGCGCCCTCGAGCAGGCCGACGTGGCCGTGTTCTTCTACGCCGGGCACGGCCTGCAGGTCGGAGGCCGCAACTACCTGGTGCCGGTCGATGCCCGGCTGCAAAGCGAGCGCGACCTCGACTTCGATGGCATCAGCCTCGACTTCGTGCTGAGGCAGGTCGAACTCGATCGCGAAGGCAAGACCAGCATCGTGTTCCTGGACGCCTGCCGCGACAATCCACTGGCGCGCAATCTCGCCCGCAGCATGGGCACCCGCTCGGCAAGCGTGGGCCAGGGGCTGGCGCAGGTGCAGACGGGCGTCGGCACCTTCATCGCCTACTCGACACAGCCGGGCAACGTCGCGGTAGACGGTGCCGGGCGCAATTCGCCGTTCACGGCGGCGCTGGCCAAGGCCGTGGCGCTGCCCGACCGCAATCTCACCTCGGTGATGATCGAGGTGCGCAAGGAGGTGCTGGCGGCAACCGGCGGCAAGCAGGTGCCGTGGGATCATTCGGCCCTGACCGGCGATTTCTACTTCCAGTTGGCATCGGCCGGTGGGGTACTGCCCAAGGTCATCCCTGGCCGTCCCGAGAGCGAGGAGAGCGTTCAGCAGCGCTTGCGCCAGCTCGAAGAGGAGCTGAAGAAGAAATCGGACCCGCAGATCACCGCCAAGATGGTGTCGCTGTCCCAGGCCAAGGCGCGCTTGCAGCAACTCGAGGACAGCAGCCGCCAGGATCAGCAGCGCATTTTCGACACCTACCGCAAGCAGGGCGCCTCCAACGACCCGGCGGCACGCCAAGCCGTCAATCGCGAAGTGGGCAGCATCCAGATGGACATGGCCAGACGCGGCCAGGAGATGCGCAAACTGCGCGACGACATCAGCGGGCTCGAAGTCGAGCTCGGGCTCGCGGAGAAGCCTGCCGGGGAAGGACAGAAATAGCGGGACGCTTCGCGGCTCGCCTAACCGCTGATATATTCTCAGTTATCGACTGCGCTCCAAGCCCAACATCCAGGGGAAACGACCGATGCTCTACGAGCTGCGCACTTACACATGCAAGCAAGGCACCGTTGCCGACGTGGCCAAGGCGGCGGCCACGATCGCTACCGAGATTCGCAAGGACGACTACGGCAAGCTCGAGGGCTACTGGATCAGCGAGATCGGCCCGCTCAACCAGGTCCTGCACCTGTGGAGCTACAAGGACCTCAGCGAGAGGGCCGAGATGCGCGCCAAGCTGAACAAGCATCCGCGCTGGGCGCCTGAGTACCTGTCGGTCATTCGGCCCAATCTGGTCCTGCAGGAGGCGCGTCTCATGTCGGCCGTGATCGCGCCACGGCTGCCGGCAACCACGCCCAACGTCTACGAGTTGCGCACCTATCGGGCTCGGCCGGGCCAGATGATGCCGTGGGTGGACAAGTTCACGAAGGCCCTGGAGGTGCGCGAGAAGTACTCCAAGATCGTCGCGCTGTGGACGGGCGACGTTGGCCAGCCCAACGAGATCTGCCACCTGTGGGCCTACCCGGACCTGAACGCCCGCGCAGCGGCACGCGGGGGCAGTGGCAAGGACCCCGGCTGGCAGGCGTTCCTGAAGGAAAGCACCGGCATGTTGGACGCGATGCACTCGACCATCATGCTGCCGGCCGTGCACTCACCATTGAAGTAGTCTGTCATCCCGGCCTGAGCGTTAGCTCAGAGCCGGGACCCAGACCCACACGGACTTGCTGCTGATCTAGGGTCCCGGATATTCGCTGGCGCGAATTCCGGGATGACACCTACCTCCGCCGTGCCAGCCAGATGGTGTGACCACCGCAGCTGGCGTCCTCGGCGACGTGGGCGACGACCTCGAACTTTTGCGCATCGAGCAAGGCGCGATATTCGGCCGGGTCGAGGCTGCCGTGATAGAGCGGCTCGCCTTCGAAGGTGCCGATCGCCTCGCCGAACGATGGGCCGCTGGTGAACATCAGAGCCGCTTTGGGCGCCGCGTGGGCAGCGAAGATCGGAAACATCGCCCGCTGATCCTCTGGGCGCAGGTGGAAGAAGCTGTCCCAGGCGAGCAGGCCATCAAAGCGGCGACCGAGCGCCAGCTTGCGCATGTCGGCAACCAGCCAGGTGCCGGAAGGAAAGCGCGACCGGCACAGGCCGATCATGGCCGGTGCCGCATCGACGCCCGTCAGAGCGTATCCGTTCTCGATGAGATGGTGCGCGATCGGTTCGCCCGATCCGCAGCCGATATCGAGCACAGCGCCGCCAGCCGGCAGCAACGCCGTGAAGCGATCGAGCCATCCCCGCTCGAACAGGCTGCGGCCGCGCGCCTCGTCCCACTCGCGTGCCCGGCGTTGATAGAGGTCGATGATGCGGTCAGCCGGATTCGTCATCGGCCTGGGACTTCATACCGCTGGCTGGCTATTTCACCTGTTCGCACAGGTAGGCGTCCTTGATGTGCTCGTTGAAGAATGAGCCCTTGGATGATGCGGCGAGGAAGCGGTCGTACACATCCTCTTCGACTTCCCGGTAGCGGTAGATGCTGCCACTCACGAACTGCACTTCGAGCATCTCGTTGTCGGCATCGAAGCCGACCGAAGCGATGCTGGTCGAGACGACGGGCTCGCGGAACATCAGTAGCTAACCCCGGGCTCGACCATCGGCGTCCACAGCACCTGTTCGATGGTGGTGGCACCGGTCGCCAGCATGACCAGCCGGTCGAAACCGAGCGCCGCGCCGCTGGCGGGCGGCATGTAGGCGAGGGCCGCGAGAAACTCCGCGTCGATCGGATAGCGCTCGCCATACAGGCGCTCCTTCTCGACCATTTCTGCCTCCAGGCGAAGGCGCTGCTGAACGGGATCGGTCTGCTCTCCGAACGCGTTGGCGAGTTCCACGCCGCAGGCATAGACCTCGAACCGTTCGGCAACTCGGCGGTCGGATGGCGAGGGCCGGGCGAGGGCCGCGGAGCAGGCCGGGTACTCGCACAGGATGGTGGCGCGGCCGCTGTCGAGGCACGGCTCGATGCGCTCGACAAGCACGCGACTGAATACATCGGACCAGGTATCGTCGCCGGCGATGCGGATGCCGGCGCGCTCGGCGGCATCGGCGAGCGCTGCAGCATTGCCGCTATCCGCATCGACGGTGGCAAGCAGGTCGATGCCTGCAAATCGCTGGAAGGCATCGGCTACCGTGATGCGCTCGGGCAGGACGAACGGGTCGGCGGCGCGGCCGCGGTGCGTGAGCACGTCGGTGCCGGCAGCTATAGCCGCGATCTTCAGCACTTGGCCGCAGTCCTCCATCAGCTGCTCGTACGGGGCGTCGGTGCGATACCATTCCAGCATGGTGAATTGCGGATGGTGCAGGGCGCCCCGCTCTCGGTTGCGGAAGGAGGGAGCAAAAGTGAAAATTCTGGTCTCGCCGGCCGCCAGCAGCTTTTTGCAGGCGAACTCGGGCGACGTATGCAGGTAGAGCGGCCGTCGCGCTCCATCGGAGCCGACCAATTCGGTCGCGAAGGCATGCAGGTGCGTTTCGTTGCCGGGCGAGACCTGCAGGATGGCCGGGTCGACCTCTACGAAGCCCTGACTGTCGAACCAGCCTCTGAGCGCGGTCTGAATAGCACCGCGCGCCAGCAAGAACGGCCGACGGTCGGCGTGGCTGTCCGGGTCCCACCAGGGGCTCCTCGGCGGGCTATGGGGGGGCACCGCTGGCACGCGCGGAGTTGCTCCTTGGCGCTGCCGGAAAAGGCCTGTAGAAAGCGCCCAACTGATTGACGAGCCTGCCGCCGACCGGCGCGCACACGGCTCATTCAAGCCCTCAGGATGCGACGGAGGTCGGACGGTGGTGAAGGTTATCGCAAGCTCGGTGCGCAAAGGCAACGTGCTGGAAGTGGACGGCAAACTCGTCGTCGTCATGAAGGCCGAGAATATCCACCCAGGCAAGGGTACCCCGGTTACCCACCTCGACATGCGGCGCATCGCCGACGGCGTCAAGATCACCGAACGCTACCGTACCACCGACCAGGTCGAACGCGCCTACCTGGAAGACAAGACCTACAACTATCTCTACGAAGACGATATGGGCTACAACTTTATGGAGCCCGAGACGTTCGACCAGCTCAGCGTGCCGAAGGAGATCTTGGGCGACGCGGCCGTCTACCTGCAGGAAAACATGCCGGTCAACTTGAGCCTGCACGAGGGCGTGCCGGTGTCGGCCGAGATGCCGCAGCGCGTGACCTTCGAGGTCGTCGAAGCCGATCCGGTCGTGAAGGGGCAGACGGCGTCGTCCTCGTTCAAGCCGGCCATCCTGTCCAACGGCCAGCGTGTAATGGTGCCACCGCACATCCAGGCCGGCACGCGCGTCGTCATCATGACCGAGGACGGCAGCTACGTGGAGAGGGCAAAGGACTGAACTTCGCTGAGACGCAGCGGCTGCGTCCAACGATCAGCCAGTCCCCTGATGTTCAGGGGCAGTCCCCAGCCCGGGCCGCACCAGACAACATCTTGTCGCCTCACCTTTGCGACGACGAGAATGTCCATCCACTTGTCGCGCAGTCTCCGCACATGCGGCGCGCTCGCGTTCGAACCCACCACCGCAACCCCTGATCCATGTCGTCGAAGTTGCGGTAGTGCGCACGCCTTTCTTCTCGCGCTGCTTGGTTGGCGAGACTGAGGTCAACCAGGCGGGCTCAACTTCCTGCGGCCTGGTTCTGAATGTCATCAGCTGCGGTCCTTTGGCTCCTCCCCGCGATGCGTAGGTTGGCGTGGATGGACAGCATCCTTGAACAACTCGAAGGTTTTCCAAGCCGGCTCGACCGGATCGCGGCCGGCCTTGGGCGTATAAACGGAGGCTTCCACGAGATCGAGCTTGGGAATGTACCGCGGGCAGTTGGGGAAGATGGCGGCAGCCGTGACGCGCACGATCAACTGAGCGCCGACAGTGCATGCGAGCAGTGGGTCATCGCGCGAGACTTTCGCCGTGCCATTGACGCGCAGGCGACGAGGCTTGTCATGCATGTCGATGAACAGCAGGCCGACATGTGGGTTCTCAAGCAGGTTGCCGAGGCTCTTGAACATTCCGTTGCCGTCGTAGTCAGGGAACGCCAGCTCGTTGGCGGCAGTGACGCGCACAAAGCCGGGTGATCCGCCTTTGAAAGAGCTGTCGGGCCGTCCCTCCGCATCGGCGGTGGCAAGGAAGAAGTAGATCGCGCTCTCGATGAAGGCCTTGTCGTCGTCGGTGAAAGAAGTGCGGGCAAGTTTGGCTTCGAGGCGGTCGGCGATGCGTCGGCTGTCGAAGTCGTCTTGCAGGCGACGATTGCCCTCGTGGTACAGGATACTGTCGGCCATGCAGGCCTCCATCGCGCGGCCAGGCTGATCGCATCGCAGCAATGAGCAGCCAGGCCCGCTTGCACAAAACGTCTTTCTTCCTCGCGTCCACAGCGAAGCAGGAACGGCGCGTTGTTGCAATCGTCGCACCGCGTCATCCGGCTTTCGTTCCGACGCGGCGCAGGCAACCGCGACACCGTTGCGTGCCATTGACCAATTTGGCCGGCGAAAGCCTTATCCACTTGCTCTGGATTGCCCTGGTAGGCTAGCAAGGTTGGTGTGCAAAATGCCACAGGCAACCAGCGGGCGGGGTTGTCCACAACGAGCTGGCGATGGGAGACCGTGCGTGAACAACGAGGTTGTCGCGAGCCTCGGGAACAAGACGTTTGCAGAGCCGGCGACCGCGGCTGTGAGTAGTCTTGCGCCGCGGCCAGTTATAGAAATCGACAACCTGCACGTGCAGTTCGTAACGTCGCACGGTACCGTGCGGGCGGTCGAAGGGCTGAGCTATTCTGTCTATCAGGGCGAGATGGTGGCCATCGTCGGCGAGTCGGGCTCGGGCAAGTCCGTTTCGGCGCTCGCCACCATGCGGCTGCTGCCGCCCGGCACGGCGCGCATCCAGGGCAACATCCGCTTCGACGGCAGGGAATTGCTGAGCCTCTCCGAGGAGGAGATGCGGCAGCTGCGCGGCCGGGAGATCGCCATGATCTTCCAGGAGCCGATGACCTCGCTCAACCCTGTGCTGCGCATCGGCCTGCAGATCATGGAGCCACTGCTCATCCACCTCAAGATGAGCGATGCCGAAGCGCGTGCCCGCGCCATCGAACTACTCACCCTGGTCGGCATCACGGACCCTCAGAGCCGTTTGGCTCAGTATCCGCACCAGCTGTCAGGCGGCATGCGCCAGCGCGTGATGATCGCCATCGGTCTGGCCTGCAACCCCAAGCTACTGATCGCCGACGAGCCGACCACGGCACTGGACGTAACCATCCAGGCGCAGATCCTGGAGCTGATGAAGGACCTGTCGCGGCGGCTGGGCGTCGCCGTGGTCATCATCACCCACAACCTCGGCATCGTGGCGCGTTACGCCGACCGAGTGAATGTCATGTATGCGGCGCGCCTCGTCGAGAGTGGCACCGCCGAGACGGTGTTCGGCCGGGCGCTGCATCCCTACGCGCGCGGTCTCCTGTCGGCCGTGCCGCGGCTCGACCGAGGCCGCAGCGCCAAGCTCGCCACCATCGATGGAGCGCCACCCAATCTGCTGGCGCCGCCAGAGGGATGCCGGTTTCGCCCGCGTTGTCGCTTCGCCATCGACAGATGCAACGAAGTGCCGCCGCTTGAGGAGGCCGAACACGATCATCTGGTCGCCTGTTTCCGCAAGAATCAGATCGAGCGCCTGGACCCACCCACCGGGCGAGCCAATGCGTCGGAGAAGCTGGCGTCGACCGTTGAGGGCACACCGATCCTGGACATCCGCGGCGCCAGCAAGTTCTTCCCCGTCCGCATGGGCTTCCTGCGCCGCTCGAAGCTGGTGCGTGCGGTCAACGACGTGACGCTCGACATCAAACGTGGCGAGACGCTGGGGCTGGTGGGCGAGTCCGGGTGCGGGAAGTCCACCCTCGGGCGGCTGGTGCTGCGCCTGGACGATCCGACCGCCGGTGAGATCCGCTTCGAGACGGTCGATATCGCCCACCTCAAGCGCAGCGAAATGACGGCGGTACGCAAGAAGATGCAGGTGATCTTTCAGGATCCCTACTCCTCGCTCAATCCGCGCATGACCGTCGGCCAGATCATCGCCGAGCCAATGTACGTGCATGAGATTCTGCCGAAGCCGAAGGTCCGGCCGCGTGTCGCTGAGCTGCTGCAGCTTGTGGGCCTCTATCCCTACATGGCACTGCGTTATCCGCACGAACTGTCAGGCGGGCAACGGCAGCGTGTCGGCATCGCCCGGGCGCTGGCCGTCGAGCCGCGGGTGATCGTCTGCGACGAAGCGGTGTCGGCGCTCGATGTGTCGATCCAGGGCCAGGTCATCAATCTGCTGGAGGACCTGCAACACCAGCTCGGCCTGACCTATCTCTTCATCGCGCATGATCTGGCGGTGGTGCGGCACATTTCGACCAAGGTGGCCGTCATGTACCTTGGCCGCATCGTCGAATACGCAGCCGCCGACGAGCTGTTCGCCAATCCGAAGCACCCCTACACCCAGGCCCTGCTGGCGGCGGCGCCGATTCCCGATCCCGTCATCGAGCGCACGAGACCACGCACCATCATCAAAGGCGAGCTGCCGAGCCCGCTCAATCCGCCGTCAGGCTGCGTGTTCCATCCGCGCTGCCCGCTGGCAACCGAGGAGTGCAAGCAGGCCGTGCCGCCTGTGCGCGAGCTGGGACCGGGGCATCTGGTGGCTTGCATTCATGCGTGACCATGCAACGAAAAAACAGGCAAAACACTAGGGAGAAGGAACGATGCAACGGACTATCTTACGAACAACCATAGCAGGCTTGGCCGCGCTGGTGCTCAGCAACGGACTGGCTGTAGCCCAGACTCCGAAGAAGGGTGGCATCCTCAATTTCGGTGTCGTGGCAGAGCCGCCGAATTACGATTGCCACGGCAGCACCACGTTCGCGCTGGTGCATCCCGTTGCGCCGCACTATTCGCTGCTCGTCAAGTTCGACGGCAAGGACTACCCGAAAGTGGTTCCCGATCTCGCCGATAGCTGGAGCGTGGCTCCGGACGGCATGACCTATACCTTCAAGATCCGCTCGGACGTCAAATTCCACGATGGTTCGCCGCTCACCTCGGAGGACATCAAGGCCAGCTACGATCGCATCATCAGCCCGCCCGAGGGCGTGATCTCGATCCGCAAGGCCTACTATTCAGACCTGACCGTAGAGGCACCGGACGCCGGCACGGTTGTCTTCAAGCTGAAAAACCAGATGGCCGGCGTGCTGGAAGCGCTGGCTTCGCCCTTCAACTGCATCTACAGCGCCAAGAAGCTGAAAGAGAACCCGCGCTACCCCGAAACCCAGGTCATGGGGTCGGGGCCCTTCACCTTCGTGGAGCATGTGAAAGGTTCGAGCTGGGAGGGCAAGCGGTTCGACGGCTACTTCCAGCCGGGCAAGCCGTACCTCGACGGCTTCAAGATCTTTTTCGTGAAGTCGGGCGGCGTGGTGCCGGGCATCCTTGGCGGGCAGTTCGACTCTGAGTTCCGCGGCCGCAATCCTTCCGAGAAGGCGCAGCTTCTCGACAAGATGAAAGACAATCTGACGGTGCACGAGGGCACCTGGGTCAACAACCTGATGCTCGTCTTCAATACGACGCGCAAGCCGTTCGACGACATTCGCGTCCGCCAGGCCCTGAGCATGGCGATCGACCGTTGGGGTGGCTCGGACGCGCTCTCCAAGATCTCCATCCTGAAGTATGTCGGCGGCGTGATGCGGCCCGGCTATTCGATGGCTCTGCCTGAGTCCGAGCTGGTCAAGCTGCCGGGCTTCTCCAAGGACATCGTCAAGTCGCGCGAGGCCGCCAAGAAGCTGCTCGAGCAGGCCGGGGTGAAGGACCTCAAGTTCAAGCTGCTGAACCGCAACATCCCAGAGCCCTATACACCGGGCGGCGTCTATTCGATCGACCAGTGGCGCAGGATCGGCGTGACGGCAGAGCACGAGCAACTCGAGACCAAGCTGTACCAGGAGCGCGTCGCCAAGGGTGATTTCGACGTGTCGGTCGAGTTCCAGGCCGACTTCATGGACGATCCCACGGCGCAGTTCTCGAAGTTCCTGACCAAGAAGCTGTCACCGAGCGGATACTCGGGTCACACCGACACCAAGATCGACGATCTGTACGAGAAACAGCGGCGCTCCATGAATGTCGCGGAGCGCACCAAAATCGTCAACGAGATGGAGCGTTACTCGCTGACCCAGGCCTACAACGTACCCCTGCTGTGGTGGCAAAGGATCATCGTCTACAACAAGAAGATCCAGGGCTGGTACATGACGCCCAGTCACTACCTCTGGCAGGACCTGGCCGACGTCTGGCTACAATAGCAGATGAAACCGCCGGTGGCGCGCAACCGCGTGCCGCCGGTACCCCGCAGCTTTCCGGATTGGACCGATGATCTGGTATTTGATCCGCCGCCTGCTCCTCGTGATCCCGACGCTGATCGGCGTGGCGATCGCCGTGTTCTTCCTGATCCGCGTCATGCCGGGCGACGTGGTGGTGGTGAAGCTCAGGGCGGATGGGGCCAACGTCTCCGACGAGACGATTGAAGCCGAGCGCAAGCGCTTGGGGCTCGACAAGCCCCTCTATTCGCAGTTCGGCGACTACATGGTGGGCCTTGCCCAGTTTGATCTCGGCAAGTCGCTGTGGACTGGCGAATCCGTCAACAAGGAGATCGCGCTGCGGGTGCCGGTATCGTTCCAGATCGCCTTGATGGCAAGTTTCATCGCCGTACTGATCGCCATTCCGCTAGGCACCATATCCGCGGTCTACCGAGATACCTGGATCGATCACAGCGTGCGCGTGCTGGCCGTGTCGGGGCTGGCCATCCCCTCGTTCTGGCTCGGAATGCTCATCATCCTCATGCTGCTGACGCTGTTCAACTGGCTGCCGAAGATCGGCTACGTTCCCTTGTGGCAGGATCCAATCACCAACCTGTCGGTGACGATCTGGCCGGCGCTGTCGGTCGGCTACCGCTACGCGGCGGTGGCGACCCGCATGATGCGCTCGGCGCTGCTTGAGGTGATGCGTGAAGACTATATCCGCACCGCGCGCGCCAAGGGTGTGTGGATGCGGCTGATCATGCGCCGGCATGCCCTGCGCAACGCGCTGCTGCCGGTGGTGACAGTGATCGGCCTGGAATTCGCCTTCCTGATCGGCGGTCTGGTGGTGACCGAGCAGGTGTTCAACATCAACGGCATCGGCAAGCTGTTCGTGGACGCCACCACGCGCGGCGATTTCAACCTGATCCAGGGCCTGGTGATGTTCATCGCCACCATGTTCATCTTCGTGAACCTGATCGTCGATCTGCTCTATGCGTGGCTCGATCCGCGCATCCGTCTGAGCTGAAGAGGCACTAGTGTGATGATCGAGAAATTCGCCTGTGTTTGCGGTAAGCCGTCGAGCGAATTTCTCGATCTGAATCACACTAGCAACTCTATGATTCTAGCGTCCCTTATGATTGCGAAGTTCGCTCGAGACGCTGGCGGCAAAGGTAGGCGAACTTCGGAATCGGGACACTAGTCATGGCCACCATCGCTACGTCGCCATCCGTCGATACGCTGCCCAAGCGGCCCAACCCGCTCTGGCAGTTCATCAAGTCGCAGCCGCTCGGCATGTTCGGCTTCCTCATCATCCTGCTGTACATTGTGTTTGCCATCGGGGCCGCGGAGATCGCCCCCTTCGATCCGGAGTCGATCGATTTCGGGTCCATGCTGTCCAGCCCCAACGCTGAGCATCTGTTCGGCACCGACCAGTACGGGCGCGATGTGTTCAGCCGCATCGTCTATGGCTCGCGCACGGCGCTGGCAGTGGGCATCATTTCGGCGGTGGCCGGGTGCACGCTCGGCGCGCTGATCGGAGCGGCAGCCGGTTATTTCGGCGGTCGCATCGACAATATCATCCAGCGCGTGGTCGACATCATGTTGTCGTTTCCCATCATCGTGCTGGCCATGGTGGTGGTGGCTGTCTTAGGTAAACGCACACTGTTTGGTGTCGATTTCAACCTGATCGCCGCCATCACGCTGCCGATCGTGCCCCGGATGGAGCGTGTGGCGAGAGCCTCCACGCTTTCGCTGGTGGCCATGCCGTTCATAGATGCGGCGCGCGCGGCGGGTTACTCGCACTCGCGCATCATCCTGCGCCACATCACACCTAACATCGTCGCGCCCTACCTGATCATGGTGTCGGCCTCGATGGCTCAGGCGATCCTGCTGGAGGCGAGCCTGTCGTTCCTGGGCCTCGGCGTGACGGAGCCGACGCCGGCCTGGGGCCTGATGCTGTCGGGCACGTCAGCGGATTTCTACCAGACGGCGCCGTGGATGATCCTGTTCCCGGGGCTTGCGATCACACTGGCCGTATTCGCCTTCAACCTGTTCGGCGACAGCCTGCGCGACTGGCTCGATCCGAAGCTGAAGAGCTGAGCGGGGCTTCCCCTGGAAGGCCGCGGCCGTGACCTCTCGCTTCTCTCGTGCGAGGCGAGGGGGTCACTCCAGAGCCCTCTTCACCTCGAATACTTCCATGATGCGGGCGCCCTTGTGCGGGCCGTCGCACACGAACTGCCATTTGCCATCGCTGTAGGTGTCGCACAGCTTGACGCCCTTGATCAGCACCCAATGCCCCTCCTTGCCCTTGTGGATGGCGAGGATGTAGTGCGCCCAGGCGTTGCGTGGCCTCTGCATCCACGACCACACGGACGGGCGTTCCTTGCGGGCGAGGTGGAGGAAGCTTTGCTTGCGCTCCATGTTGTAGCCGAAGTGAGCCAGCGCCGCGGCCACTTCCTCGGAGTAGGTGCCTTTGACGATCGACTTGGCATCCGGCATCAGGTTGCGGAATGCGCGGATCTCGTCTTCCACCTTGCTCACCGAGTACCCGGTAATGGCCGACAGCACGACGGGACCGCAGAAGGCGATGCGGCCGGTGTCGTTGCGGGCGTCATTGAGGGACGAGGTCAGGCGCACGGCGCCGTCGGCGATGTCGCTGGGCATGTCGGTCCTCGAGGGGGCAGGCGAAACTGGTTAAGAGAATCTTTCACGTGTGTCTTAATGAAACGTTATCCCCTGGCTATTTCGCCGAGGGTGGGCTTCCTGGCACCGGGCGGACAAGTCTGCAATGATTGGTCCGGCGGGAGATTCGGGCCGAGGCCAAGGGCTTGTCAGCCCGCCTGATGCAAGTACCGGAGGGGAGCGTGTTTCCTTTATCGCATATGCTGAAATCGTTCGTACGGGTCGGCACCTTGAAGGTCATCGACGCGGCCGGCGGCGAGCATGTCTTCGCTGGCACGGCGGATGGGCCGAACGTGACGATGCGGCTCAGCGACCGCTCGCTGTATACCAAGCTGTTCTTCAATCCAGAGTTGCATGCGGGCGAAGCCTATATGGACGGCCGCCTGACGTTCGAAAACTCGACCTTGCGCGACTTTCTGACTCTGTTCTCCGTGAACCGTGTCGCGCTCGGCAGCTATCCGCTGCAGAAGGTGCTGCGCCGCATCTCGAAGGCCCGGCGCGCCATTCAGCAGGCCAATCCGATCGGCAAGGCGCGCGAGAACGTTGCCCATCACTATGATCTCGGCAACGACTTCTACGCCCTCTTCCTCGACGAGGGCATGCAGTATTCGTGCGCCTACTTCCTCGACGATACCGATAGCCTGGAGGCGGCCCAGCAGAACAAGCTGCGCCTGATCGCCTCCAAGCTCAATCTGAAGCCCGGCTTGAAGGTCCTCGACATCGGCAGCGGCTGGGGCGATCTGGCGCTGTATCTGGCGGCCATGGAGGACGTGAGCGTCACCGGCGTCACGCTGTCGCGCGAGCAATATGCACTCTCAACCGAGAAGGCGCACCGCGCTGGGTTGTCGGACCGGGTGCGTTTCGAGCTGCGCGACTACCGCGAGCACATCGACCGCTACGACCGTATCGTCTCGGTCGGAATGTTCGAGCATGTTGGCGTTGGCCACTACGGCGAGTTCTTTGCCAAGATCAACGAGCTGCTCAAGGACGACGGGGTCATGCTGCTGCACTCGATCGGCCACATGAGCCCGCCCGGTACAGCCAGTCCGTGGCTCAGGAAATACATCTTCCCAGGCGCCTACTCGCCAGCCTTGTCGGAGGTGTTCGAGGCGGTCGAGCAGAAGAGTCTGTGGGTAACTGACCTAGAGTTCCTGCGCCTGCACTACGCCAAGACACTCAACCATTGGTACAAGCGCTTCGAGGCCAATCGCGCCAAGATCGCCGAGATGTACGACGAGCGCTTCTGCCGGATGTGGGAATTCTATCTGGTGAGCGCGGAGGCGATGTTCCGGACCGGCAGCCAGATGGTCTTCCACATGCAACTGGCGCGCAACGCGACGCGGTGCCGATCGTGCGCGATTACATCACCGACGTGCAGCGCGGCTATCTCGAGGTGGAGCACGTCCGCATGCGCCTGCCGGCTAACGCCGAACTGCCGCCGGAGGTCGAGGTATAGGGTGATGCGGCATCTCTGCCCAACGCGCATCAGCACCAGGCCACACCGGCCACCGGCGGGCTCGAGGCGGCCAGCGCCAGAAAGGGAGCCGCCTCCGAAGCAGGCCGGTCATTCATGCCCGGTGTGCTAACGTCGGCGCTCGTGTTGAAGGCCGTTGACCGCCCACTCGATCTCGCTTCGGTCGATGCCGATATCGTGCAGCGCGCGGGCATCCAGCGACTGCAGCATCACCACCGCAGCCCGGTTTGCCCGGTGCTCCCAATATGCACGCCATGCCTCTGACAGCGCTACCCGCGCCTGGCCCAGCCATGACCTATCTTGGCTGGTTTGTAAGGTCTCCGTACAGCTTGCCATGACATCCTCCAGCGGTTCATCTGCCGTTAGTCATCATGCAGCCGGCCTCAGCTGCACGTCCGCGACCTCTGCCTCTCGCCGCCGTCTGAACAGGGCGGTCAACAACTCACGCACGGCCTCTGCGCGCTCTGTGTGCGCCTTGCGGACCAGGGCCTGAAATTCCTCCGGAGTCGGCGGGGTGTAAGGGGTTCCGAGAACGGTCTGCATTTGAGTATTCCTCATCAATCGTCTATGCTAGTCGCAAACTTATGCCTGTAGGCGTAGGCCTACAAACGACGATTCCTCGCTTCTAAGATGAAGGAAACTAAAGCGTGCGCCGCCCCCTGCCTCCTCTGAACGCCCTGCGGGCCTTCGAGGCGACCGCCCGCCATTTGAGTTTCTCGAAGGCAGCCGAGGAACTGCATGTCACGCCGGCCGCGCTCAGCCATCAGATCCGCGGGCTGGAGGACCTGCTCGGCCTCAAGCTGTTCATCCGCCGGGCGCGCTCCATCGAACTGACCGAGGCCGCACGCCTGATCCACCCTGGCATCCGCACAGGCTTCGAGAGCCTGCGTGTTGCCATCGATCAGCTCGACCAGGGTCGCAAGGACCGGGTGCTGGTGGTGAGTTCGACGCCCGGCCTGACCGCCAAATGGCTGGTGCCGCGGCTGTACCGTTTCCTGACCAAACATCCCGACATCGACACGCGCATCACCGCCAGCGTCGGCTACGCTAACTTCATCACGGACGGCGTCGATATCGGCATTCGCCTGACCTCGGGCGCGCATCCCGACCTGTACGTTGAGAAACTGTCGGATGAATGGTTATTGCCGCTCTGCAGCCCGCGACTGCTGGAAGCGGATCCACCCCTGCGAAGCCCCGCGGACCTTCCGCGCTTCAATCTCATCCAGATTGATCTGCCGGGCGTGGTGCCGACGTGGGAGGATTGGATGCAGATGGCCGGCATCGAGGGGATCGATACGCGGCGGGGCTTGCGCCTCAACGTCGCCGATCATGCCCTCGATGCAGCCAGCGAAGGGGCCGGCGTGGTGCTGGGCTACAAGGTGGTGGCCTCGCACGATATTGGCCTAGGGCGACTGGTGGCGCCGTTTGGTCCCGAAATTCCCGTGCCCGGCCGGTCGTACTTCTTTGTCTGCCCGAAGGGGGACGAGAAGCGTCCGGCCATCAAGGCTTTCCGCGACTGGGTGTTTGCCGAAATCCAGGAAACCGCAGCCCTGCTCGATCGCGTCACCCAAGACTTGGCGAAGCCTGGACCTGCACTTGCCAAGCGCCGGTCAAGGTAGGCAGCCCGCCCGTTCTTAAGGTAACGCTCAAGCATTTTTCTACGGAACCTTTCTCCCTACTGGGGCGTTTGGGGGTATCTCTTATTGCGCTCGCGTTCGGGGGAGGGGAAGCGTTGCACACCGTGAATCTCGGCGGAGGCGAAGAGCTGCAGGCCCTATTGTACGGGCTAAAGGCTCTGCAAAGCGGCGACAGTTCGGTCCGGCTGCCCACGGGGTGGAGCGGGACAGCCGGCGAGGTTGCTCGCGTCTTCAATGAGGTGGCTGCCAAGGCCCCGGTGGTGCGCATCGCCGAACGCCCCTCCAACGGCAATGGGCATCACGCCGATGGCGAAACGAGTGCCCATCTGAACGGTCATGCCGCGACCCTGCTTGGCGCCCTGCAGGCTGTGAAGAAAGGCGACGCCTCCGTCCGTCTGCCGCTCGACTGGACTGGTATCGACGGCAAAATTGCCGATGCCTTCAATGACATGGTGGAGCTGAACGCGCGTACCCAGTCGGAGCTCGCCAGGCTCAGTCGCGTGGTGGGCAAGGAAGGCAAGCTCAAGCAGCGCGCATCTCTGGGCGACGTCACAGGCTTCTGGCGCGAATCCGTCGAATCCATCAACTCGCTGATCGAGGACCTCGTGCACCCCTCGAGCGAGGTGGCGCGCGTGATCGGCGCCGTCGCGCAAGGCGACCTCTCCAAGAGCATGGCGCTGGAGGTGGAGGGCCGCCCGCTTGAAGGCGAGTTCCTGCGCACCGCGCGCACCATCAACACCATGGTCGATCAGCTCGGCACATTCGCCCGCGAGGTGACGCGCGTTGCCCGCGAGGTCGGCACCGAAGGCAAGCTCGGCGGCCAGGCCGACGTGCAGGGCGTGGCCGGCACGTGGAAGGACCTGACGGATTCGGTCAACTCGATGGCCGGCAACCTGACCGGCCAGGTGCGCAACATCGCCGAGGTGACCACCGCCGTGGCGCGCGGCGACCTGTCGAAGAAGATCACCGTCGACGTCAAGGGTGAGCTGCTCGAGCTGAAGAACACCATCAACACGATGGTGGACCAGCTGCGCTCGTTCGCGGCCGAGGTGACGCGCGTCGCCCGTGAGGTCGGCACCGAGGGCAAGCTTGGCGGCCAGGCCGACGTGCAAGGCGTGTCGGGCACGTGGAAGGACCTGACGCAGAACGTCAATCTGATGGCCAGCAACCTGACCGGCCAGGTTCGCAACATCGCCGAGGTGACCACCGCCGTGGCACGCGGCGAGCTGTCCAAGAAGATCACCGTCGACGTGAAGGGTGAGCTGCTCGAGCTGAAGAACACCATCAACACGATGGTGGACCAGCTGCGCTCGTTCGCGGCCGAGGTGACGCGCGTTGCCCGCGAGGTCGGCACCGAGGGCAAGCTCGGCGGCCAAGCTGATGTGCAGGGCGTCGCCGGCACGTGGAAGACGCTGACCGACTCGGTCAACTCGATGGCCGGCAACCTGACCGGCCAGGTGCGCAACATCGCCGAAGTCACGACTGCGGTCGCCATGGGCGACCTGTCCAAGAAGATCACCGTCGACGTGGCCGGCGAAATTCTCGAGCTGAAGAACACCATCAACACCATGGTGGATCAGCTGCGCTCATTCGCGGCCGAGGTGACCCGCGTGGCCCGCGAGGTGGGCACAGAAGGCGAGCTTGGCGGCCAGGCCGACGTGCAGGGCGTGGCCGGCACCTGGAAGGACCTGACCGAGAGCGTCAACTCGATGGCGGGCAACCTCACGCCCAGGTGCGCAACATCGCCGACGTGACGAAGGCGGTGGCCACCGGCGATCTGTCGAAGAAGATCGGGGTCGACGTCAAGGGCGAGATCCTGGAGCTGAAGAACACCATCAACACCATGGTGGATCAGCTCAGAACCTTCGCCGGCGAGGTGACGCGCGTGGCCCGCGAGGTCGGCACGGAAGGCAAGCTGGGCGGCCAAGCTGCCGTGCAAGGTGTGGCCGGCACTTGGAAGGATTTGACCGACAGCGTCAACTCGATGGCCGGCAACCTGACGGACCAGGTGCGCGGTATTGCTCGCGTCGTCACCGCCGTCGCCAACGGCGACCTCAAGCACAAGCTCACCGTCGAGGCCAAGGGCGAGATCGCGGCGCTGGCCGACACCATCAACAGCATGACCGATACGCTGGCCACGTTCGCCGATCAGGTGACGACGGTGGCCCGCGAAGTCGGCGTCGAGGGCCGGCTCGGCGGACAGGCCAAGGTGCCTGGTGCAGCGGGCACCTGGAAGGGACTGACCGAGAACGTCAATCAGCTCGCCGCCAATCTGACCACACAGGTGCGCGCCATCGCCGAGGTGGCCGTGGCCGTGACCCAAGGCGACCTGACGCGCTCGATCACGGTCGACGCGCAGGGCGAGGTGGCCGTCCTGAAGGACACCATCAACGAGATGATCCGCAACCTGCGCGACACGACGCAGAAGAACACGGAGCAGGACTGGCTGAAGACCAACCTCGCCAAGTTCAGCCGCCTGCTGCAGGGCCAGAAGGATCTCGTCGCCGTCGGCCAGATGATCCTATCGGAGCTGGCACCGGTGGTCGGTGCCCAGCAGGCCGAGTTCTATGTGCGCGACAGCGAGGCCGACGACCCGCGCCTGACATTGCTGGCGAGCTATGCTTCGGCGGGGCAGGCTGCCCACGGCAAGTCCGTGGAGTTCGGGGAAGGCCTGATCGGACAGGTGGCGCTCGACAAGCGTCGCGTGCTGCTGGAAAACCTCGATGGTTCGAGCGTGCGTGTCGTTACCGGGCTGAGCGAGGCCAGGCCGCGTAATATTCTGGTGCTGCCGATCGTGTTCGAGGGCGAAGTGCAAGGGTGTGCTGGAGCTGGCCTCGGTGGAATGCTTCAGCCTGAGCCACCAGGCCTTCCTCGACCAGCTGACGGAAGGCATCGGCATCGTCATCAACACCATCAAGGCCAACATGCGCACTGAGGACCTGCTCACGCAGTCTCAGTCGCTGGCCAAGCAGCTGCAGAGCCGTGGCGAGGAGCTGCAGCAGACCAACGAGGAGCTGCAGGACAAGGCCAAGCTGCTGGCCCAGCGCAACCAGGAGGTGGAGCGCAAGAACAACGAAGTCGAGCAGGCACGGCAGGCGCTGGAGGACAAGGCCATCCAGCTCGCGCGCACGTCCAAGTACAAATCGGAATTCCTGGCCAACATGAGCCACGAGCTGCGTACGCCGCTCAACAGCCTGCTGATCTTGTCCGACCAGCTATGCCAGAACCGCGACGGCAACCTGACCGGGCGGCAGGTCGAGTTCGCCAAGACCATCCACTCCTCTGGCAATGACCTGCTGACCCTCATCAACGACATCCTCGATCTTTCAAAGATCGAGTCGGGCACCGTGAACGTCGATGTGAGCGAGCTGCGCTTCGACGATCTGCGCCACTACGTCGAGCGTACCTTCCGCCACGTCGGCGAGTCCAAGAACCTGGATTTCCTGCTGCGCGTCGATCCGCGCCTGCCCAAGTCGATGGTGACGGACGCCAAGCGCCTGCAGCAGATCCTCAAGAACCTGCTGTCGAACGCCTTCAAGTTCACGCACGAGGGCCAGGTGACGCTTACCATCGAGCCCGCCAAGGCTGGTTGGCATGCCGACAACGAGGACCTCAACCGCGCCGTCGAGGCGGTGGCGTTCCACGTCACGGACACCGGCATCGGCATCTCTAACGAGAAGCAGCAGATCATCTTCGAGGCTTTCCAGCAGGCCGACGGCAGCACCAGCCGGAAGTACGGCGGCACCGGCCTCGGTCTCGCCATCAGCCGTGAACTGTCAAAGCTGCTGGGCGGCGAAATCAGGCTGGAGAGCACGCCTGGCCGCGGGTCCAGCTTCGCGCTGTATCTGCCCATCACGTATGCGCCCTCGCGCCTCTATCGCAGGACCGTCCCATCCGGCACCGGCGAGCTCGTGCAGCCCGAGAATGGGCATGTGTTCGCGGATGCCAAGGTGCTGGCGCAGCAAACGCCCGAGCCGACGCTGCTCGCCAACGAGGCGATGGACGATCGCGACAACATCCAGCCGGGCGACACCGTGCTACTGATCGTCGAGAACGATCTGGCCTTTGCGCGCTTCCTGTTGGAAGCGGCCCGTGAGAAGGGCTGCAAAGGCATCGTCACCTCGCAGGGCGCTGCGGCCCTGGCGCTGGCGCGCGACTACATGCCGGACGCCCTCACTCTCGACATCGTGCTGCCCGACATGGAGGGCTGGCGCGTGATGGATCGTCTCAAGCACGATCTGTCGACGCGGCACATCCCGATCTGCGTAGTGTCGACGGAGGATGCCCGCGAGCGAGCCTTCGCGGCCGGCGCGCTTGAGCTTCATCACCAAGCCCATCCAGTCGAAAGACGTGCTCGACGAAGGGCTGCAGAACCTGCTCGCGCTCATCAAGCGGGCAAACCGGCGTGTCCTGGTGATCAGTGCCGATCCGACGGAGCGCGCCGGCATTGCACAGGCGATCGCGGGCGATGATCTCGTTGTCTCCACGCACGGCCCAGCCGAGGTGAAGGATCTGCTGGCCTCGCAAGACGCCGATTGCCTGATCGTCGACGCGCGAACGGAAGCCGACATCGCAGACATCGCGCGAGCCTTGGAGGTGCGGCAGAGTTCGACACGACTGCCGGTACTCGTGCTGACCGATGCCCAGCGCCAGACCGAGCGCGCGTTGCAAGGCTGCGAGGCGATCACGCTGCGTCCCGTGCACACGCGCGAGCGGCTGGTCGATCTGGCGGCCTTCTTCCTACACCGTCGGGTGACGCGCCTGCCTGAGGCGCAGCATCGCCTGCTGGAGGACATGCATCGGTCGGACGCGGTTCTCAAAGGCCGCAAGGTACTTGTGGTCGACGACGACATCCGCAACATCTTCGCGCTGACCAGCGTGCTCGAGGAGCACGACATGTCGGTAATCTCCGCCGGGAACGGCCGCGACGCCCTGCGCATCATGGCGACGCACTCGCCGATCGACCTGGTTCTGATGGACATCATGATGCCCGAGATGGACGGTATGGCCACGATGCGCGAAGCGCGCAAGCTTCCGTCCTGCCGCGATCTGCCGATCATCGCCGTGACGGCCAAGGCCATGAAAGGCGATCGCGAGCGATGCATCGAGGCGGGCGCGTGGGACTATCTGTCCAAGCCCGTCGATCCGCACCATATGCTGGCCGTCATGCGCTCCTGGCTCTATCGATAGGACTGCGGCGGACTTGTCGAGGGAATGGCCATGGATAGTGCCGAGCGCGCCGACATCCTGATTGTCGACGACCTGCCGGAAAAGCACCTGACCTATCGGGTGAGCCTGGAGGAGTTGGGCCAGAACATCATCACGGTGACGTCTGGCGAGGCGGCGCTGCAGCTCTTGCTGGAACGGGAATTCGCGGTGATCCTGCTCGACGTCAACATGCCGGGCATGTCTGGGTTGGAGACGGCAGCGCTGATCCGTCAGCGCAAGAAGTCGCGCCACACGCCGATCATCTTCATCACCGCCTTCGCCGATGACGCGCAAACCGCGGAAGGCTACGCGCTGGGTGCGGTCGATTACATCCTGTCGCCGATCGTTCCCGAAATCCTGCGTGCCAAAGTCAAGGTGTTCGTCCAGCTTTTTCAGATGCGCGCCGCGCTCACCCAGTCGCACAGCCTGCTGGAGCAGCGCGTTGCCGACCGGACCGCCGAGCTGGAGCGGAGCGCGGAACGCCTGCTCGCCGAGGTGCACGACCGCAAGCGGGCGGAGGAGCGGCTGACGATCCTGGTGCAAGAGTTGGCGCATCGGGTCGAAGAATCTGCTGTCGGTGTTTCAGTCCATCACGTCGCGCACGCTGACCGGGACCCGCAGCGTCGATGACGCGCGTGAGATGCTGATCGGGCGACTGCAGTCGCTCGGGCATGCGCACGAGCTGTTGACCGAGACATCGTGGATGGGGGCCGAACTCAAGGATGTCGTGCAGGCGGAGATCGCGGGGTTCACCGAGCGGGTGCGCTTCTCTGGCCCGGCTATTTCACTGAGCCCGTCCGGCGTGCAGACATTCGCGCTGATCGTCCACGAGTTGTCCACCAACGCTGCCAAATACGGCGCTCTGTCGAGTGCCAGCGGCGAGGTGGTGGTCGACTGGCAGCTGGGCGGCAGCGGCAACGGCCGCTACATGGAGTTCTCCTGGCGGGAGAAAGGCGGACCGCGGGTGGTCCCGGCCACGCACGAAGGCTTCGGCCTGTCGCTGATCACCGCGATGGGTAGCAACGGCACCTCGCGGCCAAGCATCGAATTCGCGCCGGAAGGTTTCTGCTGTACGCTCAGCGTGCCGCTCGAGACCATTGCGCCGACCCGCTACGATCGCGCCTCGCCAATGCTCGCCGCCGGCTACACGCCGCCGCGGCGCGCTGCTGTCAGCCGCCCCGCGTCCTGAGACGTAATTGGGTCCGCGCTTGGCGCGGTCTCGTGGCGGGCATCCACGTATCGGCCCTGTGTACCAGAAGCGTGTGCTTGGGGTGGACGGCCGGCCATCAACAGCTTGCGATGGGCGCGGCCAGGTCGGGCATGGCATAACAGCAGCAGGAGGGTATGATCGAGGAGGGTGTTGCGTGGCCAAGCTGCAGGCGCAGGGCGTCCATCACATCACAATGGTCGGCGCCAACCGGCAAACATCGGTCGACTTCTGGGAAGGCGTGCTCGGCATGTCGCTGGTGTTCGAGCAGCCCAACCTCGATGATGCCGGACAGAACCATCTCTATTTCGATCCCGGCGACGGCCGTCTGATCACGATCTTCACCAGCAAATCCTGGCAGCCCGATAGCCGACCCAATCCGACCGGCACCGGCAATCTGCACCACCTGGCATTTGCCGTATCGCGCGCGACCTATACGCAGGCCGTGGCGCGCCTGCGCGAGCGCGGTATTGCCAATTCCGGCGAGGTCGATCGAGGTTTCAGGTATTCGATCTATTTTCGCGAACCACTCGGTCAGCTGCTGGAGCTGGCCTGCTATAAGTTCGAGCCGCCGGTCGGCGCGACGCATGCCGATGTCTTGCGCGAGGCGCATAATATTCGCGTCGCGGCCGGCGCCCATAACATCGCTGACGAGCATCTGGCTGACGCCATCGAGGCGCTGTCGCGCAATTCGGCGGCTAAGCCAGCAGGCGCGGGCTGAGCTGCGGCCGAAGGTTGGCGGACGGCATCTTGCGAGGGGAAGATGGACTCCGGGTGGCTCTGGTCGGTGGCAGTCGACGCGGTATCGATTGCTCTGTCGTGGTTGCGCAGGCAGCCGCCGCTGGCTGTGATCGCCGCCCCTATCGCCTTACTGATAGCCTTCAAGGTGAGGCGGTTGTTTGGGCATCGGCGCCGGGCGGCCACGCTCGAAAAGACGGTGGCCAGCGTCGAGTTGCCGGCTGAAAGTAGCGCCTCCCTCAAGGAGCAGTTGCGGCTGAGGTTGGCGGAGGCACCGGCTCTGCTGGCCGGACCCGCAGTCGGTGCCCCGACATTGGGCGCACGCCGGGCCTTCGAGGAAGATATCGATGCGGTGGCCCGGACCGTGTTGCGGGAGGCAGGTGGCCGGCGTGCGAAGGCCAAGCAGCTGCTGCGTCGAAAAGTGGAAGGCGATGGCCTCGGCAATGGCGCCCTCAACGGCAGCGAGGCGCTGTACTGGCGGCAGCTCGGCGCGCTGTCGCTGATCGACAGCACGCGGGATGCTCTGGCCGCCTACTCACGAGCAGCCGATCTTGCGCCTGATGATGCCGAGACACAGATGCTGCTTGGCGTGCTGAGCTTGCGGGCCGGCAAACTCGATGCGGCCGAGGCCGCGTTCAGACGCCAGATCAGGCTCAGCCAAGGCCCCGAGGGAGGGATTGCGCGGCTTCGCGGTTGGACCATGCTGGGCGACGTGCATGCTGCACGGGCCGCGCTCGACGATGCGTTGGCCGCCTATCAGGAAGCGCAGCGCGAGGTGCTGGCCCTGCTCGAGGGCGACGCTGAGAACGTGGCGCTGCAGCGCGATCTGTCTGTGACGTGCGATCGCGTCGGCGACGTGCTGCTTGCCAAGGGTGACACAGTGGGGGCGCTCGAAAACCTGCGCGGCGGCTTGGAGATTGCCGAGGCGCTGGCTGAGCGCGATTCCGGCAACCTCGGTTGGCAGCACGACCTGTCGGTCAGCCTCGACCGCGTCGGCGAGGCTCTGAGCAAGATGGGCGACCTCGATGCTGCCTACGCATGCTACCGCAAGGGCTTCGCCATCTCCGAGCGGCTGGCAAGCCAGCATCCCGACCGCTTGGAGTGGTTGTGGGACCTTTCGCAGAGTTACGAGCGCTTGGGCGATATCCTGATGGCACTGGACCGCCCGGCGGAGGCTTTCGACCACTATCGGCGTGGCCTCGCGGCGGCGGAGGCGGTGGCGGCGCGCGATACCGGCAACCTGCAATGGCAGCGCGATCTCGCCGCCACCTATCACAAAGTCGGGTCGATCGAGCTGGCCCGTTTTAATTCGGCCGAGGCGCGCGACCTGCTCGAGCGGGGCCGGGCCATCATCGCCCGGCTCGAGCGGGTGGCTTCCTACCAGGCGCAATGGCGCTCTGACCTGTCGCGCTTCGACGAGGCGCTGCGGACGCTCGGCTAGTAGCGACTATTTCGCCGGGCCGGTCTCGATTGGCAGGCTGGCGTCCGCGCCCCACTCCGTCCAGGAGCCGTCGTAGACCGCAGCATCCGGCCGGCCGAGCGTAGCGAGCGCCAGGGCGATCACGCCGGCGGTGACGCCCGAGCCGCACGAGGCGACCACCGGCTTGCCCGGGTCGACCTTGGCCCCGGCAAAGATCTCGCGCAGCTGGGCGATGGGCTTCAGCGTGCCGTCGGCGTTGAGCAAGGTCGTGAAAGGGACATTGCGGGAGCCCGGGATGTGCCCGGAGCGCAGTCCCTGGCGCGGCTCGGCGACGGTACCCTCAAAGCGGGCCGCCGCACGGGCGTCGACGATCTGCGCGTTGCCGCTGCCGATCAGGCCTTTGACATCCGAGACGTCGCGCACCAGCTCGGCATGGAAGCGCGGCGTGAAGTGCCGCTCGGCGCGCGGCACAGGCGGGCCGGAGTCGAGGGGGCGGCCTTCAGCCTTCCATTTCTTGAGGCCGCCGTTCAGGACCGCCACGTCGTCGTGGCCCATGGTGCGGAACATCCACCACACGCGCGCCGCCGAGTACAGGCCCTCGCTGTCGTAGGCGATCACGCGCATGCCGTCGCCGACGCCCATCTTCTTCATGCGGCTGGCGAACTTCGCAGGCGACGGCAGCATATGCGGCAGAGGTGAGGCCTCGTCAGCGATCTCATCGATGCTGAAGAACAGCGCGCTCGGGATGTGCTCGGCCAAATATTCAGCCTTGGCATCGCGCTTGGCGGTCGGCAGGTGCATGGAGCCGTCGAGCACCACCAGGTCGGGCGCATCGAGGTGCTCGGCCAGCCAGTTCGTTTCCACGATCCACTTGCCCGGGCCCTGCATGGCGTCGCTCCTCCTATGTGAACGAGACGCGGATGCGCCGGTTCATCTTGCCCTTGTTCTCGATCTTGGTGACGGCGACTGGGCCGATCTCGCCGGTGCGCTTGACGTGCGTGCCGCCGCACGGCTGCAGGTCGACGCTGCCGTTCTCGCCGATGGCGACGAGACGCACGCGACCGGTCCCCATCGGCGGCTTGACCGACAGGGTGCGCACCAATCCAGGATTGGCCTCCAGCTCGGCGTCGCTGATCCAGCGGTCGCTGACCGGATGATCGGCATTGATCAGCGCGTTGAGGTCGCGCGTCAGCGTGTCCTTGTCCACCTTGGATGGATCCTCGATGTCGAAATCCAGCCGGCTGTCATCGGTGTTGACCTGCCCGCCGGTGACGGGGAACTTCACCAGCGCGCACAGCAGATGCAGGCAGGTGTGCATCCGCATCAGCTTGTGGCGCGTGTCCCAGTCGAGGACCGCGCGGACGGTCTGGCCAGGGGTTGGGGGAGAGCTGCCCGCGGGGGCGACATGCACGATGCCGGTCTTGTCGGTGTCGTAGACGGTGGTGGCAATCGGGCAGCTACCGCCGCCGCCCAGCTCGATCACCCCCTTGTCCCCTGGCTGGCCGCCGGCGGACGCGTAAAAGACCGTACGGTCGAGGATGATGCCGCCCCGCTCGTTGACGGCCGAGCACGCGCGCGCTGCAGTCGCGCTGGTAGGCGTCCGCTCTGTAGAGCTGCTCGGTCACTGCCTAAGCCTTGTCGACTTCAACGAACATCTTCGGTAGCTCGGCGCGGGGCTTGTCGAGCCATACGGGCACCGGCAGGCCCTTGGAGCGCAGGAACGCCGGGTTGAACAACTTGGACTGGTAGCGGGTGCCGTAGTCGCAGAGTAGCGTGACGATGGTGTGGCCGGGACCCATCTCCTTGGCGAGCCGGATGGCGCCGGCGACATTGACCCCGGTCGAGCCGCCCATGCACAGCCCTTCCTCCTGCAGCAGTTGGAAGACGACGGCAACCGACTCCGCGTCGGGGATCAGGTAGGCGTGATCCACCACTGCGCCCTCGATGTTCTTGGTGACGCGGCCCTGTCCGATGCCCTCGGTGATGGAGGAGCCTTCGGCCTTCAACACGCCGGCGGTGTAATAGCTGTAGAGTGCGGCGCCCGGCACGTCGGCCAGGGCAATCTTGATATCGCGCCGCTTGGCTTTGAGACCATCCGAACAGCCGCCCAACGTGCCGCCCGAGCCGACCGCCGACACGAAGCCGTCGACCTTGCCGCCGGTATCGGCCCAGATCTCTTCCGTGGTCGTTTCGATGTGCGCCTGACGGTTGGCGGTATTGTCCCACTGATTGGCCCAGATGGCCCCGTTCGGCTCGCTCTTGCCGAGCGCCTCCGCCAGCCGCCGCGAGTAATGCACGTACTGGTTGGGATTCCTGTAGGGAACCGCCGGCACTTCTATGAGCTCGGCGCCGAGCAGACGCAGCGCGTCCTTCTTCTCCTGGCTCTGCGTTTCCGGGATGACGATTACGGTGCGGAAGCCCAGCGCGTTGCCGATTACGGTCAGGCCGATGCCGGTGTTGCCGGCAGTCCCTTCCACGACGGTGCCGCCCGGCCGCAGGGTGCCGCGCCGCATGGCATCTTGCAGGATGTACAAAGCGGCCCGGTCCTTCACCGACTGGCCGGGGTTCATGAACTCGGCCTTGCCGAGGATGGTGCAGCCGGTCTCCTCGGAGGCCCGTCGCAGCTTGATGAGGGGTGTGTGGCCGACCGCCGCGACCACGCCGTTGGAAATGTGCACGCCCTGGACCTCCCGAAGCGATCCCGCTCTCGCCGCGAAATTGGGAATTCGGGCCACCCTAGTGAAGGGGGGTGGGGGCCGCAAGCCGATGGCTGCAGGGCATCATTGCGCTGCACGCAGTGGATGGGTTGCCGGCCGCGGTACCATCTGAGCCGCTCCGGCAGGGACCCCGGCTGCTACTTCGGGATTGATTTCAAGGGAGGTGGACCGATATATGTGCGCCCAACCCATCCGCGAAGGCGTGCACTGGCGCAATGATCGGGTCTGGAACGGCCGGATCACAGGTCGCGCCAGCTACCAATCACCGCAAGCGCGAGCGGGACAGCGGGTGCTTGCGGGCGTGGCGGAATTGGTAGACGCACTGGATTTAGGTTCCAGCGGTGCAAGCCATGGGGGTTCGAGTCCCTCCGCCCGCACCATTGATGCGAGTGCGGAATTGAGGTTGGGCCGGCCGGAGCATTCGCTCCGCTACGGTGGATGAGGCAGAGAGATGCAGGTTACCGAGACGAGTTCCACCGGTCTGAAGCGCGAGCTCAAGGTGGTGATCGAGCAGGACGAGCTGGGGCAGCGCTTCGCCAGTCGGCTTGACGAGGTCAAAGACCAGGTTCAGCTCAAGGGCTTCCGCAAGGGCAAGGTGCCGCTGGCGCACCTGAAGAAGCTGTACGGCCGCTCGGTGATGGCCGAAGTGCTGGAGAAGACGGTCGAGGAATCGAGCCGCAAGGCCCTGTCTGACCGCAACGAGCGCCCGGCGCATCAGCCGGCCATCAACCTGTCCGAGGACAAGGAGGAGATCGAGCGCGTGCTGGAGGGCAAGAGCGATCTGGCCTTCACGATGGCGTTCGAGGTGCTGCCACAGATTGCCATCACCGACCTGACCACCCTGAAACTGGAGCGCGAGGTGGCCGATGTGCCGGAAGAGGCCGTCGACAAGGCGCTGGCCGAGCTTGCCGGCCGCGCCACACGCTACGAGGTCGAGGCCGACCGCGCCGCGGGCGACGCCGACCGCATGAGCATCGACTTTGTCGGCAGTATCGACGGCGTTGCGTTCGAGGGCGGCAAGGGCGAGGACGTACAACTCGTGATCGGCCAGTCCAGCTTCATCCCGGGCTTCGTCGAGGGTATCGTCGGCGCCAAGGCTGGCGACGACAGAGACGTCAACGTCAAATTCCCGGAGGACTATCCGGAGAAGTCGCTGGCCGGCAAGGACGCCCTGTTCAAGGTGAAGGTCAAAGAGGTCGCCAAGCCGATCAAGCCTGAGCTGAACGACGAGTTCGCCAAGACGCTGGGCGCTGAATCCCTCACCAAGCTGCGCGAGCTGGTCGGTGCGCGGATCGCCAGCGAGTACGCCGGCATCGCGCGCAGCAAGCTGAAGCGACAGATTCTCGACGAGCTCGACAAGACCCACGCTTTTACCTTGCCGGAGTCGCTGGTGGAGGGAGAGTTCCAGGGCATCTGGGAGCAGGTGGGGCAAAACCTGAAGGCGAGCGGCAAGACGCCGGCCGACGAGGGTAAATCGGAAGAGGACTTGCGTGCGGAGTATCGCAAGATTGCCGAGCGGCGCGTGCGCCTCGGCCTGGTCATCGGCGAGATCGGCGAGAAGAACAACATCCAGGTCAACCAGGATGAGCTGCGCCGCGCCTTGATCGAGCAGGCGCGCCGCTATCCAGGCCAGGAGCGCCAAGTCTACGAGTACTACGAGAAGAACCCGACCGCGTTGGTCGAGCTGCGCGCGCCGCTGTTCGAGGACAAGGTGGTGGACTACGTAGCCGATCAGGCCAAGCCAGCAACGAAGAAGGTGTCGGTCGAGGATCTGCTGAAATCGGCCGAGGCCGACGACGAGCCGCACGGCCATGGCCACCATCATCACCATGGCCATGATCACGACCACCATCATGATCATGACCACGACCACCACGGGCACGACCACCATCATCATGACCACGATCACCATCATGGCCATGAGCACCACGACCATGACCACGGCCACGAGAAGAAGTGATCACCTTGAAGTTGAGAGCCAGGCGCACCACTCTCAGGGGGACAATCACGGCAGACGAACAGCCACAGGGGTAGCCATGTCCGATCCGGTATCCACGCTCACCAACACCTTCTGGCCGATGGTCGTCGAGCAGACCAACCGCGGCGAGCGCGGCTATGACCTGCCGTCGCGCCTGCTGAAGGAGCGCATCATCTTTGTGACCGGCCCGGTCGAGGACCACATGGCGGCCTCGATCTGCATGCAGCTGCTGTATTGCGAGTCCGAGAACCCTAAGAAAGAGATCTCGATGTACATCAACTCGCCGGGTGGGGTGGTCACGGCTGGCATGGCGATCTACGACACGATGCAGTTCATCCGCCCGCCGATTGCCACGTTGTGCATCGGTCAGGCAGCCTCCATGGGCTCGCTGCTCCTGTGTGCGGGCACGGCTGGCATGCGCTACGCGCTGCCCAACGCGCGCATCATGGTGCATCAGCCTTCGGGCGGGTTCTCCGGGCAGGCGAGCGACATCGAGCGCCATGCCGAAGACATCATCAAGATGAAGCGCCGACTGAACGAGGTTTACGTCAAGCACACTAAGAAGAACTACGAGGTTATTGAAAAAACGCTCGACCGCGATTACTTCATGACGGCCGATCAGGCCAAGGAATTCGGTTTGATCGACAAGGTCATCCAAAGTCGTGATGAGGCTGAAGGGCTGATCGCGAGCAGCAAGCCGTCCTGAAATCCTGCAAGTCGACTACATTGCGGGGCCTGCAGCAACGGTACTGCCGCCGCTTGGCCCCATATTTGCTTGCAGGACCGGCAGGCAGTCCTGGCGTGTTTGTGTGGCTTTTGAGGCCGCTGAGCTGCGCAAGGCCGGCCAACGCGGTGGGTGACGTGATAGAGTTGTTAATCCAATCTTGATCTGGGCGCCGGTACCATGCTCAGATTGGGCTTAGGATTCCTTCATGCCCCGCGGCTTTCGCCGCATTGCGCTGAGCGTGACAGGGCTGAGTGATCGGCTCTGCATGAGGGGGATTGACCGCCCGAGAGGGGTTGAGAGACCGGATGGCCCAGGAAAAGAACACGCTTTACTGCTCGTTCTGCGGCAAGAGCCAGCATGAGGTCCGCAAGCTGATCGCGGGCCCGACGGTGTTCATCTGCGATGAATGCGTCGAGCTGTGCATGGACATCATCCGCGAGGAGAACAAGAACACCCTCGTCAAGTCCCGTGACGGCGTGCCGAGCCCGGCCGAGATCTGCTCGGTGCTGGACTCCTATGTGATCGGCCAGGACCACGCCAAGCGTGTGCTCTCCGTCGCAGTGCACAACCACTACAAGCGGCTCAACCACGCGGCCAAGAACAACGACGTCGAACTGGCCAAATCCAACATCCTTCTGGTCGGGCCGACCGGTTGCGGCAAGACGCTTCTGGCGCAGACGCTGGCGCGCATCCTCGATGTGCCCTTCACGATGGCCGATGCCACCACGCTCACCGAGGCCGGCTACGTCGGCGAGGATGTCGAGAACATCATCCTGAAGCTGCTGCAGAACGCCGACTACAATGTCGAGCGGGCGCAGCGCGGCATCGTCTACATCGATGAGATCGACAAGATCAGCCGCAAGTCGGACAACCCTTCGATCACCCGGGACGTATCGGGTGAAGGCGTGCAGCAGGCGCTGCTCAAGATCATGGAGGGGACGGTAGCGTCCGTGCCTCCGCAGGGCGGCCGCAAGCATCCCCAGCAGGAGTTCCTGCAGGTCGACACGTCCAATATCCTGTTCATTTGCGGCGGTGCCTTCGCCGGCCTCGAGAAGATCATCTCGCGGCGAGGTCGGGGCTCATCGATCGGCTTCGGTGCGAAGGTGACAGGCCCCGACGAGCGCCGCACCGGCGACATCCTGAAGGGGGTCGAGCCCGAGGATCTGCTGAAGTTCGGCCTGATCCCGGAGTTCATCGGCCGGTTGCCCGTGATCGCCACGCTCGAGGATCTCGACGAGGCTGCGTTGATGCAGATCCTAACCGTCCCCAAGAACGCGCTGGTCAAGCAGTATCAGCGCCTGTTCGAGATGGAGGACGTGCGCTTGACCATCACCCAGGACGCACTGAAGGCGATCGCCCGCAAGGCTATCGACCGCAAGACCGGTGCGCGCGGGCTGCGCTCCATCATGGAAGCGATCCTGCTCGACACCATGTTCGAGCTGCCAGGCCTCAAGGGGGTCGAAGAGGTGGTGATCGGGCCCGAAATTGTGGAAGGCGGAGCGCGACCGCTGCGCATCTACTCGGACAGGGCTGGGGAAAAGGGCTCCAGCGCCTAGCCCATCAGCCTGTTGGTTGCGTGCAACAGGGCTGGTGGCAGCCGGGCCTTGATGGAAGGGTCATGGGAGCCCATCTTTACCTTTGGGAAGCACGCCGACTGCAGGTCTATCGCACCATCTGATAGCCTCGTGCGAGGCGGTGCGAATGTCAGAATCGATTGGTGCCATGCACAGCGTACCGGTGCCAGTCGGGGTGTTGCGAGGAAGCGACGCCCAGTGGCAGATTGGTGACGTGCCACTTGGCCAAATCAGGGCTCTCACGTAAGCCCTGTACATCGGCGAAAGAGAAAGACCATGAGCGAAAGCAAGCAAGCGAAAGACAAGGGCGGCAAGGAGATCTATCCGGTCCTGCCGCTGCGCGATATCGTCGTCTTTCCGTACATGATTGTGCCGCTGTTCGTCGGGCGCGAGAAGTCGATCAATGCGCTCGAAGAGGTGATGCGCGCCGACAAGCAGATCCTGCTGGCCGCGCAGAAGAACGCCGGCGACGACGATCCGGCCCCTGATGCCATCTATCAGATGGGCACGCTCGCCTCCGTTCTGCAGCTGCTCAAGCTGCCGGACGGCACCGTCAAGGTGCTGGTCGAGGGCACCGCGCGCGCCAAAGTCGTGCGCTACACGGCCAACCCGGACTATTTCGAGGCCGAGGTCGAGCGCATCTCCGATTCGATCGGCACCAAGGACGAGATCGAGGCGCTTGCCCGCTCGGCGGTCTCGCAATTCGAGAGCTACGTCAAGCTCAACAAGAAGATCTCGCCCGAGGTGCTCGGCACCATCAGCCAGATTGAGGATTATTCCAAGCTGGCCGACACCATAGCCTCGCATCTGGCGATCAAAATCGCCGACAAGCAGGACATCCTCGAGATCACCACCGTCTCGAGCCGGCTGGAGCGCGTCTACACCCTGATGGAGAGCGAGATCTCCGTGCTTCAGGTGGAGAAGAAGATCCGTTCTCGCGTCAAGCGGCAGATGGAGAAGACACAGCGCGAGTACTATCTGAATGAGCAGATGAAGGCCATTCAGAAGGAGCTCGGCGACGGCGACGAGCGCGACGACATCCAGGAGTTCGAAGAGAAGATCGAGAACACCAAGCTGTCGAAGGAAGCCAAGGACAAGGCGCTGGCCGAGCTCAAAAAGCTCAAGCAGATGAGCCCGATGTCGGCCGAGGCCACGGTGGTGCGCAACTACCTCGATTGGCTGCTGTCGATCCCGTGGGGCATCAAGGGCAAGGTCAAGAAGGATCTGGCCGAGGCCCAGGAGGTTCTCGACAAGGAGCACTATGGCCTGGAGAAGGTCAAAGAGCGCATCATCGAGTACCTGGCGGTGCAGTCGCGCACCAACAAGCTGAAAGGTCCGATCCTGTGCCTGGTCGGCCCTCCCGGCGTGGGCAAGACGTCGCTCGGCATGTCGATCGCCAATGCCACGGGCCGCGAGTTCGTGCGCATGTCGCTCGGCGGCGTGCGCGACGAGGCCGAGATCCGCGGCCATCGGCGCACCTACATCGGCTCGATGCCGGGCAAGGTCATCCAGTCGATGAAGAAGGCCAAGCGGGTCAACCCGCTTTTCCTTCTGGACGAGATCGACAAGATGGGCTCCGATTTCCGCGGTGATCCGGCGGCGGCGCTGCTCGAGGTGCTTGACCCCGAGCAGAACCACACCTTCAACGACCACTACCTGGAGGTCGACTACGATCTGTCCAGCGTCATGTTCGTGACTACCGCCAACACACTGAACATTCCGCCGGCCCTGATGGACCGCATGGAGATCATCCGTCTCGCCGGCTACACGGAGGACGAGAAGGTGGAGATCGCCAAGCGCCACCTGATCCCCGAGCAGCGTCAGAACCACGGTCTGGAGCCGGGCGAGTGGGAGGTCGAACACGCGGCGCTGCAGGGCGTAATCCGCCGCTACACCCGCGAGGCGGGCGTTCGCAGCCTGGAGCGCGAGATCGCCAAGCTGGCGCGCAAGGCGGTCAAGGAAATCCTGATGGGTAAGAAGCAGACCGTGACGGTCACTGCGGAAAACCTGGAGGAGTACCTGGGCGTGCCGAAGTTCCGCTACGGCGAGGCCGAGCTGGAGGATCAGGTCGGCGTGGTCACGGGACTGGCGTGGACGGAGGTCGGCGGCGAGATCCTGACCGTCGAAGGCGTCATGATGCCGGGCAAGGGCAAGATGTCGGTGACTGGCAACCTGCGCGATGTCATGAAGGAGTTGATCCAGGCGGCCAATGCCTACGTGCGCTCGCGCAGCCTCGATTTCGGCATTTCCTCCTCGTTGTTCGAGCGCAAGGACATCCACGTGCACGTGCCGGAAGGCGCTACACCCAAGGATGGTCCGTCCGCTGGCGTCGCCATGGTCACCGCCATCGTCTCAGTGATGACCGGCATTCCGGTGCGCAAGGATGTCGCCATGACCGGCGAGATCACGCTGCGTGGCCGCGTGCTACCGATCGGCGGCCTCAAGGAGAAGCTGCTGGCGGCGCTCAGGGCAGGCATCAAGACAGTCGTGATCCCGGAGGAGAACGTCAAAGATCTGGCCGAGATCGGCGACGAGGTGAAGTCGCACCTCAACATCGTGCCGGCCTCGCGCATGGACGACGTGCTGAAGGCGGCTCTGCAGCGGCTGCCCAAGGCGATCACGCTGGAGGAGGATACGGCCGTGGCGGCCGCGGCCGAGGCCAGCGAGCAGGCGCGCGCGACAGCGCATTGACCGGGGTATAGGCCTGTCACAATTTTGCCAAGGCGAGGGCCAGAAATGGTTCTCGCCTTTTGGCATATTGCAGTGCAACCAAGCGTGGGAAACCCCCAAAAACCCCAGAGAAATCGCGGTATTTGGCTGCTTTTCCGCTTGACGACAGTGTTCTTTGGGCGTTGTTTCGCGCTCGCCGCTGCATGACAGCGGCTTAAACCGGTCCTCCGGGATGATTTGAACCATCCCGCCCCGGGCACTCCCTTCCCAAGGTTTCCCAAGTCACAAGGACGGACGAGATGAGCAAAAAGGATTTGATTGATGCCGTGGCGGAGGCGGCCGAGCTCACGAAAGACAAAGCCGGTGTCGCGGTGGACGCGGTGATCGCCCACATCGAAAAGACCATGAAGAAGGGCGAGGAGGTTCGCCTGCCGGGTTTCGGCACCTTCAAGGTCACCAAGCGCGCGGCTCGCAAGGCTCGCAACCCGCAAACCGGCATGGAGATGATGCTCAAGGCCGCCCTCGTGCCGAAGTTCCAGGCGTCGAAGACTTTGAAGGACATGCTGAACTGAGGCTTTTTTTGCTGGCTTTCCGGGCGCGCCCGCATTGCAGCGAAAGCGCGCCCGTTCTGTTTCTCGGGATGGGGAGTTAGGCAAGGCAGTACGCCTTGCAAAGCATGGCATCGCCTGCTCCCTATTGCCGACGGCCACTTACCCGGCCAGACAGGCGGCCGGGCGGTTAGCTCAGTGGTAGAGCGCTTCGTTTACACCGAAGATGTCGGGAGTTCGACCCTCTCACCGCCCACCAACCCTGTCGGGACACTCCAGACGAGGGCTCGCGCTTGACGCGCTGTCCGGGGTCACGTAAACGAGGCGCCTCGTGACAGCGCGCTTGCCAGGGCGCGCTTTTGTGGATTGCGGGCGTAGCTCAGCTGGTTAGAGCGCCGGCCTGTCACGCCGGAGGCCGCGGGTTCAAGTCCCGTCGCTCGCGCCATCCTACCTGTTGAACTCCTTCCACTATTTCGGTCCGTCTGGTTTTACTGAACGCTTCTGTTTAACTTTCTGGACCGGCGCTGTGAAACTTTCGTCCGGTTTTTGTTCGCGCAGATTAGCGTCCTGCCTACCTTCCTCGCCTCGTCTGCTTTGCGCACGGTTGCCAGCTGGACTGGCCCATAGGTCTTGTGCAGCCGGTTGCTCACCGAGATCGAGTTCGCCATCTTGCTGGACAGCCGCGACGGGCTCACGTCGCCGGCAAGGGCTTCCACGGTTCCACTACGGCGGAAGTCAGCGAGCTGGCGGGTTTCTTGAGGGCCAAACACCAAGCCCGCACGTCCCGGAAGTCGTCGCCTAGGGTGTCCTTGCTGTATGGCCGCCCTGACCTGTTCCGGAACACCGGCGCCGCCTGGACGGCCGTCGCCGGCGTCAGGGCGTGGTAAGCCTCCAAGAGGCGAGTTGTCCGCCTGCTGAGGGTGGCCATGGCAGCCCGGCCAGTCTTGGCCCGCGACACCTCAAACCAGACGCCGAACCGATCACTGCGCATGTGCTGGATCTGCAACTTGCGCGTATCGACGGGCGACAACTGACTGTCCCACGCCACGGCCAGCAGCGAGGCTAAGCCGTAGTATCCGGAGCGCCAGCCTGCTTGACCAGGCGCACGGCCTCCGCCTCGCGCCAGACGGCCTGACGAGGCTTGGGGGCCGAATTCTCGAACAGGAAGGACGGATCTCGCCTGGCGTCGCAGTAGCCGAAGACGGCCATCTTCGCCCACAGCGCCCTCCAGACCTTGATGACGCGGTGCGCCTCCGACTCCGACACCTTGGCGGCTACCAGCGGCCGAAGTCCGACGATCTCGGGCCGGGCCGGATCTCCGATCAAGTGCTCCGTCCGAACGGTCTTCGGATTCGCGTCAGCGAATAGCGGCTCGATCCATTTCCACGCGCGCGGCCAGTCATCCCTGCGACCGCTGCTCTGTCGTCCACGTGAGCCCCTTGGCGGTCCGCTCCGCCTCGCGCAGGCGCATTGCCCGCATGTACCCGTCGCCGATCGATCCGGCCGGGTAGCGGTGCGCCAAGACGTGCTTATCGGGAATGCCGCGGCGAGCTCGGTCCCATGCTTCGTTCAACTCGATAGCTCGAGCCTTGTCGACGGCGCTCGGGACGTGCTGGCCATCGATGACAAGGCCCGCCGTCAGGTTGATCATTTTGAAGCCGTGGGCGCGCGCGCTCCTGCTCGGGCACCAGCGCCAGCGCCCGTGCAGAAAGAGCAAGTGGCGAATTTTGTCCCTACCCATTCATTATCCGCCGCGCCTTCTCCGCGTAGCCGTCGTCAGCGTCACGCAACGGTCTACCGCCGGCCAGGCAGTGGCGATCGTCCATCCATCGCTCAATGGCAGTCGAATCGAAAAGCTTCGTTGTGCAGTCCGCCCGCGGAAACCCCTGTCGAGCAAGCGGGCAACGCCTCCTCGAATTGCAGCCAGTGTCAGGCCGAGGCGCTTGGCAGCGACCTCCGGCGGAACGTCGCGCGGCGTCACACGATGGCGGTAAGCGGACTGGCCGCTTGCCTGCTGTATCGTGTGTGCGCCGCGTCATGCGTCTAGTTCCGAACCAGGCTAGGCCCGTGATTGCTTCTTCAATTCGGAGGATGTGTCGGAAGATGTGTCGGGTTGTGTAGTAGCACCGCGCATGGCCGCCTGCATCGCGTCCCCGGCCATGTGCTTCCGAAACATCTCGTTCCGCAATGCCAACGCCCCGAACCGGAATCCCGTGCGTTCCATGTCCAGGATGGCTATCGATTTGGCGAGGACTTGCAGGACGTCTTTGGTCTCTCCGGTGACCCATGACGGCAGCTGGTAGAGATCCTGGTCCAGGATTTGATCAAAGCTCGGCTTGATCTGCGCGGGATCGCGGCCGACCCGCAGCACGCCAAGCATGTACTTGGCGGCCTTCACCCCGCTGTCTAGTGACGCGTCGTCTCCGACACCACCGTTGGGGCGGGCGCCCTCGAGAATCACATGCGCAGCGTCGATCGCCATGGCGAGAGCCATGCGGTCAATGCTGTCGCGATTGGCGACCTTGTGGTCCCCCGACTGGGACAGGGCGTCAATCGTGTCCAGGCGCGCACGACGCATGACCAGGCCTATAATGAGAAGGAGGCCTGCCATCTCGCGGCTCCCCATCGCCAGCGCAAGGGATTGGAAGACTTGGCTTTCCTGATAAGCGGCCTGTTCGAGCCTGAATTCCGCTTCGCTGGACAGGGCGCGGCCGGTCTCGGCGCCCTTGGTGTCCAGATCGGCCTTGAGCTTGGGGGTGACTCTCAAACTCAACTGGACGCGCTCACCGCCGTCCATATTGCGCTTGGGAGGGCTGAAGCCGCCGCCCCTCCGGATCTTAATCAGTAACGCTGTAACCCGGTCCTCTGCCGCGGCCTTCTCTCGCTCGAGCTGCGCGATCCTCTCCCGAGCCGCTGCAAGCTGCATCTCTACAGTCAGTTCGCTTGGTTCGGGCGCCATACCCGCTCTCCCTCTTTGGTCACCGGCAACTTTGTCAACAGCAATATCGGTGGCTCCTATGGTCACGTCTACCATTCTCTCCCGTTCTGACATAGTTATGCACTACTGCTTTCGATTAGCGTACGCGTTTGGCGAAGACTTTACGGGCAAAGCGATGAGACAGCAGGATGCACTGGCGGAGCAAGTCCGCCGAACGATCTCGGTGATCGAAGCTTCCAAGTTGTTGGGTGTCGGGCTCAACCAAACGTACCAGGCCTGTGCGCGTGGCGAGTTGGAGCATATCCGTCTCGGCAAGCGCATTCTGGTGTTGCGGGAACCGCTGGAAAGGAAGCTCGCGGGGGCATGAAATGACGAAGGCCTCCATCTCAAACTCTGAGCGGAGGCCTTCTGGAAATCGAAACCGAGCGTCCGCCGGGCGGGGGCCGCTTTTGAAGCAACGATAACGCTCGTACCGTAGGGTCTTAGCCCCTTTGGCGCAAGGCAGTTGCGCTCGTTGTCACCAACCGTCGAAGCGCTTTGGAAGCGCCGACGTCGAGGGATCAATGGCAGCGGGGGCTAGTAGCGAGAGACCGGTTTGGCGGGAGCCGGCCGCTGTTGCAGCAATGCTGCCGGGCAGATGGCAACGCACATGTAACGGCGCGCGAGCCTGCTGCCCGTGTCACGCTGACACCGAGCCATCCCTAGACATCGCGGAGAAAGACGGAACGCTCGTCTTTCATTGCAAGGTATGCGGCGCCGACCGACAGAAAGACATCGCTGCGGCTTTGCGCGGGCACGGTGTCGCTTTGAGCCGCGGCGAGGCGGATAGATCATTCAAGCCTACGAAGACGAAACCACTTGGGATCAGGAAGCTGGTCGCAACCCACTACGCGACGGATGCGCAAGGCGACCAGACGCTGCGCAAGGAGCGCTTTGAATATTTCGACCCGTACCACGGCAAGCGTGTGGGCCGAGAAAAGGATTTTGTTTGGGCGCACAAGACCGGACACAACGGCAGCGCGAAGTGGGAGACGGGCATAGGCGGACAAGCGCCGCCGCTCTATCGGCTGCATGAACTACTCCGCCGCGCCGGGGAAGATGTCCACTTCTGCGAAGGCGAGCTCAAGGCCGATCGACTTGCACAACTGGGGTTGGCTGCGACCTCCTTGATGACCAAGCGGAAGGATCTGCCAGACCTGAGCGCGCTTCAGGGGCGCAGGATCCTCGTCCACGTCGACAACGACGACAGCGGGGAAGACCAGGCCGCGACGATCGCAAAAGCACTTCGCCAAATCGGGTGTCGCGTCATTCTTGTTCGGTATCCGGACTGCGGTCCGAAGGGTGATGTCAAGGACTTCCTAGAAAAGGAAGGACGCGGAACTCGAGGAACTGCTGGCGCGATGTGCCGAGGTGAAAGAGGACCAATCAGCGACGCCCTGCATCGCTAACGAAGACGCAATCGCTAACGCCTTCGCTGATCGGCACGTCGATGAACTGCGATACTGTCACGACTGGGGCTCCTGGCTCCAATGGGATGGTAATCGTTGGGGGCGTGAACGGAAGCGACTACCTTTTCACTACGCGCGGGAAATGGCGCGAACAGCAAATGCGGATAGCAAAGCGACGCCAGCCAAGGCATCGACTGCTGCCGGTGTTGAACGCTTCGCGCAGGCCGACCCGCGGCTAGCGACCATCAGTGAGGATTGGGACCGGCATCCATACCGGCTGGCCACACCGGGCGGCACAGTCGATCTCGAGACCGGCGCTCTAAGGACTGCCGACCCGTCCGATTTTATCACAAAGCAAACCGCAATCGCGCCGGCCCCGGCCGGGACCTCTACCCCAACGTGGACCAACTTTCTGAACGACGCGACGCGCGGAAATACCGGGCTGATCGACTATCTGAAAAGAGTGGCTGGCTATTGCTGTACCGGCGACGTCTCCGAGCACGCACTGTTCTTTTTCTACGGCGATGGCGGTAACGGCAAAGGCGTCTTCATCAATACCCTGACGAAGATCTTCGGCGACAACGCATCTGTGGCCAGCATGGAGGCTTTCACGGCCGCCAAGGGTGACCGCCACCCAACCGATCTTGCAATGTTGCGTGGCGCGCGCCTTGTAACCGCGCAGGAGACCGAAGAGGGCCGAGCGTGGAGCGAAGTCCGGATCAAGACGCTTACGGGCGGAGATCCGATCACTGCCCGTTTTATGAAGCAGGATTTCTTCACGTACGCACCGACCTTCAAGCTGATGATCGCTGGGAACCACAAGCCGAATTTGCGCTCCGTCGACGGCGCGATGCGGCGCAGATTTCAACATTGTTCCATTCACCCACAAGCCGGCCACTCCCGATCCGCAACTCTCCGAGAAGCTCATGCAGGAGTGGCCGGGCATTCTCCGTTGGTGCATCGACGGTTGCCTTGAGTGGCAACGGCAAGGATTGAATCCTCCTCCAGTGGTGCTCCAGGCGACGGCGGCCTACTTCGACGAACAGGATGTCTTCACGGTGTGGCTGGAGGAATGCTGCGAACGCGGCGCCGACAAAAGCGATACGACAGCATCCCTGTTTAAGTCCTGGAAAGGTTGGGCCGAGCGGAATGGCGATGATCCCGGCAACAGCAAGAGCTTTACGCCGCGGATGACGAAGGCGGGTTTTGAGTTGGTGAAAAACACGCCCGGCAATCATGGAAAGCGTGGCTTCAAGGGCGTGACGCTCAAGCCTCGCGACAACTCAAACCATTGGCAGAACCAGCATGACAGGTAGCGGGGTGGGGCACATGGGGCGCATGCGCTGTTTCGGGTTACCCTTACACGCGTATACGCGTGTACGCGCGCGCATGGGGCTAAGCAAATAATCCGCCCCATGTGCCCCACACGCCCCGGGGAGGCCGCCAATGACCTCCGGTAAGGCCGATCGGCTGAAGCAACTGGCTAGCGACCTGCTGTGCGCGAATGCCGGACGCGCCCGCGGCTCGCAAGTCGGCAGCTTTGCAGGGAATGCCTTCGTGCCAGCGATGAACGCGAAAGCCAAGCGCGCGCTCGCCTGTTGCCCAACCGAGGCATATCCAATCACCGGCAGGCGGCAACCTCCAGCGTCGTCACCAAGCAGGCGAGGCGGGCAACGCGCGCCGCGACCCCGCCGCGACCCGCGCCAGCAGCGCCCGCGAAAATCCAACCGCGGCAGCCGCCAGAGGCTCTGACTGCGAAGTCCTGGAAAACGAAGATTTCCGATTGGGTCAAGCGCTGCTGGGGGGCCAATGATGCTGCCGTCCAGGAGCGCATTGCCATCCGCGACATCGGCGGGGACATCATCGAGCAGACTGGCCGTCAAGGTCGACTACGTGTACGGCGGCCCGCACGGCGCACCACACATGCGCGTATTTGCGAACGGAGATCCGCACCTCGACGTGATGAGGTCGGTAGCGGAGCGCATGTGGCGTCTGCCACGGAAAGGTGAGGTCGTCACAGCCAACGGCGTCAGCGACCTGCGAACGGCGTGTCCGCACTGCGGCGCGAGGGTCAAGGCGCCCTGCAATGAGTCACGGGCTCGCAACTGCCCGAACCGATCGCGCGGCAACCGCTGAAGGGGACCATTCGCGTGCAAACGACCATTCCGTTCTGCGTCTCAACATCCAACCGGAGAACGCAGGACCATGCCGCAGGACGTGCAACCCGATATCGAAGCCACCAGCCACGGCACGCCACTCGGGCGGTGCGCCGGCATTGCGTGGAATGCTGCAACGGCAGCTTCAACGAGGTCAGGCTTTGCTCGGCCACGTCCTGCGCATTGTGGCCCTACAGGTTCGGGAAACGCCCGACCGCGGCGGATAAGGCGACCGTCGGCGAGCGGGCAGATCTATCCGATCGAGCGCAAGCTGGCCGGCGCATCCGGTTTGAAGGCGATCCGGCAGCGCTGCATTGACTGCAGCGGCAGATCGAGACCCCGACGTGCGCTCGTGCGCCCTCAGCGACTGCGCCCTGCATCCATTCAGGCTCGGCCGAAACCCGTTCCTCGCCCCGCGGTCTGCCGAATGGCAGCGAGGCGGCTGCTGAGCGCCTAGCCTCGCTCAAGAAGCCCGCCTTGCCGAAATCTCCGCGCCAGAACCCCCTGTCGGCGAGCGCGCAGGTTTTGGAGGGGGAGCAGTCCCCTGGACAAACGCCGGGCTGGAATGTCGTCTCTGGCTGGGCTCCGGCGGCTTTGCGAGACGTTCTCTGTTAGTGGCGTCATCGGTGCGGATGCAAGTCGTAGCGTTTCGGTTGCGTGAGGGGAGGGTCAGAGCAACGGACGTACGACAATGCCAGACGGCGCGACACCAGGGGGGATCCGAAAGAAACGCCAGTCCATGGCCGCAAAGCGGATCATCTGGGCAATGAACGAGGAGGTCGAGAAGGCGGATCCGCCGTTGACGAGGATCGGCTTCGAACTTCTGGGCCAGCCCGAACAGCTCCGGCGCATTTGCGCTCGCTTGAAGGCGGAAGGCGTACCCGAGACGGGCTGGCCCACACCAAAGACGCTGAAAGCATTTTGGGATGGGCGTCCGAGTGCGTTGTCTGCCGCCTCCAAGCGGAAGATCATGCTGACTTGTCAACTTTCCATATGATTTCGATCGGGACGACTGTGATGGCGGAGCGCTGCGAGAACTATCATGCGATCGACTTGACCTGGCTGGGGCGGCAAAAGATGCTGCGGCCAGGGTGCGCGTCATCGATCAGATGGTCACACGCCGGCGGCGGGGCGGCGGTCTCTGTCGGCATAGAGTCTAGCCACGGTTGCGTACGCCTCTGCTATCGCAGCCGCGCGGGCGATACATGGGAGCAAGTGCGTGAAGTCGTACCCTTCAGATACACACAGACACGTTTCGGCGGCCGTAGACGGTGGTTCGCATGCCCAGCTTGCGGCAAGGCCTGCAGAGTACTGTTTGGTGTTCCCTTCCGGTGCCGCAGGTGTCATGGGCTCCACTACAGTTCCCAATATCAAACCGCCGGAGGAAGGGCGGCTACCCGACTGCAGGCCCTCAGAGCCCGTCTGGGTGGCTCTGCAGATCTGCGCGAACCGTTCCCGACAAGGCCAAAGCACATGCAATGCAAGACCTATGCGCGGCTACGGGCCCTCCATCTGAAGCTGGCGAGGCGATTTGCATCAGGATTTGCCAGTGAGCTCGAGCGCCTGGAGAGAAGCATCAGGTCACGTTGAATTTGAAACGAGAAAGACCGATCGGCACGATGTTTCCGGAAGGCACGCCAGAGCAGGATCTGCTGGAGGCCCTACTTGAGATCGAACGCAAGCCGCCAGACGAGCGCACGCCCGAGGAGGCCGCCCAGATGGAAGTCGTCGCGGCCTGGTTCACCGACGCCGGCCGTGTTTGGGGCTGCCGATGCTACGAGGACGTTTGGAGGCAAGACTACGACTGGCGCCGACGGGAATGGACGATCGCCGCCCGAGACCATGCCATCCAGGTCGTGCGTGCAGCTCGGTTTGCCTTTGTACTCGCGCGGGTCCCGAAGGAAAGGGTGAGCTGCTTATCGCGTCGACGGTTTGGAGCGGTGGCTCTCTGATGCGCGCGAAAGAGCAGCAGCGCTGCAGCACTGAATGGCAAAGAAAGTAGCCATTAATAGCCAAGGCGCGCACGGCTGCCGCCGCGCCCTGGGGCTAATCAAAAAGCAGATTGAAATAGAAACGCGCTCGCCGGCAACTGCGTCGCCGACAGCTCTTGGCCTTTGAAAAAATATCAATAAAGATCGAAACGTGGAGGGCGGCACCTATCGCTTTCCGGCGGGCTGCCGGCCCGATCCGAAGTGATATTCCGTGATGCTGTTCGCAGCAGCTCGGCGTCATTGCAGCGCTGCCAGATAGCCTCGTTTCCCTCGCGAGCCGTCTATCAAAGAGCAGCCTGGTGCATGGCGAGCCGCGCACTAATTGGAGCGGAGATCTCGACGTCCTCGTTGCTGCGGCGACCGCGTTGAGCGAATCTCCGTCGTCTGACAGCGCCGCCTCGGCCACGGTGCCGAAATGTTGTCGCCGGAACGCAACGCCGACCCGAAGAGGTCGATAATCATCCGAGCTTGTGCCCTCGCGACCATCTGCGCGCCCCGGCGCTCAGCCTCAAGCTCGCGGAGCGTGGATTCGCTGAGATCGAACGGCAGCTTCTTCTCGGTCATGGCACTCACCGCAAGGCAAAGAGTTCGGCGGCGGTGGATATGACGTTGTGTTCAAGATCGAAGTCCATCGTATTCCCGCGCCTGCTCTTTCACCGCATTCCCGCCCTGAGCCGAACGCCAGGGCCTTTGCATCGGTCGCACGATCAATAAACTCCACGCCAGCTTGCTCAAGTGACGCGCGCACCACTTCTGCTAGAGCTCGATTTACCGTCTCCCCTTGGCGCTCTTGAAGCGGACGCCCTCGGCGCCTTCATCGGACTTGGCACCAGGATCAATAAAAGCCACGCCTGCTGCTTCAAGCGCGCGCCGCCACTTTTGTACGGTTCGAGCTTGGGATCGCTGCCGCGCAGTTCGAAGTTCTTCACCGTCTCGGCGCCCAAGCCGGACTTGGCCGCCAGGTCCTCACGGGACCAGCCGAGCAAAGCACGAGCAGCGCGTAGTTGAGCGGGCGTCAGCACGGCCGCTTGCGTAAGGGGCTCTTTCACGGAGTGCAACTGAGAGACCTCATACGTGGTCTTGACTGACCTTTTTTAGGTCTGATACGACACATACCTAAGTCAACGTCAATTGTCCAGGGTGAGGTGTCCAATGTTGAGTTCGATTCGCTCCCGTCTCCATCCATCGATGGTCGAGCGGCGCTTGCACTTCCCCAGTGACCCGCCGCCCGCGTCGAATGGCTTGAGCGCAAGTGCCGCGCGATGCGCGCACAAGGCCTCGCCGGCCACTGGGCCTATGACCTGGCCCTGCACCAATCTCTTTTGATGCATTCTGGAGGCGGAGCGCGCTGCGCTGTCCGCCACGAGAATGCTCGCCGGCCTCCCCTGACCGGCAGCATGAGCGGCGGGCTGCCTAAGCGCCCGCAAGCGGCCCTGGCTGACGCTGTAACGCCAGCCAGGGCCTAACCCTAGCCAGTGGAGTAGACCCACATGACCAAGGCTGACAAGACCCGTATCGCCGTCGGCGCGCGGGCGCAACGCAACACCTACCGGGTTGACAGAGCATGAGGCTGCCGCCGCGCTGGTGGCGTTGTTGAATGGCGCGGAGCAGATACCAGCGGTCGCGATGCTGCGGGCGGTCGTGAAGCGCGCCTGCCGCGCCCGGGTCATCGCGCCGAAGGGGAGGCCGCCGCCATGGTTGACGCCTTACCGCGGCAGAGGCCGCCACCGCAGATCGTCCCTCATCAACAGCAGGCCAGCGACACCTTGGCCTGACGAGATCGAGGCGATCACCGCCCGCGTCGGTTCGGCGCCGGCCTCGTCGTCCCTGCCGGACCATGTTGTCGCCTACCGGTACAGCGCAGGAATTCCTCGGCACTGCAAAGGACGTGGTCGGGCCAATCGCCTTCGACGGCCAAACCATGACGATCGAGTATGAGCGAGAGCGCCGAGCTTGGTCGCCTAGCCGACATCGCGGGCGATGTACTGCTCGACACGCCTCCGTCGACATGGGGCGACATGATCGGGCTCGCCAGCATCGTGGCGCACGAAGCGGGGCACGATCTCGATGCGCTTGGACCTCGCCGGACCAATGAAGGGGACCCGGGACCGAAGGCGGCAGAGATGCTCGCCCTCGCGGTCCTCCGGCTTCACGCCAGTGCCGTTCCGCAACTGGTGCCCGTCGATTTCGAGCTCGTGCGCCTCATCTCGGCATGGCGCCAGCAGCGCGACATCATCGACCGAACGGCCGTCGAGACGGCTGGCATCCTCACTGTCGAGGAGTTGAAGCCTTCCGAGGAGATCATCGGCAAGGCGACGGAAGCGGCATGCGATCTCGCAAAGCAAATCTGGGAACGCGCCAAGGCCGAGACGTGGAGCGGAGGACCGGTCAACCCGCTGACGCTTGCCGTCCTGGCCGAGATCGTCCTGCACCACGAGAACGGCGCATCAAATACGCTGGTCGATACCGGGGAGTACTACATGGACCAGAAGGCGACCGCCGAGCTTATGGTCGCCGTGCTTTCCTTCGCTCGCAGCGCTGGCGTCGGGTCAGACCTCCTGCCCATGGAAGGCCGCTTCCTGCCTCCTGCTCTGCTGAAGGGAGGCTGCGCCCATGAATAGCCCCGCCCGCCAAGCCGCAGAGCAGATTGCGGCCCTCATCAATTCGCGTGCATCGTCGCCACGCGTTGACGAAATCGAGGCGATCATTGCCGGCGCGCATGACGTGTCAACACACGTCCACACACAGCCAGACACCCGCGCCCGCGGTGCTGGAGTGGCACCGCCAGCTTGCCGAGGATGATCGGAAATGGATTGGCACCGAACCTCAGCGATGCTGAATGGGATGCCTTGCATGATGGCGCAAGTCAGCCGCGCAAAGCAGGCCTTCGCGAGGCCGGTCCAATCCTGGGAGGATGTCGCGCTGTTGGGCGCGATGTGCATGTACTGGAACTTCCCGCACCACGACAGCGACGACCAGGCGAACATGCGGGAACTCCTCGCCCGCACCGACCACATCGGCATGGACCAGCAGACGCTTGCACATCTGCTGAAAGCCATCTGCACCATGGGCGGCTTTGCGCCGGGCGAGATCCCCACCACCGCGACAACCGCAATCAGCGCAGAGGACATGTGACCTCTGCGCCCTGCAGCAGCGGCTGGCAGACCTCGAACAGCTCTACGAGATCGACGACGGCAGCCATGCGGCGACCGAAAAGGCGGACGCAGCCGACAATGAGCTAACGGCTCTTTCAGAGCGCATCTTTGCCACCCGCCCCATCACCCTTCACAACCTCAAGCAAAGGGCCGTGCTCGCCAAATACTGGCAAGAGCACAACCATCACGGCGAGGCATGGGATGTTCCCGACGATTGCGACGCCTGGGAACATACGGTCATGGCGCACCTGATCGACGGCGTTATGCGGATCGATGCGCCGCCGGTTCAGCCCTCACCCGAGTTGGTGCTGTTCCGGAGCGCACTGGAGGGCGTTCGCGAGTTCGTGCGGGCCAACCTGGAGCCGAGGGACGTGCGCAGTCAGGATCACGATCGCTGGTACGAGGAGCACCGCCAGCGGATGCAAGGCCTGGATAGCGTTGCCGAGCGCATCCTCAGTGGCAACGCGCCGCCGCTCGACGTGCTGGCCGCCATCGCCAGCGAATACGTGCTTTCGGACGGTCGTCACCCCAGTCCCGAGCAGATAGCAGACGGGGAGGCGCACGACAGCATCCCGGATTGGGTCGTCAAGCGTCTGGTGCTCGCCTTGCTGCCAACTCCTCCCAGGGCTGAAAAAACCTCATTCAGCAACGGCCGGCACCCCGATGGTCCACGGTGCCGGTCCTCTGGCTTCCTCGTTTTTTTGCATGTCCAAAACCGCCAGTGCCCCGGTTTTCTTAGCCCGCACCCGCGAACCGGTGCGGGGCTTTCTGTTTGAGATGCACCAACGCCGTTGTCAGATCGGCTCAATGGCGTGTGGCGCCATCCCCGGATTATGTAATCTTCACGAGTTTGGCGGCATAAATCGGGGCAGGGAGCGGTTAGCGCTCTCTCGACTATTGGTTTCGCCGGAGGGTGCAGATGACAGTATTGCTATTGGTCCTGCTGCTGTCAGCGATCGTCGCTTTCGCTGGCCCCACCTTATTGCCGCAGCCAATGAGAAGTTCGCTCGCGGACAGCGCCTTGCGGATAGTCGGCGTGCTTGGAATGCTCTTCGCGATCGCTTCCACCTCGTTTGTGCGGGTGCCTGATGGGCATTTGGGACAGCTCTTTCGCGTCTATGGCGGCGGATCACTTACCGAAGGCCGGATTGTCGCCGTGCATGGTGAGAATGGTCCGCAGGCACGCGTTTTAACGCCGGGGTTCCACCCGTGGCTGTTGGTGAACGTCTTGTATGACGTCGACACGAACAACCTCGAAGTGAGCATCCCGAAAGGCAAAGTCGGCATCCTAACCGCGAAAGATGGAGCATCCCTTCGAGCAGGTCAGGCTTTCGCTGACCCGTTCCCAGCCAAGTTTGGATATCAGATGCTGGACGCCGAGGTGTTCCTCTTGAACGGTGGCCAGCGTGGTCCACAATTGAGCGTGCTGACGCCAGGCAAGTATCGGCTCAACCGATACCTGTGGGACATCACAGAAGTCGACGCAAAGGAGGTCAAAGCCGGGTTCGTGGGGGTCGTGAAGTCGAATGTACATGCCGATGTGGACCTCGGCACATTAAAGGCGGATAAGCCGGCAAAGTGTGAGCTCATATCGACGGTCAAGCCGGAAGAAAAAGGCAGGCTCGACGCGCCGATTGTCCCGGTCGGTTGTGTGGGCGTGTGGGACAAATCTCTGCAGCCAGGACAGTACTACTTCAATCCGGAGGCGTTCGCGCTCACGGAAATCGATACGCGCGCGCAGGTTTGGACTTATGCCGGCGGCTATCGTCGCGCCAACATCTCGCTCACGGTGGATGCCAAGGGCGATATCGTCCAGAACCGGACCGAAGTGGAAGTTCCCAAGGACAAGGACAATGCCGACGTGGCGGTGTTCGTCAAAATGGAAGGCTGGGACGTACCTCTCGAGTTGCGCGTCGTCGCCCAGGTTTCGCCGGCAGAAGCGTCGTGCGTGGTGGCCGGCGTTGGCACCCTAAGGCAGGTCGAGGATCGCGTGCTCACGCCGTCCATCCGCGCGATCACGCGTGATGTGGCGGGTGGCACCTATGAGATCACCGAGGCCAAGGTCGATGAGAATGGCAAGCCCATCCTGGACAGGGACGGCAAGCCGATCTTTATCACGGTGAATTGGCCGACCAAGGTGCTCGACCTCATCAATCAGCGGCCATTGATCGAGGGCGAAATTGAGCGCCGCATTCGACCCGAAGCGCAGAAATCCTGCGTTACCATCCGCGAAGTGCGACTCGGCGAACCGGCAATCCCGCCGGAGCTGCTGGTTGCAGTCCGTCGTGAACAGTTGGCGACGCAGCTGGCACGCGCGTTCATCCAAGAGCGAGCCGCTCAGGAAAAGCGGGTGGATTCCGAGAAAGCCAAGGCGACGGCCGATCAGCAGTCCAAGCTCGTCGAATTGGAAATCAACGTGCAGCGCTCCGTCCAGAATGCCCAGGCCGCGCGCAATGAAGGCCAAGGAGAGCGCGACAAGCTGTCCCTAATTTCCGAAGGCCAGCAGAAGCAGGTGAGCGTACTGGGGCCGGAATCCACAGTGAAATTGCGCCAGTTTGAGCTGATGCTCGACACCATCGCCAAGTTCGGCAACGCGCATCCGGAAGTCTTCACAGCAGCTCTCGCCAACGCCCAAAAGTTCGTTCCGAACGTCCAAGTCGGCACCGGCGGCGAGGGAGTCAGTGGCATGTTGATGGCGATCCTCGGGCAGACACTGGCAGGCGGCTCTCCGCTAGGAGCTAAACCGGCGCAGCCCCAACCGACACCTGAGCGGTAACGTTAGGCTGGCGAGAGAGGTGGGTGTATGACAAGCTAGAAGCCCACACCGTTGAGGCCGCTGTCGGTCCAATCCTTAGCCGCGCGCACATAACCGGCGAACGTCTCAGTGGAGCGGTGTCGGCTGCGGCGGCGCGCCTTCCAGCCCTCACACCGGAGCGAGCGCAGATTTTTCGATACGGTGTCGAGCAACTGGTTGCCGTGGCGTATTGCATGCGGCTGCGCCCGGTGGGCGATACTTCTGCCAAGACTCGGCGTGCACGTAGATGTAGAGCAGCGTCGCCCTGCCGAGACGCACCCGCTCTCATGCCCTCACGCGCGAGCCTTCACGCGACGGCAAGATCAGGCGCACGGTCGTACCCTGGCTGCCGCTCTCCCGCTCGACCTGGCCGCCGAGCTGTTGGGCGAAACCCTCGACCAGCCGGCCGCCGAGCCCGGAATTGGCGCGTCGAGGATCGATCCCCTTGCCATCGTCGGCGACCGTCAGGCGAAGCTCCCCGGGGACCCTCTTTAGCGTCACCATGACGGTGCCCTTTGTCTCGCTCGGAAAAGCATACTTGAGGGCATTCGTGACGAGCTCGTTCACAATGAGCCCGATCGGAATTGCCTCGATCGGTCGGCAGGAGCTCGCTCTCGATGTCGGTCTTGAGCACGATGGACTGTCGCCTTCCCTTTGTACTGATGCGACCAGGTCGCGGCATAAGTCATCCAGATAGGTCGCCGCATCGACCGCCTCAACCGTGTCGGATTTGCTTAGCTTGGAATAGAGCTGCCCGAGTGCGTCGATGCGATGCGAGACCCTTTCAAGCGCCGCTTTGCCCTCGCCGCTCTTGTGGCTGCGCGCTTCAATCATGACCATTGCCGCGATAGACTGCAGGCTGTTCTTGACCCGGTGGGTCAGCTCTTGCATCAGCATGCCGATACGCTCGTGCGCGACCGCGTGCTCGCGCTCCAGCCTCGCGCGCTCGGTGACGTCTTCGATCGCCAGGAGGATCTGTTGTATCTTGTTGCCCGGCCGATAGACCTTGCGCGCATTGAGCACCATTACGCGCCGGCCGATTGACGGGAAGAACTGGTCGACTTCGAAGGCCTCGATGGTTTCTCGGCCAGAAATGATGGTCTCGAGCGCGGTGCGGAGCTTGGGAATGTCCCACTGTCCGTTGCCGAGCTCATAGAGCTTCCGGCCGACCGTATCCTCTGGCGCGACTGCGAATGTCTGGCAGAAGGAGCGGTTCGCGAAGCGGATGGTCAGATCAGGCTCGAGCACGAGAAGACCTTCCCGGATCGTCTCCACGACATCCAGTGGAATGACCTTGCGCACGGCGACGCCTCCTGCAGGTCCCGCCAGGCAGTGCTCTAACAAAGCAGCACCGACATGTCTGTCGCATCTGCTACATTGCGTTGTCAGAAACATGGGCTATGTCGCACTTGCGACAGACATGTCGGTGCACTTATGGCAGTCCGGCGGCACACCTGGTGAACAAGCGTTTCGGGGGGGTCGGATGGCTGACGAGAATGTCAGGCGCCATTGGTCGGGAAATCGTCTCCTCACCGCAGTTCCGGCCATCGATCGCGCTATGCTCGAACCCCATGCTCAGTTTGTGGAGCTCGCCCAGGGTCAAGTTCTCTTCGAACCGGAAGAAGATGTCGTCATTACCCACTTTCCGCTGACGGGAACGATGGCGGCGCTGATCGTGGTCCTCGAAGACGGCAGGACGGCGGAAGCTGCTTCCATTGGACGGGAAGGCGCCATTGGTGGGATCGTCAGCGCGGGCCACAAGCCCGCATTCACTAGGGCGGTGATCCAAATCGCAGGTCCGGCATTTCGGGTTGAGACGGCTCGGATCGAGGCCGCCAAGCAGCGCTCTTCGGTCGTGCGCGATCTCTTCGATCGGTACGCAGACGTGCTGCTCGCGCAAGTTCTTCAATCCGTCGTTTGTAATGCGTTTCACCCGATGCGACAGCGTCTTGCGCGATGGCTGTTGATGACGCAAGACCGCATTGGCAGCAACGAGCTCCCACTAACGCAAGAATATCTCGCCCAGATGTTGGGGGTTCACAGGTCGACAGTGATCCGGGTTGCTCGATTGCTCCAGAACGACGGCGTCATCCGTAGTGCGCGGGGTCGTCTCACGGTGGTCAACCGGGCCAAGCTCGAGAAGGGCTCTTGCGAATGTTATGGCGCGGTTGCCCAGCACTACGAGCGCATATTGCGGCTGGCCGACGCGCAGCGCGTCAAGAACGCAAAGGGAGCAGGCAGGCATAAGCGTAAGCCCGAGCACTAGGCGGCAAACTCTTGGTGAACTGGTTGCGTGGGGCGCCGATGAGGCAGTGCCGGTGCTTTACTTGCCCGACGCGTTCGCCAGTGGCGACGAGCTCCTGGCGATGTGCGCCAAGCTGCGACTCGAGGGGATCGTTTCGAAGCGACTGGATCGGCCCTACGTCTCGGGTCCGACGCGCGATTGGGTCAAGGTCAAGTGCGCCGCTTGGAAAGAAGAGAACCGCTGGCGCGCCGAGATGTTCGAGAAGACGAGATGATCGACCAGACCCGCTACAAGGCTTGGCGCTCCGGCCCAGACGCCGAGCTGCACGTCATCGTCTACGAAGGGGCCGAACTTCCGTTCGGGATATCAAGCCTCGGGCCGTGGCTGGGATCAAAGGAGGGCGAGGTCGCCAACATGAAACCCCACTACAGGGCGATGCTCGAGGATACCGGGTTCGTGGTGGTGCGACGGAGAGCGACGGAGTTCAAGACGGAGGGGTGACATGCAGGCGCCCTAGCGCTGTTGGTCCATTCCCTGGGCGGGCGTTGTCGTTTCAGAAACCGACATCGCGTAGGTTGTTGGTCGTGCTGCGTCCACAACGGAGAACCAAGATGCGCGCCGCACTCTTGACCCTTGCCATCCTCGCCGCCGGCTACGTCGTTTATGATGATCTGGTCTGGAGGCCTTGGCGCGAAGCCTCGGAGACGCAGCCGCGGACCTATAGGTCTCTCCGGGACGCGTGCGAGCAGGAATATGGCCCGCTGTTTGGCTCCGGCAGCATCGAGGTCGACAGATGCGTCCTGCGCGCTAGCGAGGCCCGCCACCTGAAACGGGTCGTCCACAACACCCGCTAGATCGCCTCTAGCTGGGCAGGCTTGCGACCAGCGGTGAATGCCACGACATCTGGTCCCATGAGCAAGCGTAAAGACCCAACAGGTAGACCCGCAAAGGCTTGGGTAGCCTACAAGCTGGCCAAGATCGGCAAGCGGCTCGGCACCGTGTACGGCGAGACCGAGATGGAGGCGCTGCAGGAGGCCTACAAGCAGTTCGACGTTAAGACCGAAGCGGAACGCAGGCGGATTTACCTGCGCAGCCAGTGAGCCCGAAGCCCCGGCCGCCAACGCGGTGCGGGGCTTGTTGCTGTCAAATGGGCTGCGTGGTGCCGATCATCCGTAAAATGCTGCTCCCGGGTTTAAGACCCGGTAATCGGCACCCACTTAAAATGTGGGTGGCTCGGTACAAACGACGAGCCTCTCCGTTGCTCCAGCGGCCCCGCGGAACGACAACTCTGCGGGGCCGATACTTTTGGGCGGGCTGGCAACTAGGCCAGGGGTCAGTAGGAGCGTCGGCCATTCAGATACACTCGCAAGTAGGCACCCCAACGAGGCCTGGGGTCGGCATGACAAGAATCCTCATTGCCGACGATCACGAGGTGGTTAGGGCGGGGCTGCGCGCGCTGCTGAGCGAGCAACCGAATTGGCAAGTCGTTGCCGAAGCGGCAGATGGCAAGGAGGCCGTGGCGCAAGTGCTCAAAACCGCACCCGATGTCGCCATTGTCGACTATTCACTGCCCCTCCTCAATGGAGTTGAGGTGACGCGGCAGATCCGGAAGCGCAGCCCGGACATGCTGCGGGCGGGTGCCTTGGGCTATGTGCTGAAATCCGAGGCCCACCGCCTGCTTTTGGCGGCTGTCGAGACGGTCGCGGAGCACAAGCCATTCTTTACGGGCATGGTTTCCGAGACGCTGCGGCAGGCGTTCCTGACCAAGGGCGGTGACAGCCCACTGACCGCCCGCGAGCGCTCGATGGTGCAGCTGATTGCCGAGGGCCACAGCAATAAAGAAGGCCGCATTCATCCTCAATCTCAGCGTCAAGACGATCGAGACCCACCGGGCGGCTGTCCTTCGCAAGCTGGATATGCATTCGACGGCCGGCCTGGTCCGGTACGCCGTCCGCAACAAAATGATCGACGCGTAATTGCTGAATAGGCGCGTAGCATTGGCGGACAGCTGCGGTTCGCACCTACACCACAGGGCCGGACCTCGGATTGGGCACAGACCACCAACCCGCACAACTCCGCTCACCGGTGCGGGGTTTTCGCGTTTTCTGAGTGGAGGCCGCCATTACTCCGGCTCGACACGATGCGATTGCGGCTGTCCTCGGGGATCTTGAACACCCATGCGGTCTTGGCCTCAGCCGCTGCTTGGTCGGCGGCGCAGACGATGCCGAGCTGAGCGCCCAGCTTCGGCGGAACGCTGGCTTGCCGACCAGCTGCTTCCTAGTGCCCGAAGGCGCGCCGATGACAGAAGTCAAAGATCTCGTACGCGCGCTGCAGGACAGGCGACTGCGGTTCTTTCGTCGTGACAGCATTGACGGCCGCATAGTCGGGATAGACCTTTCCCATGAGGCCGGAACTGCATGTGCAATATGCCTTGCATTGTCCGCGCCGGCCCTGGGGGACATTCGGGTTCGCCTGACAGCTTGAAACGCAGTCGTCCATAAATTTGTCGTTGTCGGCCTTTGACCAATGCGCATGCGCCGCTGGGGCGCTAGCAACGACAAGCAAGCAGCACGCGAACATACGAAACATCACGATGGTCTTATCCTCAATCTAATGTTCAGCAGTGAAATGGTAGGGGCCAGGCGGATAGCACGCAAGGAACGGGTGAAATTCGTAAAAGACACAATTGGTCTCGCCGCATATGTCGTGTAACAGCTTGCCTCCAGGGCACCAGAGCTATTTTGAGGTATTCTTAGCCCGTTGGCCGCACGGCAGCGGCATTGCGCAATACTATGGAATGATCAGCCCGTGCATCTTCGCTGGACTTTGTCCGTCCTTGTTCAAGCGTCTGCCCTGATGGCCGCATCGACGCCAGCAGGCGCGCTTGATGACCGGGATTTTTGCTCGGCTGCAAAGCAGTTCGCCGTAGCGGCCGAGCAAGATGTCGGTCTTTGGCTGGATCGCGTCACCCGCAATGGTGGCATGGAAGTTTGGTGCGACCGAAAGATGGTGGTGTACAAACGCTTCACCTATGCGCCGTCCGCGTCGATGACGGTTGAATGGAAGGCGCGCAAGGCGGCGGAGTGGAGTGCGGCTCACTGCGGCAGCCCGCTGTGGGGCGAAGCCATTCGGCAGGGCTGGAAGGTCGACTTGAGTGTGACGGCTGCCGATGGAGGTCAAGCCACCTTCAGCGCGAAATGCTGACAATCCGCTGCGCCTCAGCACGTAGCGTGATTAGTGGGGGCTGTCTGACGCGGTGACGAGACAACCGGCGGCGTGGCCTGTTGACACCGTTCCTCCCTGTCAGTGATGGTGAGCCTTGCTGTCTGTCCAACCGGGGGTTTTCATGTTCACGCGTAGCTCTCCGGCCGAGCCAAAGTCGCGCTCAGCCGACACCAGCGCCAATGGCGCCTTTAGTGCAGTTGGCCGAGAAAGCACCGAAAAGTCGGTGATCGGCAACGACCTCAAGATCATGGGCCAGGGGCTGAAGATCATCGGCCGCGGCGTATTGCAGGTCGACGGCGAGATCGAGGGTGACGTGCAGGCAGCAGAGGTCATCGTCGGCGAAAAAGGCCAAGTGACCGGCATGGTTGCGGGCCGGCAGGTGGTGGTGCGCGGGAAAGTTTCCGGCATCGTTTGCGGAAGGACGGTCGCCCTGCAAGCCTCGTCGAAGGTTGATGGCGACATCCATCATATGTCGCTGCTCATCGAGCAAGGCGCATTGTTCGAGGGACGCAGCCGCCGCGCCAAAAGCGAACAGGACCTCAATGCCATCCTCGATGGCACAGCTCGTCAATAGACGACGTCTGAGACTCCGTGCTTGCTGTCTGGGCGGTAGTGCCCGACAGGAGGGAGTGCCAGATCGCCAACATGAAGCCGCACTATCGGACCATGCTCGAGATGCAGGGGCTTCGTGGTGGTCTGGGGCCGGCCCCTACGCCACGCGATGTTTTAGAGCTTAGGTGGCCATGCAGCACCTGACTACGTTCCTAGCAGTGCTCGCATTTACGACCTTGACCGGGATGGGAGGCCTTTTTGCTTTTCATGTCCTCGGCCTCCGAGGACTCGTGGCCACCGTTTTGCTCATGCTAGTCGCAGGCGCATTGGTTGTCTTTACGGCCTGGCTCCTGCGGAGTTAATCAGACCGGCCTCCTGCTCTGCGGAGTGACGCGCGAGATCGGAGAGCTCACACGGAAACTCAGACAACGGTGACAACCCCTGGCCGCCTGAGTGGTCACGGCTTCTTGCGGTGTGGCGACGGCGAAGAGGCTGGACAGAGGGGCCCGATCTGGTGCTGAACTGAGTACAGCGGGTGAGGACGAGGACGGGAGGGTACGATGCGCTTCGTCAATCTCTGTTGCCTATTGCTCTTTGCCAGCCTGTTGCCCGTGGAAAGCTCGGCTTTCGGACAGGAACTGAGAATTTCCCATCAGTGGGCAGAAGGTATCGATGGCCGAGATCGGGCGGCGCGCGTGTTCGTGCAAGAGGTGGAGGCGCGCACCAAGGACCTGCGGTTTCGCATCTATCCAGGCTCGTCCCTCAACATCAAACCATCGGAGCTGCTGCAGGCCCTGCAGAAGAACTCATTGGAGATGGCGGTTTATCCCCTGACCTATGCCGTTGCCACGGTGCCCGAATTCTCGCTTGGCGGCCTTCCCGGCCTGGTTCCCAATCTGGAGGCGGCGCGTGCGTTGAAAGACACCGAGATTTACACGATCCTCCAGTCCGTTGCCGAGAGCAATGGTATCCGAATTGTGACGTGGTGGTGGAGTCCCGGCGCGTTTTACGCGAAGACCCGAGCAATCTCCGATCCACAGTCGGTTAAGGGCCTCAGAATGCGTGCCGCCGACCCTCTATTCGAGCGGATGCTGAAGGAAGCGGGGGCCTCCGTAACAAACATTCCATCGACTGAAACTTACGCGGCCTTGCAAGGAGGTTCGCTTGACGCCATCCTTACTAGCTACGAAGGTTATGTGTCTCTGCGGCTCTATGAGCAGGCGAAATTTGCGACCCTGGGCCCGACTTTATTTATGAGCCTTACTCCACTCGTCATGTCGCTGACGACTTGGCATAGCCTCAGCCCAGAACAAAAGACGGCAATTGAAGAAGCTGCCGCAACATCGGATGCATATTTCGAGACGATCCAGCGCGACGCAGAACGGCGGATGGTCATAACGCTTAGGAAGGCCGGCGGCAAAGTCCATCAAATGACAAGCGAGCACTTCCTGGCGTGGCTGGAACTCGCGCAGCGGACCGCGTGGCTGGAGTACACGAAGACCAACCCTCGCGCCCAAGAGTTACTCATGACGACGGTGCAGAAATTCTTGGAACGGTTTGGTTCGAAGGATGATGTGATCAACAGTATCTACGGGGACGACGAAAAGAATTGAACCCCGGCGGCGACATCCTGACGGGGTCAAGTGACCTGCCGAGACGTTAGGTGCGTTGGATAACCCCACCTGATTAGACCTCGCCGACCCCTCATAAAGAAACGAAATGCGGAGAGCCCTATGGCCCGTTCCATGTCCGACCACAACGGCGAATCTACCGTCTACGACCACAACGTCGATACCGGATCTGAGCTGGTGGACAGCTTACCGAACGATCCTCACAGTCCGCTTTTGTAGGCGCGCAAAACTTTAACAGCTCGGTTGGGCGATCAAGCTGCCTGGTGCACAGCGGGGCAGTTGAAAGGATTTCTGCGCAATGGATTTGGCTCACATCGCGCTTGCTGCTCTTGGCTTTCTGTTGGCCGGTGTGATCAAGGGAACAACCGGCCTCGGATACTCGTCGTGCGCCTTGCCATTTTTGGTTTCGGCTATGGGCCTGAAGACTGCCATCGTTATGCTGGTCATTCCGGCCATGCTTAGCAACGTGCTGGTTATGTTCAACACCGGGCACTTGCGCGAGACCTTAAATCGCTTCTGGCCTCTGTACGCAGCGACTATCCCTGGGATCGTGGTGGGTATTGGAATGCTGGTGTGGATCGATCAGCGGATCGCCACGAGGACGCTCGGAATTCTTACTATTGTCTACGCTACGTTGGCTTTGACACGGCCATCACTGGCTCTGCCCGAGGGCCTTGAGAGGCCCCTTCAGATACCAGTTGGCGTTCTCAATGGTTTCTTTACCGGGCTTACCGGATCGCAGATGATGCCCCTCTTACCCTATATGCTGGCGCTCAAACTTGACCCGGATCGCCTCGTCCAAGCAAACAACGTCACTGTCACATTGGCCTCGGCGTTCCTGGCGATGGGCCTATTTGTCTCGGGTTTAATGACGTGGCCGATACTCGGTCTGTCCTTCGCTGCGGTCGTTCCGGCGCTTGTTGGCGTCCAGTTTGGAAGTCGGGCGAGGCGTTACATCCCTGTGGCTTCCTTCCGCATCATTGTCCTCGTGCTCTTGGTTATCATTGGGCT
>CAWIZC010000028.1:0-120408 GCA_963840445.1 uncultured Alphaproteobacteria bacterium | reverse complement strand
GATCTGTCAAACTCGGGAGCAACTCGCGAGGAGGACAGCATGTCGGAAGCGGCGGTGCATGTGAAGATGGAGGACCGACCTGGAGGCGTGCGCATCGCCCGCGTGACTGTGGATAACGCGGCCAAGCTGAACTGCCTCTCCACCACCACCATCGTGGCGCTGGCCGAGACGTTCACGCGGGTTGGCGAGGATGCCCAAGTGCGGGCGGTGGTCTTTACGGGTGCAGGGGAACGCGCCTTCATCGGCGGCGCCGACCTCAACGAGCTGGGCGCCCTGTGCACCGACAGCGCGCGGCTGTTCATCACGCGCCTGCACATGGCCTGCAAAGCGATCCGCGACTGCCCGGTGCCGGTGATCGGCCGCATCAACGGCTTCTGTCTCGGCGCGGGGCTGGAACTGGCCGCCTGCTGCGACATGCGGGCGGCTGCCGAGGGCGCGCAGCTCGGCATGCCCGAGGTGCACATGGGCATCCCATCGGTGATCGAGGCCGCGCTGCTGCCGGGCCTGATCGGCTGGGGCCGCACGCGCGAGATGCTGCTGACGGGCGTGCTGTACTCGGCGCACGAGGCGCTCAAGATGGGTCTGGTACAGAAGGTGGCGCCGCTCGGCGAGCTGGATGGCGCCATCGAGCCGTGGATCGAAGGCATACTGCGCGCCACGCCGGAGGCTGCGCGCTCGCAGAAGGCACTGATGGCGCGCTGGGAGAAAGGGTCGATCGACGAAGGCATCTACGCCGGCATCGACGCTTTGTCGGACGCCTACAAGACCGGCGAGCCCCAGGCCGCCATCGGGGCGTTCCTGGCGCGCAAGAAGAAGCCGCACGGCTAGAGATCTGTCATCCCGGCCTGAGCGCAGCTCGGAGCAAGGATCCCGAGCCACAGAGATTCACATTTGCTTGGCTCTGGGTCCCGGATATTCGCCTGCGGCAAATTCCGGGATGACAGTGCGTTACCGCCGCCAGCCGCCGATGCTCTGCAGCGCTTCCCAGTTGGCTTGCGCGAGGAAGAACGCGATGAGCAACATGAAGAAGCCGGTCGGCAGGGCGTAGAGGGCGACGCCGGCGGCCACCACCAGACCGAGCGTGGCGACGATGCGCACCGACCAGACTGGCCCGAGGATGGCGCCAAGGATGGCGTCCAGCGTACGGCCGCCGTCCAGCGGATAAGCTGGCAGCATATTGAAGATCATCAGCACGTAGTTGGCCGAGGCCAGCACGGCCAGCGGCAATGCCACCAAGGGCGAGTTGCCCCGGAACAACTCGCCGGCCAGCCAGCCCAGCCCGAGCCACAGGCCAAGATTTACGGCCGGACCGGCCAGATAGATCACGGCACGCGCAAAGGCCGATCCCGGCAACGAGCGCTCGAAGTGGGCGATGCCGCCGATGCCGGTCAGATCGATATGCGAAACGCGCGCGTTGAACAGCCGTCCGGCGAAGGCATGTCCCAGCTCGTGCAGCAGGATCGATAGCAGCAGGCCTATCACGATGATGAAGCCTGCCGACATCATCTGCGTGTTGCCGCTGGTGAAGTAGGGATAGGTGAACAGCAGCAGCACCAGCACGAACATCATGTCGAGATAGATGGCGATGCCGGCGATGCGTCCGATCTCGATGTGCGTCATGCTGGTGCTCCTGTCATCCCGGTGCTTGTCGCCGGGATCTATCGTGCCGCCTGCTGCGGCGTTCGCGGATGGATGGATCCCGGGCACAAGGCCCGGGATGACAGCGCGTTGGTGGTGGCAGACGGCGACATCAGCCGCCCTTGCGGTTGCGCATCGCCAGCGTGCGCAGCCTGAGCGCGTTTAGCCGGATGAAGCCTTCCGCGTCCTTCTGGTCGTAGGCGCCCTTGTCGTCCTCGAATGTGACAAGCGTGGAGGAATAGAGCGACTTGGGGCTGTCGCGGCCGGTGACGATGACGTTGCCCTTGTAGAGCTCGAGCGTGACCTCGCCTTCGACGTGCTCCTGGCTCTTGTCGATGGCCGCCTGCAGCATCTCGCGCTCGGGCGAGAACCAGAAGCCGTTGTAGATGAGCTCCGCATAGCGCGGCATCAGTTCGTCCTTGAGGTGGCCAGCGCCGCGATCGAGCGTGATGGATTCCATGGCGCGGTGGGCGGCCATCAGGATGGTGCCGCCCGGTGTCTCGTAGACGCCGCGCGACTTCATGCCGACGAAGCGGTTCTCCACGAGGTCGATGCGGCCGATGCCGTTGTCGCGGCCGAGGTCGTTGAGTGCCTTGAGTAGCGTCGCCGGCGACAGTTTCTTGCCGTCGAGCGAAACCGCGTCGCCCTTCTCGAAACCAATTTTGATCGTCGTCGTCTTGTCGGGGGCCGTCATCGGCGAAATCGTGCGCTGGTAGACGATCTCAGGCGCCTTCTTTCCGGGGTCCTCGAGCACCTTGCCCTCAGAGGACGAGTGCAGGAGGTTGGCATCGACCGAGAAGGGCGCCTCCCCTTCCTTGTCCTTGGCGATGGGAATCTGATGTGTGCGCGCGAACTCCAGAAGGTCTTCGCGGCCCTTGAACGCCCACTCGCGCCAGGGCGCGATGATGCGGATGGTGGGCTCGAGCGCGTAGTAGCCGAGCTCGAAGCGCACCTGGTCGTTGCCCTTGCCGGTGGCGCCGTGACAGACGGCGTCGGCCCCGGTCTTGCGGGCGATCTCGATCTGCTTCTGGGCGATGAGCGGGCGAGCGATCGAGGTGCCGAGCAGGTACACGCCCTCATACAGGGCGTTGGCGCGGAACATCGGGAACACGTAGTCGCGCACGAATTCCTCGCGCAGGTCCTCGATGAAGATGTTTTCCTTTTTGATGCCGAGCATCTCCGCCTTGCGCCGGGCGGGCTCCAACTCCTCGCCCTGGCCGAGGTCGGCGGTGAAGGTCACTACCTCGGCCTGGTAGGTCTCCTGCAGCCACTTCAAGATGATCGAGGTGTCGAGGCCGCCCGAATAGGCGAGCACGACCTTTTTCACCTTGCCCTTGGCGCTCTTGGCGGCCATTGCTTAACCCTTGTTATGCGATGAAAAGTGCGGCGCACTATAGGCAAGTTGCGGGCGGCGGCAAGCACAGCGGTCGGAGTGGGACGATGACGGCAGGCAGACGCGTCGAGTTCTGGTACGAGTTCGCCTCGACCTATTCGTATATAGCGGCCATGCGCGTAGAACGCCTTGCCGAGGCGGCCGGCGTCGAGATCGACTGGAAGCCGTTCCTGCTCGGTCCGATCTTCGCGGCGCAGGGCTGGAACAGCTCGCCTTTCAACCTGTATCCGGCCAAGGGACGCTACATGGTGCGCGAGCTGGAGCGGCTGGCCAAAGACCAGGATGTACCCTTCCGCATGCCCTCGCCGTTTCCTCCGAACAGTCTGCAGGCGGCACGCCTGGCGATGGTCGGCGCCGACGAGGGATGGGTGGTGCCGTTCACCAAGGCGGTGTACCTGGCTGAATTCCGCGACGGCTCCGACATCGCCGACCGGGCGGTTCTCGAAGGCATCCTGCGCGGCCTGAAGCTCGATCCCGCGCAGCAGTTTGCGCGCATCTCTACGCCGGAGGTAAAAGAGCGCCTCAAGGAGCAGACGGAGCTGGCGCAGGAAAGCGGCATCTTCGGTGCGCCGTCATTCCTGGTGGGCGAAGAGCTGTTCTGGGGCAACGACCGGCTGGAGCAGGCGCTCGCCTTGGCGCAGCGCGGCTGACTGCGGCAGAAAGATCACGTTACACGTCGCGACCGACAAAAAGAGGCGTGCCCGCAGTTTCTGCCGCAAAGTTCCCTCAATGCCGATCTGTAGTCGTCGGATCGTACAGGTTGATTTTTGGGGGAATGCCGTGACCAGACTATCGAAAGGCTTGATTGCTGCCACCGCCGCTGCCGTGCTCGTCACGCTTGGCACGATTGCCGGCGCGCAGGAGAAGAAGCCTACTTCTGCTCCGAAGCCCAAGAGCAAGTGCAACTCCATCACCGAGGAGACGGCCTGCAAGGCCGATGCGACTTGCATCTGGATCGGCGCGACGACCAACGCCAAGACCGGCAAGACGCGCAAGGCCTACTGCAAGAGCAAGCCCGCGCCGGCCAAGAAGAAGACCTAATGCCGCGCCGCTCGGTGTGCGCTACGCGCCGAGCATGGTGCGCCACACGCCGAGCAGCGCCTGCGTCTGCGTGAAGGCCGCCGTCGCGGCAAGGCCGGCGACGACGGCTTCGGCGCCGGGCATGATGACCTGAGCCACCGCATGTCCGCCTGCGGATCGATAGCTGGCATAGGTCGAAGGCAAGGCGACGCGCAGCGCGGTCTGTGTCAGGGCCTCCGGCGTAGCAAACAGCCGTGCCTGAAGGGGCTGGTGGTGCCAGGCCGGCCAGTACGCGCGGCTCCAACTTGTCCAATCGCTGAAGGTGGGCCACGCACAGGGTGAGCAAGCCCAGGCGGCGGCATAGGCCGGCCAGGCCGAACCTGGCGCGTAGCTGGCACCCCAATTGCTATTCGGCCAGACGTTGCCTTTCGCAAGCCAGTCCGCCGGCGAGAAGCGCCACAACACCTCCAAGGGATTGGCCGACCCAATGCCAGTCGGCCGGGTGACCGGACGCTGATCGGGAGAGCGCAACATATTCGACCATAGCGCCAGGCCCTGGCAGGCCGATGCCGTCATGGTCTGGGCGGTGGCAATCGCACAGGTCCGCATCAGCTCCGCGGTCGCATCCGCAAGCCGCGCGTGCGCGTCGTAATCGAGCATGGGGTCGTGCCTCCAGCAGCAGATCGAGATCGTTCTCGAACGAGGCGGTTTGCTTCGCGCGAGAACCTGCAACTCGCTCTACAATCCCGGACACGCGGTGCAGTCAGCCCCGCCCCAGACGGGCGCGGGCCTAAGGAGACGGCGGAGGTCCGCTTGTGGCGGAACCTACGCCTGTTTTTGCGTCGCAACAACGACATAATGCGCCGCAGCATATTAGGGCTAACGCCAAGGCTAGGCTTGAGGTCTCGGGCTTGCAGCTGTGAACGGCGGCACTGTGGGGACGATGGAGAGAGGCGGCCTCATGCGCACCGGGCGCGGCTCATGCTCCTCGTTGAACAGTACGTAGGTGATGTCGATCGCGTCGAGGAATGCGCCGACCATCTCGCCCAGCAATCCGATCGGAATGCGGCGTCCGATCATGAACTGCTCGGTGATGAGCAGTCCACGGCCTTCCTGATCGTCGTCACCGGCGAACGGGCTGGTGATCTGTGCGCCGCTCGCCTCGGTGAAGGCCAACGTGCCGGCCAGGAACAGCTCCGCCACCGTAGCGATGCGCGGTTCGGTTTGGCGCAGCTCCTCGGCGTATTGGCGTACCCGCAGGACCTGCAGGATGGCCGCCAGCTCGAACCTGCGCACGCTGGCCAGGAACCACTCGATATCCTGGTGCCGTCCGCTCAGTCGGAGCAGATCCTCGCAGGCTGCCAGCGCAGCATCCAGATGGTCAGCGAGGGCATAAACACTGTCGGGTGCAAGCGCTTGACGCTGCAGCATGGCGAACTCCGCTCTTGGAACAGGATCGGAACGCAACCGACGCAATAGACAGCTGGAACACTCATCAAAGCGCGCCACGCCGCCGAGCGCAAATCGGGGTGTGCAAAGGCTGGGGACCGCCTGTGGGTGACTTGTGCAACCAAGCGTTAGGAAGGGCTTGCCATGCTGTCGGAACCTTATGATCCGGCAGCTGTTGTCCGGCGGAAGGCCGTTCTTCCGACGGCCGCCAGGCCTTGGTCCGCGATCTTCGATAGGAGTGCGAAATGCGAAACCTCCGCCACATTGTCGCCGCGCTTGCAATGGCGACCGCAGCTCCGCTGGCCGCAACAGCAGTGCTGGCTCAGCAGAGTCAGATGCAGCCTGCAGAACCGAGCACTACGCCGATCGGGCTACCGATCTACACGTCGGATGGAGAGCATCTGGGCGAGGTTCTGCAGATCATTTCGTACGGCGACAAGCCGGCCCTGCGCGCTGAGATCGGCAGCTTTCTCGGTCTGGGTACGACCACTGCGGTGATCCCGGCCAACATGTTCGAGCGCAAAGCCGATCGGATCGAGCTGACGATGACCGCGGCCGAAGTCCGAGACACGGTTGCCAAGCAGAAGTGAACATGTGTGATGTGGGTACGCTTGCTCGGCGTACTGCCCACCACCGCCGAACGTGATAATCTGCCGGCTGCCTTGATTTGATATTCCAATCCGTGAGCAGCGGAGAGGAGCATGGCAGCGGGCCCGGTGATCGAGATCACCTTTTGCAGACTGTGCGGCTGGGGCTTGCGCGCCGGATGGCTGGCGCAGGAGCTGCTGACGACGTTCGCCGAGGAAGTGGGCTCCGTCATGCTCACCCCCGACGCAAGCGGCGGCGTGTTTGACGTACGCGTCGACGGCGACATGATCTGGTCGCGCAAGGAGCGCGGCCGCTTTCCGGAAAGCAAGGAGTTGAAGCAGCTGGTGCGCGACCGGATCGCTCCGGGCCGCTCACTCGGCCATTCGGATTCGCATTGATACATTGGCGTGCGAAAGTGCGGGAGGCCTTTGCATGCGTGCCGGCCTTATCGTCGCCTCGCTCGGTGCGGCCGTTGCGGTCACGCCTGCCGGTGCGCGCCGCGTGGGCCGCGCTCGACAATGAGCAGTTCTGCAGAGCGATGTCGGAGATTGCGCGGCTCGGCAATGCCAATGCCGGCACCTGGATCGATCGCAACACGCGTGATGACGGCATCGAAGTGATCTGCAAGATCCACACCGTCAACTACAAGCGGTTCTTCAGCTCCGGGCTGACCGGACTAGGGCCGGGCTGGCGTGAGCGCAAGCAACGCGAGTGGAACAGCACCGCCTGCAGCAGCGTCATCCTGCGCGACGCGATCGAGCATGGCTGGATCATAACGTCGAGCATCACATCGGCCGATGGCGAGCGCATCTTGCTGATCGCCACCTGCAACTAGCCGGGCCGGCCCCGTCGACGGCAACAAGCATGGAAAGTCCGCTCGGGCTCATCGAGCGAACTTCCGAACGCAAACCTGCAACTGCGAGTCCAACCAGCACGCTATCGCGAGCTAAGCTGCAGGAATGAGGGCAAGTGCAAGGTCGACACGTCGAGGTTGTTCAGCACCCACACGCCGCCCAACGCGATCAAGCCAGCCAGCATTACGCTGGGCAATGTCTTGACGAGCACGCCGAGCAGGGCAGCGAACGCCGTGAGTATCCTCTCGCCCGCTTCCCACAGCTCCTTGCCGGCCTTGAACAACGCCCAGACCACGCCGGCGATGATCAACACCAGAAGGATCTGCTTCAGTAGCGGCCAGTCCTGCCAGGGCACGCGCGTCAAGCCCGTGATCTGCCCGACCGTCCACTGCCAGATCAACTGCACAAATCGAAAAATGGCTGAGATACCCTGCTGCAGAAACTGCAGCAGCTGATTGAAGATTTGCTGCACGACCCATTCTCCTTCCGCTGACGGCAATGAGCGCACTCATCGGCAGCCTTAACGCAGCCTTAACCATAAAGTTCCATGTGCGCGCGGACTTTGTCGGCAGCGTCCTGGGCCCAAAAATCGACTGTTCCGGGCCTTGCCCGGGGCGGCCGCCCCGGCCATGTCGGCGCAGGATTGAGAGGGAGCGCCAATGGCCACATTCACGGTTCGTCAGGGCAGACACTATCGGGCCACCATCGCGCTCGGATGGCTGGAGCGCTGGGCCGGCAACGACACCATCGCTGCAAAACTGCGCGATGCGGGATTTTCGGAGATAAAGGTGGAGGGCTCGGGCGGCGCACGCCAGGCCGAGGCGCTGTGGCCCGGACCCGACACGACGGCGGAGATGCCCAGCCAGATCACCGAGGTCATCGAAGTCTGAGGGGCGGCTATGCGGCGCCGCAATGCTGCAGCACCGCGCGGATTGGCTATGCTGGCGGTGCCGGACACAGAGCCGGCGCATGAGAGATACGAGGGGCGCCCGCATGCAGGAAGGCATGGAGTATGCCGTTCTCCACGAGTTCGTCACGCTGGCCAAGCGCAACGTCACGCAGGGGACGTGGGACTACATCGTCGGCGGCGCCGAGACGGAGACCACCCAGGAGCGCAATCGCGTCGCGCTCGACTCGATCGCCTTCCGGCCACGCGTGCTGCGCGACGTCGAGCGTGTCGACACGAGTGCCACGCTGCTGGGGCTGAAGCTGAATCTGCCCGTGATATTGGCGCCGATCGGCTCGCTGCAGGATTTCGAGCCGGCCGGAGGCGTGTCGCCGAGCCGAGCCGCCGCCCGCACCGGGGTGCTGCATATGCTGAGCTCGGCGAGCGCGCCCGGCATCGAGGCGGTGGCGGCGAGCAACCCGCATCCCAAGCTGTTCCAGCTCTATATTCGCGGCGACGATGCCTGGGTCGAGGATCACATCGAGCGGGCCATCAAGAGCGGCTACAAGGCGCTGTGCTTCACCGTCGATCTCGACTGGTACGGGCGGCGCGAGCGCGATCTCGCCAAGCGGTATAAGACCACCTCGCGCCGCAGCGCGCCGGCCGACTACTACCAGGCACGCTTCTCCTGGGCCTCGCTCGCCAGGCTGCGCAAGACGTACTCGCTTCCCTTCATCCTGAAGGGCATCGCCACGGCGGAGGATGCGCTGATCGCACTCGAGCATGGTGTCGAGAGTATCTACGTGTCCAACCATGGCGGACGGCAGCTCGATCACGGCAAGGGGGCGATGGCCGTGCTGCCCGAGATCGTCGATGCGGTGAAGGGGCGCGCCGAGATCATCGTCGATGGCGGCATCCTGCGCGGCACCGACATCGTTAAGGCCATGGCGCTGGGCGCCAACGCGGTCGGCATTGGCCGGTTGCAGGGGCTGGCCATGGCGGCGGCCGGCGAGGACGGCATCGTGCGCATGATCGAGCTCCTCAAGGATGAGGTGACGCGCTGCCTCGGCCTGCTGGGTGTCACCTCGTTCGCGCAGCTGGACAAGAGCTACGTCGAGCCGGTGGCGCCGCTCGGCCGGTCGTGGATGGACAGCGCCTTCCCGCTGCTCAAGGAAGGGTATTGACGGGATGTGCCCTTCTACCTGTCATCCCGGCCTGAGCCTTGCTCAGACCCGAACCCAGGGTGGCTGGTCCGTCGCTCAATGGCCCTTGGTCCCGGATACTTCGCTGACGCGAAATTCCGGGATGACATCACCGGGCGGCGGCGATCGACTTGTCGATGACGGTGCCGAGGATGTCGACGATGTCGTCGACATCGCGCTCCGTGACGATGAACGGCGGCGCCAGCAGGATGTGGTCGCCTGCCTTGCCCTCGACGGTGCCGCCCATCGGATAGACCATCAGGCCGTGGTCCATAGCCGTCTGCTTGATGCGCGCGTGCAGCTTGAGGGCGGGGTCGAACGGCGTCTTGCTGGCCCGGTCTTCGACGATCTCGACGCCGCGGAACAGGCCGCGTCCGCGGATGTCGCCGACGTGATGGTGATTGGCGAAACGCTCTCTCAAGCGGCGCTCGAGATAAGCACCCTGCTTCTGCACATTGGCGAGCAGGTTGTCGCGCTGGATCACCGTCTGCACGGCGAGGCCGGCGGCGCAGGCCAGCGGATGGCCGACGTAGGTCTGGCTGTGAGGGAAGGCGCCGGAGGCGGCGCTGACGGCATCGAACACGGGCTTGGACACCAGCATGGCGCCGATCGGCGCGAAGCCGCCGCCGAGGCCCTTGGCGATGGCCATCAGGTCGGGCGCGACGCCTTCCTGCTCGCAGGCGTGCAGCGTGCCGGTGCGGCCCATGCCGCTCATCACCTCGTCGAGGATCAAGAGGACGCCATGCCGGTCGCAGACCTCGCGCACGCGCTTGAAATAGCCGGGCACGGCGGTGGCGGCACCGAGCGTCGCGCCGACCACTGTCTCGGCCACGAAGGCCGCGACGGTGCGCGGACCGAGCTCGACGATCTTGGCGTCCAGCTCCGCCGCCAGCCTTTCGCCGTAAACCTCGGGCGTCTCGTCAGGGCGGCGGTCGCGGTACTCGAAGCACGGCGACACATGGTGCACGTCGAACAGCATCTCGGTGAACGGCGCCCGGTCCTTCATGCGGCCGCCGACCGACAGCGCGCCCAGCGTGATGCCGTGATAGCTCTGCCGGCGCGAGATGAACTTGGTGCGCTGCGTCTCGCCCTTCTCGACGAAGTAGTGCCGCGCCATCTTGAGGCAGGCCTCGATGGCCTCCGAGCCGCTGCCGCAGAAGTACACGTTGGACATGCCGCGTGGGGCGTGTGCGATCAGATGGTCGGCCAGCTCCTCGGTCACCCGCGTCGTAAAGAAACTGGTGTGCGCGTAGGCAATCGTATCGAGCTGCTTGTGCATGGCCGCCAGCACGTCGGGATGACCGTGGCCGAGGCAGGACACGGCCGCGCCGCCCGACGCGTCGATATACTGCTTGCCGGTCTCGTCCGTGATGCGGATGCCGGCGCTTTTGGCGGCGACCGGATACTTCTTGTGGATCGCGCGGTGCAGGACGTGTGTCATCGATAGTGCTCTTGCGTTTCCGGTCCAGCGAGTCTCGATCATCCCGGCACTTGTTGCCGGGATCCAGGCTTCCACTTGGTGCTGCCGTTTGTGGCTCTCTGGATCCCGGGGACAAGCCCCGGGATGAGGTGTAAGGCTGAGGCATCGTCTCGTCTAGTTCAGCGCGCCTTCGCTCTTCAGCTCCATGGCGACATCGTCGAGGCCGAGCTTCAGGCGGCTTGGCGATCTCCTCGATCTCGCGCTTCCTCGATGATCAGTGGCGGTGCGAACACGAGGCGGTCGCCGACGGTGCGCAGGAACAGGCCGTGCCGCTTGACGGCGTTGTCGACCCGCACGCCCACCTTCAGCTCCGGATCGAACGGGATGCGCTTCTCGCCGTCCTGCATCAGCTCCATGCCGAGGATCAGGCCGATGCCGCGCACGTCGCCGACCAGTCGATGCTCGGCCAGCTTGCCCAGCGCCGACTGCATAACCGGGCCCAGGCGCTTGGCGCGGGCCACGATATCCATCTCGGCGTAGATCTTCTGCACCTCCAGCGCGACCGCTGCCGCCACCGGATGGCCGGAGTAGGTGTAGCCGTGCGCGAAGTTGCCGTACTTGTCGGACTGCGCCAGCATCGCCTCGTGCACGCGCTCGTTCAGCAGCACGGCCGAGATCGGCTGCATGGCCGCCGACAGCGCCTTGGCCGAGGTGATCATGTCGGGCTTGATGCCGAACGTCTCGCACCCCCACATCTCGCCGGTGCGGGCAAAGCCGCAGATCACCTCGTCGGCGACGAACAGGATGTCGTGCTTCTTGAGCACCGCCTGGATCTTCGCGAAGTAGCCCTTGGGCGGCATGATGGCGCCACCCGCCCCCATCACCGGCTCGGCGAAGAAGGCCGCAATGGTGTCCGGCCCCTCGGCCTCGATCATCTTTTCCAGCGCCTCGGCCATGCGGGTGGAGAACTGCTCCTCGCTCTCGCCCGGCCTCGTGGCGGCGGTAGTAGTGCGGGAACTCGGTGTGCTTGAAGGGTGCGAACGGCAGGTTGAAGCCGGCGTGCATGTCGGGCTTGCCGGACAGGCTGACGGCCGCGCAGGTGTTGCCGTGATAGGCGAACTGGCGGGCGATGATCTTGGTGCGCTGCGGCTGGCCGACCGCGTTCCAGTAGTACCAGGCGAGCTTGATGGCCGTGTCGTTGCCCTCCGAGCCCGAGCACTGGAAGATCACGCGCGCCATCGGCACCGGCGCGATCTCGAGCAGCCTCTCGGCCAGCTGGATGACCGGCTCGTTCGAGCGATGCCGATAGAGGTGATAGTAGCCGAGCTCGCGCATCTGCTCGTAGGCGACCTTGGCGAGGCGCTCGGAGCCGAAACCGAGCGAGGCGCACCACAGCCCGGCGACCGACTCGATGTAGTCGCGGCCGGTGTTGTCGAACACGCGGACGCCTTCCCCGCGCGTGATGACCAGCGGTCCGTCGGTCTGGTGCTTGCGCAGATTGGTCTGCATGTGCACCAGGCTGGCGATGTCGCGCGCCTCGATGGAATTGGGGATGTAGGTCATGTCAGGTGTCCTCCTGCGGCGGCGGCCTTGCGGAGCTGATCCGGGTCGGCGATGCCGTAGTCCTTTTTCGCGGCGGCGAGGGTGATGTAGCCATCGAGCAGGTCGCGGCCGATGGCGGCCTTGTCGCGCTCGGCCGGCGGGCCGAAGCCGCCCGAGCCAGGCACGATCATATCGACCACCGAGCCGGCCGGCGCGAGGAACGCGCCCTTGCTCGGCAGATGCCGCGTGGCGCCGTCAGGTGTGGTGAGTGTCACGACGGCAGGTGCCCCGGCCTTGCCGCCGAGCAGACCGAACGGCGGCGAGGTCATGCGCTCCATGCACAGGGCTCCGGTGGCGTCCGCGCCTTCCAGCAGGCGCCAGACGCGGCGCACGCCGCAGCCGCCGCGATAGCGGCCGGCGCCGCCCGAGTCCGGATTGATGGCGTAGCTTTCCACGCGTAGCGGGAATGCCATCTCCAGCACCTCGACCGGTGTGTTCATGGTGTTGGAGATGCCGCTGGCGACGGCATTGATACCGTCCTTGGTGGGGCGCGCGCCGAAGCCGCCCTTGATGGTCTCGTAGGACACGTAGCGGCGGCCCTTGCGCTTGTCGACGCCACCAAGCGTGAGGATCGCCGAGGTGCCCTGGCTGCAGGCCATCACGTGGGTCGGCCAGAAGCCGGAGAGCGCACCCATCACCATGTCGGCGACGCGATGCGAGATCTCGTGGTTGGCGTAGACCACGGGTGCCGGGAACTCCGCATTGACGACCGAGCCTTTGGGCGCCTCCACCCGAATTGTGCGCCAGCAGCCGGAGTTGGGCGGGATCAGGCTGTCGGGATCGACTGCCATCTTCAGGCCGCAGAACACGCCCGACGCGCTGACCGACAGCGGCGCATTGATGGGCCCTTTCACCTGCGGGTCGGAACCGGCGAAGTCCACCAGCACGCGGTCACCCGTCTTGGTTACGCGCATGCGGATCCAGAACGGGGCGTCCTTGCCGTCGGGGGTATCGGCGATGCCGTCGCCGTCGCAGAAGTCCTCGAAGTAGCCCTCGCCATCGGGCAGGTCGGCGAGCGCCGCGCGCATCAGCCGCTCGGAATAATCCAACACCTCGGCCATATAGGCGACCAGGCGGTCGGCGCCGTAGCGCTCAGCCAGCGCCTGTAGCCGCTCGGTGGCGCGCAGCGTGGCGGCGAGCTGGGCGCCGAGATCGCCCTTGCGCTCGTCCGGCGTGCGCACGTTGGCGAGGATCACCTTCTCCAGGTCGACGTTGAGAGCGCCGCGGTTGTAGAGCCGCAGCGGCGGCAGGCGCAGGCCCTCGCCGTAGATCTCGGTGACGGCGCCGTAGCTGCCGGGCGTGGCCGAGCCGATGTCCGGCCAGTGCGCCCGCAGGCAGGTAAAGCCGAGCAGCTTGCCCTCGTGGAAGGCCGGGCGCACCACGTTCACGTCGGGCAGATGGCTGCCGCCGAAATAGGGATCGTTGTGGATGAAGACGTCGCCGTCGTGCACGTCGCTGCCGAAGGCGGCGACCACGGCCCGCACCGCGTCGGGCATGGAGCCCAGGTGGATCGGCAGGTCGGGCCCTTGTGCCACCATCTCGCCTTTGGCATCGAACACGCCGCAGGAGAAGTCGCCGGCCGATTTCAGGATCGGCGAGTAGGCGGTCTTGGCCAGCACCACCCGCATCTCCTCGGCGATCTTGTAGAGGCTGTTCTTGACGATCTCGAAGGTGGCGGGATCGCCACCAGGCGCGATTGCGTCCTTCATCAGCCCTCGCTCCCGTGGCGGCGATTCAAATGCACGAAGCCCTTGTCGTCCATTCTGGCCTGCCAACCGGGCGGCACGAGGATGGTGGACTCGAGCGACTCGATGACAGCCGGCCCCTCGAGTTCGAAGGCGGCGGGCAAGCGCGCGCGGTCGTAAACCGCGGCCTCGGCCGCGCCCGTGCCGCGGAACCACACCTGCCGGCGGCCCTTCCCAGGTTGTGTGCCGGCCGGCGCGGTGGCGGTGCCGATGGTGAGCGGCGGGATGGCACCGATGGCCGTGACGCGCAGGCTGACCAGCTGCACCGGCTCGCTGCGGTTGTCGTGGCCGTAGGTGCGCCGGTGGCGATCGTGGAAGGCGTCGGCGATTTCGCGCAGAGCGGCGGCGTCGAGCGCACGTGAGGCAACCGGAACCGCCAGCTCGTAGGATTGCCGCTCATAGCGGGCGTCGATGCTGCGCTCGAAGCGACGGCGCTCAGCCGCGACGCCCGCGCGATCGAGCATGGCCGCGCCTTGCGCTTCCAGCGCGGCGAAGTGGGCCTCCAGCGCTGCCGGATCGGCCGTGGCGGTGGTCGCATACACCGTCCGCACGTAATCGCGTTTGAGGTCGCTGCCGACCAGCCCCAGCGCCGAGAACGCGCCCGGGATCGGCGGGCAGATCACGTGGCCGATGCCAAGTTCGTCGGCCAGCGCTGCCGCATGCAGCGGCCCCGCTCCCCCGAACGCAGCCAGCACAAAGGCGCGCGGATCATGCCCGCGCTGCACCGACACGATCTTCAGGGCCTCCGCCATGGCGTGGTTGACGACGTCGATGACACCGGCCGCCGCGGTGCGCGCATCCACGCCAAGCGGCTTGGCCAGCCGCTCGGTAACCGCGGCCTCAGCCGCGGCGTGGTCGATCGGCAGGTCGCCGGCCAGCAGCGAGCCTTTGTCGAGATAGCCGAGCAGCAGATTGCAGTCGGTCACGGTAGGCTCGGTGCCGCCGCGGCCGTAGCAGACCGGCCCGGGTTCGGCGCCGGCGCTCTTCGGCCCGACCCGCAGGCTGCCGGCGCGGTCGACCCAGGCGATCGAGCCGCCGCCGGCCGACACCTCGGCCAGGTCGATCACCGGCACGCGGATCGGATGACCGGTGCCGTGCATCCAGCGATTGCCGCTGGCGCCGCCGCCGACCTCGTACTCGGGCGTCGTCTCGTACTGCCCGTCGCGGATCAGGCTGGCCTTGGCGGTGGTGCCGCCCATGTCGAACGACAGCAGGTCGCGATTGCCTGTCTGCCGCGCCACCAGCGCCGCTGCCACCACGCCGGCCGCCGGGCCCGACTCCACGGCGAGCGCCGGCATGGCGACCGTCTCGGCCGCTTCCAGGATGCCGCCGTTGGAGCCCATCACATAAAGACGCGGCAGACCTTGGCCGCGCGTGGCGCCCTCCAGCCGCTCCAGATAGGAGGCCAGGATCGGTCCGACGTAGGCGCACACCGCGGTCGTGCTGGTGCGCTCGAACTCGCGGATCTCGGGCAGCACCTCCGACGACAGGTAGATGCTCAACTCCGGCAGCGCCGCCCTCAGCCGCACCCCGAGCCGCTTCTCATGCTCGGGGTTGAGAAAGCTGAACAGCAGGCACACCGCCACCGCCTGCACGCGGGCAGCCTTCAGGTCAGCGATCAGCGCGTCGATCTCGGCTTCGGCCAGCGGGACCACGACCGCTCCATCCGCACCCACGCGCTCGCTGATCTCGAAGCGGCGGCGGCGCGGGATCAGCACCGCCGGCGCATCCTGGAACAGGTCGTAGAGATCGCCGCGCGCCGAGCGCCGCAGTTCCAGCACGTCGCCGAAGCCGCGCGTGGTCACCAGCGCCGCGCGCGCGCCCTTCTCCTCCAGGATGGCATTGGTGACGACCGTCGTCGCGTGCGCCAGCAGGCCGACATCGCCCGGCGCAACCGCGTGGCCTTGCATGGCCGTCTGCAGGGCGGACAGTACACCCTCGGCGAGGTCGCGCGGCGTGGTCAGCACCTTGGCGACCCCGATGCGTCCGCTGGCGTCGTCGACCAGCGCCACGTCGGTGAACGTCCCGCCGATGTCGACCCCGATGCGCCAGGCCATGCTCGTGCCTTCCTGCAACCCGAGTGGAATTGTAGACCGGCTGAGCTGCGGCGGTCAGGTGGGCAGAAGTGAGAAGCAGATCTGCAACAGCCGAGGGCTCGAAGCAAATCGCGGCGCCGAGGTCGACGCCCAATTAGCAATCAGGTTTGGGGCCCGCACGCAACCGCTATCGGCTGCCTCGTATTCCGGCTCGCACACTATGCAGGCATCTCGCACACCGGCGCGGCCGGACATCGCGGTCGGCTGCCAGGGAAAGTCACTATTGCCGATAATCCGATGACCCGCGCCGATAGCGATCCGAGCCGCCGATCCGGGTGTCTTCGGCCAGGTATATGCTATTGACCCAGCCGGTGATGCCGCGGTGCGCGATGGGGCACCACTCCTCCAGGCACTGTCCAACAATCCTCACGCCCACGGTGTCCGGCAGAAGGGTGGCGGTCGCGGAATAGTCGGTCGATGGTCCAGCACGCACGTTGAGCACATCGTCCGACGCCACGCCGCGCACTCGGAATGACTGCACAGCGCGGGAGGGATTAGCGCGGCTTGGCTCGACGGAAGCGGTCTCCTTCGGCGCGCCGGCCGGGGTTGCCTTGTCCGCCGGCAGGGTTGGGCTGGCCTCGACTCGCTTGCCGACCTCCGGCTGCCTCTGCAGCTCCGGTACGGCATCGGAGGAACTGGTCGCCGCGGCATGGTTCGCGCGTGACGGAAAGACCGTCATGGCTGCCATGGATGCGGAAAACGATCCCTTGGCCTCGGCCGCTTCTCGGCTGCTCGAAACATCCGGGCTTTTTGGTGCCGCCGCTATCAGGCGGGGCGGCGTGGGTGGCGTGGAAATAACGGCCGTGCCGGTTTCGCCGTCATCGCGCCGCCAGAAGATGCGCGAGCCGTCCTGGCTAAGACGCATGCATTGCAATACGCCGTCAAACCACTTGCTCCACTTGTGGCAGAGACGGTCTGACGATACCCACCACTTGCCGGTGTCCGATGGCGCGCCAAGAATGTAGGCCAGCCCACGCGCTTCGCCGGCGATCCGGCCATCCTCGAAATAGCGGATCGGCACCTTCACACCGACCGGGGTGTCCACCTCCAGGACGGCGCCCGCGACGGTCTCCTTGATGGCATCGCCAGACAAGGCCGAAGGCTCTGCTGCAACGTTCGTTGCAAGCAAGGCGCAGCAGACGGCAACTAAGTAGCGACGCATACACCGCTCCCCCGTGGGCGGGACCTGCCGAAGCCGATCCTCGCCATGGTTGCTTGAGCAGTGTGGCAACAACAGGGAAACACAAGGTAAAAACTGTCTTGGATACGGCAGGGGCACCCAGCAACGCCGTGCCTCCGGGGGCGGGCGCCGAGCCAAGCCAACCCGACCCGATAGGGCCTAGTGCTCGCGAACCGGAGCCACCAACAACCCATGCCCTTGTTGCGCAAAATCACTAGGCGCTTGCCGGCAAATCATGCCAGCCCGTGGCGGCGGGCGCGGGACGCGGCATAATTCAGGGGGGTGGAAATGGCCTGGTACAACAAGTTTCGCAAACAGGGCTGGGCGATGCTGGCATTCAAGGGGTCGGTGGCAGTTTCGGCGGTGGGCTTTGCGTTTTTTCTGGTGGTGTACGGCTTCTCGCCGCCCCACGTAGGCTCTCGTGAATTTGCCATCGTCTTTATACTGGCCGTGCTTGGGCCGCTGGTGCTGGTCAACGCCAGCACGCTGTTGTTATGGCTGACCGCGCAGTTGACGCCGGGCTATCAGCGCCTGGCGGTTATGCTGGCCCCCGCATCGTTTCTGGTGAGCGTGCTGTACTGCAGCACCCGCCAATATCCTGCCTCCCGCTTGCTGATCCTGTTGCAGTCCTACGTCATGCTCCTTTGCGTGGCAGCAGCAGTCGTTGCGGCCAGGTGGCTGATGACTTTGAGCGCGGGGACAGGCCGTGCCGTCGAGCCCTCGCCATCGACACGACAGTCCTCCATGGGGACCGTTCACGCCCAGGTCGGCTAGCGACGCTTGATCTCATTACCGACGGCCACCGGCTTTGGCTGAGTTGATGCCTTCCCGTTGTCAGTCGACGACCATGACCGAAGCGGCACCGGCTGCGGCTTGGCCGATGCCTGTCGCCAGCGGATACCCCGCCGACCTGATGCGCTGCAGGATGGCGGGAGCTTTTGCGCTGGAGCAGGCAATCAGCAGTCCGCCGGAGGTCTGTGGGTCGGTCAGCAGGTGACGCATCCATTCGGGGCAGCCAGCCGGCAGAGAAACGCCGCTCGAATAGCTGGCCCAATTGCGGTGGGAGGCGCCGGTGACGAAGCCTTCCTGAGCCAGCCGCGCCGCCTCTCGTAGCGTCGGCACCTGGCTGGCTCGTATGGTCAGGGTCAGGTTCGAGCCGCGTGCCATCTCCAGGGCATGACCGAGCAGGCCGAAGCCTGTGACATCCGTGACCGCGTGCACGTCCTTGTCCTCCGCGAGCTCGGCACCGATGCGATTGAGCAGCGTGGTGGTGCCGATCATCTCGGCGTAGCCCGCGGGTGAAAGCTCGCCCTTCTTGATGGCGGCCGAATAGATTCCGACCCCGATCCCCTTAGTGAGTATCAGTGCATCGCCGGCGCGCGCGTCGGCGTTGCGCCGCACGTGCTCGGGGCGGCAGGTGCCGATCACGGCCAGCCCATACACGGGTTCCGGACAATCGATCGAGTGACCTCCGGCGACAGGGATGCCGGCAGTGGCGCAAACGGATGCTCCGCCCTTGAGGATGTCGCGCACCATTTCGGTAGGGATCTTGCCCACCGGCATTCCGAGGATGGCAAGCGCCATGACCGGCTTGCCGCCCATGGCATAGACGTCGGAGATGGCGTTGGTCGCGGCGATGCGGCCGAAGTCGTAGGGATCGTCAACCATCGGCATGAAGAAGTCGGTCGTGGCGATGATGCAAGTGTTGGCGTCGAGCTGCCAGACAGCGGCGTCATCTGCGGTCTCAGTGCCGACCAGAAGCTGCTTGTAAGGGGCGACCGCCGGCTGGTCCGCAAGCAGCTGCTGGAGGACGGAAGGGGCAAGCTTGCAGCCACAGCCGCCGCCGTGCGCGAGGCTGGTCAGTCGGACCTGCGGTACGTTCATCGCGGTTCCTTTCGCTTTTTACGCGGCCGCGTTGGTGGTGGTGCGAACACTGCGCCACGCTTTGCAGAGATCGGATGCGGCGGTTGCAATGTCAGCTTGCGTGGTCGAGCGTCCGATAGACAGGCGAACCGCGCCCAGCGCCTTGCTTGCAGGGATGCCGAGCGCCGTCAGGATAGCTGAGGGATCTTCGCGATCCGCGTGACAGGCCGACCCTGTCGATGCCAGCACGGCGCTGCAGGCTTCCAGCACCAGGCGCCCCGACGCATCAGGAAACAGCACATTGAGCGTGTTGGGAAGCCGATGCACCGGATCTCCGACGAGCATGAGGCCCGGCACCTCCTGATGCAGGAGGGACAGGAAGCTCGCCGAAAGATTTGCCATGCGCTGGTGCGAGCGCTCCAGCGTCTCGGTGGCGATACGGCAGGCTTCGCCGAGCCCGACGATGAAGGCCACGTTCTCCGTGCCGGGCCGGACGCCATTCTCCTGACCTGCTCCGACGAGGAGCGGCGGAATGCGCAAGCCCTTGCGCACGAACAGCGCGCCGATGCCTTTGGGAGCATAGATCTTGTGGCCGGCGATGGTCAGCAGATCGACGCCCAGCTCCTGCACGTCGACCGGAATTTTTCCGACCGACTGCGCGGCGTCCGCGTGTACCAGACGCACCGTGCTTCTTCGCGACATGCGCAATCTCCCGTACCGGCTGCAGCGTGCCGATTTCGTTTTGCCCATGAATGATGGTGACGAGCGCGGTGCGGTCGTCGATGGCAGCTGCCAGCCGCTCGGGCGCAACGATGCCATTCGCTTCCGCCGCCACGCGACGGACGGTGCAACCCTGCTGCTCCAGCAGACGACAGCAGGCGTCGGTCGCGGGATGCTCGATGTTGCTGGTGACAACGGCGCGGCGCGCACCGCCGCGAGCGACGGCGCCACGGATCGCCAAGTTGCTGGCTTCCGTTGCGCCGCCGGTGAACACGATCTCTTCGGGCTCAGCTCCGATCAGCGCGGCAACCTCACCCCGTGCACGCTCGACGGCTGCGTGAGCGCGGCGGCCGAGCGCATAGGATGAAGACGGATTTCCGAACTCACCGCGCAGGAACGGAAGCATTGCTTCCAGAACCTGCGCGTCGACCGGCGTCGTGGCATTGTGGTCGAGATAGATTGCGGTCACGTCACCCCTGCAAGATAGGGGAGGGCCGCTCGCGCAGCCCCCACTTGTCGTTGCCTGGTCGCGTTCGGAGAGGCTCCAACGCGACCAGCCTCTAGGCGGTCACCTCGCGGGCGGTGATCACGTATTTGAACGTATCGGCATCCAGGCAGTCGAGCCGCTCCGCTCCGATTTCACCCTGCGGGTACATGAGGAATCCGACCTTCGCACCGCTGGACTCCGGCAGCGCCACGTCGTGCGCGACGTTGTAGGCAAGCCAGTTCATCTCCCATGCGCCGAACAGCGCCTTGCGCGCCGCGATCACTTTGGCATCGTCGAGCGCAAGATTGGCCGGAGGTTCCTCGAGCACGACCTTGCGCACGTCGGCGGGATCGACCGGGACCCAGCCAAAGCCGGACAAGTACACCTCGGCGCGGCAGTGCTGCGCCTTGGTGACGACCTCGGAGCCGGCGCCAAGGCTCTTATAGCCGAATTTCGAAGGCGCCACGCGCAGCCCGTAGACGTCACGGGCGGGGATGCCGGCGGCGCGCGCCAGGCCGACGTAGAGCGCGTTGATGTCGGCGCATTTGCCGGTCAGGTTGTTGCTTTTGAGCATGGAGGCAACGTCGCCGACGCCGCAGCCGCGCGTCGAAGCCGTGCGCGCCGTGTTGTCCACGACCCATTCGTAGAGGCGGCGGGCCTTGTCGAGATCGCTGGTCGCGCCGGCGGTGATCTTGTCCGAGGCCTCCTTGACGATACCGTCGACGGGGATCAGGTCGGTGGCCGAGGTGTAGAGCTTCTGGTCGGCGGCCGACAGCGCCGGCACCGTTCCGGGCTTGGAGAGATCGACGGCGCGATCGCGCGTTGCGAACGCGCTGGTCACCTCGACGACGGGCGCTGCCTCGTCCGCGCTCCACACCACGTGCAGCATCTCGGCTGCGTATCTGGCGTCGCGTTTGATCTCGGCTGTCTTGGCGTTGGTGGTCCAGGTGCTGCCGGCCGGCTTGAACCAATCGTCCGCGTTGAACGCGGGGAGGGGGATCCAGGCCTGCACCTGACCCGCGGGCTTGGCAATCTGGAGGCGCGTCACGGTCTGGAAATTGCGCCATGCCCCAGGCGCAGGCGCGAACGTCGCTTGTGCGCTGACCATGTCCGGCAACGCAGTCGCCGCCGCCAACGCTCCGCCGGCCTTCAAGATCTGGCGTCTGTTCATGCTCATATCTCGTCTCCCTGTTGAGATGCTTGAGTTCAAGGTGTTGCAAGTTCGGCGACGCGGCGCAGAGCCGCGACGACATCTTCCTTGGTCCAGTCGAGGTCACCCTCGACCATGAGGCGTGGAACAAGATCGCGATCCAGCACGAAGGTGGTCGGCAGGGCATACACGCCCCAGGCTTTGGTGACCGCACGATCGCTGTCGAGAAGCACGGGAAAATCGATAGCGGTCCCATCGAGGAAGCGGCGTACGCGCGCCGGCACCTCGGCAACGTTGATGGCAAGGATCAGGGGCGGCTGGACGCCGGGCATCCTGGCCAGGCTGGTGAGCGAGGCAAGCTCGTCCCTGCACGGCTCGCACCAGGTTGCAAAGAAGTGGACCAGCACCACGCGGCCGCCTTGCTGGCGCAAGGCGTGGCTCGCACCATCAAGGGATGTCAGTGTGAAGTTTGGCTTGGCATCGGACGGAGCGGCCTGAAGCTGCCGGTCGGGGGCAGCGCCTGCACGGACATAGCCAGGCAAGGCAACAAGCACGGCCAGAAGGCCAAGCCATCCACCCAGAAGCCAGCTCAACGTCATGCCCCGACACGCGGGAGCACCGGACCGATCCATTCATGGCGAAGTTGCCGGTTTTTCACTCAAGGGTCAATGGACGGGTCAGCAAGGCTTGCGCAGGGTCGAATCGGGCTTGGTGGGATCGAAAGCCTTGACGGTTGCTGGATGTCGGTCTTGGAGCCTGGCAATGGGCCGGCGTCGGTCGTGCCATTGCGTGAACCGCCCATCCACCCGGTCGACCCCATGCTTTTCGAGCCCGGAGCCGGGCCTTTGGCCGTCTCTGTCAGCGACTTGCTCGGAATAACCACCGCGCAGTCCGTTTTCGCTCCGGCTGTGCGAGTGCAGCAGAAGGAAAAAGACAGGTTATGACGCCCACAGTGGCGAGTGGGCCAAGAATCAATGCAGTTTTGACAGGCGGCATGCGGAGTATCTCCTTGTGGCAAAGCCTTAAAAGCGGTGCCGGCGCCGCCAAGTTCCGAACAATGATTTCTACTCCGAAAAGAACATCATCTTATTGCAGCGCAAATTGACCGCATGTGGCTAGTGTATTACGGTTCTAAAGTAGCCCCAATCTCGCCTGATCGGGCGGCTGAGAGGGGTCCTGAGGAGGAACGGAATCCATGAACATCGAAGTCTCGCGCCGGCACTTTATGAAGCTGGCAGGGGCTGGTGTGGCAGGGTCGGCTATTGCAGCGTTGGGGTTTGGCGAAGCAGAAGCGCAAGTTGCGGCGCACGTCAGACCATTCAAGCTCGCATCGGCCATCGAGACCCGTAACACCTGCACCTATTGCTCGGTTGCGTGCGGCATCATCATGTACAGCCGCGGCGACATCAAGAAGGGCGAAAAGGCGGAGATCTATCACATCGAGGGTGACTCGGATCATCCCACCAACCGCGGCACCCTGTGCCCGAAGGGTGCAGCGCTGCTCGATTTCGTGAAGTCCGAGACGCGGACCAAGTATCCGCAGGTGCGCGAGCCCGGCACGAAGGAGTGGAAGCGCATCACCTGGGATGAGGCGCTCGACCGCATCGCCCGCCTGATGAAGGACGATCGCGACGCCAACTTTGTTGAAGCCAACAAGGACGGCACGACGGTCAACCGCTGGATCAGCACCGGCTTCCTGGCGGCGTCGGCAACCACCAATGAAACGGCCTTCATGACCTACAAGGTGGTCAGAAGCGCCGGCATGCTCGTCTTCGATAATCAGGCGCGTGTCTGACACGGCCCGACGGTGTCCAGTTTGGGCCCGACGTTTGGCCGTGGTGCGATGACGAACTCATGGACTGACATCAAGAACACGGATCTTGTTGTCATCATGGGCGGCAATGCCGCCGAGGCGCACCCGTGCGGTTTCAAATGGGTGACCGAGGCAAAAGCCAACCGTGGTGCAAAGCTGATCGTTGTCGATCCGCGCTTCACGCGGTCGGCGGCGGTGGCCGACGTCTATGCGCCGGTGCGACAGGGCTCTGATATCGCCTTCCTGTCCGGCGTCATCAACTACTGCATTCAGAACGACAAGGTGCAGTGGGAGTACGTCAAGAACTACACCAACGCCACCTACATCGTGAAGGAAGGCTACGGCTTCCAGGACGGTCTCTTCACGGGCTACGACGAGTCCAAGCGCGACTATGACCGGTCGTCCTGGAACTACGAGATGGGCGAAGACGGGTTCGTCAAAGCCGACGACACCCTGCAAGACCCTCGATGCGTGTGGAACCTCCTCAAGCAGCACGTCGCTGTCTACACGCCCGAGATGGTCGAGCGCATCTGCGGCACGCCGAAGGACAAATACGTCAAGATTTGCCAGATGATCGGCGAGACGTCGGCGACCGACAAGGTCATGACGTCGATGTACGCGCTGGGATGGACGCAGCACTCCAAGGGTTCGCAGAATATCCGCACCATGGCCATGCTGCAGCTCATCCTGGGCAACATCGGCCTGCGTGGCGGCGGCATGAATGCCTTGCGCGGTCACTCCAACATCCAGGGGCTGACCGACCTCGGACTCATGTCCAACCTGATCCCCGGCTATCTCACGCTGCCGAGCGAGCGTGAGGCGGACTTTGCCACCTACATGGCGACCCGCGGCTTCAAGCCGGAACGCCCCGGGCAGATGAGCTACTGGCAGAACTACAGGAAGTTCTTCGTCAGCTTTGCCAAAGCCATGTACGGCGACGCGGCGAAGGCGGAGAACGACTGGGCCTTCAACTATCTGCCCAAGCTCGACGTGCCAGCCTACGACGTGCTGCGCGCGTTCGAGCTCATGCATCAGGGCAAGATGAACGGCTACTTCTGCCAGGGCTTCAACCCGCTTCTATCCTTCCCCAATCGCGGGAAGATCCAGGCGGCGCTGTCCAAGCTGAAGTTCCTCGTCATCATGGATCCGCTGCAGACTGAGACCGGCCGGTTCTGGGAGGATCACGGCGAGTACAACGTGGCCAAGCCCGAGGAGATCAAGACGGCCGTCTTCGAGCTGCCGACCACGTGCTTTGCCGAGGACGAGGGCTCCCTCGTCAATTCGGGACGCTGGCTGCAGTGGCATTGGGCCGGCGGCACGCCTCCGGGCGAGGCCAAGTCCGACATGTGGATCATGGCCCAGCTCTACAAGCGCATGAAAGCGCTCTATCAGAAGGAGGGCGGCAAGTTCCCCGATGCCATCCTCAACCTGACGTGGCCGTACAAGAACACGGACGATCCCACGCCGGAGGAGGTCGCAAAGGAAATGAACGGCTACGTCGTGGCAGACGTGCCGGATCCAGCCGACGCGACCAAGCTGCTTCTGCAGAAGGGAAAGCAGGTCCCGAACTTCGCGGTACTGCGGGACGACGGTTCGACGGCTTGCGGGTGTTGGATCTATGCCGGCTGCTTCACCGAGGCCGGCAACAACATGGCTCGCCGCGACACCAGCGATCCCGACAATACGGGCGCCTACTCCAAGTGGGCGTTCTCCTGGCCTGCCAATCGTCGCATCCTCTACAATCGTGCTTCCGCCGATCTGCAGGGCAAGGCCTGGGATCCCAAGCGCAAGCTGATCGAGTGGGACGGAACGAAGTGGGCCGGCTATGACGTGCCCGACATTGCGCCCGGCGCCAAGCCGGACGTGGTCGGCCCCTTCATCATGAACCCTGAAGGTGCAGCGCGGCTTTGGGTTCGCACCACGATGAAGGACGGGCCTTTCCCGGTTCACTACGAACCGTTCGAAAGTCCGGTCGCCAACGTGCTGTGGCCCAAAATCCGGGGCAACCCGGCGGCGCGGGTGTTCAAGAACGACATGGAGGTCTTCGGCGACGCGAAGGAGTTCCCCTACGCGGCGACGAGCTATCGGCTCACCGAGCACTTCCACTTCTGGACGAAGCACGTGCAGGTCAACGCAACGCTTCAGCCGGAATTCTTCGTCGAAATCTCCGAGCAGCTTGCGAAGGAGAAGAACATCCAGAAGGGCGGCTGGGTGCGAGTGTGGTCGAAGCGAGGGTCGGTCAAGGCCAAAGCGGTCGTCACCAAGCGCATCAAGCCAATGACGATCGACGGCAAGACCGTGCACGTGGTCGGTATCCCGCTGCACTGGGGCTTCACGGGCGCGGCGCGCAAGGGCTTCGGCCCGAACTCGCTCACCCCGTACGTGGGCGATGCCAACATCGAGACGCCGGAATACAAGGCGTTCTTGGTGGACATCGAGCCCATCAGCGGCCCAGTGGCATAGGGAGGACGGACCATGGCAACATTCCAGCCGTTTGACGTCATCCGCCGCTCGGCCACGGTGACGACCACGCCGGAGCCCAACCGCTCCACCGAGGTGGTGAAACTGATCGACACGTCGAAGTGCATCGGCTGCAAGGCCTGCCAGTCGGCGTGTCTGGAGTGGAACGACATGCGCGAGCCTGTCGGGTTCAACGTGGGGGTCTATGACAACCCCCATGATTTGACGCCCAACATGTTCACGCTGATGCGCTTTACCGAGTGGGAGAACCCCGGCACGGGCAATCTCGAGTGGCTGATCCGCAAGGATGGCTGCATGCACTGCGAGGATCCGGGCTGCCTGAAGGCTTGCCCGGCGCCTGGCGCCATCGTGCAGTACGCCAATGGCATCGTGGACTTCATTCACGAGAACTGCATCGGCTGCGGCTACTGCGTTAAGGGGTGTCCGTTCAACATCCCGCGCATCTCCCAGGTCGACCACAAGGCCTACAAGTGCACCTTGTGCTCGGACCGGGTGGCCGTCGGCCAGCAGCCGGCTTGCGCCAAAGCGTGTCCCACGCACTGCATCAGCTTCGGCACCAAGGCGGAGATGGTCTCGCTCTCGGACAAGCGCATTGCCGACCTCAAGTCGCGCGGCTTCGACATGGCGGGTCTGTACAATCCGCCCGGCGTGAGCGGCACCCACGTGATGTACGTCCTGCATCACGCGGACCAGCCGCACCTCTATGCCGGCCTGCCCGACAACCCGAGGATCAGTCCGATCGTCGAGCTGTGGAAGGGTGTAGGCAAGTATGCCGGCATGGCCGTGATTGGTTTCACGGCACTGGCCGGCGTCGTGCACTATCTGTTGCAGGGTGCCAACCGCGTCACCGAAGAAGAAGAGGAAGCGGCGGACAAGCTTGCGGGAGGTAAATCGTGAGCGATCATGATACGGGCGGCGCGCACATTCGTGTGCGCCGCTATTCGGGAAGCGCCCGCATCAACCACTGGATCGTGGCGATCAGCTTCGTGCTGCTGCTGCTGAGCGGCCTGTCGCTGTTTCATCCCGAGCCTGTTCTTCCTGAGCGAACTGTTCGGAGGCGGAGCCACTGCGCGCTGGCTGCATCCCTGGATCGGCGTGGTGCTGGTTGTCTCGTTCATCGGGCTGTTCCTGCGCTTCTTCTGGCAGAACCTGCCGGAGTTCACCGATTTCGTTTGGCTGGCGCGCATCCGCTACGTGCTGTCCGGGCGGGAGGACTACCTGCCGGAGATCGGCAAGTACAATGCCGGCCAGAAGTTCGTGTTCTGGTCGCAGGCCGTACTGGTCGCCACCATGTTCGTGACCGGTGTGGGCCTCTGGGAGCCGGGGCTGGCCTATTTCGAGAAGCTGCTCGGCTTCAAGGCGACCATCGACCAATTGCGGCTGGCGGCCCTGATCCATGCTGGCGCGGCGGTGCTGGCGATTACCATCTGGATCATTCATGTCTACGCGGCCATCTGGGTGCGTGGTACTATCAGTGCCATGACGCGTGGCACGGTGACCGGCGGCTGGGGCTGGCGTCACCATCGCAAGTGGCTGCGCAAGGAAGTCAACAAGGGAGAGATCGAGCGGGAGCGGCTGACGGCTGCAGAATAGCCCTCGGTCAGATTGAGTCCCATCCTCGGTTCGAGGTGTGCCATGTCTGACGCAGGCGGCCCCAAGGTGGGCCTGATGAATATCGGGGAGGAGGCGAAGCCACCCTTCGCTGTCCTTCCTGATCCTGTTTCGGTCTTCCTCAATCGCTCGAAGCGGTTTGCTGCACTTGCGCCGCAGCATGAGCTACAGCCGTATCTTGAATTTCTGGCGCGCCTGACCCGCACCCAGCATGACATCCAGGAAGGCTTGCCCGCGGCCAGCCTGCCGCCGTTCGATCGCATCGGGCGGGCTTTCGAGCACGGCATGCCGCCGCTGTCTCGCGTGCTGTTCGAGCCTGATGAATTGATGGAGCTGACGGTCGAGCGACTGCTGGAGCGGCTCGATGGGGATGGTCCATTGGCGCAGGCGACAGCCAAGGCCGTCAGCGGCCTACGGGCAGTCCCGCCTGCGGAGCGGCGTGCGATGATCGCCGCAACCCTCAAGGATGCATCGCCGCCGGACGACATTGCCCAGCGGGCGCTGCTGCTGGCTGCACTGCAGGTGCATTTCACGCGCATGGCCGCGCTGCTTGGCGCCGACGACCTCAAGCCGATCGCCGACGGCGTCTGCCCGACGTGCGGCAGCGCGCCGGTGTCGAGCATGGTGGTCGGCTGGCCCAAGGCGCACAACACGCGCTTCTGCACCTGCTCGCTGTGCAGCACCATGTGGAACGTGGTGCGCGTGAAATGCGTGCTGTGCAGCTCGACGGAGGGCATCTCCTACAAGCTGATCGAAGGCAAGTCGGAGCACGTCAAGGCCGAGACCTGCGACAAGTGCCAGCGCTATGTGAAGATCCTTTACCAGGTCAACGACCCGCTTCTGGAGCCGCTTGCTGACGATGTCGCCAGCCTCGGGCTCGACATGCTGCTGGCAGGCGAGAGCTGGACGCGCGGCGGCCAGAACCCCTTCCTGCTCGGCTATTAGGAGCGGCTTGCCATGAACGAGACTCGCCCGATCGGTCAGGTCAGCAGGCTTCCCTCCGTGGATCGGGTGTTGCGCTCGGCCACCGGCATCGCAGCTGCCGCCCGTTTCGGCCACGACGCAACGGTCGGCGCGATCCGCCGCACCGTCGCAGCAATGCGCGAGGCGCGCCGCGCAGGCTCCGCGGCCGGGCCTGATGCGGAGGCGATCGCGCACAACGCGCTGCGGCTCCTGGAGCAGGAGGACGCACCGAGCCTGCGCCGCGTCTTCAACCTGACCGGCACGGTGCTGCACACCAACCTCGGCCGCGCCGTGCTGCCCGACAGCGCCATTGCCGCGGCGGTCGAGGCCATGCGTTCGGCCGTCGCGCTCGAGTTCGACATCGGCGGCGGTGAGAGAGGCGAGCGCGACGATCACGTGCGCGGCCTGATCCGCGAGATCACCGGCGCCGAGGATGCCTGCATCGTCAACAACAACGCCGGCGCCGTGCTGCTGGTGCTGAACACGTTCGGCGCCGGCAAGGAGGCGATCGTCTCGCGTGGCGAGCTGATCGAGATCGGCGGATCGTTCCGCCTGCCCAACATCATGGCAAGCGCCGGTGCACGCCTCATAGAGGTCGGCACCACCAACCGCACGCACCTCAAGGACTACGAGCAAGCATTGAGCGAGCGCACCGGCCTGGTGCTGAAGGCGCACACCTCGAACTACCTGATACAGGGCTTCACCAAGGCAGTTTCGGCGACCGAGCTTGCCGCACTGGCGCGCGCGCACAACGTGCCGTTCGTGCACGACCTCGGGTCCGGCGCGCTGGTCGACATGAGCCGGTATGGCCTCGCCGCCGAGCCGACCGTACGCGAGTGTCTGGGCGAGGGCGCCGATCTCGTCACCTTCTCAGGCGACAAGTTGCTGGGTGGCCCGCAGGCCGGCATCGTCGCCGGCCGCAAGGAGCTGGTGGCGCGCGTCGCCAAGAACCCCATGAAGCGGTCTCTGCGCATCGACAAGATCCGGCTCGCCGCCCTGGAAGCCATCCTGAAGCTCTACCGAGACCCGGACCGCCTGCCGCAAACACTGCCCACGCTGCGCTTCTTCGTGCGGCCCAAGGAGGAAATCGCGGCCGCTGCGGCTGGCCTGCGGGACGCCTTCGCTGCGGCGGCGGGCTCCGACTACACGGTCGATGTGTTGGACTGCAGCAGCCAGATCGGCTCGGGCGCACAGCCGCTCGAGACGCTGGCCAGTGCGGGCATTGCCATCGCGCCGTCAGCACGCAAGGGTTCCGGCACCCGCCTCGAAGCGCTGTCGCTGGCATTCCGCAAGCTGCCTATCCCCGTCGTCGGGCGCATCAAGGATGGCGCACTCATCTTCGACCTGCGCTGCCTGGACGACGAAGCGGCTCTGCGTGAGCAGTTGCCGCGCTTGGCGGCTCTCCTTCAGACCGATGGCGCGACGCATGCGCCAGGCTAGACACAAACCCGTCTCGGAGCAGGAAGCGGCCCAACGCTTGGCGGAAGCGACCGAAGCTGCGGCTCGCGGCGACCATGCTAGCGCTCTCGCCGCCTGGGGTCCGCTCGCCCACGCCGGTATCGCGCAGGCGCAGGCCGAAATCGGCCGCTGCTTCGTCAATGGTTGGGGCGTCGCCCGCGACATCGAGCTGGCGCGCAAATGGCTGAAGCTGGCCGCCGATGCCGGCGATCCGCTCGGCCAGCGCGTGCTGGGCGATTTCTACTTCAACGGCGAAGAGGGAGCGCCCGACCGCGCCATCGCCGAGGAGTGGTACTCGCGTGCAGCCAGGCAGGGCGAACCGCATGCGCAGGACATGCTGTCGTGGATCCTGACTGACGGAGATCACCGCAAGCCGGACTACCGCGCGGCGCGCGAATGGGCGCTGAAGGCTGCGGAACAGGGCATCGCCGCATCCATGACCAGGCTCGGCCTGCTCTACCACAATGCGCTGGGCGTGGAGCGCGACGCTGCCGAAGCGGCGCGATGGTGGCGCAAAGCCGCCGCGTTGGACGATGCGGACGGACAGGCCATGCTTGGGGCGGCCTACCACATTGGCGCGGGCGTCACGAAAGATCCGGTCACGGCGATGGCGTGGCTGACTCGCGCCCGCATCGCCCGCAGCAAGTTCGCCGATCGCTTCTACAATGCGGTGCGCGACAGCTGCACACCCGAGCAGCGCCGCGAGGCCGAGCGCCGTGCCTACCTCCCGCTCGGCGAGGCGGAGAGCGTGCCATGATCGTCGGCACGGCCGGACATATCGATCACGGCAAGACCTCGCTGGTGCATAAGCTGACCGGCGTGGACACCGATCGCCTGAAGGAGGAGAAGGCGCGCGGCATCTCCATCGATCTGGGTTTCGCCTACTGGCCGCGACCGGGCGGCGAAATCATCGGCTTCATCGACGTGCCGGGCCACGAAGGCCTCGTACACAATATGCTGGCGGGCGCCGCTGGTATCGATTTCGTGCTGCTGGTCATCGCCGCGGACGACGGCGTCATGCCCCAGACCCGCGAGCACCTGGCCATCATGGATCTGCTGGGCCTGCAGCACGGCATCGTTGCGCTCAACAAATCCGACCTGGTGGGCGCGGATCGCTTGGCGGCGGTTACATCGGAGGTCCAGGCGGTGCTGGCAGGAACCGGCCTGGAGGGTGCGGAGATTTTGCCCGTGTCGGCCATTACCGGCGACGGGCTCGAGCAGCTGACCGCGCGGTTGGATGGGGCTTTGCGCCAGCCCGCCGCGCATCCGAAAAATGGTCTCTTCCGCCTGGCCGTCGACCGGTCATTCACGTTGGCCGGCCTCGGCACCGCCGTGACGGGGACAGTGCTGTCGGGCGCGGTGCGGGTCGACGATCGGGTCATCATCAGCCCGTCGGGGCTGGAGGCTCGCGTCCGTTCGATCAACGCCCAGAACCGGCCGGTGCAGCAGGGCATGGCGGGCGAGCGGTGCGCCCTGGTGCTGAGCGGATCGCAGATCAGCAAGGATGCGGTGCATCGCGGCGATGTCGTGCTCGACCCCTCGTTGCACCTCCCTACCGCCCGCATCGACGCCAGCCTGCGCGTGCTGCCCACTGAGCCGAAACCTGTCGGGCAGTGGTTCCCCGTCAAGGTGCATCACGCCGCCGCCGAGGTGCCGGGCCGGGTCGTCGTGCTCAGCGATCAGCCGATCGCGGCGGGCAAGACCGAGTTCGTGCAGCTGGTCCTGGAGCGTCCCCTGGCCGCGGCCGCTGGTGATCGCTTCGTCCTGCGCGACACCTCGTCGAGCCGTACCGTGGGCGGCGGAACCTTTATCGATCTGCGCGCTCCCGAGCGGCGGCGGCGCACGCCCGAGCGTCGCGCCGAGCTGGTCGCACGATCGGCCAGGGACCCGGCCGCGGCCGTCGCTCAGCTGTTGTCGGGCTCGACGGATTGGGTCGACCTCGCCGCCTTTGCTCGCGACCACGCACTCGGCACTGATGCGATGGAACAGATTGCCTCGTCCCTGGCGCTGATCATGTTTCCTTTGGCCGATGGTCGCGTTGCCATGCGACCAGCCGTGTGGGAGCGGGTGCGCGACAAGATCGGGCAAACACTCGATACCTTCCACGCTGAGCGGCCGGACCTGCCCGGCATCGGCCTCGAGCAACTACGCAAGGGCGAAAGGCCGGCCCTGCCGGTGCCGCTGTTCATGGCCGTGCTGCGCCGCCTGATGGAAGCTGGTGAGGTCGTGCTGGACCGCACCTGGGTGCGACGGCCACATCACGAGGTACGCTTCTCCAACGAGGAGGAGCGCATCTGGGCGTTGATCCTGCCGCGCCTGACCGCCGAGCCGTATCGGCCGCCGCGCGTGCGCGACATCGCCAAGGCCATGAACATCGACGAGGCCTTCGTGCGACGCCTGATGCGGCTCGCCGCGCGCCGTGGCGACGTCGAGGAGATCGCGCACGACCACTACTTCGCGCGCCCGATCGTGGAGGATATGGCCCGTATCGCCATCGGCGTCGCCGCGGCATCACCGACGGGCAAGTTCACGGCCGCCGATTTTCGCGATCAGCTGGACAATGGCCGCAAGGTCGCCATCCAGATCCTTGAGTTCTTCGACCGGCACGGGTTTACCATCCGACGCCAGGACTTGCGCCGCATCAATGCAGCGCGCATCGACCTGTTCGCGCCGAAAGCGGTGCACCCAGCTGGCGTAGCTCCGCTGCCGGTGGGACGACCGGATATCAAAGCTAACGAACCGATCTCGGCTGACCCTGCGAAACCTGCTACAGGAACTGGGACACCGGGACAGAAAATCCCGCTCCGCGGGACGCAGACGACCAAGGGACAACAAAGGGACGAAAAGCGCGAAACATCAACGAGATGAAGAGTTCAGGAGGAGTTCTCCAGCCGGTGCTGGGACCGGACTTCAAATCCGGGTGGGGCCGTCAGACGGCTTCAGGTGGGTTCGACTCCCATCCTCCTCCGCCAATTCCTGGAGTAGCACCGTAATGACACCCGCCGCGCTGGCGCTGGTCGCCCAATTCGAGTCCGCCGCCAAGGCCACGCGCACAGCCGAGGAGGAGTTGCGCAAGAAGCTCACCGAGCAGATCGCCGGCATCGAGCGGCAACGCGCATTCGCCTTCCGACGCAGCCGCCTGATCCGCTCCCTCGCCACCGCCGTAGATCACCGGCGCGGCAAAGCCGGAAGCCAAGCACGAGGACGAAGCCGAACTTGAAGCGAAAGTGTGGTCCCAGCAACGCCTCGCCGTGCGCGAAGAGCTTGGTTGGACCGGCGAAAGCCAAAGCTATGACGCCATCCTGGCGCAGTTGGGGCCGCTAGGATCCGCAGTCTGGCAATGCGCGCGCACAGACCAGCCGGACGCGGGCACTGTCGTCCAGGACGAGTTGGAAAAGTTCGAAGCCTGGTTCGAGGGCGCGCACGGCAAGTCGTTCTACGCGCTGTTCGATCAGTATGTTCCCGAGGTGCCCGTTGTCGATTTCTGATCGCACCGAGTTCGATGAATGGCTGGCGTCGATGGTCGGCCAGCTCGGCGAATTCACCGTGCTGGTCGTCCTTGCCGAGATCGGGGAACGCAGCGTCACGCCATTGTGCTCGACCTACTTCCATATCATCGGCGACGAGGTGGATTGGCAGGACATCACGGTGATGCTCGCTGGCTCGGGCCAGAATTGGAGTGGCGTCGCATTCTTTCCCACCAAGGCCAATGGTGGCGGGCCGGTCGACAATCCGACCGCGCGGCTGCGCCTCAGGGAGCTGGAGGCCAAGGTTGTCGAGGATCGCATGATCCTCAATGAGGGCCATTTCTTCGACGTTGAGGGCCGCAAGATCAAGATCGAGCCGCTGGCCGACGCATGACGCAGAGCATCCGCATCCTCGATACCGGTCTGGCACCCGCACGCTGGAACGTGGCGATGACGGCTGCGCTGGTCCGGCAACACGGTGCTGGGGAAGCGCCTGATACCGTTCGCTTTCATCGGTATCCGGCTTGCGTGCTGCTCGGAAATGGGCAGCGACTTTCTCGAGCAGTGGATGTCGGCTACTGCCGGCGGCGGGGCATCGAGATCGCGCGGCGCGTGACGGGTGGCGGCGCCGTATTCATGAGTCCGCGCATGCTGGCCTGGGACGTGGTGCTTCAGCGCGGCTCGCATGTGGACCGGCTTGCAGCTCTCACGGCCTGCATCTGCGCAGCTGTCGCTGCGGGCCTCGCACGCCTTGGCGCGCCGGCCCGTTTCGAGCCGCCCCAATCGATCACCGTCGATGGCGCAAAGGTTTCCGGGTCCAGCGGCTACGTGGATGGGCCCTCGGCCGTTCTGCAGGGAACCGTCCTGATCGAGGACGACACCGCCGAAATGGCGGCTGCGCTCGGCTTGTCGGAGACGGCTCTGCGGGAACGCGTATCCTGTCTGGCAGCGTCGCTCAGGCCCGCACCATCGCTCGCAGACGTGCAATCGGCACTTTGCGCCACGCTGGCGGCTCGACTGCAGCGCACACCTTCATCCGCGCAGCCCACTGAAATCGAGCTCGCTCTGGCCGGACAGTTGCTGCGCGACGAGATCGGCGCAGAGGACTATGTTGCCGGGGCAGAAGCCGATGTCGCCGTCGAGGCTGCGCCATGACCCGCAAGCTGCTGATCGTGCTGGTCAACACCGATCCGCGCAACCCCGAGGAGCTGGGCGCGCCGTTCTATCATGCAGCGGTCGCCGCAGCGATGGACTACGAGGTCGACGTGATCTGCGCGGCAACCGCCGGCAAGCTGATGCGCAAGGGCGTGGCCGAGGCCATCTGCATCAAGCCGGGCCACGACAAGACCGTCTACGACTGGATCCGTGACGCCCACAAAAACGGGGCGCGCTTCTGGGCTTGCCCGGCCAACCTCGACCTGTTCGACATGACGGAGCAGGATCTCATCCCCGAGTGCAAGGGGCTGATGGGCGCAGCGGCCATGCTGCAGAACATCATGTCGGACGACTACCGCGTGCTGACCTACTGAGGACCGGCAATGGCGCTGGTGCAGGGCAAGGACTATCCGGAGCACCTGTACTACGATCTGGACAACCAGATCTGGTATGAGCCTTTGCCCGACGGGACGATCCGCGCCGGATTCACCCCGATCGCCATCGAGTTGGCCGGCGACGTGCTGGTGTTCACGCCCAAGCGCGTCGGCAAAACCTTCGAAGCGCAGCGGTCGTTCGCGACCATCGAATGCGGCAAGTGGGTCGGCGCAGCGCGCGCCGCTTTCGACGGCGTCGTGGTCGCCGCTAACCCCGCACTGGAGTTGCGCCCGAAGCTGCTCAACGAAGACGCCTTCGCGGCCGGCTGGATGCTGATAGTGCGGCCCGCGTCCCCGAGCTGGCAAGACAATCTGATCACCGGCGGCGCCGCGATCGAAGCGGCCTTCGCGTCCTGGCTCGCTGCAGAAGCCTACAAGGATCGCAGCGCATAGCTCCCGAGCGTACCGGGTCAGCACCGGTCATGCCTCGAGTCCGAGCCGGTATCAGAGGACGCGCACGTGCTGATGGGTGCGGGCGCGCCGTGGCCGTGGGCATGGTGGTAGAGCCAGACCGGCATTCGACACGCCGGCCGTTCCGCGCCTGAACTCACTTGTCGGCAATCTTCGCGGCTCACCATCCAGCAGTTCACGAGGCTTACAAACGCCGTGACGTGAGACCCATCGCCCGGCCGAGTTCGGCGGCCTCGCGTGCGAGCAACCGGGCGAGCCGGGCAACCCGAGGACCCGACAGCCTGTCAGTGATTGCGGCCAGACTGAGGGCAGCGACCGGGCGCCCGTCGGTGCCGAGGATCGGCACGCCGACGGCGTTCATTCCTGGGATGATGCAGCCCTCGACCAGCGAGTACCCGCGCCGGCGCGTCGCAGCGACTTTGGCCATCATCTCCTTGCGCGAGTGACCCGGATAGCGCGCGAGCCAAGCCTTGTTCTTTTCGGCTATCGCAGAGATGTCGTCATCGGGCAGGAATGCGAACAGCGCGAGGCTGCCCGAGCCTACACCCAGCGGGCGCAGATGGCCGACCTCAAGCGAAAGGTTGCGGATGGGAAACGCGCCGATCTCGCGGGCAACGCACACAGCAGCTCCGCCCTCTCGCACCGACGCGTAGATGGTGTCTTCGGTCTCTTCCGCCAGCCGTAGCAGGAAGGGTTTGGCGAGCGCCGCCAAGTCCTGGCGATGCGCCGCATGTCCAAGAAGCGCCAACCCGGCGGCAAGGCGATAGCGCTTGGTTTCATAATCCTGGAAGACCAGTCCGGTTTCGATGAGGGCGCTGAGGAGACGGTGCACTGTGCCTTTGCCGAGGTCGGTCTCGCGGGCCAGGCCCGACAGCATCGCTCCGTCGGTGTGGGACGCCATGGCGCGCAAGAGCCTGACAGCCCGACCGAGGCTCTGAACAGTCGCCTCGCCTCGAGTTCCCTCGCGTACAACTGACGCAGTCGTCCCGCTCATCTGCATCGATCAGTCTTGCGCAAACAGCGCCGTTGACAGGGCGGAACATCGAGTGGCATCGTTCCGACAGCGAGAATATCATGTTCCAACATGTGGAACAAGATGATGAGCCCTATCGTGTGTTTAGGTGACTGTCGCCAAGGTGCAAGTGATGACCCTGCTCCATTTCGACAGCATCACCCACGCCCCACCTGCTCTGCGTGGAAAGGCCGTCCTTGCGGCGTCGCATGGCGGCACCAAACGTGGCCGAAGGGGCCCTGGCATCTCAGCCCAAGAATTCGTCGCGCAGCCTCATTTGCTGGCTGCAAACGCGGTCCTAAACGGGGAACACGAGCATGACCGAGTTGAATTCCATGCGCCGCATGACGGGAGGCCAGGCGCTGGCCGAGATGCTCAAGCTCGGGGGCATCGGTCCAATATTCGGGATGGGCGGCTTCCAGCTGCTTCCCTTCTATGAGGCGTGTCGAACGCTTGGCTTGCGGCACACGCTCATCAATGACGAGCGGTGCGGGGCGTTTGCTGCCGATGCCTACGCGAAGGTCACCAACCGCCCCGGCTGTGTCGACGCCACACTCGGGCCGGGCGTCACCAACCTGATCACCGGTCTGGTGGAAAGCCTCAACGCGGGGCTGCCCATGATCGCCATCACAGGCGATGCCAACCGCGAGCATGCCTGGAAGAACATGACCCAGGAAACCCGCCAGCTCGACGTGCTGCGACCTGTGGTCAAGGAAGTCATTCGCGTCGAGGTGATCAAGCGCATCCCTGAGCACCTCCGGCGCGCGTTCGCGGTGGCGACCTGCGGTCGGCCAGGGCCGGTCGTGGTCGACGTACCGGAGGACATCGCGCATGCCGAGCACGACTTCGACGCCGCCGACTTCTGGATCGATCCCGCCACGACCAAGGCGCCGGCGCGGCGCTGCCGGCCGGATCCGGCCGACGTAGAGCGCGCGGCAAGGCTGCTCGCTACCTCCGATCGGCCAATGCTGCTTGCCGGCGGGGGAGTGCACATCTCTGAAGCCTACGCCGCGCTGGGGAGCCTCGCCGCAGCGCACGGCATCCCGGTGGCGCACACCATGTCGGGAAAGGGAGCGATTGCCTGCGATGATGCACTGTCGGCCGGGCTGTTCGGTCGCTACGACCGCATCGCCAATGCCATGCTGGCAGAAAGCGACTGCCTGCTGGTTGTCGGCTGCAAGCTCGGCGAAATCGCTACCAAGCGCTTCTCGCTCATTCCGCCCGGCAAGACGGTGATCCACATCGACATCGAGGCGACCGAGATCGGCCGCACCACGCGTACCGAGGTCGCGCTGGTCGGCGATGCCGGCCTGGCGCTCGAGGACCTGTCTGCGGCGCTTGGTGACGGTAAGCGTCGGCTGGCGGCACGCGCATCCTGGCTCGCCCAAGTGCCGAGGCGGATGGCGGCATGGCGGGAAAGCGCCCGCGACCGCCTGGAATCCAAAGAGCGGCCGATCAACGTCGGCCGCCTGATGGGCGAGCTCAACAAGGCGATGCCGGCCAACGGCATCGTGGTGGCGGACGGGGGCTTTGCCGCGCACTGGGCCGGATTGCTGTTCGACACCAAAGCGGCTGGTCGACACTTCGTGCCCGATCGAGGCTTTGCCTCGATCGGCTACGGGGTACCCGGAGGTATCGGAGCCCAGCTTGCGGCGGGCGCGACGCGCCGCGTCGTTGCGCTGACCGGGGATGGCGGGTTCAACATGAGCCTGGGAGAGCTCGAGACAGCCCGCCGGCTCGGCGCCAACTTCGTCATTGTCGTATTCAACAACGCCGCATCCGGTTACGTGAAGGCGCTGCAGCACGCCGTCTATGGCGCGGGCAACTACCAGTCATCGGATTTGACCGAGTTGAACTACGCCGACATAGCAAAGGCCTTCGGCTGTCTCGGCATCCGCGTCGATGACCCCGAGAAGCTTGGCGCAGCGCTGCGTGAGGGTCTCGCCAACACCTCGACTCCCACCGTCATCGACGCCGTCGTCACGCGCGATCCCGCAAAGATGCTGCCTGCCACCGACAACCGGACGCTGAAGGTGGCGAAGGGAGATAGGCCGGTTTGACGCGAGCGCAGCGGGCCCAGCCGAGGCGGCCTGGACGCAATGCGTCATCGCGTGACCCGTGGCACACACGAGCCGCCAACGCTGCTGACCACGGAGGCTTCGGCCGCAGCCGGCACATTGTCGGCGTGGCTGGCACACCCAGGGCGCGTGCCTAGGTCCAGGCCGACAATGCTTGCTATCTTGAAGTTATCTTGAAGCTAGCGAGCCTACTCCGGCTCGAAGGACCGTATGATGTAGCCGAGACACCCGATCATAAGGACGACAAACAGCGCGTATCCAAGGTACTCCAGCATCGCAGCACCCCCCATCGCCCGCGCCCAACACTTCCTCCACTACATGGCCCATGTCAATGCTGAAGCGACGGCGTAGCAGAGACTAAGTTTTGTGTAACCATTCAGCGATCTTGTTCTAGCTGTTCCACAACGACAAACCGGATCGGAGTACCGTCATGCCAACCTATATTCCAAGTCCCACAGATTGGGTGCGTGAGCAGGTCGAGCTGTACGAAAGCAGCGGTGGCACCAAGGGCACCACGCTGCGCGACACCGGTTTGCCGGTGATCATTGTGACCCATATGGGCAACAAGACCGGCGCCGTCCGCAAGACACCATTGATGCGCGTCAGGGACGGCGACGGCGACGGCTACGTGCTCGTCGGCTCGCAGGGTGGAGCGCCGAAGGATCCGGTGTGGGTGAACAACCTGCGCGCCAATCCGCAGATCGAGCTTCGCGATGAGACTGTCGTGCTTCCCATGCAGGTGCGCGAGGTCAAGGACGTGGCGGAGAGGGATCGGTTGTGGTCGCTAGCCGTCGCGGCGTTTCCACCGTACGCCGAATATCAGACACGGACGACCCGCCAGATCCCGCTCTTTGTAGCCACTCGGCGTTAGAGCAAGATCGCTCTATGCCGCAACGAGTGATGTGGCCGCAAACGCCAGGTCGTCATGGCGTCTCCGTTCGATGCTCTGCGACCGCTCGGCTTCCTCGATCTCGGCTTCGGCGATGGCTTTCGTCAGCGCCTCGCACAGCGCCTTGGCCGAGTCGAGGGTCAGCTCGACCGCCGCCCGCGCACCCGGCGGCAGACTGCCGTTGATGAAATCGATGGTGATGACGTCCGCCAGCAGCGCGTGGCGCGCGTGGTCGTAGGCGACCACGGAATGCGTGAGCGGAAACCATTCATCCTCGCGCTTGGCCATGCCGTGAGCGGGAGCGATCTCGACGATCGATGTGCACATTGACGCCTCCTATTTCGCGAGATGCTTGCCGAAGAATGCAAACACCTTGCTCCAGCCGTCGAGTGCCTGCTCAACGCGGTAGATCGGCCGGTGGTAGTAGAAGAAGCCGTGGCCGGCGCCGTCATAGCGGTGAAACTCGTAGGTCTTACCGTGCTTCTTGAGTTCGGCCTCGTGCTGGTCGACCTGCTCCGGGCTGGGCGCGCGATCGTCATTGCCGAACAGGCCGAGCAGGGGACAGGAGAGATCCTTGGTGAGCTCGATCGGCGACACCGGGGTTTTGGCGTTGAGGTCTTCTTTGGGCATGACGACACGGCCACCCCATAGCTCGGCGCAGGCGTCGACGTCCTTCTTCTGGCAGGCGTAGATGAAAGCGTGGCGGCCACCTGAGCAGGAGCCGAACAGGCCGACCTTGCCGTTGTGGCCCGGCTGGGAGCGCATCCATTTCACGGCGCCCTCGGTGTCGCCGACCACTTGCGCATCCGGTACGCCGCCCTCGGCGCGCACCTTGGCAGCGACATCGTCGGGATTGCCCTGGCCGCTGCGCTCGTAGAGGTTGGCGCAGATGGCGATGTAGCCGTTATGAGCGAACTTGCGCGTCTGCTCGATGTACCATTCGCTCCAACCGGGCAAGTGGTGCACCAGCACGACGCCGGGGAAAGGGCCGGGCCCCGACGGCCGCGCGGTGTAGGCCGAGATCGGCTGGCCCTTGTCGCCGTTGATCTTGATCTCCTCCACGGTCATGCCACGGTATGTCACGTTGCTACTCCCTGAAATGCCGGAACGTCGGTCCCTATCCCAACAACGAGCCTGGTCGTGCGGCCGAAGATTGGAACCTTAGTCGGCCGGTCGTGCCAGCGCCAGCTCGGTCGGATCACGCCCGCGTGCGGCTCCCTAAAGCCAGAGGATGCGCTTGCGGTAGTCGAGGTCATTCAGCAGCGGTGCTGCGGGCCCTTCATGAAACACCGCGCCGCGCTCCAGCGCGAACACGCGATCTGCCAGCGACAGCACAAGGTCGAGGTTGTGCTCGACAATGATGATCGAGGCGTGTTTGCGCAGCTCGTCGAACACCTTGTACAGCTCGAGGATCACAGCTGGCGCCAGCCCCTCGAAAGGTTCGTCCAGCAAGAGCAGCCTCACGTTGCCGGACAGGGCGCGGGCCACCGCCACCATCTGCTGTTCGCCGCCGGACAGGTAGTCGGCCGCGACGTGCATGCGCTCCTTCAGGCGCGGGAAGTATTCGAGGATCTGCGCCTCGCTCCAGACCACGCCAGTGCTGCCGTCGGTGGCGCGGGCGAGACGCCCGAGCGCCAGGTTGTCGGCCACGCTCATGCCGGCGAACAGCCCGCGCCCCTGCGGTACGTAGCCGATGCCGAGACGGGCGATGTCCGGCGCGGGCAGTCCGGCGATGTCGCGGCCTGCGTATTCGATGTGCCCGGATGCTGGAGGCAAGAGGCCGGCCAATGCCTTCAGCAGCGTCGACTTGCCGGCCCCGTTGCGGCCGAGCAGGGCTACGATCTCGCCTTCGCGCACGTCCAGCGTCGCGTCGTTGAGGATGTGGCTCTTGCCGTAGAATGCGTTGACGCGCTCGAAGCGCAGCAGCGACGGCCGGCTGGTGTCATCGGTTGCGCGACCGGTGACCGGCGGAATGCCGGTGCCGGTGTAGATCTCCTGCACGCGCCGATCGGTGCGAACTTCGTCGGGCGTGCCGGCCATCAGCACCTCGCCCTGGTTCATCACCGTGACCTGCTGCGAGAAGCCGAGCACGCGGTCGATGTCGTGCTCGACGATCAGCACGGGGATGCGGGCGGACATGCTCTTGACGAGGTTCGACACGCGCTCGCGTTCGGCCGCCGCCAGGCCCGCGAGCGGCTCGTCGAGCAGGAGCACCTGCGGCTTGGAGCCGAGCGCGATGCCGAGGTCCACCAGGCGCTGGCCGCCGTAGGACAGCTCGCCGCCCTCGGTGTCCTCGATGCCTTCGAGGCCGAGAAACTTGATCAGCTCCGCGGTCTGCGCGTGCACCTCCGGATAGCTGTCGATGTCCCGCCAGGCGTTGAAGCGGCCGGGGTGCTTGGCCTGCAGCGACAGCCGCAGGTTCTCGTAGATCGAGAGGCTGCGGAACAGGTTGGTGATCTGGAACGAGCGGGCGATGCCCTGCTGGCAGATGCGGTGCGACGGCAGCCTCTGGATGGGGTGGCCGTTCAAACGCACAACGCCGCGGCTCGGCGGGAACAGCCCAGATACGACGTTGAACAAGGTCGTCTTGCCGGCCCCATTAGGACCGATGAGAGCGTGGATCTGGCCGGCACGAACGGTCAGGCTTGCATTTGTTACAGCGCGGATGCCGCCGAAATGCTTCGAGACCCTCTCGACCTCGAGCGGTGTTGCCTGCATGGCCTCGGGCGCGAGGAACGACGGCAAGCGGCAGTCCCTCGTAGATCTTGCGCTTGCTCATGGCAGCGACCCCTTCCGGCGGCGGCCGCAACCGGCGTCGCACGATGGTCCAGATGCCGGTGAGCCCGCCGGGGGAGAACAGCACGAAACCGACGAACACCAGGCCGAACCACAGCAGCCAGTTTGCCGTCCATATCGAGAACAGCTCCCGGAACAGGATGAAGAACAGCGCGCCGAGCGCCGGCCCCAGGAGGCTGCGCATGCCGCCGATCACCACCATCGCCAGGATTTCGCCGGAGAAGGGGACCGAGACGGCCTCTGCCGAGACCAGATAGGTCTGGAAACCGAGCAGGGCACCGGCGAGGCTCGTCACCACAGCCGACAGGACAAACGCCGCCAGTTTGTAGCGCTCGACGGGATAGCCTTGAAACGTCGCCCGCAGCTGGTTCTCGCGGATCGCCACGAGTACGTGCCCGAACGGCGAGCGCACCACGCGCAGCAGCACGCACAGAACGCCGAATCCGATCGTGGCCACCGTCGCGTAGAAGATGCGCGCGTCATCCAGGCTGAACGGGCCGATGCTGCCGCGCACCAGGCCGCTCAGGCCGTCCTCGCCGCCGGTCACGTCCGTCCAGCGGAAGGCGATGGTGTAGGTCAGCGCCGACAGGGCCAGCGTCAGCAGAGAGAAATACACGCCGCGCCGGCGCAGGATGATGATGCCGATCAACGTCGACAGCACGGCCACGAACAGCATCGCCAGGATGATCGGCACCGCCATCTGGCCATGCAGCCAGTGCTTCTGCAGCAGGCCGGCCGCGTAGGCGCCGACACCGAACCACACGCCATGCCCGAACGACGTCAGCCCCGTATAACCGACCAGCAGGTTGAGACCCATGGCGGCAATCGCCAGGATCACCACCATGGAGGCTGTGTTGAGCGCCAGCCCGAGCGCTTGGATGGCAAACGGCAGGACGATCAGCGCACCCGCTCCGATCCACAACGGCCAGTACTTGGAGTGTCCCGACGGCGCGCTCATTCGAATTTCTCGATGCGCTCGCCCAGCAGTCCGCGCGGCCGCAGCAGCAGGACCAGGAACATTAGAACGTAGATTGAGGCTTCGCCGGCGGCCGGCAGAAAATGGATGGTGACGCCGCGCACCACGCCTACCAGCAGAGCAGCGATCACCACGCCCCAGAAGCTGCCGAGCCCACCGATCACGACCACCACGAACGCGACCGTGATGATCTCAGCGCCCATCGCCGGGTGCACGATGGTGATGGGAGCGAAGAACGCTCCGCCCATCGCCGCCATGCCGACGCCCAGCGCGACGATGGTCGTCATGTAGGGTTGCAGCCGGATGCCGAGCGCGGCGACCATGTCCGGCCGCTGGATGCCTGCCCGCACCACGCGGCCGAAGGATGTCTTGTTCAGCAGCAGCCACACCCCGAGCAACACGACAGCCACCACGCCGAGCAGCATCAGACGATAGCGAGAGAACAGGAAATCGCCGATGATGACCGCGCCCTTGAGGCCCGCAGGCATGACAGCCGACAACGGCGCGGCACCCCAGACGATGCGGATCAGTTGCTCGGCCACCATGGCCAGGCCAAACGTCACCAGCAGGCTGAGGATGGGATCGGCAGTGTAGAACCGGCGCAGGATGAACCGCTCGAACAAGACGCCGAGCATGCCGACGGCCACCGGCGACAGCACCACGGCCGGGCCGAACCCCAAGTACTTGGTGATCTCGACCGAGGCGTAAGCACCGAACGCGTAGAACGCGCCGTGCGCCAGGTTGACCACGCCGCCGACGCTGAAGATCAGCGACAGGCCGAGCGCGATCAGCAGGTAGTAGCCTCCGAGCACGAGGCCATTCACCACCTGTTCCAGCAGGAACGTGAACTGCATACTCTACCCAGGGAAAGACGCCGGCCGCGCCTCAGGCGGCCGACCATACGAGCAAAAGACGCGAGCGCGATAGCCGAGCCCGCGTCCTTTGTGCCGGTCAGAAGGTGCAGGGGTTCTGCTGCTGGGTGAGGGCGATGACTTCAAGCGACTCGTTCGGCGCCGGGATCGCGCCGCCGAGCTCGAGGAAGTCCCACTGATCCTTGGCTTTGCCCTTCGCCTTCACGGTGAACGGATAGGCCTCCTGCATCAGCTGATGATCCCACTTGCGGAAATAGCCCTTGCGCGCCTTGAGGAGGTCGAACTGGGGTTCCTTCTCGAAGTATTCGACGAGCTTGTCGGTGTCGGTGCCTTTGGACTCGGCGATCGCCTGGGCCATGATCTTGAGCGAGATGTACTCGATCCAGGCATGGTTCTCCGGCGGCTTGCCGTACTTCTTGATGAAGTTGGCGACGAATGTCTTCGACGCCGGCGCGTCGAGCGTGTGGTACCAGACCGTCGGCCAGGTGCCGCTCAGGTTGCCTTCGCCGGCCGCCCAGGCGTCGGCGGTATTCAGGTTGAAGCCGACGATCGGGAAGGGCAGGCCGAATTCGGCATATTGCTTGATCAGGTTGGTGACCTGGTTGCCGGCCAGATTCGAGCACACGATATCCGGCTTGGCCTGGCGGATCTTGAGCAGATAGGGGCTGAAGTCGGTGACGTCGGTCGCCACCAAGTCGTCGCCGATCAGCTGGCCGCCGTTCTCGTTAAAGAAGCGTCGTGGCCGAGGCAGCCAGGTCATGGCCGAACAGATAGTCGGCGGTCAGCGTGTAGAATTTCTTGTCCTTCATCATCCCGTCGCGCACCAGCGCCTTGCCGACCGAGTTGACCATCACGGCGCTCGGGATATCGACATGGAAGGTGTACCGGTTGCAGTTCTTGCCGCGCAGCGCGTCGGAACGTGCGCCGATCTGCATGAACAGCCGCTTGTTGCGCGCGGCCACCTGCATGATGGTCGCCGCGACGGCAGAGTTGATCTCGCCCATCAGGAAGGCGACGCCATCCTGGTCCAGCATGCGCTGCGCCTTGGTCGCACCGGTCGCCGGGTTGACAGAATCTTCCGAGATGATTTCGAGCTGGCGGCCCATCACGCCGCCGGAAGCGTTGATCTCCTCCTCGGCCATTCTGAGGCCCAGCTGCGCATAGGCGCCAAGAGCACCGAGGAAGCCGGTGAGCGGGGTTAAGTGCCCAATCTTGATTTTGTCGGTCTGGCCGCGGGCGATGCTCGGAAATCCCAAGGCATAGGCGCCGGCGAGAGCAGCGCCACCCTTCAATACGGTCCGTCGGTTGTTGCTTGTCATGTCTCCTCCCTTGGCTTCATCGTTGCAGGCGCTTGCCGATTGCTGGCGGCCAGCTTCAATTGCGCATTATAGGGTGCTATGCGACAATGTGAAATGCGTTTTTGTACGGGCCCGCGCTGAATAAGGCGCACGCGAAGGGCCAGATTAGCTCGGCTGTGCCGACAAAAAAGTCCCGGATAGCATCGCGGTCCTGAACCGCTCCTTCCAAGTAGCCGGCTGGCATGGGTCCGTCTTCAGCCTATTGGGTGTCTCGTAGGCCGGCAAACATCAGTGCCCTGATCTCGATGCTCTCGCGTGGAGGCCAATCGAGCGCCGCGGTCGGGTCCGCCAAGCCCGTTGCGGCGTGAGCCGGGCGCGACCGTCGGACCGGACTCGACGATGGCGCGGCGTCCCTCACGTTCTCACAAGCATGGCGAGGATATTTCATGCGGGCACGGGGGTCGCCCCCCGCGCGTCTCGCCGCCCGCATCACTCCATTCGCGTTTGCGGGTTTTTCCCGATGGTGCGGCCCTCTGAAGTCACGCAAAATTCATTGCGTGAGGCCTGTCTGAACGACCCCATCGGATTGTTTCGCGAGAGTTTGGGTCGTTGAGCGCGCCAGAAAACGGCGAGCGCCGCTTCCGACGGTCAGACGCGCAAGTAACTGAAGAGCCGAATGGCGCGTGGGGGCAAGGAGGCTTTAACGCCGACGTGTGATGCCGATCTCGAGGCATCCAACCGGAGGTACTAGACGACATGAGCAGCACTCGCACAAGCCGCAAAACCGCAAGCGAAGCCCCCAAAGTGCGGCTGGGCGACATGAAACTCGAGGTCGTCGTTATCCCTGTCTCGGATGTCGATCGCGCCAAGCGCTTTTACAGCAACCTGGGTTGGAGGCTCGATGCCGACTTCGCGTCCGGAGACGACTATCGCGTGGCCCAGTTCACGCCGCCGGGCTCCGGATGCTCGGTCATCTTCGGCAAGAACGTGACTGCAGCCGCGCCCGGCTCCGCCCAAGGACTGTACCTGATCGTGTCCGACATAGAGGTGGCCCGCAACGATCTGCTTGGTCGCGGCGTCGAGGTCAGCAAGGCCTTCCACGACGCCGGCGGCATGTACGCTGGCACAGATGAGCCGTATCTATTTGGGCGCCTCCGGGTTGGCGGGCCGGATCCCGAGCATCGCAGCTATCACTCGTACGCCTCGTTCAGCGATCCCGATGGCAATGGTTGGCTGTTCCAGGAGGTCACCGCGCGACTGCCGGGAAGGACGGCCGCGGACAACACAGCTTTCAGCTCGTCAACCGAGCTGGCGGGCGCCCTCCGGCGTGCGGCGGCCGCGCACGGCGAGCACGAGAAGCGGACCGGCCAGCATGATGCGGAGTGGCCCAACTGGTACGCCGACTACATCGTCCGCGAACAGGCCGGCGAGCCGCTACCGTCATGAGCAGCGCCTACGACGTCATCGTAATCGGCGGGGGCTCGCCGGGCGAGCATTGCGCCGGTGCGCTCGCCGAGGGCGGTCTACGCGTCGCGCTAGTCGAACGCGAATTGGTGGGCGGCGAGTGTTCCTACTGGGCGTGCATCCCCTCCAAGACACTGCTGCGCCCGGGCGAGGCCGTACACGGCGCCAACGACGCGGCGGCGACCGCGCGGGTCGATATCGCGGGGACCCTTGCCTGGCGCGACTTCATGGTTTCGAACTACTCCGACGCCGGCCAGCAGCGCTGGCTCGCTGAGCATGGCATCGACCTGCTGCGTGGCCGCGGCCGTCTGGCCGGGACGGGCCTGGTTGATGTGGACGGTGTTCGCTACAGGGCCAAACACGTGGTTGTGGCGACAGGCTCCGACCCAATCATCCCGCCCGTGCCGGGCTTGCGCGCTCTCAAGGGCGTCTGGACGAACCGTGAGGTGACCGGCATGAAGGCGGTCCCCCGCCGGCTGCTCGTGCTTGGCGGTGGACCGGTTGGCGTAGAGATGGCGCAGGCCGTTCGGCGGCTTGGCGGCGAGGTGGTTCTCGTGGAGGGCGCTGCGCACGTGCTGCCCCGCGAGCCCCGGCCCCTAGGGGAGGCGCTCGCCGTGGCCTTGCACCAGGATGGCGTCGAGCTGGCCCTCGGCCTGCACGCGACGGCCGCGCGGCTCGAGGGCGAGCAGTATTGCCTGGACCTCGACGATGGCCGGACGCGCAGCGGCGACCGGCTGCTGGTCGCAACCGGGCGCCGTCCGCGCCTCGATGGTCTCGGCCTGGAGACTGTCGGCGTCGAGGCCAATCCCCGCGGCATCCCAGTCGACGCGCGTCTTCGCGTGGCCGAGCGCGTGTGGGCAATCGGCGATGTGACCGGCATTTGGCCGCTCACCCATGTCGGGAAGTATCAGGCCCGGGTCGTGGCGGCGAACATTCTCGGCGAACTGCGCGAGGCCAACTACGAAGCCGTGCCACGGGTTGTCTTCACCGATCCTCAGGCGGCTTCGGTGGGTGTGGCTGAGGCCACCTTCAGCGCGACCGCCCGCGTATCAGAGGTCGCGAAGACCGCCACCTACACACGTGCGTACGACAAGTCGAACGGGTTCATGACCCTGCTCAGCGACGGCCATTGGCTGACCGGTGCCTACGCGCTCGGCCCGGAGGCGGGCGAGTGGTTGCAACAGGCAACCCTTGCGATCCGCGCCCGTGTGCCGCTCGAGGTGCTGCGCGATACCATCCAGCCGTTCCCCACGTTCTCGGAGATCTATGTCGCGGCGCTGACAGCCCTGCACGCTCAGATCGCGGCAGCGCGCCAGCCATCTGGGGCCGGGACGCCGACCAGATAGCCCACTCTTGGCGCGACACCGTTCGCGATCGGACGGGGGAGACTGATCCTGCTCAGTGCTCCCGGAACGAGCGCGACAAGCTGTCGAGCAGAGGCCGCAGGATATAGTTGAAAAATGTGCGTTCGCCCGTGCGGATGTAGACGTCCGCGGGCATCCCCGGCGTCGGCCGGAAGCCATCGATCTTGGCGCGCAGGTCCGGCTGGTCGAGCGACACGCGCGCAACGTACGAGTGCCGTCGGGCTGCGGCCGGATCGCTGTTGCGACTGTCCAGCTCCGGCACCGTATCGGCCGATACGTAGATCACGCTTGCCTCGATCATCGGCGTAATGCGCTGGTTCAGCGCAGTGAGACGGATCAATGCGCTTTGGCCGACCTGGACATAAGAGATGTCGCTCGGGTTGACGCGTGCCTCGATGATCAGCTCGTCGTTGACAGGCAGCAGCTCGAGCACGGTAGCTCCCGGCGACACGACGGCACCTGGCGTGTGGTGGTTGAGCCGGACGACGATGCCTCGTACTGGTGCGCGAATCTCGACACGCTCCATCACATCACGGGCCGCGCGAATCTGCTCGTGCACATCGTCGAGCTCGGTCTCTGTCGCGCGCAGCTCCTCGGCGACCTTCTGGGCCGTCGCAGAACGCAACTGCGCGATCTGCTGCTCGGCACGCGCGATGCGCTCCTTGGAGTCGGCGAGACGTCCGAACAGATCGCCCAGCTCGCCCGACAAGCCGGCCTCTGCGCGCTGGATGGCCGACACGTCGGTCTTTCGCGCGAGCTGCCGCTCGAGCAACACGCGCTTGTCCTTCAGCTCTTCCGCGAAGGACGCCAGCCTTTGCTGCATGGTCGTGGCCTGCGCCTGGTAGCCGACGATCCGCTCCTCGATTCCGGCGATCTCCTTGCGCAGGACCTGCTCCTCATCTGCCTGGCGGGCCCGTCGCACCTGCAGCTCGATCTTCTGGCGCTGGAACACCGCCTCGATCTCCGGGTCGGGCTGCGCTCCCTGCAGTGTCTTAGGCAGACTGAAAGTGTCACGCGACAGCATCTCGGCTTCGAGTCGCGCTTGCATGATTTCCAGGCGGTACCTGCGCAGGACGAGGCGGCGCAATTTGGTGCGCGCACCCGTCTCGTCGAGCCGCAGCAGCGGCTGGCCGGCATCGACCATCTGGCCGTCGCGCACCAGCACCTCGCCGACGATGCCGCCTTCCAGGTGCTGCACGAGCTTGTTCTGTCCCGTCGCCACGAATGTGCCGGATGCGACGACGGCGCCGTCGAGGGGAGCGGTGCTGGCCCACAAGCCAAAGCCGAGCCCCCAGACCACGAGCACGGCCATGCCCATTGCCGTCGGCCAGCGCAGCCTTTGCGGCACGGCGCCATGCCATTGGTCGATGGCGGGATTGCCCGGCAGCATCAGTGACCTCCTCGCTCACGTGCCGAACCGTTTTTCGGTCGGGCGGCTGCGGCCTCGGCTTTTCGCGCCTTCTTGGGCGGATTGCTGTCCGGCTCGGCGGGTGCCGGCTTGGGTGCCTCGCGGCGCAGAACCTGGTCGGGTGTTCCGAGCGCAACGGCACGGCCGGCCTTCAGCACCAGCACCTTGTCGACACTGGTCAGCAGGGTTGGTCGCTGCGTCACCACAACCACCGTAACGCGCCGCTCCTTGGCACGCCTCAAGGTGTCGGTGAGCGCCTGCTCGCCGGCGGCATCGAGATTGGAGTTGGGCTCATCCAGCACGACAAGCACGGGATCGCCGAAGAAGGCCCGTGCCAGGGCGATGCGCTGTTTCTCGCCTCCGGACAGTGGCGCGCCTGTGCCGTCGAGCACCGTCTCGTAGCCCTGCGGCAAGTGACAGATCAGATTGTGCACGCCTGTCAGCACCGCGGCCTTGTGCACCTTGTCGTCGGGCAGGTCGTCGCGCATGCGGCAGACGTTCTGGCGGATGGTGCCCGGAAACAGCTCGACCTCCTGTGGCAGGTAGCCCGTGTATTCACCGAACTGCCGGCGATCCCAATTGCGCAGCTCGGTGCCATCGAGACGCACCTTGCCGGCGGTGGGCGTCAAGCATCCGACCAGGAGGCGCGCGAGCGTCGACTTGCCGGAGCCGGACGGACCGACCACCGCCAGCAACTCTCCCGGTGCCAGCTCCAGGCTCACACCGTTGAGGACCGGCTCCTTGCTGCCTTGCGGCAGATAGAGCAAGCGATCGGCGACCAAACGGCCATCCGGACGCGGCAGTTGCAGCCGCGGTTTCTCCCGCTGCAGGGCCTCGACCGTGGCTATCACTCGCGCGTAGGACACGCGTGTCTGCACGATGCTGCGCCAGCCTTCGATCATGCCTTCCAGCGGCTGCAAGGCGCGCGCTGCGATGATCGAAGCGGCGATCATCATGCCGGCCGTCAGCCTGCCTTCCAGGGCGAGGTAGGCTCCGGTGCCCAACACTGCGATCTGGGTGATCAGACGAAAGTATTTCGACAGCCCGCTGATCCAGAAGTTGCGGTCGAGCGCTGCCGACTGACGGGTCAACGCGGTTGCCTCCTCCCGGCCCCAATGCAGGATGCTCTCGTTCAGCATCCCCATGGCATTGATGACCTGCGAGTTGCGCGCCAGGGCCTCGGCATGCTGATCCGCCTTGACGGCATGCGCGCCGGCAAGGGCTAGCTCGGTGGACGTGGCATGCTGGTTGAGCCAGGCAATGCCCATCAACGCCGTACCCGCGGTGATGACGATAAAGCCCAGCGTCGGGCTGATGAGGAAGACGACCGCGAAGTAAACCGGCGCGAGTGGCGTGTCGAACAGCAGAAGCATGGCCGGGCTGGAGATGAAATTGCGCACCTGATGCAGGCTGCGCAATGTCTGGACACTGCCGCTGCCGGTCGTCGAGCCGCTGATCACACTTGCGAGCAGCGGACCGCCGAGGCGGGTGTCCAGGCGCGTGGCCAGCGAGCCCAGCACCTGGCGACGAAAGATATCCAGCAGCGACAGGACCGTGAGAAAGGCCAGCGCCAAGAGAGACAGCATCAGCAGAGTGTCGAAGCTGCGGCTGGTCAGCACGCGATCGGAGATCTGGAACAAGTAGATCGGCAGCGTCAACATCAACACGTTGACGAACAGCGAGAACACCGCGACCGTCACGAAGTGGCGACGCGCATCGCGTCGCCATCCCTTGCAGCGGCTCCTCCTGGCTGGACGGCGCGTCGCGCCTGGCCCAGGCTTCCAACGACGCAAGCAACCGGGCGGCGACTTCGCGGGCGCGGGCGACGCTGCGGTCGGCGAGATCGCCGACCGCTGGAATGGCCCAAGCCGCGAAGCCGCGAGCCGAATTCTGCACCGTCTCCCCGAACAGTCGGAGACGTGCCGGAAGGTCCTCCCACATGCCGAGCCCCGCTCTTGCGTCCACTACATCACGATATCCAGCGACCCTCGCAGCAGCAGCTCATCGACCGCCGATGGCAAGCCGATGTGCGATGTGCCTGCATCGTGGCCGGACCCATGAGTGATCTGGCCGAGCGCCGGGATCAGGCCACCGGTCAGATCGCCGACATCGAAGCCAACGCCCACTGCGTCGTGACCCATCGTCACCGCCGGGGCCGTGTCGCCGGCCTGCAAGGCGAGGTGATAGTCGGTGTATTTGCCGCCGGAGAACAGCTCGGAGCCGCTGTCGTGGCTACCTGCGCCACCGAGAATGTTGATCAAGCCGGATGAGGCGAGCGGGCCTCCCAGCAGTCCCCCAGCCAGCGAATTGACCACCGAGGACAAAACTGTCGTCAGGTCCGACACCACCGGCACCACGGTCTCGCCGACGATATGGTTCAAGGCGAGAACAGGGCTGCCAAGGATGCCTTGCAACGTCTCGCCGCCGGAAGGAAGGGAAAGACCGACATTCAACCCCAGCTCCTCACCGGGCTCGAGATGCAGGCCGACGTCCACCAGCGGATTGCCGACCTCGGTGTGAATACCTGCCACGGTTTCCACCGACCCGGCGGTGCCGTGAACAGCCCCGTGCGTCTCGCCTCCGCCGCCACCTCCATATGCCGACGGGACATCGAACCGACCTCGGGCCAGGTTGAAATCATCGGGCTGGCCCGTGCCGACCTCGGGGATCTGCGGCAAATGGCCGGCAACCGGAAATTTGCCGACCGCGTCTGGCGGCAGGGCGATCGGCCACTCGTTGTAGGACGCCGCATCGCTCGGCTGGTCCTGGGCCGGGCCGTCCGCTGATGATGCGCCCGAAGACGCAGGATCCAGAGCATCGGTCGCCTTCAGGCCTGCCGCCTCGGCTTGGATGCCCTTGAAAGCCTCGGAAAGAAAGAAGGCCCACGTCAGGAAACTCACCATGCCCCGGCGACGGTCGGGGTCGCCAAAGGCGTCCGCAGGTTTTGCCGGCTTGGCGCCCGCGTCAGCCAGTGCGGCTGCAATTTGCTTGTCCACCATCGTCCTCCATTCGCCGGGTCCTTGGTGTGCCAGCCCCGGCCAGAAACTCGGGCCGGGGCTGGAGGAGCGCTTCAGTTAGACGTGGTCGCTACAGGCCATGTCGTTGCCCGAGAAATCCAGCGCCGACAGGCTCAGCGGCAGACCGATGTCGGGTAGGTTGACGTTGGCGTGCACATCGGCGTCGCCTGCACCTGTCGACGCACTCGCGAGGCCATTTGTGTCGGTGCATCCACAATCACCGAACGAGTCGGAGTTGATCAGCTGGCCCGCAACATGATCGACGTTGACGGCGGCGTTGATCAGCGCGCCGTCCAGGCCCGTGTGGGCATCCACGCCGACGCCATTGCCAAGAGCCAGGTGACCGTCCACCTCGACCCCAGTGCCGATGTCGGCCTGACCAGTCAAGTCTGCGGTGCCGAGAGCAGCGTGAGTGTCCACGCTGTTGCCGCCAGCATGCACGTTGACGTCGGCATTGATGCCGGCGAGGTCGTCGACATTGGCGGTCAGAACATTCCCATCGCCGCCACCGATTTGGGCATCCGCATGGACGCCATCACCGACCATCGCGTGTACGTCGACCAGTGGATCACTGGTTTGAAGGGTTTGCGCACGAAACATCGTCGTTACTCCTTTTGCCGACAGCTCTCCATCTGCCGGGTGTTGCAGGGTGCCGATCCTCGCCAGTCAAAAATTCCCTCTGAGCACGCACGTTCCCGGCGAATGTTCGTCATCGTTTCCAAGTCGCAACATTGATCGGTCCAATTTGACCTAACGGGGCGCCAATCGTTTGCGACCCTGGAGCGCTTACGCGCGCGCTGCCCGGGCTGAGCTGGGCCAGTTTTCTTCAATTGCCGGACTTCCTGTTGAGAAAACCCACACGCGGCGCCGGCTAGCTTTTCCGCGCTCACGGGAGAGTGGGAGTTACGATGTTCGAATGTCTGCTGCCGCAGCTCGTGAGCAGTCCGCAGGGCATCAAGGAGCGTGCCGAAGGCGTTGCCTTCCTCAAGGTCGCCAAGTCGACCTATCCCATTTCATCGATTTCCTACGTCGGGCTCAACATTCCGCTGCGCCCCCACGAGGGTCGCTTCGTGCAGTGCACGCTGGCAGACCATTGGGCGAAACATTGCGTGAGCACGCAGCGCCTCAACGTTGATCGTATCGGCGGGCTCGGTCCCGCGTGCAGGGAAAAACTGGATTGGGCGGCCCTTCCCCAAGGGCACGCTGAAGCCTTGAAGAAACTCGGCGGAGCCATGGTCGACGGCTGGCAGGCGCTCTCGTTCCCGCTGCGCACGCTCGATGGCGAATCCGCCCTGTTGTGCATCGGCGGCGTGATGCCCGCGGATGACTGGGCTCGGCAGATGCCTATGCTCCAGCGGGATTTCCAGATCCTGGGCAACTATTTCCACCAGCACATCATGCGCATCTACGGCCATGATGCGTCCAACGAAATGCTGATCACCGCGCGCGAGCTCGACTGCCTGAAGTGGATGGCGGCGGGCAAAACCGCCTGGGAGGCAAGCGTTATTCTCGGCATCAGCGAGCGAACCGTCCGCTTCCATCTGAACGCGGCGCGCGAGAAGCTCAATTGCCTGACGACGACACAGGCCGTTGCCAAGGCCGTGTCGCAACAGCTCATCTCACCGTGATGGTGCGCCAGGCACAATGCGCCGCTGGAGCGCGAACCGGCCTCTAAGTGTCGAGTTTGGAGTGAGGGTCACCTTCTGGATGGTGGTTCTTCTATCCAGGACGATCGCGCCCTAGCTCGCAGATGCGTCGTGCGCGGCGGCGGGCATGTCCAACGCGGGAACGTCAAACAGGTCGGGCGAGCTGGCCAGCATATCGAGTGTCGCATCGACACTTGCCAGCTCATGACCATCGAGCGCCAGGGGGACGTGCCCGTCGTAGGCATGCGCCGCGGATTCCAGGCCAGCACCGGCATCGAGGACGAGATTGTCCGCTACCAGGGCGCCGGCATCCACGTTGGCGGCCGAGCCCTGCGCCACCAGCAGCGCGCCACCTTCCGCATCCACGGACCAGAGCTGGTCTGGGCCCGCATCGTGCGTCGGGTTCGGTTCCTGCCCGTCAGATTTGGGATTGCGTGACAAAGACGATCACCCTCTCGCATGCGGCTCGCAGGGCAAGCTGATCGCTAACGACACTGCGCGGAGAAGATGGACGTTCCCTTTATCTGGCTTGGCGGTATTGATCGGCGGTTGGTAACGAAGGATTAGTCACGCAGAGACTGCAGCATCGCGCGGGCCTCCTGGCGTTTCCGACAGGTGCGCGGGCGAGTCGACGGACTTAAGTCTGTGTGTGCCTGGTCGAGCACCAGGTCATGTGCCCCCTCGATGGCCCCGGCAATCCCCTCTCCCCTCCCAATTGCCGGGGCCGCATTCTCCAACATCGATGCCGCGTGAGCTGGCGAAGTAGCCTGGCGGTCGCCGACATCCGCGAACCGGTGCGGTGACTTCTGGATGTCTGCGTAGCGCGTGCTGAGGGTGCTGGCGGCGCTATGACCTGTCGCTTCGGACAGTGCCGCAACGATCTGTCCATCGCTAGCATTGTCAGGCATCGGCGCAGCGGCCTTGCAGCCGGCGCGAAGAGCCACCGATGCAATGCAACTCCTGAAGGGAGGCCAAGATGACCTACAGAAACGGCTTCACGGATGTATCGCCAGGCGGAGACACTCCGGTCGATTCCTCGACCGAAAGCGCACCCGCTCAGTCGTTTGGTGCAACCACATTTGGCGATGACATAGGCCCGCCCAGCGCCGGCAATTTCGTAAGCGATACCGGTGGAGACAGCGGGCTTGTGCTGAGCCTCAACAGTGTCGACGTCAATCTTGACGATGTGCTGGCGAGAGCCGTGCAGGTCGGCACTGTCCTCGACGGAGACTGCCAGCCCTGTGGTGACGACAGCAGCAGTGCTCTCAACGCTCACGTGAATCTGGATGTCAGTCCAGACGCAAGCAGTCTGGCGATTGCTCCTCAGAGCCTGTGCCTGCCTGGCCTGCCTGTCCTGTCCAGTCTGCTCGGTGGAAGCGGATACACGGGCGACCACGATGACGGCGCCTGCAGCACGGCTGGCAGCACCTCCGCGTGTGGCTGCACGACCGATGGTGGAGGCGTCCAAGATGCGGGTGTTGGTCAAGCCGATCTCAGCATCAACGCCAACCTTGATGTTGGACATGGCACGGGCGGCGATGCGCTTTCGCTGCTCCTGAACGGTGCAGGGCTGGTCGGTGATGCCGGTGCGTCCGATGGACTGCTGAGCGGCGCCATTCTCACCGGTAGCAACGCTGAGAGCGACGCGGGGTTATCGGTCGATGCGGGTTCGCTGCCCGGGATCGAAGGCGTTCTCGATGGTCTCGTCGCCTCGGCCGATCTGTTGCACCTGTCCGACTGCGGCTGCGGTAGCACCTGACATCGAAACGGGCGGGAACGGACCGCATGGTGGATCGAGGTTCATGCGCACTCGATAGCCCACCGCCGTTCCCGCCCACACTCGCAACGCAGCGCGTAAGGACAGCTTGATGGCGATCCCGACAACAGTTGCGGCGACCGGCGACCAGGACATCGACGGCCTGCTTTATGGCCGCAAGTGGAGCGGCACGGTCACCTACAGCTTTCCCGACTCCACCTCCGACTACGGTGCGTCGCCGTCCTTGTCGGTGGGGCTGCTCGGCACGACCGTCGCGTTGGTCCCTTACGGCGGCGGAGAGCTGGAAGCACCGGACTTCGCTCAGGTCTCGGCGGCTCAGCAGCAGGCGGCGCATGCCGCCATGGAACAGGTAGCAGCCTACACCAACTTGTCCTTCGAATACGCCGGCACCGACAGCGCCGACATCCGCATTGCCCAGTCTTCAATGGCAAACCCGACCGCCTATTCCTACTACCCAGGCAACAATGCGGGTGGCGATGTCTGGTTCGGGACACAGACCGACTACACCAATCCTGTGATGGGCAACTACGCATACCTCACTCATCTGCACGAGATCGGGCACGCGCTCGGCCTGAAGCATGCCCACGAGGCGGGCGGCGTCGCCAACGTCAGTGAGCCTGCTGCACACGATGGGCTCGAATACACGGTGATGAGCTACCGCGGCTACGTGGGCGGGCCGGCTGGCGGCTACAACAACGAGACCTGGGGCTACCCCACCACCTACATGATGAACGATATCCGCGCGCTGCAGCAAATGTACGGCGCCAACTTCACGACCAACGGCAGCGACACGGTCTATACCTGGAACGTCCTCACGGGCGAGTTCTCCGTCAACGGCGTGGCACAGGGCCAGCCGGGTGGCGCAGGTGCCGATGCCTCCGCCAACAACGTTTTCATGACCGTGTGGGATGGCGGCGGCAACGATACCTATGACTTTTCCAACTACACAACCGGCGTTACAGCCGATCTCAACCCAGGGGCCGCTTCGATTACCTCCAGCGCGCAGCTTGCCTACCTGGGTGGCGGCCAATCCGCGCACGGGAATGTCTACAACGCCTATTTGTTCAACGGTGATCCACGCTCCTACATCGAAAACGCGATCGGTGGCAGCGGGGCTGACAAGCTGATCGGCAATGCGGTCGCCAATCACCTCGATGGTGGCGTCGGCGCCGATATTCTTACGGGCGGGGGCGGTGACGACAGGTTTGCGTTCTCTTTCGGCGACGGCAGCGACACGATCACGGATTTCACGGCTGGTGGCGCATTCGACGAAATCGACCTGACGGACTACTCCAGCTACCACCAGCTCGGCGACGTGCTGAGCCACGCCTCGCAGGCGGGAGCCAACACCATCGTTGCCTTCGGGGCCGGCGATAGCCTGATCCTGCAGAACGTGACCATGGCCAGTCTGGCTGCGAGCGACTTCATCTTTGCCAAGCAGCCCAATCGCGCTCCTGACACCATCACGCTCGCCAATGCGGCCATTCAGGAAAACATGGCTGGCGGCACGATCGGCGCCTTGGCGGTGAACGATCCCGACGGCGACACGGCCTTTGCCTTCACGACCACCGACCCGCGCTTCCAGGTGACCGGCAACCCCGGCGCCTATCAACTCGCATTGGCAAGCGGCGTGGCGCTCGACTATGAGACCGAGCACAGCGTCAAGGTCGCGGTCACAGCGACGGATGCCGGTGGCCTTTCGTCCACCCAGACGTTCACCATCAACGTCGTCGATGCGCCGGGCGTTACCATCGCCGGGTCGGCCGGCAACGACATCATCGATGCAACGCACACCTCCTCGGGGCAGGCGCGGCCGACGGTCGAGAACGATGTCATCCGATCGATGGCGGGCAACGACACCGTGCACGGACTGGGCGGAGACGACGCCATCGACGGGGGCACCGGCAACGATAGCCTCTACGGTGATGCCGGCAACGATGCGCTGCTCGGCGGGGCGGGGACCGATCGCCTGGATGGCGGCGCCGGCAACGACGTGCTCGTCATCTCGGGCGCCAACGATGTCGCGGACAGCCTGGCGGGCGGCAGCGGCACCGACACTGTCCTGGTCGGCGGCACCGGCAGCGTAGCGCTCGCCGGCTTCAACGCAGCGGCCGCGTCGGTCGAGGCCTGGGCCGGCAATGGTGCAGCCGTGCTCGGCACCACCGCCGGCAATACGTTCGACTTCAGCGGCCTCGCTTCGGCGAGCGGGCTCGCCTACGTCGACGCCTCGAGCGGCAACGACCTGCTGATCGGCAGCAGGTTCGCGGATGACCTGAGGGGCGGTGCCGGCAACGACGCGCTGGTCGGCGGCCTGGGCGACGATCGGCTGACAGGGGGTTCAGGCAGCGACATCTTCGCGTTCGCCAAGGGCCAGGGTCACGACACCATCACCGATTTTGTCGGGGGAACCGACCACATCCAGCTGGACGACCAGATGTTCGCCAACTTCGCCAGCGTGCGCGCCGCCAGTCATCAGGTCGGCAACGACGTGGTCATCATTGCAAACAACCTCGATAGCACTACGCTGAGCAACATCGATATGGCCGACCTGCACCAGAACGATTTCACGTTCGTGTAGGCATCGGAAGCATCGCCGGCTCACTGCCAGAACTGCGATGCCGCAATCGCGAAATTCAAGTTCTGGGAATCCTGAATCGTAAAAGTCGTGACACCGATCAGGTTGCCTCGATCATCGAACAGACCGCCGCCGCTGGACCCTTTCGACACGGGCGCAGTAATCTGGATGAACTGGGTATCTTCGGACTTTCTGAGCCCGGACACCAAGCCATTGCCGAGCGTATTGACCATGCCCTTTGGCGAGCCGATCGTAAAGACAGTCTCACCCACTGCCAAGCTCGCGTAGTCGCGAAAGCCCTGTACCGGCTCCAACTCACCATCAAGCACTCGCAGATAGCAGCGATCGGTCGAGCGATCCGCTGAAGCAACCTCGGCTCTGTGCTGCGCGGTTGCATTGACGAGCAGGATGGGCTCGGGTCGCGCCACGACATGGCAGTTGGTGATCGCCTCGTGCGCCGAAACGGCGACCGCCGATCCTCGGAACTGGTCTCGGACCATGACGGCGTACACAGCCGGGCTGACATTGTTGAACAGTTGGCTCGGTGTCAGGGTCTGTTCCAGGACCCCTGGGGGCTTTCGTGCCGGTATGCGCCACGGCGGCAAGTCGGGCTCGGTTGTGCTGACCTTGGCTGCGGGCCACGGTTTGGCTTGTTTGACGAGCTGGGTCTTGGGACGGACATCGGCCGCCGGCTGCACGACGCGGTGACTTGCCTGCTCCGGCACAAACAGCCGTTCCGCGAACGCACATCCGCCGAGAAGCAACAATATGAGACTGATCGATGCTTTCATGCGCGCCCTCGCCCACCACACAGGCTAATCGATTCGGGCTGCAAGAGAGCGTGGCGGTGTGTTGTCTGTGGATGATTCGCTGCGCGCAAATCCTTCAAAGGATATCGGTATCTGGGGCACAGGTGGTCGCCAGCACAGCCGAGCCGTCGATAACAGCGCCCGCGTGCATGGCGGCGGGCGAACTCGCGCGCGTCCGATCCTGCAGGTTATTCCGCCGTGGTCATTGCGCCGCCACGACGGCCCCATAGGCTGACGCCCATTGTGGGGCTCACGGCAGGAGGGATGCAATGGGCAGTTTCCGTATTGCGTTCGCGTTGTTCGCCCTTGCGATTGGCAATATCCTCGCGGCAGGCGCTGCTGGCGCCCAATCGGCCGATGACGTCGAAGCGCTGCAGCGTCAGATTGGGCAACTCTATCAGTCCGGTAAGCACAGCGAGGCGATGGCAATCGCTCAACAGGCCCTGGCGCTTGGTGAGCAGCGTTTTGGCCCAGACGACGCCCGCCTGGGCACCTTGCTCAACAACATAGCAACCCTGCACAGGGTGCAGCGGCAGTATGCGGAGGCCGAGCCGTTCTACCAGCGCGCCCTGGCGATCCAGGAAAAAGCGCTGGGAACAGACCATGCCACGGTCGGCAAGGCGGTGGGCGAGCTGGCTCACCTCTACAGCCTGCAAAGGCGCTACGCGGAGGCCGAGCCGCTCTTCGAGCGTTCCCTTGCCATCATGGAAAAGACGCTGGGCCCCGACCACCCGGATACGGCTGTCACGCTCGAAAGATGGGCCGTTCTGCATGACGTGCGAGGTCGCTACGCCCAGGCCGAACCGCTTTATCAGCGCGTGCTGGCCATCAGGGAAAAGACGTCGGGGGCGGATCATGTCGATGTAGCCGTTGTACTGGACAAGCTTGCCTCCACGTATCGGGTGCAAGGCCGCTACGCGGAAGCCGAGCCGCTGTACAAACGCTCCATCGCCATCAAGGAAAAGGCGCTGGGGCCGGACCATCCCCAGCTGGCCACGGTACTCAATGAGCTTGCCAGGCTGCATGAGCTGCAGCGGCAATATGCCGAGGCCGAACCCCTCTACAGGCGAGTTCTTGCCATTACGGAAAAGGCGCGCGGCCCCGACCATCCGGATGTGTCTGCCGCACTCTACAAGCTGGCCATGACCCACCAGATGCAGAACCAGTACGCCGAGGCCGAGCCCCTCTTCAAACGGGCGCTTGCCATCACCGAAAAAGCGCAGGGCCCGGATCACCCGGACGTGCGCGGCTGGCTCGATCGGTTGGCTTCCCTCTACGAGGCGCAACGGCGCTACCCGGAAGTCGAACCACTCTACCTGCGCGCGCTGGCCATCATGGAAAAAGCGCGCGGCCCTGATCACCCCGACTTGCAGGGTCCGCTCAACAACCTGGCTTTCCTGTATCAGCAGCAGCGCCGGTTCGCCGACGCCGAGCCACTCCTCAAGCGGTCGCTGGCTATTGCGGAAAAGCAGCGCGGCTCGGACGACCCGTCCGTGCGCAACCCGCTCAGCAGCCTTGCTTTGCTCTATAAGCGTCAGGGCCGCTACGCCGATGCCGAGCCGCTTTACAAGCGCGTCCTGGCCCTCGCGGAAAAGGACCGCGGCGGCCCCGACAACACATATGTGCAGTCCGCTCTCAACGATCTGATCGAGGTGTATAGCGAGCAGGCCCGCCATGCCGACGCCGAACCGCTGATGCGACGCCTGTTCGCCGTGGCCGAGAAGAAATACGAGTCCGACCCGCAGAATGTGGTCAATCACTTGACCCTGCACACCGCCCTCAATCGGCTTGGTCGGCTGCTACAGGATACCGCTCGGCTCGATGAGGCTGAAGGATTGTTCCGCCGTGCCCTCAAAAACGACGAGACGAAGTGGGGCACGAACGACCAGCATGTGTTCACGGATCTGATCAATTTGGGCGGATTGCTTCAGGAAACCAATCGGCTAGCCGAAGCCGAGCCGATCTATCGACGCGCACTGGCCCTCGCCGAGGGCTACGGACCCAACTATGAACAGGCTCGGGCACTTAACAGCCTGGGCACGCTGCTGAGAGAGCTCAATCGGCCGGCCGAGGCCGAGGCGCTGCATCGCCGTGCACTCCCCCTCACCGAGAGCTTCGGATACGACCCCCATATCGCTTCCACCCTCGGCAATCTGGCCGGACTGCTGCAGGATTCCAACCGGCTGGAGGAGGCCGAAGCGCTCTACCGGCGTGCTCTGGCCCTCGAGGAGAAGAGCTTCGGCCCCGACCATCCCAACGTCGCTATTCCGCTGAACAACCTGGCAACGCTGCTGCAGCTTAACAAGCAATTCATCGAAGCCGAGCCCCTCTACCGCCGGGCGCTCGCGATCGGCGTGAAGAGCTACGGGCCCGATCACCCGAGAGTCGCCACCCGCCTCGGCAACCTGGCTGATCTGCTGCACGATACGGACAGGCTGGCTGAGGCCGAGCCCCTGATGCGGCGTGCCCTTGCCATCGACGAGCACACCTATGGACCCGACCATCCCAAAGTCGCGAAGGGGCTCAGCAACCTTGCCAAGCTACTCAAGGACACCGACCGTGTGGCCGAGGCCGAGACGTTGGTAAGCCGCGCGCTGACCATCGACGAGAAGAGCTACGGCGCCGACCATTTCCAGGTGGCCACCGATCTCAACAATCTGGCCGTGCTGCGTTCTCTCGATGGCCGCTGGGCGGAGGCCGTGGCGTTGTACGCTCGCGCCAAACCGATCTTGATCGGCCGCGGCGGCGTCGAGGCAGGCGACAAAGCCGGTCTCGCGAAAGCCGCGTTGACACGGAACTCCTGGTCGTTGCGCCACTATGCGCGCGCGATATATCGAGCCGACGCAAAGAGTGCCACAGCGCGCGAGCAGGGCTTCGAGCTGGCACAGTGGGCGCTGCAGACCGAGGCGGCAGATGCCCTGGCCCAGATGTCCATCCGCTTCGTCAAGGGCGAAGGGCCGCTGGCGGTTTTGGTGCGCGAGCGCCAGGATCTTGTGGCGCGCCGACAGAGCGAGGACAAGCGCCTGCTCTCCGCCGTGGGACGGGGCGATGGCCCGGCAGTGGCGGCGCTGCGCACGTCCATCGCCGACCTCGACAAGAGCCTCGAGCGCGTCGACACCCAGTTGGCTGGAACGTTTCCCGAGTATGCCGGCTTGGCAAGCCCCAAGCCGCTGGCCAGCGCCGACATCCAGGCGTTGCTGAATGCCGACGAAGCCCTGGTCCTGTTTCTGGACATCCGGCAGCTCGGCCAGCTGCCGGAGGAAACTCTTGCCTGGGTCATCACCAAGAAGACCGAGACATGGCACAGCATTCCCTTGGGCACGCGCGCTCTGGCTGACAGCGTCATGGCGCTGCGTTGCGGGCTCGATCACACGCTGTGGTCCGACCAGGAGAGCGCCGAGAAATGCCGGGCTGCCTTGCAGGGGTCGGCAGGCAGCGAACAGGGCAGCGGGCGCCTCCCCTTCGACTTGGCTCGCGCCCATGAGCTCTACACGGCGCTGTTCGGTCCGGTCCGAGACCTCATCAAGGACAAGCAGCTGCTCATTGTGCCCTCGGGGCCGCTGACGAGTTTGCCCTTCAGCGTGCTGGTGACGGAGCCGCCCGATACCACCGGCCCGGCCAAGTTGGCCGACTATCGTCACGCTGCCTGGCTTGGCATCCGCCAGCCGATCAGCGTGCTTCCATCGGTGGCAAGTCTGGCCGCGCTGCGCCGGGTTGCGAAGAGTTCCGCGGCCCCCGAGCCGTTCCTTGGCTACGGTGACCCGGTCCTGGTTGGCCAACCAAGCTGCGGTCAAATCGTCGTCCCCGACAAATGTCCAGACGAGGAGAACCGGGCGGCGGCAAGCGAGCACGTCGCAGTCCGGGGCGCGAAAGGCCTGCCAACCGTCGCCGGCTACTTCCGCGAGGGTCAGGCCAATGTGACCGAGGTGCGCAAGCTTTGTCCTCTGCCCGACACGGCGCACGAGCTCAGGTGCGTGGCGCGCAGTCTCGGCGCTGTGCCGAGCGCGGTCGTGCTCGGCAGGGATATGACCGAGACCGCCGTCAAGAAGGCGGCGCTCAGCCGCTATCGCATCATCCATTTCGCGACGCACGGCCTGCTCGCGGGCGAGACGGAGCAGTTCGTCAAGGCACGCGCCGAGCCTGCGCTGGTCATGTCTCCCCCGGACCAGCCGACGGACGAGGACGACGGCCTGCTCACCGCCTCCGAAGTTGCGCTCTTGAAGCTCGATGCCGATTGGGTGGTGCTGTCGGCCTGCAATACCGCCGGTGGCGAGGAGCCGGGTGCCGAGGCCCTGTCGGGCTTGGCGCGAGCGTTCTTCTACGCCGGCGCTCGCGCCCTGCTTGTATCTCACTGGCCAGTCGATTCCTATGCAGCAACGATGCTGACGAGCCGCACCTTCGCCGAGATGCGCAAGTCCAGCACGGTCGGCAGGGCGGAAGGTTTCCGCCGCGCCATGCTTGCGCTCATCAACGACGACAAGCGCCCTTGGGCCGCTCATCCCTCCACTTGGGCGCCTTTTGTCGTCGTCGGCACGGGAGCCGACCTGGCGCCCGCTGTTTTGCCTGCGGGGGCAAAAAAGGCTGGCAAGACGCGCGGCGCGAAGGACGATTGGACGAGCAAAGTGTTCGGCCAGCAATAGGACTTTCCATCGACCAACCGGGTCGACAACGCTGCGAGCGCCGGTATCATCGCGACCGATATCGACTATCGGCCGACGGGGCGAACAGGCCCGGATGACCTGTTCTGGATTCGCCCTATCATGCTAGACCGAGCGACAGGCCAAGGCAGGTGCACTCCGGAGCTGAGCGAATGAGCAATACGAAACCGACCATCCTCACCTGCGCGGTCACAGGCACGTTTCCAACACGAGAACACAACCCGGCTCTTCCCGTCACGCCGGCCGAGATCGCCGATGCGTGCATCGGGGCGGCCAAGGCCGGCGCCGCCATCTGCCACATCCACGTGCGCGAGCCGGACACCGGCAAGCCCAGCATGAAGATCGAGTACTATCGCGAGGTCGTGCAGCGCATCCGCGGCAGCGGCACCGACCTGATCATCAACCTGACCTGCGGCCCCGGCGGACGCTTCATCCCGAGCGATGACGATCCCACCAAGCCGGCGCCGGGCACTCTCTTCAAGGCGCCCGAAATCCGCACCGAGCACATCGTCGAGCTGAAGCCCGAGATCTGCACGCTCGACCTCAACACCATGTGGTTCGGCGGCGGCGCCGTCATCAACACGCCGCGCAACCTGCGCATCATGGCGGGGCGCATGTATGCCGCCGGCGTCAAGCCGGAACTCGAGGTGTTCGACACCGGCGATCTGGTGATGGCGCAGGACCTCGTGGCGGACGGCACGCTGAAGCTGCCGGCCCTGTTCCAGATCGTCACCGGCATCAAGTACGGTATGCCCTCGACACCGCAAGCAATGCTGCTCGCCAAGTCGCTGCTGCCCCAGAACTGCGAATGGGCGGCGTTCGGTCCCGGCCGGCACGCCTTTCCCATGCTGGCGCAGGCCTTCATCCTCGGCGGCCATTGCCGTATCGGCATGGAGGACACCGTGCATATTGCCAGGGGCACACCCACCCCGAGCAATGCCGCACTGGTAGAGAAGGCCGTGCGCATCATTCGCGAGCTGGGCGGGAAAATTGCGAGCGTCGAGGAGGCGCGCAGCCTGCTCGGCCTGCCAGCGCGTTCCTGATCGAACCGAACTTCATGAGTAACGCCGACGCCAATCAACGCGCCGTCGCCTGGCTGCGAGAGCTCGAGGCTGCGCTCGCACGCGGCGACGTATCGACTGTGCTTGCCATGTTCGATGACGGCGAATGCTTCTGGCGCGACATGATCGCCTTCACCTGGAACATCAAGACCATGGAAGGGAAGGAGCAGATCGCGGCCTTCCTCTCAGAAACTCTGGACCACGCGGGGCCGCACAGCTTTCGCGTCGAGGGTGAGGCGCGCGAAGCGAGCGGCGTCACCGAGGCACGCTTCACCTTCGAGACCAAAGTCGCGCGGGGCAGGGGTTTTCTTCGGCTCAAGGGCGATCGCGCCTGGACCATGCTGACGACTGCTCAGGCACTGAAGGGCTTCGAGGAGAAGTGTGGTGCCGCGCGTGATAAGGGCGTCGAGCACGGCGTGCACAGGAAACGCACGACGTGGCTGGAGCGACGGACGGAAGAACAGGCCTCTCTAGGCTACACGCAGCAGCCATATTGCCTCATCATCGGCGGCGGCCAGGGCGGACTGGCGCTGGGCGCGCGGCTGCGCCGCCTCGATGTTCCGACGCTCATCGTCGAGAGAAACAAACGCGCCGGAGACAGCTGGCGCAGTCGCTACAAGTCGCTCTGCCTGCATGACCCGGTCTGGTACGACCACATGCCGTACCTACCCTTTCCGGATCACTGGCCGGTGTTCTCGCCCAAAGACAAGATCGGCGACTGGCTGGAGATGTACGCCAAGGTGATGGAGCTGAACCTTTGGACGTCCTCTGAGTGCAGGAGCGCGCGGTACGACGAAGTCCGCAAGGAGTGGACGGTTGTCATCGATCGCGCGGGTGCGAGCGTCACGCTGCGTCCCAAGCAGCTGGTGCTGGCGACCGGGCATGTCGGGCGTGCCGGACATGCCGCGCTTCCCCGGGGCGGAGCGCTTCCGCGGCGAGCAGTGTCACTCGAGCGAGTTCACGTCGGGTGAGGCTTATGCTGGCAAGCGTTGCGTCGTGATCGGCTCGAACAACTCCGCGCACGACATCTGCGCCGACCTGTGGGAGCACGGCGCCGACGTGACGATGGTGCAGCGCTCGCCGACAGTGGTGGCGCGCTCGGAATCGCTGATGGAACTGGCCCAGGGCCCGCTTTACTCGGAAGAAGCGCTGGCCAAGGGCATCACCACCGACATCGCCGACCTCACCGTCGCTTCGCTGCCGCACCGTGTTGCGCCGCGCCGCGCCGCCAAGGTCTACCAGGAGATTCTCCATCGTGACCGGGATCTCTACGAGCGCCTCGACACGGTGGGCTTCCTGTACTCGTTCGGAGAGGACGGGTCCGGCATCCACGCCAAGTACATCCGTCGCGGCTCGGGCTACTACATTGACGTCGGCGCCTGCGAGCTGGTGGCCAACGGCAGCATCAAGCTCAAGAGCCGGGTGACGGTGGAGCATCTGACGGAGACCTGCGTCGTCCTCACTGACGGCACGGAACTACCCGCCGACCTCGTCGTCTACGCTACGGGCTACGGCTCGATGAACGGCTGGGCCGCCAAGCTGATCAGCCAGGACGTCGCCGACAAGGTCGGCAAGTGCTGGGGCGTCGGCTCCGACACCGCCAAAGACCCCGGGCCGTGGGAGGGCGAGCTGCGCAACATGTGGAAGCCGACGCAGCAGGAGGCGCTGTGGTTCCATGGCGGCAACTTGATGCAGGCGCGTTTCTACTCGCTGATCCTGGCGCTGCAGATCAAGGCGCGCCAGGCGGGGCTGCCGACGCCCGTATACGGGCTGCAGCCGGTGCACCACCTAAGCTGAAGGTCGTGTCGCTCATGATTTCAAGCGCCTAGCCTGTCGCGTTGATATGATGTTTTCAACAGGGTGTTAACAAAGGGCGGCCGACGTTGAAAGAAGCCGCGCCTTTGGCTAGCTTCTGGGCGCTTTCCGACAAGAGACAGCCCGGCACATGGCAATTGAGATCGAGCGCAAGTTCCTGCTGCGTAGCGACGATTGGCGTCCAATGGTCACCGATTGCGTGCGCCTGCGCCAGGCGTATCTGGCCCAGGACGGCGGCTTGTCCACGCGCGTCCGCATCGTCGACACAAGTTCGGCCACGCTGACGATCAAGTCGCGTAAGGCTGGGCTGCGCCGCCTCGAGTTCGAGTTCCCTATACCGTTGGCCGAGGCCGAAGCCCTGCTGTCGCTGCGGCAAGGCGCGTGCATCGAGAAAGTCCGGCATCATGTGCCTTGGCATGGCCTGCGCTGGGAGATCGACGTGTTCGAAGGCGACAACGCCGGATTGGTACTCGCCGAGATCGAACTCGCCCACGAGCGGGACCACGTCGAGATGCCGGCATGGCTTGGCGTCGAGATCACCGGGCAGGAGCGCTACTACAACAGCCGTTTGGCTCGGCACCCGTACCGCGTGTGGGCGGCTGAGGCCGGTCTGGATGCGCAACAGCCGGCCTGACGGGCTACGGACGCGGGCTGGCCAGAAGGTAGAGCACGTAGCGCGCGAGGGGCACCCCGCCAGCATATTTGCGCTCGAGCGATCCTAAGGCGGTCACGCTTGCAAATTGCGTGCTGAGCAATTCCGGTGCGTGCCGTCGCTCCAGCTCCACATAGATAGCCGGGCAGGCGCGAGTCCGCGCATCGAGCGGAGCTAGGTGGACGTATCGCAGCGGCTCATCGAGCTGTACTACCGCAGCTTGCGCCCGCAAGTGGTAAGCGAGCTGTCCGGTCGTGGCGTAGCTGGACGTGGCGATCCAGCAGGCGCCATTCGCCCGGCGGACCGCATCCACCTCGGCCGCAAACTCCGCCCAGCCGTGCAATTGCGCGCTCGGATCTTTGCTGTACGCCGTCAAGCGCAATGGATGCAGGGCATGCGCGTAGATCAGCGCGGAGCACAGCAATCCTACGGGCACCGCGCTAGTTGCGACCCGACGCAGCCAGAGGCTGCCGTCCGATGAACTTGCAAGGGCGGCGCAAATGGCGAACGTCGGGTAGAGCGGCGCGAGCCAATTGGGTTGCACGCGGTCATGCAGCGCATGCACCAGGAAGTAGGCGAGCAGCGGAGCAAGACCCGCTACGAGCAGAATGTAGGGCTGATCGCGTTCCCGAGCGGCCAGCGAGATAGCGCGCGCCAATCCAACCAGCGCGAGCAGCGCGATCAAGGGGCTTGCCAGGCCCACAAACCCGCCGATCAACTCGGCCAGATAGGTCAGCGTCCAGCCCTGCCCGCGCGCGGCCCGGCCGAACTGTTTGCCAAAGGATGCCCATTCGTGCTGCGCGTTCCAGACGACCACCGGCAAGGTCAGCATGGACGCGATTGCGCCACCTGCCCACAGCTGCCAGCTCCTCAGCCAGCGCAGATTGCCCGGCCCCCAAACCAACCACAGCAGAATGCCGGCCCCAACGAACAGATTGGTGTACTTGGACAGCAGTCCGAGACCGGCAAACAGGCCTACCGCCAGCCACCAGTTGGCGTTGCGCGACGTCAGAAGCTCTGCGAGCGCCCACGCGGCAAGCCCCCAGAACAGAACGGACGCGGTGTCGGGCGTGATGATCACGCCGCCGACCGCCAGCAGCGGCATGGCGAGTGCAATCCACACGGCGCGCCGCGCGACGGTCGAGCCGAACAGGATGTGCGCCGAGCGCCACAGGATCAGGGGGCCCAGCAGCGCGGTGAGCACCGCGCACAGGCGGATGCCGAGCGGCGTGTCGCCCGCCACCCAGCGGCCGGCCGCAATCATCCACGCGACCATGGGCGGATGATCCAGGTAGCTCAGCGCCGGGGCGAGCGCCCACAGGCGGTAGTAGGCCTCGTCATCCGTCAGACCGATCGACGCCGCGAGCAGCACGCGCGCCAACCCGAGCGCGATGATGACCGCCAACAGGATCTGCGCCGGCCTGCCCAGCCACGGCGGCTCGTCTTGCACTATTGCAGCCTCTGTGCCGGCGCCAGGAGAGGGCATCTACGGGCTCAGGATCCGCGGCTTGGGTAGGCTCTCAAGAGCAGATCCAGCCCACCCGTGCCGATGCGGCCGAAGATCAGCCGGTGCAATCCGGCCGAGATCAGCGCGATTAGCACGCCGGCAAACACCACGTCGCTCAGGAAATGTCCCCCTTGCGATACGCGAATGAGGCCCGCGCCGAGACCTGCCACCGTGCCGGCGATCATGATAGGCGCGGACCATTGCGGCGCGATCAGCGCGACCGAATAGAAGGCGGTAAACATGCTGGCCGCCTCGCCGCTCGCAAACGAGCAATTGCGGCTGCACTGATCGGAGCGGACCAGTGGAGGCGTAAACACCTTGGTCCCTCCGAATTCGACGATCTGCACAGGGCGTGCGCGGCCCCATTGGTCTTTCAGCAGAACGTTGACGACCAGACCCGGCCCCACGCTGAGGCACAGGACCAGAAAAAGCCATTGCCCCGTGCGCAGGCGCAAGGGCGTGGAGCGGCGAAACACGGCCAGCGCCAGACCGGCTGCCGCAACGGCACAGCACAGAACGAAGATTGCCCTGAACATGGTGCGCATGAACAGAGCCAGGTTGCTGTGCAAGCCGGAGAAGTCGCTCTCCCCCAGCGCGAATTGACGCGAAACCACAAGGTCGAGTTCAGGCACCAACGTGAACGTGGCGATAGCCGGGACGCCGACGATGCACGCCCATATCGCCATCGTCCGAGCGGCGTCTGCCTGCCCGCGGCCGGCGCGGATCGCTTGTCGCGTCACGGAATTTCTCCCACTTTTGCCCGTGAGCACAGGCCGCCACGAACTCTCCGGAGGCTGACAAGCATGTGCAATTTGGTGGCGCAACCATATCGTGCGGCTCAGGTTTTGTCCAAAGCCCCGGAACCCTGGACGATGTGCCCAGGTGTCGCGCGAGAGGAGGCCGCTTTTCGGCAACCCGGCGGCCGGGCCGCAGTCACGCGGCTGTCATGGCCGCGACGTACTGGGTGGCGCCGTGACCTTCAAAATTGCGCACATCTGGACACCCACCGCAATGTGATGTGGCGCATGGAATGGGGATGCCCGAACCCTTCCTAACAGCAGGATTTGCGACCGTCACACCATTGCAATGAGCGTCGGCTTTGGTTCGCCGATATACGCGACGAATCGGAGACGCACAGTGGCCGGATTGCTGCGAACTCAGATGCGTGGGATGCACCAACTTCAGCGCAGCCGCACTCTGTTTCTCTCCGACCTGCACCTTGCCACTCGCGCCTGTCGTGCCCAGGTGCTGTTGGACTTCCTACAACACAACGACGCCGAAACGATCTACCTGGTTGGTGACATCATCGACTTCTGGCGGGTCAAGCGAGGCGCACCCTGGCCTCCCGCCCACAATGAGGTGGTCCAGACGCTGCTGCGCAAGATGCGCAGCGGCTCGCAGGGTCGTGCTGATTCCGGGCAATCACGATGAAGGGTTGCGCGAGTTCTGTGGAACCGCGCTCGACGGCATCGAGGTGCTGCACGAGAGCGTGCATACGACTGCTGACGGGCGTCGCCTGCTCGTCGTGCATGGAGACGAGTTCGACGGCGTTGTGCGCTATGCCAAGTGGCTGGCGTTCATGGGGGATCGCGGCCACGGCTTGGTGCGGCGCCTGAAGTCGCCAATACAATGGGTGCGCCGACACCTCGGCTTCGAAGCCTGGTCGCTGTCGGGCTATCTCAAGCTCAAGGCCAAGACAGCCGTCAATTTCATTGGCAAGTTCGAGCACGAGTTGATCGAGCAAGCGCGTCGGCGCGGCGTCGATGGCATCGTTTGCGGGCACATCCATCATGCAGCCAGCCGGAGTGTGGGTGGCATCCAATACCTGAACTGCGGGGATTGGGTCGAGAACTGCACGGCTATCACCGAGAGCGGCGACGGGCGACTGCAGATTGTCTGCTGGCTCGACGTCATGCGCCACCGGCAGCCGGCGGAAACGCCAACGCCTCGCCTGCAGGGAGCCGCTTAGCATATGCGAATTCTGGTAGCGACCGACGCGTGGCACCCACAGCTCAACGGCGTGGTGCGCACCTATGAGCGGCTTGCCAGCGAAGCGCGCGCGCAGGGCGCCGACGTCGTATTTCTCTCGGCCTCCGAGTTTCGCTCGCTGCCTTGCCCGGCTTACCGCAGCATTCGCCTCGCCATCCCGAACCGGAAGCGCGCCAACGAATTGATCGAGGCCGCCCGGGCCGACTTCATCCACGTGGCGACTGAGGGACCGGTCGGGGTGATGGCGCGTTCCTTCTGCCTGCGCAACAACCGGCCGTTTACCACCGCGTATCACACCAAGTTTCCCGAATATGCATCTGCGCTGCTCTCCATACCCCCGAGCTGGAGCTATGCGCTTCTGCGCCGCTTCCACAACGCAGGTGCCGGCACCATGGTGGCAACGCCGTCATTGGCAGCCGAACTTCGCCGGAGGGGCTTCGAGCGGCTTATGCCGTGGACGCGCGGCGTCGACACCGAGCTGTATCGTCCGCGCAGTGTGCGCCTGTTCGGATCGGATCAACCGGTGTTCTTGTACGTCGGCCGGGTCTCCAAGGAGAAGAATATCGAGGGCTTTCTGGACGCGGACCTGCCCGGGAAAAAGGTCGTCGTTGGCGGCGGACCGCATCTGCCGGCACTCAAGCGCCGCTTCCCGGAGGTAACGTTCACCGGACCCAAGACCGGCGAGGATCTTGCCGCGCACTATGCCTCTGCCGATGTGTTCGTGTTTCCGAGCCGGACAGACACGTTCGGTCTCGTGCTGCTCGAGGCGATGGCAACCGGCGTCCCCGTCGCCGCCTATCCTGTGACGGGCCCCGTCGATGTCGTTAACCCGGGTGTGAGTGGCTTTCTCAACGACGACCTCGGCAAGGCTGCGCGTGCTGCGCTGGCGCTGGATCGCGTCAAGGTGCGCGAGGATGCGTTCCGCTTCACCTGGGCCAAGGCTGCCGGGCTCTTTCTGAACAACATCGGCAGCATCAGCGAATCTGCGGCAGCCCGCGCGGCGGCGGCCCACAAGGCAGTGCGCACCGGCGCGCGCCCCGCCATGCCGCAGCAGCTCGCCCCCAAGGCAAACTGAGTTTTGCGACACCCGCCCTGCATGGCCAAGCGCGGATCCTCTCCGCGCCTGACCAAATGTGTCTATGCACGCCACGGACCAGTCTAGGCGGCCGCCTTGGCAGCTCCATTTTTAGTGGGTTCGCCCGCCACCGTTTTGCAGGCACGGGGCACTAGCGCGGGCGCCCGCACCATAAGCCGGCGGCGATGACATGCGAACGACAACGCTCGGTCGCTGCCTGAGCAGCGCGCGATCAACCTTTGCGGGAAAGCACACGCGCTCGTTGGGCCAACCACAGCTCGCGTGCTCCAAGCATCAGCACGGCGATCGCGAACGGAGCAACGAAGTACAGGACGCGAAAGATCAACAATGATGCCAGCAGCTCTTCCGTCCGAAAATGCGGTAGCGCAATCAACGTGGCAACATCGAAGATGCCGAGACTCCCGGGAGCGTGACTGAGAAAGCCGAGCAGCGTAGCCGACACGAATACGACGGCCACGACAACGAAGTCCGTGACCGGCAGGACGGGCATCAGCATGTAGAAGGCCAGCGATCCCGCGGCAAAGTCGAGCACGCCAATGCCAATCTGCACGAAGGTCAGGCGAGCATCCGGCAAGGTGACCTGCCAGGTGTCGCGCCCGATGGCGCGGGGCCGCGGAAGCAGCCACACGATATAGGCGGCAATTGTCGCGAGCGCAGCCATCCCGATCGATCGATTGACCCAGGCCGGCAGCTGCGTCACGGCAGCCGCAGCTTCAGGCGCATAGGCCAGGGCGATGCCAAGCACGACCACATTGCCGAGCCAGAATGTCAGCCCGGTCACGAAGGCCATCTTCGCCACGTCGACGATGCCCAATCCCCACGCCGAATAGATGCGCAAACGCACCAATCCGGCCGTGAAGACAGTTGCGCCGAGGTTGTGGCCGATGGTGTAGCTGGTGTAGCTGGCAAAAGCCGCGGTGCGGTACGGGACTTCGCGCCGACCAATGGTGCGCAGGGCGAAGTAGTCGTAGAAGGTCAAGGTGACGTAGCCGGCGGCCACAAAGGCGCTGGCAGACAGGATTGCCTGCGGTGGTGTGCTCATGATGGCCGCGACGACCTTGTCGATATTCACATCGCGCAGCAGCCGCCACAGGATGAACAGCGCACCTGCGATCATAAGCACGCTGATGACGGGGCCAATCCAATTCCAGCCGAACTTGGCGCGGGTCTTCCGCGACAGCGCGGACCGCGCTTCTGGCATTCGCATGCTTGGATTGTCCCCCTGACGCTGGCGTCGGTGAGCGAATTGCCCCGGCCATCCTTCCAGTACAGCGCGACAGGCGTGTTGCAGCCGCGGCGCATCGCGCACTTTGAGCGCATGTGACGACATCAAATTGTCATCCAACATGCCTAAAAGCATCGCCATGCTTGTGCATGCTACGCGCAATCGTCAGCCTGCCGAGTTACGGGGCAGGCAGAGTTTTCCAACCACGGGATCGTCAGTATGGAGCGTGTACCCCAGTGCGCGCTGTGACCACGACTGAACAACGGGCGGATGTCGCCAGTATTCACACCGGCAATGGGCACGACGGGCAATGACAGTCGATATCGATAGGCAGGCGGTCACACGAGTTTATGCGCGATGGGCTCCAATTTACGACTTCGTGTTCGGCCGGGTTTTCGCCAGGGCTCGACGCGCAGCGATCGCAGCGAGCGATCGGGTCGGTGGGCGCATCCTTGAAGTCGGCGTCGGCACGGGACTGTCGCTTCCCTACTATTCCCGCAACAGCCGGATCTTTGGCATCGACCTCTCCGAGGAGATGCTGCGCAAGGCCCGCCAAAAAGTTGCCGAGCGGCAACTGAGCAACGTCGAGAGCCTGGCGATCATGGACGCTGAGCATCTCGACTTTCCCGATGCGTCATTCGACGTCGTGGTCGCCCACTACGTGGTCAACACGGTTCCGCATCCGGAGGCGGCCCTCGACGAGTTCGCGCGCGTCCTCAAACCGGGCGGCGAGATCGTGATCATCAACCGCGTAGGAGCGGAAGACGGCGCCCGGCGCAAGTTCGAGGAATGGTTCCAGCCGCTGGCCACCAAGCTCGGCTGGCGCTCGGAGTTTCCCTGGCAACGATTCGCCCAGTGGGCAGCCCGGACCAAGCACAACGTGCGTCTGATCGAGCGCCAACCGGTACCGCCGCTCGGGCATTTTTCGCTGATCCGCTTCGGCAAGACGGCAGCCGCCGCCGGCGCCGGGCGGCTTGAAGCAACCAATGTCGTCTGAGTGCAGCCTACATAAACGCTCAACTATGAAGGAACCGAGCAGATGAATGGCTTTCTGGAAGCCTTGCGCGAGCAACGGTGGGACGATCATCGCTACTACCACCACAGCCGCATCAACCAGTCATTGCACCTGCTGAGCGCCATGAGCTTCGTCTGCGCCTATGTGATTGTCTTCAAGAGCCCGGCGACGGCGGTGCTGCTGGGGTGGCTGGTGGGCATGACCAGCCGGCAGGCCGGCCACTTCTTCTTCGAGCCGAGGGATTACGACGAAATCAATCATGCCACCCACGAGCACAAGGAGGAGATCAAGGTCGGCTTCAATCTCCGCCGCAAGGTCGTACTGATGACCGTCTGGGCGCTGTCGCCGCTTGCCCTCTACATCGATCCGACGCTGTTCGGCATCTTCGAGCCGCACACCGACGGCATGGGCTTCCTGAACAACGTCGCGTTGATGTGGCTGGCCATCGGCGTCGGCGGGCTGATCTTCCGCACCGTGCACCTGTTCTTCCTGAAGGACGTGCAGACCGGACTGGTTTGGGCGACCAAGATCCTCACCGACCCGTTCCACGACATCAAGCTCTACTACAAGGCGCCGCTGTATCTGGCGCGCGGAGAGCTGATCGACCCGCGGCACGGACAACATCACCTCGATGCTGAGGATGCTATGCCGGCAACGGGACGCGAGCGCGGCTAACTGCGGCGCGCATCGTCATCCTGGCGCAAGCACGCTGCAGGAAAAAGGGAGGCCCGAAAGTGGTGCCTCCCTTGCGAGCCTGTCGCGCACTAGGTTGCCGAAGCCGGCTTCAGTGGCGCGGCTTGGCGGGGCCGACCAGTCAGCACCTGCGAGAGCATTTCGCGCAGGATTTGCCGCTTGATCGGCGTTTCCTGAACGCCTGCGTCGGCCCACCACCATCCGTCCTGATGCATGGTCCGCACGGCGCCGACGAAGCGGTCGGCAACTGCCTGGAACTCCTCGTTCGTGTAGTTCAGGCTGAAGATCAGGCGGCCGGTACCGATCCAGCTGAGCGCCAGTCCCTCACCGCGCAGGTAGTACTGCAGCATCCAGTTGTATCGGGACGGCTGCGTGTAGATGACGGTCCAGATCGACGACATGTTGACGACCTGGACCGGCAAGCCCTCGTCCCGCAAACGTTGATTGAGGCCATGCGCCCGCTCGGTCCAAATCTCGTCGAGGTTGTCGTACAGCGCCCGGATATCCGGTTCTTCCATGCGCTGCAGGAACTCGTACATCGCCCCCATCACGTACGGGTGCGAGTTGAACGTTCCACGCGCGAAACAGACGTCGACCGGTCGATCATCCCGATAGCGCTTCATGAGATGGCTGCGGCCGCAGACCACCCCGATCGGCAGGCCGCCGCCCAGCGTCTTGCCATATGTAACGAGGTCGGCGCGCACGCCGAAATAGTCCTGCGCCCCGCCCGGAGCCAGCCGAAAGCCGACGAACACCTCGTCGAAAATGAGCACGATGCCCCGCGCATCGCACACCGCACGCAATTCCCTGAGCCAGGCGGAGTAGGCCTGGCGATCGAATGCAGCGCTGCGCGAGCTGTCCACCAGCGCCGAGTCGGCCGGCGCCGACGCATTGGGATGCAGTGCCTGCAGAGGATTGACGAGCACGCAGGCGATATCGCGCCGCGTGCGCAGCACACGCAGCGTGTCCTCCGACATTTCCTTCAGCGTGTAGGTTTCGCGCGCCGGCAGCGGATTGCCAACCCCTGGCTGCACATCGCCCCACCAACCGTGATAGGCCCCGCAAAACCGCACCAGATGCGAGCGGCGTGTGTGATAGCGGGCCAAGCGCACCGCTTGCATGACCGCCTCGGTGCCCGACATGTGAAACGACACCTCGTCGAGGCCGGAGATGTGCTTGAGACGCGCCACGTTGTAGGCAAGCAGGGGATGATAAGCGCCGAGCACGGGACCGAGGTCGCGCACGCGCTCCGCGCCCTTCTCCATGCATGCCTTGTAGAAGTCGTAGCCGAACAGATTGACGCCGTACGAGCCCGTCAGGTCGTAGAAGGTATTGCCGTCGAGATCGGTCAGCGTAACACCGGCCGACGACTGCCAGAACGATCCAGCACTCAAGTGCTCGCGCACCACCCGGCTGAACTGGAAGGGCACGCGATAGGTGGACGTGAACTGCAGATCGGACAGGCTTTCCTTGACCTCGGTGGTCAGCTGGCGCGTCTTGGCGAAGTGCTCCTGATAGAGCTGAGACAACCGTATGAAACCGGCGCGCCGGCTGGCGGCAACTTCGTCCGGCGCGTTGTCGGCACGGAAGAATTGTGCTTCGTCGAACTCGTAGAACGGGATCAGCGAAGCCAACCGGCGCGACATGCGCGAATGGCCGGCCAGCGACCGGTGCTTGGCCTTCGACAGCTGCAGGCGCGATCTGAGCTTGGCCAGCGCGGCACCAAGGCCCACGGCGCCGAGCCCATACAGGGCGCATGTCGTGTAGAACGTATCCATTCTCTGCCTACCTATGCGAGCGAGCGTGACGCTGCATGACAGTCCGATCCCTCATAGCCAAGCTCACCGAGCACGAGGATCTGAATTTTCTGCTCACCAATCGCATCCCGAGGCGGCTGACAACCCGCATTGTGGGTTGGTTCAGCAGCATCGAGCAGCCGATCGTGCGCGATCTGTCGATCGGCACCTGGCGACTGTTTTGCGACCTCGATCTGAGCGAGGCCAAGGCGACGCATTTCAAGAGCCTGCGCGACTGCTTCATCCGGGAGCTTAAGGACGGCGCCCGGCCGATCGACCCCGATCCTGGCCTGCTGGTCAGTCCGTGCGATGCGATTGTCGGCGCCGGCGGAACGATCGCCGGAACCGAGTTGCTTCAGATCAAGGGCTCCGAATATTCGCTCGAAGACCTGCTCGTCGACCGTGATCTCGTCGAGTTCTACAGGGACGGCTGCTACGTCACCCTGCGACTGACGGCGGCGATGTACCATCGCTTCCATGCTCCCCATGATTGCAGCGTGGAGCAAGTCACGCATATCTGGGGAGATGCCTGGAATGTCAATCCGATCGCGCTGAAGCGCGTCAGGAACCTGTTTTGCAAGAACGAGCGCGCCCTCATTCGCACGCGGCTGCAGTCGACCGGTCATATGGTCACGCTCGTGCCGGTGGCCGCCATTCTGGTGGCCGGCATCCGCCTGCAATTCCTCGACATGGTGGTCGATCCTCGGCGCGGCGACCCGCATGTGATGCCTTGTGGAACGCCGTTCCGGAGGGGTGAAGAGATGGGCTGGTTCGAGCATGGCTCGACGATCATCGTGCTGGCGCCCAAGGGCTTCGTGCTATGCGAGAACGCAACTGTCGGCACCACCATCCGCATGGGCGAGCCTCTGATGCGGCTGCCTTAGCTCACGGCATGCCTATCGGGCGTCGAGGATAGATGAGGCACTAGCTACGCTGCCCCTGTCGCGCCGAGTTTCAGAGGATGATTTTTGCATGTCCGGCACCTATCATCCATGCATGACGCATTGGTGACAGCGCGCAACGATTGCAGCGCATGCTCATGCATAGTGTCGGGGGGGCGTTTATGCCGGGTCATCTTTGGTTTCCGATTTGAGGACCGAGCCGGCATGAGCAAAGCAAGACCGGTACGAATGTCCTGGACCACGTGGGCAGCCATTCTGATCCTGCTGCCAATTGCAGCCATCGCTTTCGGCGCCTGGTACGCGCTGGCCGTACCCGGAACGGCGCACGAGGGCCCGCTGCCGGACCCGACCGCCGAGGAGCGCAATATCGCGACGCGGCTCAGGACGCACGTGACGGCCGTCGCCAGCGAGCCGCACAACATCAAACACTACGCGGCCCTGGAGCGGTCGGCCCAGTACATCGAGCGGTCTCTGGAGGAGCAGGGCTATCCCATCCAACGGCAGATTTTCACCGTTGCCGGCCGCCTTGTGCGCAACATCGAGGCGATTCGCGAGCCGCAAAGCACGTCCACCAAGACGCAGACGCTGGTGGTGGGTGCCCACTACAATTCTTGCGATGATGCGCCCGGTGCCAACGACAACGGCACGGGCGTGGCCGCCACGCTGGAGTTGGTCCGGCTGCTGAAGGACTGGAAGCCCGATAAAATGCGCATCCGCTTCGTGCTGTTCGTCAACGAGGAGCCTCCATATTTTCGCACGCCGGACATGGGAAGCTGGCGCTATGCCAAGCTGCTTTCGGAGCATGGAGAGCGCGTGCGCGGCATGATCTCGCTCGAGACCATGGGCTATTTCTCAGACAAGCCCGGGTCGCAAGAGTTCCCGCCGCCATTCGGCCTGATCTATCCCTCGGTCGGCAATTTCATTGCCTTCGTCGGCCTCCCGGCCTCGCGCTCGTTCCTGCACGAGGTGATCGGCTCCTTTCGCAAGCATACCGCGTTTCCGAGCATCGGCGGGGTGGCGCCGGATGCGATCCCGGGCATCGGTTGGTCGGACCACTGGGCATTCCGCAAATACGGGTTTCCGGCGATCATGCTCACGGATACGGCGCCTTTCCGTTATCCGCACTATCACCAGCCGACCGATACGCCGGACAAAGTCGACTACACGAGGTTGGCGCGCATCACCAAGGGCCTGGAACGCGTCGTGCGCGAGATCGCGCGCTGACCGCGTTCGAGCCTTCGCCACCTGGCGGACGAGGCATCGCTTCCACGCCCCGCTGAGGCGATGCCCTCCTCGTCAGGCGCTGCGCCCGAGGTTCTTGAAGGAGAACAGAGCAATCAGCCCAAGCACGGCCAGCACTGCCTGCGCGGTCATCATTCTTGCGTCGATGCCGCTGCCGAACAGGCGTCCCACCCAGTCGTTGAGCTGCTCGTAGCGCAGTACGGCGACGGCCGCGACAATGACGCCGGAGATCTGCCCGATCATCTCCCCCTGCTTGCCGAGCCGGCGCAGGAAATAGAACAGCAGCAGCAGCGCCCACGGGGCGATCACCAGGCTCAGCCGGAATTGCGGTCCGGCACCCGCGCGACCGAACAGGACGTTGGCGGTCTGCTGGTAGCCATAGTCCATCGCCGGCCAGAACAGCATGGCGAAGCCGCCGATGATGACGCCGCGCTCGATCTGCGGGACGAGCTCGCGATAGTGTTTGTCGATGCGGTCACGCCATACGGCGAGCAGCAGGCCGATTGCCACCACGATCAGCACGAAGAACACCTTGACCGGTAGGAACAGCCAGCCGTCGAGCTGGCCCGAGAGCGAGCGGGTGCTCGGATTCTCCTGCAGCTGCCCCAGGGCCTCGGTGAACTTCGCCTGCACCGCGCAACAGGCGGTGCCGTTGAGGCGCGCCTTGGCCGGGAAGCAATAGCGCTCCTTGCTCATCTCCTCCGGCAGTTCGAGCAGCGGGTCGGGTGAGCACGGGCGGGCGAAGCTCGAAAGTCCGATGCGGGCCTGCGATTTCTCGCGCACGTCCGTCATCGCCTCGAGGATCGGCGCGCGGCCGCTGGCCTGATCGCCCTTGTCGGCCGACAGCGCGGCTGGAGTTGCCTCCCAGATCGAGCGCGGCTGCTTGTCGAGATACTTGGCAAAGCCGATGGCCGCGGCGGCGACCACCACCAGGCCGGCCAGAAAGCGCAGCTTCCCGTAGCGGAGATGGTGCCAATACAGATGAGTGAAGACGACGGATGGCAGATAGAACGCAACCAGCGCCAGAATGCCGAGTACCGGAAAAAAGAAGAAGAGATAGCTATGGGTGGCAAGAATGCCGAACCAGTCGACCGGCTGGAACTCGTGGATCAGCAGGGCCGTGGAGGCGATGAACGATAGGCCAAGCAGCACAAACACAATGGCAACAAAAGTACGCGCGCCCGTCATGGGGTTCCCCTCGCTCGCAATCCCGCCCGTGGCAATTATCTCCGGTTGCCTGGAATTACGCCAGCGGCACAACGGCGGCCCGGTCTAAGGGCTTCCAGCAGCTAGGAAATGACAAAAACAAAGGGGCCGCCAAATCGGCGGCCCCCGTGAGATCGGCGGCGGATGACCCGTTCTGCACACTGGACCCACTGACAGGGGTCCTGTGGCTCTCAAGGCTCGCTCAGGTCTCGCTGGAGGTTGCTCCAACGTAGGCGCGATCAAGCTTCAGCGTCATCGCCGACATCAAGATCCCACTCGACATTGGATCACCTCCTTCCCGTTGTTGAACCGATATAAGTCTAGCATCGACCCGATTCGCAGCAAAGCGGCCAGATGCCGCTGACATGCACTGCTCAACGGGCCGCCAAAAAGCCGAATTTAATTCGCCCGGCCCGCATCGAGATCAAGATTGAGCTCGGCAGCATCGCCCGGACGCCGGCAGCGGCCATCGAATTCCGCACCCTGCTCGATGGCCAGCGACATATGATGGATATCGCCTTCGACCTTCGATGAGGATTGCAGCGCCACCGTCACGCCGCGTATCACGCCCGCGATCTTGCCGCGAACGATGACGCGCTCGGCCGCCACTGTACCCGTGACCTTGCCCTTCTCGCCGATGATCACCTCGCTGCCGCGGACATCGCCCTCGACTTCGCCATCCACCTGCAGGGTGCCCTGGCTGATGATCTTCAGGCCCTGGCCGATGATCTTGAGATCGTTGCCAATCACCGATTTGGTGGCGTTTTCGGTCGAGACGGGCCGGCGCTGCTGCATATTAAGCCCAACGTTATTGGAATTGCTGTTTACGGGCTCAAGCGACTTGGGCTCGGCCGTAGCGCTACGCGTGAACATGGGTGCCCCGATGTGATTGGATTGCCGTGAAGGAATGCCAACCGATCATCGCCACGTGGTAGAATTATGTCCACCTGCGATGCACAACGCCAGAACTATTTGGTAAAAGGGCGCTGATAAAGTTGTGTTTGCCACGGCGCAGCCAGAGAAATTCAGGCTGACCACGGCACGCGGAGCTTGCATACGCAGCGGAGTTCCCTGCAGATTTTCTGAATAGACCTGATTCACGACGATCGGTCGTCACGGGAGGATGGCATGCGCAACTGGGCGGCAGTTACGGCTCTATTGGTCGTTGGCATGGCGGCGGGCGCCTCTTCGGCTCTGGCCCAGGGCACCCAGTGCGCCAATCCGAACGCCCTTGGGGTAGCACGGACGGTCGAGATCGACACGACCGGCGGTCCGGGTTTCGGCTTCGAGCAGTACAAGATGCACGACTTCTTGCTGCTCAATGAGGTCGTGTTGACCTTTGACGATGGCCCCTGGCCCAACAACACCCGGGCGGTTTTGAAAGCCCTTGCCGATCAATGCACGAAGGCAATTTTCTTCCCCATCGGCAAGCACGCCCTCTGGCATCCCGAGATTCTCAAAGAGGTTGCGGCGGCCGGTCATTCGGTCGGCGGCCACACTTGGTCGCATGCCAACCTCGGCAAGCTGAAAGGCGACAAGGCCGTCGAGGAGATCGAGAAGGGATTCAGCGCCGTCAAACTGGCGCTCGGAGCCAACCCCTCGCCCTTCTTCCGTTTCCCCTTCCTTCAGGCTTCGGAGGAGGAACTCGCCTATCTCGGCACGCGCAATATCGCGATTTTCTCGCACGACCTTGACAGTTTCGACTTCAAGATGCGCAAGCCTGAGGACGTCATCAAGTCGGTCATGACCAAACTGGAAAAGAAGGGCAAGGGCATCATCCTGATGCACGACTTCCAGCAGGCCACCGCCACGGCCATTCCCACCCTGCTCGGCGAGCTGAAGACCAAGGGCTACAAGGTCGTCTTCATGCGGGCCAAGGCGCCGCTCAGCACGCTGGCGCAGTGGGACGACGCTGCAAAACACGAGATCAAGGGCGCGACTGTTGGCTCCGACCGGCCGACGTCGAGCGTGGTGCGTACAGTCGAGGAGCCGGGCGCCACACAGCCCATCGCGGCGAAGAAGTAAAACGACGCGACGCGGCGAGCAACCTGCGGAGGTTCAGGTCCACGTAGGGTGCTCGCCCGCGAACCTGACCTCGGCCCAGGTCGACTTTGACGTTATAGGTGCCGGACGCACACCTTGCCCGTGTCCTTCTGGACATTGAGGTTTGCTCGCCATGCTTCGACGTGCGCTTCGCGGCTGGACCTGCCGCCGCGGCGACGACCGTGACGCTGATCGGCCTGCTGCTCTTTGTCCGCGGGCGCCTGGTCCGCCGCTGCCCTCGCCTTGCCGCATCGTGTCTGGCTTGGCTGGGAGACAGCTACGGGCGTCGCGCCGATGACAGCCGCAATGCAGACATCGAAGCTGGCCAAAATCGGGTTTCCTTGGTGTCGTCTCCTTGGCACCCAGGCGGCAACAGGAAACGCGCGGCACACACGTTCGGCCAACGGCTACCGCGGTACATGCCCGCGGCCTTTAATTCTATTGAAGAGAAGGGTTGTTCTCGGTCATGTCCAACTCCGTCGAAGGCGATCCCGGCTTGCTCGGCACCTCGCCAATGTGGGCGGCAGCGGTGCTGCAGTTCTGGTTCGGAGAGTTGAGCAGCCAGCAATGGTTCAAGGCCGATGCGGCCATTGACGAGCGTATACGGACCCGCTTCCTTGTCTTGCATGATCGTGTAGCGGAGACGCCGGACGACGCCCTGCTCGACGATGCACGGGGCGCCCTGGCGGCCGTCCTTGTGCTCGACCAGTTCTCCCGCAACATGTTTCGCGGGAGCCCGCGCGCATTCGCGAGCGATGCCAAAGCTCTTGCCGTCGCCGCCGCGGCCATCGCCAAAGGCTATGCGGCCAGGTTGAGCAAGGACCAGCGGCTGTTTCTCTACCTCCCGTTCGAGCACAGCGAAAATCTCGACCTGCAGGCGCGTAGCGTCGAACTCATATCCAGTCTGGGCGATCCGGAGCTGACGCGCTACGCTGAGGCCCACCGCCACATCATCCAACGCTTCGGTCGTTTCCCACACCGCAACGCCATCCTCGGCCGCACCACGACCGCCGAGGAGGCCGAATTCCTGAAACAGCCCGACAGCTCGTTCTGAGCGAAGCCAGCGATGCAAGGAATTGCCGCCTCGGCCTCCAGGATGAGAGCCACCGTCGAAACCATCGACGGCCCGATGCGGCAGTGATCGAAGCTCGCGACGCCTGATCCCCAAGCGCGGCGAATTTCACGATATATCCAGCCAGTGCGGGCCTTCATGCGGCTCGTGTCGCATGCGGCGGCCGAAACGATCAGGCGCTGGACGACTTCTTGGCTTTGGCCTTGGGCACGGCGGCTTCGGCGACCACCCGCTGCATCACGAAGGTCCCGTTATGCAGCCCGAACGTCGCCACCAGCTCCCAACCTTCGCTTCCGAGATTGTTGAGGTCCCGTTCGAGATCACCGCTCTTGCGGTCGTCGAGCCGAGCGTCCAGCACCAGGAATTCAAACTTCATCTCCCCTCCTCGGGATGCCATGGCGATGGCTAGGCATCTCGAAGCCAACATATCTGGATCGATGCCGAAGCCGGCGCTTTGGCTTGCACGCCGGGGGCAGGCAAACGTTTACTCCGCGTCCTGGCGCGGCGGCAACGCGGTTGTGCTCGCCATCCAAAGATTTGCGGGGCAACCGAGGCCAAGTATCTTCGCCGGCGTCTTGCAACAAAGGGCGCGGGGATTACGCCCTTGTACGTCCGCCGCCGCGCCCGTCGCCGATGTCAGTGCACAGTCGCCGCCGTGCGATCCTCGGACCGCTTGGCCGCTTTCTGCACGGCCGACTGCACCTTCTCGAAGGCGCGCACCTCGATCTGGCGGATACGCTCTCTGGAAACGCCGAACTCGGCGGACAGATCCTCCAAAGTGGCCGGTTCGTCGGTCAACCGCCGCGCCTCGAAGATGCGCTTCTCGCGATCGTTGAGCGTCGACAGTGCGTTGGCGAGAAACGCCTTGCGCTGGGACAGCTCTTCGGATTCGGCGAGGCGCTGCTCCTGGTCGGGAGTGTCGTCGACCAGCCAGTCCTGCCACTCGCCGCCACCTTCCGCATCCGCACGCACAGGAGCGTTCAGCGAGGCGTCGCCGCCCAGCCGCCGGTTCATGGAGACGACGTCCTCCTCGGGCACGCCGAGCTTGGTGGCGATGTGCTTGACCTGGTCGGGCCTGAGGTCGCCGTCGTCGAGCGCCTTGATCTGACCCTTCATGCGACGCAGGTTGAAAAACAGTTTTTTCTGCGCGGCCGTGGTGCCCATCTTCACGAGGCTCCACGAGCGCAGGATATATTCCTGGATGGACGCGCGGATCCACCACATGGCGTAGGTCGCCAGCCGGAAGCCCTTGTCGGGTTCGAACCGCTTGACGGCCTGCATGAGGCCCACGTTGCCCTCCGAGATGACCTCGCCGATCGGCAGTCCGTAGCCGCGATAGCCCATGGCGATGCGGGTCACCAGCCGCAGATGCGACGTGACCAGACGATGTGCGGCGTCCGAGTCACCGTGCTCCTGCCAGCGCTTGGCGAGCATGTACTCCTCCGCCGGCTCCAACATCGGGAACCTGCGGATTTCCTCGAGGTAGCGGCTGAGCCCACCGGCTCCGCCGACGACACTCGGAAGTGCTTTCGTAACCATCTGTGTTTCGGCCGACGCTTCGGGGTTCTAAGGCGTCGGCTCCCTCTTGCTAACTGGGGCCTCCAGCACGTTGCAGCCTGGGCTTCAAGCTTGGCGGCACAGAGGCGATATCCCATTCGGCCCGTCACGAACAAACCACGTTGCTGTGTGCCGCCGATAACGCTCGCTCACGGGATAGTGGATAAACGGTGAACCGGCTCGATTTCCGTCTGTGTTCCCAGTGCTTCCGTCTGCGTCTCCCGTGCGCCCGACCAGCGACATGGACAATCCGTAATCCTACCGACTGCGGATTGCCCTCAGGCCTGCGACAAGATGGGCCATGTCGTCCGGCAGCGGGCTCTCGAACTCAAGCCGCTTTCCGGTAACGGGATGCTCGAACTTCAGTTCCGCAGCATGCAGCGCCTGCCGGCCGAGCGCGTCGAGGGCAGCCTCCGCGTCGGGTCCGAGCTTGCGCGCACTGGCCTTGTAGCCGGCTCCATACGTCATGTCGCCCAGCAGTGGATGGCCGATGTGGGCCATGTGCACGCGCACCTGGTGCGTGCGGCCCGTCTCCAGGGTCAGGCGCAGCAGGCTCGCTAGCGGTTTGGGGGCACCCGCAGGGAAGGTTTCCAGCACGCTGTAGTGTGTCACCGCCCGCCGGCCCCGCTGGGCGGCAACCACGGCCATCTTGGTGCGGTTGACGCTGCTGCGACCGAGGGGCGCGTCCACCGCTCCGCGGGGGCGCTCGGGGACGCCCCACACCAATGCCCGGTAGCCGCGCTCGAGCTTGCCGTCGGCACCGTGTGCGGCAAACTGCTGCGCAAGGGCTTGGTGGACGGCGTCCGTCTTGGCCACCACCAGCAGGCCGGTCGTATCCTTATCGAGGCGGTGCACGATGCCCGGCCGTTTGACGCCGCCGATGCCAGATAGGCTGTCCCCGCAATGAGCGAGAAGCGCGTTGACCAGCGTGCCGAAGGCGTGGCCGGCGCCGGGATGCGCCGGCATGCCTGCCGGCTTGTCGATGACGATCAGGTGCGCATCCTCGTAGACCACCACCAGTGGGATCGCCTCGGGCTTCGGCTCGGCCGCAACCGGTGCTGGCACGTGCACCTCGTAGGTCTGGCCGGCCCTCACCTTGCCGCCAAGCGCCGCGATGGGCACCCCGGCAAGCGTAACCTCGCCCGCGCGCAGCAACCCCTGCAGGCGCGAGCGGCTGAGGTCTGGCAGGCGCAGCGCCAGGAAGCGATCCAGGCGTTGGCCGGCCTCGGTCTCGCCGACGGTGAGTTTCTCGCGCGATGCCACGTCCTGGTCCCGATATGCTTGCGGTCGCTCGTGCCCGAGCCAGGCGACAGCTGCGTCCTTGCCCGCCGTCCTGATACTTGATCCCCGCTCGCGCCTCACCTATAGACTGCAATCGTGCGCGGTCCCGTTCGTCTAGCGGTTAGGACGTCAGCCTCTCACGTTGAAAACAGGGGTTCGATTCCCCTACGGGGCGCCATCCCTCCAAATCGATACTGATATCGCTGGGAAATTTCGCCAGATTCCCTAATTGCGCTTCGGATTAGGGAGTCTTCGTTCTCTGTTCGTCGGGCCACAATCGCCTGCTCGGCCAAGCGCACCTGCTCAGCTGCGCGCGTGGTGCCGACGTAGGCCAGCCGCTGCAGTAGGCCTCAGCAAGGCGCGCAATCGCAGGTTCTATCCCGATCCAGCTGGGCGCGCGCGCTCGCGGCTAGAGTTTCGCGAGGACGATGAGGAGACGCATTTGCGCTGGATGGCTCGCGCCCGGAAAAAGCGTCAATTGCGTCCCGACGCCCTAAAGCCGTGATGGCACGTATCCACGGCTGAGCATCAAGATCCGTCGCTCGGAGCTTGTGTTCGCCCTCCGGTCCGTCCACAGGCCAAGCTTCGACCGCCGGCGGTAATTGGCTTGCCTGCCGAACAGACCCCGAACATCATGCATCGTGGTTAAGAAGAAAACGACGCGCCCGCATATCTCCCCACCCGCAGCCACGGGCAACGCCGGACCGTGCTTCGAAGCCAAGGTCGGGGCCTACTACCTGCTGGCACTGGCCGCCAACAGCGAGCCACGCGGCTTACCTGGGGCACTACCCCAGCGGGTGCAATTCCAACAGGCTACGGCTGGGCGGCCAATGGACGATGTGATCGTCCAGGCGATTGGCGCCGACGGATCATCAGCAACGCTTGAGATTCAGGCCAAGCGCACGCTCGCCTTCACGCGCTCCGACAAAGAGTTCAGGGATATCGTGCGCCGCATGTGGCTGGCGGCGCAAAAACCGGAATTTATCTCGACCAGCTACGAGCTGGCCGTTGCGATCGCCCGTTCCACCACACGCATCGAGCAGGCGTGCCAGGAAGTGCTGCATTGGGCCCGCCAGCAATGCGATGCCGCAACCTTTGACGCCAACATCAACCTCGACGGCTTCGCATCCGACCCCATGCGCGACTTCGTCACCGTGTTCCGAGAAAACCTGGTGGCCGCGGGAGCGCCGAGCGATCCCGACACAGTGTGGCGCCTGTTGCGTCGCTTCAACATTCTGGTCTTCGATTTCGAGACACCGGGCTCCGACTATGAACATCGCGCCCGCGAGCGCGGGCGCATCGCGCTGGTGCCCGAACACGCCGCCCGCGCCACCGAGCTTTGGCCGATCCTGGAGGCAACCGCGCTGGATCTGGCTCGGGCAGGCGGCGATATCGACCGCGTAGATCTGAAGCGGCGGCTGAAGAAGCAGTACGGCCTACGCTTTGGCGAGCCCGCCGATCTGCGCAACGTGAACGCCAAGCTGGCCGCTGCGGCGCAGGACGCTTTAGGCGACATCAAGGATCAAGTTGGCGGCGTGCGCCTGTCGCGCACCTTGGCAGTCGCGCGCGGCGAGACACTGCTAGATGCCCACCGCCTGGTGGTGATCCACGGCGAGGCCGGCGTCGGCAAGTCTGCGGTGATCAAGCACCTTGCCCAGCGCTTGGCGCCGCAAGGCTCCACTATCGTGCTCGCGCCCGGCCGCATCATTGCCGGCGGATGGCTGGCCATGGCCAACGTGCTCGGCTGTCCCGGCGCCATCACACGCGACGAGCTGTTCAACGAGCTCGGGTGCGGCGGGGCCGCCACTCTCTTCGTCGACAACATCGACCAGCTCGATGACGACGGCGAATGGGCCACCATCACGGATCTGCTGCGTGGCGTGCTCGCCAACCCTGGATGGCGGGCCGTCGTCACTAGCCGTGCCCGCAATGACGCCTGGCAGAGCAAGCTGCCGCAGGAACTTGTCGCCGCGGGCATGGCACCACTGCTGATCGAGGAGATCAGCGACGCTGAGACAGCCGTGCTGGCAGCCGGCAACCCGGCCCTGTCCGCCTTGCTCAACAGCACGCACCCGGCCCGCGCCATTGCCCGCAATCTTTTCTATTTGTCCCAGCTCGTCGAGCTGACCGCAGCGCAACCGCACTCCGCAGTCGGCCTCGCCAGCGAAACCGACTTGGCCAAGGCCTGGTGGCGCTACGGTGGCGGCCGTAACGACGACGGACGGTTGGCACGCCTGAAAATTCTGCGCGCCTTGGGTACTCAGGTTCTTGCGCATCCCGGGCAGGCGGCGTTTCGAGTTGACGACTTCGACGCCAGCATCGTCACCGAGTTGCTCCACCTGCAAGGCCTGCGCGAAGTGCGGCAGGGCGCAACCATCACCTTTCGCCACGACGTGCAGCGCGATTGGACGCTCGGCATGCTGCTCGAAGACGAGCCCGCCCGTCTGAAGGCGCTGGCTTTGGCCCAGCCCATTCCCGGCGCCCTGACACGCAGCCTAGAGATCGCAGCCAGGCTTGCCCTCGAAGCCGACGCGACGGGACAACGTTGGTTGTCGCTGCTCGCTGCGGTCGAACAGGATGGTTGTCACGGCAGCTGGAGGCGGCCGATTCTGTTGGCACTGCCCCGCTCGGAACGGGCCTTCATGCTTTTGCAAGGCCTGGAAGGCGCTTTGCTGCAAGACAAAGGCCGTCGCCTTGGCGACATCATCAGACTGGTGATGGCGGTCAACTCCGAGCCGCTGGCCACGCTCCTTGCCCGCACCCAGCCGAACACTGCCATCCCGCAAGGCGCGGATGGCCTTATCATCCCCAAGGGATCGAGCTGGACCGCATTGGTGATCTGGCTCACCATACGCGCCGACGCTCTGCCCAGCGCCCTCATCCCAGACATCGCCAGGCTGTACTTTTCTTGGCTGATTGCCACCCAACGGCACGCGGCACCGATCAACGCCCTGATCGTCGACCGTCTGTTTGACTGGCTGATGCGCATCGAAGAGGCGATGCATCCGGCACTCGTGCACGATATGCGCGAAGCCAGGCAGTATGACCTTGATTTTGCGCACGTGCGCGACGTGCGCGAAGATATTCGTACCACCTGCTTTGGCTTCTGCCATCTGAGCCCGCCGGCAGCCGAGCGCTATGTCACCGCGCTCGACCCCGACAAGGTTCGATATGACGAGACGCAGTTCCTGCTGCGTGGGCCCGGCGCACTGGCTAGAACTGCGCCCGCGCCGTACGTCGATTTTGCCTTAGCCTCCCTGATCGAAAAGGACGACCCCGACGATCCCTACGCCCGCAACAACGGGCTCGGTCCTTTTGGTACGCACGATGGCCTGTTTACGCCGCCGGCGCCTACTCAGGGGGCATTTTTCGAGCTGCTTGAACATGCCCCGGCCGAAGGCCTGCGTCTGGTGCGTGGTGTCATCCAGCACGCCAGCCACTGGCGCCGTAAGCAGTACGTCAAGGCTCGCCGCCCCTTCCCGGCGACAACCATTCCCTTCCCGGAAGGCGCCAAGACATTGCATGGCGGCTTCTCCACCTATCTCTGGTCCCGCACCGGCCTACCCTCAGCGGCCGCTAGTTCTGCGCTCATGGCCCTGGAGGCGTGGGCACATCGCCAGGTCGAGAGCGGCCGTCCCTTCGCCGATGTGCTGCACGACGTTCTGGGGCCTAGCGGATCAAGCGTGGCCTTCCTGGCGGTCGCGGCCGACCTCGCGCTCTCGCACTGGGACGCTTCCCGACCCGTGGTATGGCCATTGCTCGCCACGCCGGAGTTGCTGTGCTGGGACCATTGGCGCTTCCGGCGCGACCTGACAGGCGCCGATCGCCTGCTGAGAATCGATCAGGAAGCCAATTCCGCTCAGGTCACGAGATCTGACCTCGATGCTCGCGTCTCGCGCCGCAGCCAGCTGATCGATTGCATCGGCGATTTCACTCTTCACGGACCAGTCGAGACGCATGCCAGCCTTCGCTCAAACTTGCAGCAGGCGCGCGACCGTATTGCCCAGTCATCCCCGGAAGAGAAGGACGATCCCATCCACGGCTTGCGGCCAGTCGCAGAACGCGCTTTGCGCATGACCGACGCTCAACATTACATCCGGCGTCCTCACCGACTGCCAGACGGCACCGAAATCGAGGTCTATGAGTTTCAACTCGACCCCGCAGAAGCCGCGCGGATGCATGCCGTCGGGGAACGCGTCGCAGCCAGCACTCAGCATCACAACATTCGCCATGTGCTTCAGGTTGCCCTGCTTGATCCAGCTAAGTCCACGCCCCAGATCGTGGGCGAAGGTTTGAGCTGGGCCAGGGCGCAGCCTCCTGAACCGCCCCAGCAAACTGAAGATGGCGAAGAGCGCGACGAATTCGACAGGCACTGGGACCGCCGCGCCGTCATCATGGCGGCCGCTCTGGCCGCACGAGAATACCACGAGCAGGACCGCGTCGACGTTCTGGCCTGGGCGCACCCCCTACTAAATGCCGCCATCACCGACACCAATCTTGAATATCGCGGCAACGATCAAATCGAATACAGCGTCGCGGCACTCGCCACGCTCGGCTACATCGCGCTCTATCGCACAGAGCCAATCAGCACGTTCCGCGACACCCTCCTGGATCTGGCGGCACATCCACATCCTGCCGTGCTAAATGCCCTTGCCACCCCCTTACAAGATCTCCATCACCTCAACGGCAACGTGCTGCGTGCGCTGGTCCGCATCATCATGGCCAGCACCGTCTATCCGCACCGGCAATACCTGGACGACGGCGAAGACCAGCGCGATCAGGAAAGATCGCAACCGAGGACCGCTGCCGCAATCGGTGCTGAAAAAGCCTGGCTCGACGCTGGCGGCGCTGAGCCGCCGTGGCCCGAGCTTCCGCCATGGCACACACGGCCGCGAAGAGGCGCGCGCATCGGCTCCTGGGACGACCAACAAGACGAAGCCGAAAATCAACGAGTGCCCGAGCTGCTGGTCAACGAGCATAGGCTCGGAAACCTGGTCAGCCATCTCATTCGCTTGACGCCGGGCGACCCACCGCCATGGGTGATAGGGCTAGCTGCACACCTTATGGCTTGGACCCGGGAGGCCAATGGCCCACAGGGCGACGACGACCACGATCGCGACGATCGCCCAACCACCTGGAACGACCACTACTTCGAATTCGTCGGCATCCTGTCCGTCGCGCTGCCCCATGGGCGTGTGCAGGAGCTGTTTCTTGCTCCTATCGCCGCCTTCACAGAGGAAGCCTTTCTCGACGCTGCCGCCACGTTCCTGCGCGGGTTCGACCGCGCAACACTGGCGATCGACACCCGCAACCCCGACAATCCCGCCGGCGTGCGCGCATTCGTGGCCGAACGAGTTCGGCGCGGCCGCGGATTTCGTTATCACAAGAGTGAAAAGTCGTTTTCGGTCGAAACGCATCTCGGCAATGCGCTCAACGCCATCTTCTACCAGCCATCGCGATGGGCCCACCGAGGTAGGGCCACCATTCCGCAGCGCTGGAGCGGACTGCTGGATACCATGCCGACGCTGACACAGCTCACGCAGGACGCGCCGGCTTCCGGCGCCGTGGCGACAGCATTTTTAAACCTGGTTGATGCCTCCCCGTGTGGCGCCCTGTTGCCCTATGTCGTCAGCGCCACCAGCGGATGGGTTTCCGCCTACGGCGTTGATGCCAATTTCTGGTCCGAGAAAACCATCGGCACCCGTGTGTGCAACTGGCTCGATAACGCCCTAAAGGAAGATACGGCGGCCACGCTCGAAGCCGTAAAATTTGTACGCCAGGAGCTGATCCACTGCCTGGACGTGATGATCCGATCTGGCGTACCGCAAGCCCGCCAGCTTGAGGATCGATTGGCCGACCACACACCACAACAGGGCACGGCGTAGTCTGCGGCGTCGCAGCACCTCACCAGGATCCGATCCGCCATCGCCATCCAACCCAACGATGACTTTGTCGATCCCCAGGCCGCCTCAACCTCATCCACCGCCGCATCCAATTGCACTTGCTGCTTGTAGCGATAGTGGCAAACAGCTCGGCGAGCCCATGCGCATGCCGCAGCGGTTGCGGTTTGGGCAATGGCTTCTCAATGCTTCTCCTGCTCGACTGCAAATTTCAGTTGCGCGTCGCTCTTCCCCTGCAGCGCGCCGAACTTGTCTGGATACGAGGAACCCTCTCACAATCGCCACCGCGGCGTCTTTTTCTGATCTGTCCGCCGCAGACAGCCAAGTCCTACATACCTTCCCCTATTGCGACGTCCCATGGGTTCGCCATGAATGTCTCTTTAGAATACTACTTGCTTTTTGGGACATGTGCTCTAGGATCTCTGAGATCCTAATCGGACACGTGACTTCGATGATTGTTGGATACGCTCGAACCTCAACTGTTGAACAAGAGGCTGGTCTAGAAGCCCAACTGCGGGACCTGAAAGCGGCCGGGGTAGAGAGGATCTATCAGGAGCAAATCAGCTCCGTGGCGCGACGGGCGCAGCTCGAAGGCGTGCTGGATTTCATTCGTGAAGGCGATGTCTTGGTCGTGACCAAGCTCGATCGGTTGGCCCGTTCAGTGCGCGATCTTCTCGATCTTGTCGATCGTGTCGAGGCAAAGAAGGCGAGCCTGAGGGTACTCGCCATGGACCTGGACACCACTCAGCCCACTGGCCGGCTGGTGCTGCAAATGCTCGGTGCTGTCGCTGAGTTCGAACGCAACCTAATGCTCGAGCGGCAGCGCGAAGGCATCGCCAAAGCCAAAGCTGCCGGCAAGTACCGAGGGCGAAAGCCTACTGTGCGCGCAAGGAGAGCGGAGATCGAGGAGCTGCTGAGATCGGGCGTCGGGCCCGCAGAAGCCAGCCGGCGACTTGGCATCGCTAGGTCGAGCATCTACCGGATCGCCACGATTATCGGCACCAAATGACTGTCGACCTGCCAAATGCTGTGCCGGTCACTGCGTCCTGGTACACCGAGCTTCCTGACGGATATTGCCGCATCGGCATCAGCCGGGGCACCCCGCGTGGCCAGCGAAGCTTCAAGCTCTATCGAAAGTTGGCACCCGGACCGTGGTTCAATTCGGTCGATCCCCTCGAGTACCGAGGCCGCTATTTTGCGCAGCTCGGGCAGCTTGATCCTACCGCCACCCTCGCGGAACTATCCGCTTTGGCATCTGGGCTCAAACCGGCATTGCTCTGTTTCGAGCGGGCCCCACCCGACCCTTCGTGGTGTCATCGAGCGCTGGTCTCAGCGTGGTTCTATGACACGATCGGAATATCGGTGTTCGAGTTCGGCCACGAGTCCGATGGAGCCGGATGGACGCACCCGAAGCTCCCCACGATCTTGCGTGACAGCGTCATGCAAAGCATCGAGAAAGCTTGAGCGCACTGGGGCTTCGTCTCCTTTTTTAATGGTGTTGCAAATGTTGACGCAAGGATGCACCGGCACGGCCTATCGGGCGCCTTAGACGGTAGCTTTGACGCTCTGGGCCGTGTCTTCTTCTGAGAGCAAAGCGGACGACAGTACTCTGCACACGTTTGGTCAGCTATTGATGCTGTGGACGGCGCCCACTCTGCGGCATCGAGGTGCCATAGGGTGGTTGCATCGAAGCGAACCACTTGAGGAGGGCCGTCCATGGGCGAAGTTATCACGATCGGCTTGGATATTGCGAAGTCCGTGTTTCAGATCCACGGCGTGGATGGTGATGGCGCTGTGGTGATCCGCAAGCGTGTCAGCCGCGGCAAGGTCCTTGAGTTCTTCGCCGATCTGTCGCCCTGCTTGGTGGGCATTGAAGCCTGCCCAACAGCACATCATTGGAGCCGTGAGCTGCAATCACTGGGGCACACCGTGAAGCTGATGCCTCCGAGCTACGTGAAGGCTTATCTGAAGCGCGCGAAGAACGACGCCAACGATGCGGCTGCGATCTGCGAGGCCGTGACGCGGCCCTCGATGCGATTTGTAGCGACCAAGAGCAAGGAGCAGCAGGGCGCTCTCATGCTGCACCGAACCCGTCAGTTGTTCGTGCGTCAGCGCACGATGCTGAGCAACGCTATCCGCGGCCAATTGGCCGAGTTCGGGATCATCGCACCCGTCGGCCGCCTCGGCTTTGCCAGGCTTCTCGAGATGATGGATGGACCTGAGGAACTCGGCGTCCCCAAGACGGCTTGGGTCTGCCTGATGGGTCTTGCCGAGCAATATCAGCGCATCCAGGGGGAGATCGGCAAGCTCGAGCAATTCATTCAGGCCTGGCATCGCTCGAGCGAACTCAGCCGACGGCCGGAGGAGATCCCGGGCGTTGGTCCGATCGTAGCAACCGCGCTGGTTGGCACCATCACCGACCCGCATGCCTTTGCATCAGGTCGCCATATGGCGGCCTGGATCGGGCTGGTGCCGCAGCAGAACTCGACCGGCGGCAAGGATCGTCTGGGCGGCATAACCAAGCAAGGCAATCGCTACTTGCGATGGCTGCTTGTCGCCGGCGCGATGGCCGTGATCCGCTACGCACAGAAGCACGGCACGGCCAAGCGGCCATGGCTGGCGCGCTTGATAGAGCGCAAGCCGACCAAGGTTGCGGCCGTTGCGCTCGCCAACAAGATCGCGCGCATCGCCTGGGTGATCATGGCACGTGGCGAGCGCTATCGCGGGCCAGCGCCGCTAGCTGCCTAATCAGCCGAGCGCCCAAGAACGGAATTGGGAGGGGCTAAAAGACGTAATGCAGACATGGCGGATCCACGGATCGGATAAGCCCTCTCGGGTCAATGCACCGTCGAGTGCTCGCTTTCGATTGGGACCCGATCTGCGGAAAGCATTAGGGCCAGCGGTCATCAGCGCCGCACCAAAAGGCCGGACACGTGACCGCACCCGCCCATATCTGCATCCGTCAAAAAGCTCTTGCCAAGGCGCCGTCCACACGTGACCCAGAGCTGACTTCGCATATTGCACCGCGGCGCACCCGCAGCACGCCCCGTGAACACGACGCTTGTGCTTCACGCCGGGAGGCTGCCATCTCCCGTCGAGCATTGCGGGTTTCGGCGATGCCGAGATTTCCCGCCGCGGTGAGCACTCGCCTTCTTTGTCCCTTGCCCGGCTAGTCCTTCGGGGTGCAGACGTCGAGCGACCCTATGAAGTCAATCGGAAAGCCGAGTGCCAGAAATTGGCATGCTTGGTCTGATGAAGGGCACGGTAAACGGGGCGTTGGCCATAGGCCCCAATAGTCTACCAAGCTCCTTAGGGGGCGGGCGAAGCCGGGTTATGCTGGACCGAAGGCATAAAAGTAGAGTGCCGGGGGCGCGACCGCCGAACAGCGGCAGCAGGGGGCCACATGCTGCACAGGCTAACGGAGCTGGTCAGCGGGAAACGTTCATTCGGTGTTGAGCCGCTGCCGTGGGCGGCTCAGATCGGTATCGCTGCGGCGGTCGGGATTTTGTACTTCCTAACCGCTCATGTGAGCCTTCTCCTGTTGACCGAGCTTGATGGGGTGGCAGTATTCTGGCCCGCCGCCGGGATTTCTGCCGGGGCGTTGGTGGCGTTGGGGCCGGCCGCACGCGTCCCGGTGGTCGCTGGAGTGATAGGCGCGACGGTCGTGGCCAACCTCGCCGGTGACAGGAATCTCGCGAGCACCGTCGTTTTCTCCCTCTGCAACGCAGGGGAGGCCGTGCTCGCAGCCTGGCTCATCGAGCGTCAGTTCGGTTCGGGCTTCAGCCTAGACAGCTTTCGGCGCGTGCTCGGACTGCTGGCGGTGGCAAGCATCGCCACGGCGGTTTCGGGGATTGGCGGGACTTTGGGCTTCGTGCTGTTCCACGGCTCGACGGCACCCTTGCTGACCACCTGGTACCACTGGTTCGCAGCCGACGCGCTCGGCATCGTCACTGTCGCGCCGCTGTTGATTGGGCTTTCAACAGCGGCCGATGATGCTCCGGCGTGGCGTGAGTCCATTGAGGGCACGCTGGCGCTTGTAATGCTGGTTGCAGCAAGCCATTTTGCCTTGGGCCTGATGTCAGGTCCCTGCGCGACGATCGCGTCAGTGACCGTCTTGTTCCCGCTGCTGCTGTGGCTTGGCGCCCGCTGCCGGCCGGTGTTCGCCGCCGCCGCCGTGTTCGTTATTACTGCCGTCATCGTCTGGACGACAACCTACGGCCACCATACCGACTCGAGCGTGCCCATCGCCCACCGCATGCTCGACGCCCAGTTCGCTATTCTGGCAAGCACGCTGACCGCGCTCGCCCTCGCCGCGCTCTTTGCCGAGCGGCGCCGCAACGAAGCGAGGCTGCTATCGGTTCTCGATGCGGCCAATGTGATCGCATGGGACGCGGACCTGAGCATAGACGCCGTGCGCCATATCGGTCCGATCGAGCGATTTTCGGATAAGCCGGGAGGCTTGCAGATCAAGGACTGGGCGACTTTTGCCGCGAACATTTTCCCGGACGACCGTGACCGTGTCCTGGTCGCGTTGCGGACCGCTATTCGAAAACGGGCATCCTTCCGCACCGAGTTCCGTGTGCGACTGTCTGACAGCGGCGTGCGCTGGGTCGCGGTCGAGGGCACTGCGGAGCGTGACAAAGACGGTCGCGCGGTCTCTATGCGCGGTGTCGCCAGGGACATCAGCGAGCGCAAGAAAGCCGAACTGGCCCTGGCCGAGCGCAACTTGCAGCTGGCGCTCGCGGGAAGGGCAGCCCTCGTTGGCAGCTTCGCGTACGATCTCGACACACAGAGGATGCAAATCTCTGAGGGTTACGCGGCCATTCACGGCTTCCCCGATGGGACCACCGAGATTGCGCGCAGCGAATGGTGGCTCGGTGTGCACCCTGAGGACCGCGTGCGATGGGAAGAGCGCCGAAACCGCGCCTACCGTGAGCGGTTGGACGAATATAGTAGGGAATATCGACTTGTTCGATCTGGGGGCGAGATTCGCTGGATCGAGGCGCGTGTTTTCGTTTCGTACGACGGCGACGGTCGCCCGCGACGCGCAGTGGGCGTTGACATTGATGTCACCGCACGCAAACGCGCAGAGGAACAACAGGGCACACTGAATGCTGAGCTGGACCATCGCGTTAAGAACGTACTCGCGACCGTGAGCGCGATCGCCGCCCACACAAAGGCCGCCAGCAGCTCGATGGATGGCTTCGTGGCAGCGCTCGATGGGCGCATTCGCTCGATGGCAAGGACGCACGAGCTGTTGAGCGCCCGGCAGTGGCATGGCGTGTCGCTGCCAGACCTCGTCCGGCGCGAGCTCGCACCATACGCCACACGCAACAACACCGAGATCGGCGGTCCTGAGGTGACGCTCAGCGCGGAGGCGGGCCAAGTGGTCTCAATGGTGCTGCACGAGTTGACGACCAATGCCGCAAAGCATGGCGCACTTTCGGTCCACGATGGACGGGTCTCTGTCCATTGGCACGGTGCATCGAACGGGAATGCGGATGCTCCAATTGCCATCGAATGGCAAGAAACCGGCGGACCCGCTGTCCAGGCTCCCGCCACATGTGGATATGGAACGGAGGTTATACGCGACGTAATCCCTTACGAACTAAGGGGTCGGGTCGACCTCAGCTTCCCTACCGACGGACTTTGCTGCCGATTGGAGATACCTGCGGAGTGGTTGAGCAACGGCACCCTAACGTGCGGTACGGTCAATGAAGGCGGGCAACCGTTGCACGCAGTGTCGTGATCAAATCAGCCTCGGTGAATGGCTTTTGCACGAAAGCTGCGACCATTTCTGCTGGCATCGGAAGCACGGCGTACCCTGAAACGACGATGACCAGGATGCCTTGCCCGTGAAGCTCTTCGATAAGGCCGCAGGCCAGTTCATTCTTAAGGTTCAGGTCGACGAGCGCCAGCTTGGGCTTGTGTTCTGCGACCAGGCGCCTCGCATCCCCTGTGGTCGCCGCCGGGCCCACGACACGCATTGCCAGCTGCTCCAGCGCCGATCTCATGGCCTTTGCCACGGGCCAGCTATCTTCGACGATAAGCACGGATACGCCGCTTAGGACTGAAGCCTTTGATGCTGGACCCTGGGACGACGACATGCACTCCTCGAAGGGCTAGCCTCCCCAAAGCCGGTGCGAGCACCAACCCGGTCAGCATGCACAGACATTGGTGATGCCCTCAAGCCGATTCGGAGCCTCTCAAATCCTCACCATTTCAGCGCACGATCGTGGCCTGCTTCGCTGCGGTGCATGAGTTAGAACTTGGCACCAAGCGGCCGACTTCCGCGCTGCAGCGATTCCGTCTGCTGTCGCGGGGTGAGCGGCCCTAAAGCGGACCCGGCCGGGAGGACCGTTCATGACCCCAAACGAACATTCTATGTTGGCCCCGTGGGTGGCCGGCACCCGGCGGTGATTTAAGGGGTGTGTCAGTGGCCAACACGGCACGGGTCAGGACTCTCCCGGATGCCCCCACAGCTGTTGTTGGAATAGGCTCGTGGAACTCTAGACCGACCCAAATGCCAAGATTGCGAACATCCAGCTATCGGTGGCGGTGACAGGCGCCCTTGCCTTTTGCGTGCAATCGCCATTGCTCGCGAATGCGGTCACAGGCGGCCTCTTGATCCACCATCCGGTCGCAAACGATCCTTCTGATCTTATCTCGGTTGCATCGCGCAACGGGACTGCGCGACAGCAGCGAATGCGAACATGCCTAAACAGCTGGGGTCCGGCCACTCAGATGTCCAAGCGCGAATGGAAGAGCACCTGCCGGCGCGTGATCATCCAGTACCCAGGAACCTTCGGACCCAATCCGCTCTGAGTTCAACACGCCAGCCCAAGATGGTTCGGTTGCAGCGTCTACGTCCCCTCTTTCACGAAGATCTGCTGTGTTGCGGCACGATAACGACGCCGGCTAGAATTTTGCCATCAGTCCTACGATCGGGCCGTGCATCACAACATCATATTCGTATGTGCTCAATCCAGAGCCCTTGGCATAGTCCACGCTGAGCGCGCGATATCCCAATAGGCCGGATAAGGTGACGCCATCTCGGACCGCAAAGTCCCAGCTGTATGCGCCCATCAGGTTCCAGGAGAACTGGCTGCCTACATCAAAGCCACCGACGTCGGCTCGGAACACGAGTTCGTGCCCGGGCGACAATTGGTGGCGGATGCGGAAGCCAACCAGCGGATCGACCCAATCAACGGAGCCGCCGCGCGCCACGGCTCGGCTGCCCGACAGGTCCAGTCCCGTGGTGTCAAACGCAGCCAGGGCAAGGCTGATCGCCATCTCCTGGTGCCAGTATCGAGCGCCGACAATCAGATCGAAGGCTGTGAAGCGCTGAGGAACATTGTCCTTGATGCCACCGCCCGACCGCCATCTGGCAATCTCATAGGCCGCGCCTGCCTCAATGATCGCCAGCTCGACCTTCAGGTTCGCCGACGCGTTGAGGTTCAATCCATCGATGGACCTGGCGTGGTTCGCATCAACGCCAGCTTTCGCATAAACGATATCATTATAGATGGCGAACGGGCCTTTGCGGGCCTCGACATAGCTCATCCAGGGAGCCGCATCGAGATGCTCCAAGAGCTCGATGGGGGTCACGTCGACGCTGACGGTCCGGCCCTTTATGGTCACATCGCCGTTGAAGAACGGCAACCAGCCATACGGTGTCACGCTGAGTGTCCACGGATTGGTGGGTGCCAACAGTCGCGCATCATCCGATGCACGGGTTGCCCCCGGGTCGGTAGCCAGCGCGCTGCCGGCAAATACCAGCGTTGTCCCCAAGCAGACAGAGAGAGCTAGCATTGATTGAATTGTTCGATGCCGCATGGCCCACCCGCTTGGTTGCACGTTTGGAGCGACTACTCAGAGTCGAGATGATCAGCAACGTCGAGGGGCTCGGAGTTCGGTCCTTTGCGTAGCAGACGTCACATGGTGGCAACGGTTCTCTATCGAGCACCAGATGCTTGGCAACCGTTGATCGGCGTGCGGTAGATGCAAAACGTGCTGCAAAAGCCGGCGTGACTATGAGCACCGGACGGCCGCGCAGTGCCCTCGTATAGGGACGGCGCATTAGAGGTCGCGACGCGCGCGTACCTCTGTGGCGGATGTCGTGCACTTTCTCTCGACAGTATCCGCGCGCACCGCCACTGCCCTCACCGCGATGGAAGGCCAATGCTTTGACCCATTCTCGGTTAGGGCGACTTGCGGACGAAATTCACGCGAAACGTCTGTTGGTAGAGTGGCTGAAAGTAGTCGCCTGCCAATTGATCGGTAGCCGGCAGATAGCGGAGGTTGTATGTCGCGCCGGGGTAATTTGCCTGGCGCAATTCCACAAATACGTGGAGCCCATCATGGCTGCGATGCCACTCGGCACGCGAGACGTTGACCGGGCGCGGGTTGAAGTAGCTGACCTCGAGGCGACCGTCGGGCCGCGCATTGGCAAGCTCGATGACGTAGCCGCCGTCAGGACGTACCCAACGGCCACGCAGAAGCTGCTGGCTGGTTTGACTTGGGTGCGAATTGGCAGTGCCAGCGACCGACAACGTGCTTGATGCCGACCCGACCGCTGATTCAGGGAATATCTGGGGTAGCCATGCTGGAGAGTTGTTCATGGTCAGGGCGACGCCGATCGCTACGACAAGCGCCGTGATCAGCCACTTCCCGTTGCGGTTACGGTCCCTTCTCGCCTCAAGACTGTTGAGCGCGGACGCTCGATTTCTCTTCGGTCGAGCATCCATCGGCTTGGCAGGTTTCGAGTGCTTTTTTTTGGTGTGCCCCTTCACTGAAGCTCCAGATCGCTACAGCTCGGATAGTTTGTGACCGGGCTAGCGATGCTCTTGTTTGCTGTCAGCACGAGCGGCTGCCACGAACGAACGGCAATGCCGGCCAATCCGCATGAGTTGGCCGGCATGGCGCAAGGTCGTGCCGGTCATTTGCTCATGTTCTTATCCATCTCTTTGACCTGTTGCATCACCTGACTGAGGTTGTAGCTCTCCGGAGACTGCAGCGGGGGGAACTTGGCGTAGGACTTGAGTTCCTTCAGCCACAGTTGCTGGCCGACGGGCAGCATGTTCCAATTGTAGAGGTACGCTGTGCTGGGAGCCGCAAGTGCCCCGCCTATGGACAACACCGACTTCTGGTCTGCGCCCACGGCCTGCTCGAAGGGATCACGCCTGATGTTCTGAACCTGGGCCCATCCATAGGTCTGGGGCCCCAAAAGCGCGGCCGCACCGTTCGATCCTTCCATCGTGAAATAGATCTTCCAGTTATTGTAGCGCACCGCCGACGGCGTCGCGCCGGTGTAGTAGAAGAAGGTGTTGCGGGCCGACTTCTCTGACTTGCCCTCGAGATAGTCGCGCTGATTGACACCGTCGAGTGTCGTCTTGACGATGCCCGGATATGCTCCGTTCTCGATCTGCGCCTTCAGGTCATTGCCCTTGGGGCCGCCAGCGATCTCCACCAGGGTTGGCAACCAGTCAAGCGACGCGAAGATCTCAGTCTTCAGCGTGCCCGGCGCGATGTGGCCAGGCCAGCGGACGAGCTGGGGCACGCGCATACCGCCTTCCCAGGTGGTGAGCTTGTTGGCCTTGAAAGGCGTCATGCCACCATCCGGGAAGGTCTGGCTCTCGCCGCCATTGTCGGTGGTGAAGATGATAATCGTGTTGTCGAGCTGGCCCATGGCTTCCAGCTTCTTGAACACCTCGCCGATGTTGTCATCCATCTGCTTCATGCCGGCTTCGTTGATGCCCCAGTCCTTGCCGCCTTCCTCGCCGAGCATGGCTAGGTACTTGGGTGGCAGCACCGTGGTGATGTGCATACGTGCCGGGTTGTACCAAACAAAGAACGGCTTGTTGGTTTTCTTGGGATCGTTGCGATCGAGAAAGTCGATGACCTTAGTGGAGATTTCCTCGTCCACCGTCTTCGACCGCTCCAAGGTCAGCGGACCCTCGTCGGTGCAGGTCTGGTTCTTCGACGAACCGTCGGAGGATTTGCACCACAGAACCGGACGCGGAGGCGTCAGGCAGGTCGTCGTTTTCGGATCCACGGCACCAGACACTTCGGAGAGGCCCGGTATGGGCGTGTTCTTGCATGGCGGTGCGAATCCCTGGCGGGTCGGGGTCTTGTTGATGTCGGGGAAGCTCACCTGCTGCATGGCGTCGAGGTGATAGAGGTAGCCCCAGAATTCCTGGAATCCGTGCGCGGTTGGCAGCGCGTCGGTGTGATCGCCCAGGTGGTTCTTGCCGAACTCGCCGGTGGTGTAGCCGAGGTCAAACAGGAACTTGGCGACGGCCGGCGTGCCTGGCCGCAGATACGACGGACTGCCGGGAAGCTGCGGCGGTATCATGCCCGTGCGCAGCGGGGTCATGCCGGTGAAGAAGGCGTTACGCCCAGCAGTGCAGCTCTGCTCGGCGTAGTAGGTCACGAACTTGGCGCCCTCGTTGGCAAGGCGGTCAAGATTGGGCGTTTCGCCGAGCCCCATACCCTGTTGGTAGGCACCCACCTGCATCCAGCCGATGTCATCGCCCATGATGAACAGGATATTGGGTCTGCCCTGTTGTGAAGATTGCTGTTGTTGCAACTGCGGCTGTTGCCCTTGCTGCTGAGGTCGCTGCGGCTGCTGAGCCAGCGCATCGCCTGCCAGTCCGAATGTTATGAGCGAAGCGGCCGTCAACAGATTGTGCGCGCGCATGTTGTACCTCCATTGGCTGCAGGGCAGCGCAAGAAAAAAATCCGTTCGCATCGTCGATCTGCATCGCCCGGACTCGGCCGAGCCAACGCAATGCCACGCCCAATGGTTGGCGGTGACACAGCACTTGGGTATCCGGCATTGCCTGGATTTTTTGCGCGCAGTTACCTGAGCGCGAAGCAACCTCACCAAGGCACGCGGCGGGATGGAGTTGGCTTACAGAAGGCTTACAGGACCGTCTTGAGGTTAGGACCGAAAGCCCAGTCTTCGGGGTTTTCACCGATAGGTCAGTCTTGTCGCCGAGACTAGAGTGCTGGTTTGGCAAGACGCTTAGAAGACGATATGCGGCCACATCAACGCGTTTTGGAAACGACGCTCGCAGTTGCGGTTGCAACCTCACTCGCGATTGCCCCTGCTGTCGCTGCGCAGGAGTTGCCGCCCGCCCACATCGGCAGCTGCTCCGCCTATTCTGGATTGCCCGGAGAGGCCGAAGCCGACGGCATGACCTTCATCCCCGCCGGCACCTTCAGCATGGGCTCCAACCGGCACAGACCCGAGGAGCGCTACACGCACATCGTGCGCGTCGACGGCTTTTGGATCGACCGCACCGAAGTCACCAACGCCCAATTTGCCAAGTTCGTTGCGGCAACCGGCTACGTCACCCTGGCCGAACGAGGCGGCGACCCAAAAGTCCACCCCAACATGCCTAAGGAACTCCTGGTTCCGGGCTCGGTCGCCTTCATCATGCCGACGGACGTCAGCCGCGGCGGCAGCGTCACGCAGTGGTTCCAATACATTGCCGGCGCCAACTGGCGCCATCCCGAAGGACCCGGCAGCTCGATCGTCGGCCGAGAGAACCATCCGGTGGTTCACATCGCCTACGAGGACGCGCTGGCCTACGCAGGCTGGCTGGGACGCAGCCTGCCCACCGAGGCGCAATGGGAGTATGCGGCGCGTGGTGGCCGCGACGGCGAGGACGACTGGAGCAGCGCCTTCGATGCCGACGGCAAGCCGATCGCCAACACCTGGCAAGGCATTTTCCCCGTCATCAATACCAAGGATGACGGCTACGCCGGGACGGCACCCGTTGGGTGCTTCAAGCCGAACGGCTATGGGCTGTACGACATGATCGGCAACGTTTGGGAGTGGACCAGCGACTGGTATCGACCCGGCCACGCGTCAGAGGCGACGATCGAGCCCCAAGGACCGAGCCTGGCGGACATCCACCTTGCGTCGGGACAGGCCCCGAGCAAAGTCATCAAGGGCGGGTCCTTCCTGTGCGCGTTCAATTACTGTGCGCGCTACCGGCCGGCCGCGCGCCAGCCGCAGGAGGTCGATCTCAGCGCGGCGCACATCGGTTTTCGCACGGTCCGCAACGCCGCCAAGCAGCCGGTCCACGATTAGGGCTGTACTCGATCAGGCGTAGAGCACCTTTGCGATCCATCGGTATTTCTACCCGTTGTTGTAGCCGTATACACGAGCATCGGTAGTCTCCCCAATTGTGCGGCACCGCAATGCTTTCATACTCATGCAGGTACGGCTTGGCAGTCTGATCAACCTCATGGAGGCTCAGATGATAAGGAGCTACGGACTTCCCGCGATTGCCGTCCTGATTGTCTCGTACGCGGCGCCTTGTGCAGCAGCCGAATCTACTGCAACAACACAGGCGAAAACCCCTCAAGTCGAATTTGTGCAGGTCGCCAAGAACGTGACGTTCAAGGATGGCGTGCTTACGCTGGGCGATGCGTCACCCATGACCATCTTCTTCTCCGATCGCCCTGAGCGGCTGACGGGCCAACTCCGCAACGATCTGTTCGCCAAGTTGTGGAACGAGGGCAAGAACGGGTTCAAGAATGACCCGCCCAATGCCGCTCTAACCGTGTTCAATCCGGAGGGAAAGCCACAGCAGGCGATTGTGGTTCTCACCAACCCGCGACTGGATGGCAAGAACATCCTGTTCGACGCCCGCGCATTGAAGGGTGACATTCCGGTTCAGGGTGGTGAGAGCGCCCTGTTCATCGACGGTTACCAAACACCATGCAATTCGGGGTTAAATAACGCCTGGCTTTCGGGCTATCCCTGCTGGGCGGCGACTGCTTTTAGTGGTGGCTAATCCGGAGCTGATCCCGATGCTGTCGAAAAAGGCCTTGAGAGAGGCGTCGAACCGTGATCCCGGTGGCTGATTGATCGACGGCAGCGGAGATCGGGCAATGATGGGGGCGGCAGCGGCGGGATAAGGGCCGCCTGTTCAACTAGTTTCGGCTCGAAGATCGCATCCCCGAGCTGAGGCGTAACCGCGAAATGCAAGAGCAGCTTCAGGCCATCGTAACGGTGCTGTCGTTAGTGAACCCCCTGGTCTGTGGCGCGATGTTCGCGCGGGTGGAAGCCGAACGCTCTGCCGTCGAGCAGCGAGCGGATGCCACGAAGGTGGCGCTGGCCATAGTGATAATTCTCGCCGCCGCAGCGCTCGTCGGAACGCAATTGTTACACCTGTTCGGCGTGTCTCTCGACGCGTTCATGGTGGCGGGTGGCGGCGTCCTGGCATGGATGGGTTTTTCCATGCTCAGTGGTCAGGCATCATCTTCGTCACCCAATGCACCGTCGGCTCAGGGGAAGTCTCTGACGCCCTTGATCCTGTTCGCGGCAAGCCCCGGGACGATCACCGGAGTAATTACGCTCTCTGCCGCCCATACACGGTTGGGCTTTCCGGTCACAGCCCTTGTGGCTGTCGCGGTGGCGAGTGTATTGACGTGGCTGGCACTGCTGCTCGTCGCGCGCGTTGCCCACCGATCGGTTGGAGGCGGATTTGCGCGAGACGCAGTTACGCGTTTCATGGGGTTGATCGTTCTTTCGATGGGGGTTCAGTTCGCGCTTACGGGGCTGCGTCAGTTCGGCTTTTGATCCCCGCAGCCTTCACTACTTTTACAGCGGCGATTGCTAACTGGCACCGCATTACGCTGACAAGGCGGCTCTAGGACCCAATAGTCTCCGCTGCGATGCATTAGTCTGCTGCTGGCACAAAGCGGACAAGAACCCGCATCTGCCATCACGTCCGGTCTCGAAGACAAAGCAGACGTCATCTACATTTCGCGGCGTGACTGCTTTGCTCTGACGATTAGCGATGGACCACATACGCGACCGCGTTGGGAATCCGCGAATGAGCTGACGTTTCCCCTCAGGGATCAGAACTCGAGCGTCAACTGCTCGCCGATGTATTGGCGGCGATTCGTGCGGCCCAACCATGGAGAGCGCTCGTGCTGTTGCGCCAAAGTGAGGCGCGACGCGATCCGTCGGTCGTTGCTGAACAGCTCGCGGACGAGATCCGGGCAGTTGCACTCCTGGCTCCGATGCAGCAGGACAATGTGGTCTGGCAATCGGCGGGTGCGGTCGAGGAGTTTGCGTATGGCTGTAAGGGCCTGGAGGTTGGAAAGGTGGCCACGGCCGCCCATTGTGCCAGCGACCGGCCCCTGGATCAAACTCGGAGCGGATGGGTCGGATGCGCAGCGCCCGGCGGCCGTAAGCCCGGATGATGACATCACTGCCCTGTCAGAAGAAACGAAGCAGGGAAGCCCATCTCGCAACTCACGTAGTGGCATCCAATTGGCCAAGGGTAGCAGAACAACACTCTCGTCGTGACGCGGTCGCATGACGCCGAGGGGCAGGGTCTGAGAGAGCCTCGGCGATGCCGCTCGTCGCCTTGAAGATCGGCAATATCGATGCAAACAGCCCTGAATCCTGGGTCGATGTTGTCGACGACACCACGATCGATTTCTCCTGAGCCTCCGCCGCGTAGGAACCAAAGGCAAGATCAATCCGATTGCCCCGATGACCAAGCGTCGCCTCAGCATGCCCATTTCCTCCTTTGCGCAGCTAGATGACGAGATCGCCAGCAAGAAAACGCTGCGCTTCCTCCGTTTTCGGATTGCTGAAGAACGCGTCGGCGGCCGCATGCTCGCAGAGCCGTCCCTTGGCGAGGAACACAATATCGCTCGCAATTCGTCGGGCCTGACCCAGGTCGTGCGTGCTCATCACGACCTTGACGCCTGCGCGCGCGACGTCCGCGATGATATCCTCAACCCCTTTGGTGGCAAACGGATCGAGGCTCGCCGTCGGCTCATCCAGGAAAATGATCTCCGGATCGCGAGCAAGCCCGCGCGCCAGTGCGAGGCGCTGCTGCTCTCCGCCAGACAGTCGTCTGGCCGGCCGGTTCCGCAATCCGGCCAGGCCAACACGTGTCAACAGCTGCTCAATTCTTGTGTCTGTCGACGCGCTTCCTGCGGTCTTCAAGGCAAATGCGACGTTCCTGGCAACGGTCCGCCTCAGCATCACCGGCTTCTGGAAGACAAATGCTCTCCGGCGGCCAGCTGACCTCGATTGACCCGCGAACGTGATCCGTCCTTCGCTTGGCGGCAAAAGTCCCATGGCCAGCTTCAGCAGCGTCGTCTTCCCTGAACCATTTGGCCCCAATAGGACGGTCGGCGCGCCGGCTGACAGCACCAGCGCCACGTCGCTGAGGATCCGTGTATCGCCTGCCGCAAATCCCACATTCTGCAGGCGGATAGGTAGATCGCTTGCTAGATCGCGCATCCCGCTATCCTGCATACCGTTCCGACCAGCGCCGCACGCCCCACGCCAGCGCGTTCACGACCATGACCAGTGCGATCAGCACCACGCCAAGCCCGACGGCTAGCGGAAGGTTTCCCTTCGAGGTCTCCAGCGCGATGGTGGTCGTCATCACGCGGGTGAAGCCATCGATGTTGCCGCCCACGATGATGACCGCGCCGACTTCCGCCGCCGCTCGCCCGAAGCCGGCGAGTAGGATGGTGACGAGAGAGAACCGGGCATCCCAGAGCAGCGTTATCACACGGCCGCCGGGGCCCACGCCCATGGCAAACAGTTCCTCGCGGTATTCGGCCCAAAGATCCTCTACGACCTGCCGGGTCAAAGCCGCAATGATCGGCGTGATCAGCACTGCCTGCACGATGATCATCGCCCACGGGGTGAACAACAACCCAAGCGATCCCAGGGGGCCCGATCGGGAGAGCAAGAGGAATACGGCAAGCCCCGCCACTACCGGGGGCAATCCCATGAGGCCGTTCAACACCACGATAAGCGCGTCTCTACCCGGGAAACGTGTCAGCGCGACCAGCGCGCCTAGTGGCATGCCGATCAGGGTGGCTATTAGCGTCGCCGAGAAGGTCACCAGCAGCGACAGGCGGACGATCGCCAGGAAGTTCGCGTCAGCCGTGAGAAGCCAGTCGAGCATCCATCACGCGGTGCGTACGTTGACCCTATGTCATTTCTTGTGTTCTCTTCGCTCCGAAGTCAAAGCCTAGAAATGGTGCAGGGACGTGCAGAAGTATGCAGGCATTGAGCTTCTGACGACCGCTGAGGCGGCCGACTACCTTCGGCTTAAGGAACGCAAGCTTTACGAGCTCGTGGCGGAGCGCCGAGTTCCATGCACCAAGGTGACCGGCAAGTGGTTGTTTCCGCGCGCCGATCTTGATCGCTGGCTCTTGGCGGGTATGGCTCGTCCTCACGGTGTTGTGGCCGCAGATCCGCCACCGATCGTAGGAGGAAGCCACGACCCGCTTCTGCAATGGGCGTTGAGCAAGAGCGGCGCCGGCCTGGCCATTCTTCCGGAGGGCAGCGAGATCGGATACCGCCGCTTTCTTGCCGGCAGCGTGCTCGCGGCCGCTATCCATTTCCACGATCTCGACGATCCTCACGCCGATGCCAATGTCGCCATCGTGAGCCGCGAGCCCGCGCTTTATGATGCAGTCCTCATCGCCTTCGCGTCCCGTGAGCAGGGCCTACTCTTAGCGTCAGGTAACCCTCTCCACATCAACGACCTTAATGACGCCATAGCCAAATCGGCGCGACTGGCCGTGAGACCGGAGGGCGCCGGGGCTCAGCAGCTTCTTGCCTCCTTGCTCAAACGGCTCGGTCGGTCGCTAGCCGACTTGCACCAGCCGACTATTGCACCGACCGGTCCGGATGTGGCTCAAGCAATCCGTTCCGGCCATGCCGACGCTGGCATTGCCACGCGCGCTGTGGCTACTGCAGCCGGTCTCGATTTCATTCCCCTCTGCAACGAGCACTTCGACCTTCTCATCCGCCAGCGCGATTATTTTCGGCCGCCGCTCCAGATCTTACTCAGGCTGCTTACAACCGATGCATTGGCATCACGCGCACGCGAATTGGGCGGGGTAGACGTGTCGCTGATCGGCACGGTCCGGTGGTCGCCATAGGAGGCTGTGAGGTTGCGGTGTAGGGGCGGCCCCTCTCTGCGGTCGGGTCACGCTCTAGCGCGCTTCGCGCGCCGGAGCCGCCGGAGGCGTCTCCGCCCATTCGGGTTGCGATCGTTGCCGCGGGAGCCCGGGGCTCGGGCAACGCCTTTCCTCTACCGCGCATATGCGGAGGTCGTCCAAGCCAACAGCGGGCGGGGCGCTAGATCCGCACTGGGATTGCAACGGACTGACCAACTCCGGCTCAGCCGCCCAAACACACGCGTCACGGCGCTGCTGCCGCCCAAAACAGCGCCGCCGGGACGGCGGGCTCGGGCCTCACCAAAAATGCCCACCTCCAGCGGGGATTTGCGGCCAGCCGCACCGGGCCCCCTGCGGGCGCGAAGGCCCGGCGACGGCAGCTCCGAAAATGCTCACCCCCGCGCACCGGGAGAGCGCCGCGCTAAAAAGCACGGCCAATCGCTGTCAACAAAACAATACGTACAAAGACTATTGCCCGATCAAACACCTACCGGCTGATTCGCGCCGCAGCGGCCGGCTTTGCGAAAAGCTGAGCTAGGCTTTCGCGGTCGCCTTTGTCTGGGCGACGGCATTGCGGGCTAACCGCCATTTTTCAAAAAAAGGAGCAACCCATGACCGAGCAGAAATTTCCCGACTTCACGCTCAACTTCAACCCCGGCGCACGCGGCAACGACAAAGCCCCCACCCTGAAAGGTAAGGCAACGGTGCTGACCGCCGACACCACGATCGAATTCGATGTCGCCGCCTGGGGGCCCAATAAGGCCAGCACCGGCGGACCGGATTTCTACAACCTCACCTTCACTCCCAAGGATCCTGCGCTTGCCGCGCGACAGCTCAAGGCGGAGCTCGGCCCCGTCCGCAATAAGCCCGAAGGCTTCGAGCTCACCAAGCTTGGCACCGGTCGCATCTTCGAACGCCGTGAGGGCGAACTTGCCAACGCCGATAAGAAAGTGCCGAAGTTCTACGGCCATGGCCTGGTGCTGCTGCCCACGGGCGAGCCAAGCTATATCGACCTATCCGCCTGGCATCGGCCAGAGCACGGTTTTTACTCCGGTAACGCCAACCTGCACGACAAGACCGTGGCAGTGGCCGCGCGCGCAAACAAGACGGCCGAGCACAGCTAGGCCGCCCGCGCCCGATCGAGCCTGACGCCGGCAAACCTCCTCGACCTGGAAATGAGTGACAGCGAACGATCCAGACGCATCGCCATCGTGCGGCCGGAAAGCCATTCAAACGCCCGGCAGACGCGTGGGACCCCATCAAAATCTGCGACGTCAACGCCGGCAGCCCATCGGGTCGTTGCACCTGCCTCGCCTAGTCTCCAGATCCTTCACGCCGATTTGGAAAACCCTTGTTCTTTTGGAGGTGCTCAACAATCGCCATCAGGACTTGATCGGTGAAGGTCCGATGCCCCGCTCTTGCAAGTTCCAAGACCGCAACTTTGATGGCTGATGGCATGCGCATCGACACGGTCTGTTTTGAGATTCTTTTTTGACCCCGTTTCGGTCTTGCCATGAGTTTTGCTCTCAGGCCATCCCCGCGAAGGCGTCAGTGGAATACAAGGCGGTGGCAATCCACGACGGATGCTCGATAATCCAAAACGCGTCTAAATGCGCACCCCCTGCGTACTGAAAGCAGTTGCCGACGAATTTGGAACATAGCCGCTGTTTAGAATTATTGCCGCACCAGCCGCGAGCAACACCGCTGCCAGGCATGCGACAAAGAACGTTCGCATCGCGAGTCCTCCCTAAGTCATCGCATGCTTATAGCAAAAAGATGCGATGGCATAAAGGCAGTACACAATCGAAAGCCAACACCGTTCGCTAACTACCCAGGACCCCGATCACCAGATTGTTGTCGAGGTCGACGATAATCGTTTTGTTGTCGGAACTCATATATCCGGCACCCTTTAGCTCCGGATATTTTTGAGCCAGCGCAGATGGGACCGGCGTCAACGCCTGCATAGCTACGGGCCCCGGTAACTCCCTGCCAATGGTAGCAAAGCCTCCTAATTCACTTGGGCTAAGCGCATTGGCACGGGGAACGGTGAGTTCACCGGCAATTTCGCGGCGCTGGTCGACGGACAGATGCCTAAGGCGGTAACCGACGATGGGCAGTCTATCGTCCGCCGCCGTGCGTTCAGAAAACTTCGAGGGCGCAGTATCCACGTCTGCGAGAGCGCCTTGCACGGACAGTACACCGTTGACGAATACATTCTCGTCTTTGGAGGTTTCGACTTTCGAACCTGGTTCCGTCGTACCTGCCTGCTCCGACAAGTTGCGGCCAGTTGCCGGAGGCAGCGGATCCTCCTTTTTCAAATCTTGTGTGGTTTTCGCGTCGGGAGCACCCTGGGCGACGGCAAAACTAGCCCACCCGAACAGCATGATCACGAGCGGCACAGCCAACAACCGGTTCTGCACGATACCACCTCTCGTTCCAGTCCCGCCGCGCTTCTAAAAGCGCGCGAACAGATTTGGAATGAGAACGCGGACTGAGCTGCAACGTTCCTGCCGTACTGCGAGGGGAATTTACCGATTCCTCGCGCCTGCGATGTTTATTCCGCCGGGGCGACACCGCCATCTTTCACATGTCCCTTCTGGACCTCCCTATCTAACCACAAACTGTGGTGTTGCCTTGCCCAGTTAACGTCGACGTCTCCCTTGCCCATTGCCTCGAAGGCACCCTGCATGCCAATGGTGCCGATATAGATATGGGCCAGCATGATGGCGATGAACACTACGCCGACAATCGCGTGCACCATTTGCGCTGTCTGCATGCCACTGATGTCGGTAGCGTAGAACGGGAACATCAAAAGGTAGCCCGTAACGGCCGCCGTTCCCCCACCCAGCACGACGACCCAGTAGATCACCTTCTGTCCGGCATTGAAGCGTCGCGCCGGAGGGTGATTGCGGCCGACAATGCCACCGCCCTCACGAATCCACCTGGCATCGACACCCGTCGGGAAATTCCAAGCGATCCACATCAGGAACATCAGCGCCACGCCGAGCGTGAAGGGGAAGCTCAGATAGTTATGCGCATATTTGGCCCACTGCGCCCATGTCGCGAACGCCTCCGGCCCCATCCACGGCGTCAACAACTCCTTGCCGAAGGTGATGTTAAGCCCTGAGACGGCGAGCACGATGAAGCAGGTTGCAGTCATCCAATGCACGAAGCGCTCGAACGCATTGAAGCGCACGAGGGTGCGCCCGGAACGGCCCGCCTCGATACGAACCATCCCGCGGATCAGGAAGAATGCGATAAGCGTTGCGAGCATGCCGAGAATAACGATCGCAGCAATCCAGCGCAGTGTCACCTCGTGGAATTGGCGCCAGTTGCGACCTTCGGGCTGCTCGAGAACACTCGCCCTGGCGTCAGGAAGAGAACTGCGCCCCTGTATCTTCTGCAATTCCTTCAGCAGCTCCTGCTCCTTAACAGACTGCGCAGTCGGATTCACCGAGGTCGGCTGCTGCGACATGGCAGGAGCCGCAAACGCCACTACCAAGCCAAGCATTAGTGCGGCGAGATAGAATCGGAGCCGTATGCTCGTCGCCATTCCTTTGTCTCCCTGGTCGCATGCCATGCCCTTCGGCATAGGCGACTGAGGCGCGGGTTGGCTCCCGTCGCCTCGCCGATATTCCCTAGGACTCAATGCGCTCCCGATACGCCGTCTGCCAACCCCACGCACCCGAGCTGTATCCGCGCCGCACGACGCGCTCCTTGAAGATCTGCGCGATGATCTCGCCATCGCCCGCCAGCAACGACTTGGTCGAGCACATCTCCGCACACAAAGGCAGCTTGCCCTCGGCGAGGCGGTTCGATCCGTAGCCCGTGAACTGCCCGTTCTCTCTGCTGCCGTACTCCGCTGGGGTAAGATCGGCCTCCGGACCACCCGCACAGTAAGTGCACTTGTCCATCTTGCCGCGCGAGCCGAAGTTGCCGACCTTCGGATATTGCGGGGCACCGAACGGGCAGGCATAGAAGCAGTAGCCGCAACCGATGCACAGATCCTTCGAGTGCAGCACCACGCCGTCCGCGGTCGTGTAGAAGCAGTTGACCGGACAGACGGCAGCGCATGGCGCATCCGTGCAGTGCATGCAGGCCATCGAAACGGACCGCTCGCCAGGCTTGCCGTCGTTGATGGTGACGACGCGCCGCCGGTTGATGCCCCACGGCACTTCGTTCTCGTTCTTGCAGGCAGTGACGCATGCGTTGCACTCGATGCAGCGGTCGGCGTCGCAGAGAAACTTCATTCGAGCCATGGTCGTTCCTCCTTACGCCGCTCTGACTTGGCAGAGGGTGGCTTTGGGTTCTTGCATGCCGGTGACGGGATCGAAGCCGTAGGTCGTAACAGTATTCACACTTTCGCCTAGCACGACCGGGTCCGCACCTTTCGGATACTTGAACCGCATGTCCTCGCCTTGGTACCAGCCGCCGAAGTGGAAGGGACACCACGTCACGCCTTTGCCTACCCGCTCTGTCACCAAAGCCTTCATGCGCGCCCTCGGCTTAGTGTCGGCCGCACCGGACACCCATACCCATCCTCCATCCTTGATGCCGCGCTCGGCCGCATCAGCAGGATTGATTTCGATGAACATGTCCTGCTGCAGCTCGGCGAGCCACTTATTGGAGCGCGTCTCCTCGCCGCCGCCTTCGTATTCGACCAACCGGCCGGACGTCAGGATGAGCGGGAATTCCTTGGCGATACCCTTCTCCACCGCAGCCTTCTGCACGTCGAAGCCGACATTCGGCATGCGGAACTGCCGCGCATTAGGCAGCGTCGGATACTTCGCAACCAGGTCCGGCCGCGGCGTATAGATGGGCTCACGATGCACGGGAATGGCATCCGGCAGGCCAAACGCGTTCGCACGCGCCTTGCCGTTGCCGTAGTGAATGCAGCCGTGTTTCATCGTGACACGCTGGATGCCGCCCGAGAGATCGGTCGACCAGGAGACCGTATCCGGGTTGGCGCCACCGATACGTTCAATGGTCGCGCGCTCGGCCTCCGTGAGGTCCGTGTCCCAGCCAAGCTTCTTGAGCACACCATAAGTGAACTCCGGATAGCCGTCCTTGATCTCCGAGCCGAGCGAGTAGGAGCCTTCGGCCAAAAGGTTGTGCTTCACCTCCTGCTCGACCTCCTGACCATCGACTGTTGCTTTGGTCTTGATGACCCGCTCTACGCCGAAACGCGCGCGGAACGTGCCGCCACCATCCATGACATGCAGGTTGGTGTTGTAGAGCGTGTGGGTGCCAGGATGCTTCAGCTCAGGCGTACCCCAGCACGGCCACGGAAGGCCGTAGTAGTCGCCTTTACATGGTCCGTCGCTCGCCCTGAGCGTGACCAGATCGAAGTCCTTCTGGTTGGCCATATGTAACTTCAGCCGCTCCGGCGACTGGCCGCAGTAGCCCGTCGACCATCCACCGCGGTTGATCTCGCGCAGGATGTCCTCCGCAACCGGGACGTTGTTCTCGACCTTGATGTTCTTGAACATCTTGTCAGCGAAGCCGAGCTTGGTCGCCAGCCGATACATGATCTCGTTGTCGTCTTTCGACTCGAAGATCGGCTTTACGATCTGCTCACCCCATTGCAGAGAGCGATTTGAAGCCGTGCGCGAACCTGCAACCTCATAGCTGGTGGCAGCGGGCAAGAGATATGTGTTGTCCTTGCGATTGCCCATGATGGCCCAAGTGGTAGGCACCGGGTCGGCGACAACAAGAAGGTCGAGCTTGTCGACACCCATCGAAGCTTCCGGGATGCGCGTCACGGTATTGCCACCGTGACCCATGACGACCATCGCTTTCAGATTGTCCTTCTGGGATACCTGCTCCTTGGGGAGCAGCGTCGCATCGAACCACCGGGTGGAAGGTATACCCGGAGTGTTCATCATCTTGACTGGCTTGCCGTCGGCACCCGTGGTGGTGTCGAAGCGCGAGGCCATCCAGTCGAAGTCGACCTCCCAAACGCGGCACCAGTGCCGCCAGGCACCCTCGGCCAAGCCGTAGTAAAGCGGCAGGGTCACGATATCGAGACCGAGATCGGTCGCCCCCTGCACGTTGGTATGACCACGGAAGATGTTGGCGCCCGTACCGAACTTGCCAACGTTGCCGGTGGCCAGCAACGCGATGCAGAACGCGCGAACGTTGGCCGTGCCGACCGTGTGCTGGGTCGCGCCCATACACCAAATCAGCGTCGCTGGCTTCTCCGTCGCAAACAGCTTGGCGACGCGTTCGAGCTGTGCGCCCGGTACGCCGGACACCCGCTCCACCTCTTCGGGCGTCCACTTGGCGACTTCCTTGCGGATGTCATCCATGCCGTAAACGCGTTGAGCGATGAACTCAGTGTCCTCCCAGCCGTTTTTGAAGATGTGCCAGAGCATGCCGTAGATGACTGGGATATCGGTGCCGGACCGCAGGCGCACATATTCGGTGGCATGCGCTGCAGTGCGGGTCAGCCGCGGATCGATCACGATCATGTTGGCCCGGTTGAGTTCCTTGCCCTCGAGCACATGCTGCAATGACACTGGATGCGCTTCTGCCGGATTGCCGCCCATGATGACCATGGTCCTGGCATTGCGGATGTCGTTGTAGCTGTTGGTCATCGCACCGTAGCCCCAGGTATTGGCTACGCCGGCGACTGTGGTCGAGTGACAGATGCGCGCCTGGTGGTCCGAGTTGTTGGTGCCCCAGAACGCCGCAAATTTGCGATTGAGGTAGGCGGACTCATTGGTGAACTTTGCCGACCCCAGCCAATACACGGAGTCAGGCCCGGACTTCTCCCGGATCTCCAGCAGTTTGTCGCCAATCTCGGTGATCGCCGCGTCCCAGGAAATCCGCTGCCATTGTCCCCCGACCATTTTCATCGGGTAGCGCAGACGGCGGTCGCCGTGCGTCAACTCACGGGTAGCGGCGCCCTTGGCGCAATGCGAGCCGCGGTTAATCGGACTATCCCAAGCGGGCTCCTGGCCAACCCACACGCCATTCTCGACCTCCGCCAGGACCGTGCACCCCACGGAGCAGTGCGTGCACATGTTCTGCCGGATTATGCCTTTTTCCGGTGCTGGCCCGATGCCCGCGGCCTGCGCTTTGCGCACGCCGCCGAGTGGTAGCGCGCCGAGCGCAGCCAGACCACCGGCCGCCAGGCCGGACCGACGCAGGAAGGTACGGCGGTCGACGCTGCCACTTGTTTGACTCGCGAATGCTGCGGCAAGCGCGCCGCGACGTGCCTGACGGTCGCTCTTCTTGATAAGCACGGCTCGGCCTCCCCTAACCCTTGGCTGGGTATCTGTTGACCCGATAGAAGGTCTTTACGTGTTCCGTTTCGCGGTAGCGCGACTTCCTCTTCTCGTCGTTGGTCTCACTGTCGGCCTGTGCGCTCGTCGTCAGTGTGCCAGCGCCGGCCACAGCTCCGACGCCACCCGCCCCCAGGACGCGAAGGAAATCACGGCGGCCCACTTTCGCCTTGCCTTTGCCTTGCATGATCGCCTCCTCCTCAGGTTGCCTTCGACCCGCTACTACGGAAGCGTGAAGGCCTCAGTCTCTATGTCCATGAACGTCCGGCCGAGCGCGCCGACGCGAGCGTAAAAGTCAGCCGTTCGAGTGGTCTCCAGGTCTGCGAAAAACCGCCCCATCCATGGCGCCATATGCTTCTCGAAGATCTCGCGATCGGCGCCAGGCGGGGCTTCGAGCTCGCCTCCAGCCAAACCCGACATGATCTCGCAAAGGATCGCGGCGTGATCCTCCGGCTCCGACTGTCCGTCGGTCTGATCGATTCTCAGGCGCTTGAGATCGGCGCGCAGACGCGCCAAGGGGCGCTCGTGGAGAAAACCCGTCAGGTAGTACGACGCGTAGGGAAGCAGTTCGCCGCGGCCCAGCCCGACGAAGAGATCGAAATATTCTCTGCCGACGCGCGCCGCGTCCAGGCGCGAAGCAGCCTCACCAAGCGCCGCATGCGCCATTCCGAGCGGACTCGGGTCAGCACGCAAGCGCGCCAACCGACCCAACAGTTCGGCATCAGGGCTGCGCGCGAGCAAGGTTGCGAGTAGCGCGTATTCTCGGGCGCGGGCGGCGTCCATCTCGTCGATGTGCGGCGATGCCTGGCCCGCGAACAGATCCGGGCGCAGTACACTGCGCGCAACGCCAGTGGCGGCCTCTACGGAGAGCACACGCTCGGCCGGGATGCGTTCCCAATTCGAAACGGAGGGCTGGGAGATGCCAATGCGACGCGCAAGCTCTGTGATGCCGCCAACGGCACTGATCGCCTGCTCGAGCCCTTGGTCCCGCATCTGCCTATTTCTTGGGCATCAGAATTAGAACGGTTCGAAACCGTAATGCTTCTGCAACAGCACCGTCAATAGCCCAATGCTATGGGCGCTGAAACTAGTGTCCACCTATGAGGCATCGGAGCATAGCGTAAGACTATGCGCTTGAAAAATACTTGGGCATCGCCCCACCATGGCGGCGATGATTGCGGCTGGCTTCGGTTTCATCCCGATCAACATGCTGCGATGCAGCAAGTTCTTCGTTCTCTGGCGCTTTTACTGTAGGCCCAGCAATAGAGGTGCTCTCAATTCCTCCTGGTGTACCAGGTAGTTGAGTTGTCGCAGTGTTGGATCCAGCTGCTGTAGCCCGGGCGGCCATATTGGCCGGCGCCGACTCAGCTACCTCGGGCAGCTTTCCCATCGCCTGGGCTACCAGCCGGCCGACGTCGTCGCCCGCTTGCAGCGGGCCGAAGCCTGGCATGGCGGTCGGATCGGTGAAATCCCACTGGTTCTCGGCCAGGCCTATGAAATCGCGGATCGCTGGATCTGTCGTCCATGCACGCCGCAAAGCGGCCTTGGTCAGCTCCGCGGGCACGCCGGACTGGAGGAAGTCCCGAATATTGCTCCCAGCCGAAATGGACTCGATCGACGGCAAGGTGGCCGGGTCGAACGACGGCTGGTCCTCATCGCCGGGCTTCGCCGACGCCTGTGTGACTTCGGCATCCGCGGCGGAGGCGATCTCTTGCGTTTCATCGCCTGACAGCGCGTTGCCTTCGACCTTCTTGCTCCGTTCCGTCTTGCGCTTCAGCCGGGACCAGCGAGCAACGAAGCTTTCTGTGTCGTTCATGACTTGCTCTCCCGCCGCCCCCCGTTCCCAGGCATATTCTGCTCGGCACGGTCACGCTGACGCTTGAAGAACGGCCGCTCGACGTGGTGCTCGGCGATGAAAACCTCAACGGCGTTGGCGATCTCTGGTGGCATGGGGACGGTTTCGACGAGGTCGTTGCCGGCCTCCGTGAAGGCCTCTCCTTCTGCAGGATCCGCAGTTACAGCGACCACCTCGTAGGCAGGCTCGGCACCAGTCGGGCGCAGCACGACCCATAGCGCCGGCGCCCCGGACTCGAGATTGCTCATGTAGTTTGCTGTTTCGGTGCGATGCAGTTCCACGGTCGCGGTGCCCGCGTAGAACGTCGTGGGGTCACCGATGGGTCCGAGCGGCGTCCAGGGTGCAGCCGACGGCACACCCATCAGAATGGACGCCGGCCGCCAGATGAAGTCGAGCCACGGGCTGGTCGCCTTGTGCCGCTCGACCACCACTCCGACAGGAATGCTGACCAACGCCATAGAATTCAACTCACCACCTCCATGCGACGTACGGGCAGTCCTGTTACTAGGTTCTGAGGCTTCAGGCGCAGAACCTTGTCTGCCCCCATTGCTACAATCAGATAGACCGGCTCGCCTCGGATGCGTGCCTCGACATCTTCAGGGTTGGCAAACGTAAGCCGGTATAGCCCGACGAGGCGACTGCGAGCCTTATCATCGAGGTCCTCGCCGTTCCACAGCGCATCGCCAATGCGCGTGGCATCGGCGTCCAGCCCCACGTACCAGGTGAAGGTGACGTCCTGCAGTTCGACCAGCGGCTCCACGTACCCTTCGACGCAGAGAAGATGGGCGATCCAGCGCTCGATGACCTCGCCCATGGCGGCCAGGCCGCGGCGACCCGCTGTGAGATCGAGCGCCATATCGAACAGATCGCTGCGCTGCCAGTAGTCCGCGGCGTTGGCTTCGCTCAGCACATCGATTTCGGCTGCGGCCGGCAAGCCGAGCATCGACGCCAACGGGGACAGCGGCTTGTCGCCGAGGCCCGACACGGTTTCCTCGTCCGCGGCAACCAGCGAGCCATCATGCAGGGTCAGCTTTTGCGGCCTGAAGAACAGCTCGGCCGCGCGCAGGACGAATCCGTCCTCGCAGCCATCCAGCACATTGCGCAGGATCACGTGCACGATCTGGTTGAAGAAGATATGCGGGAATTTGAGGTTGCGGCGGACCATATCGAGATAGGCGGCCTCAAGCGTGCGGTGGCGCACCAAATGATCCCGCAAGGCGATCATCACCTGCCAATTTTCCCGGGCGTCGGCGTCAGCGATGGCAGCAATGTCGGCGCGGACCACCGCCTGTCGTGGATCTGCCAACAGTCTGACGTGGAGGGAACGCTCGGCGGCACAGGCCTCTGTCGGTGGCGCGAGTTCGGGTCGGGCCAAATAGGCCTTCAAGAACTCGTCCGTGACCAGCAGCCCACCGCCCGCATCGCGATCGAGCAGATGGTGCCCGCAGGACAGCCAGAAGTCGCGCGCGTCACTCACGGCTGCTCTCCTTGCCGAGCGTCAGCAGGTCGACCTGCTCCGTTACTGTATCCTCCTCACCCACGACCTCCAGAAACGCGTAGGCGCGAATGGGTTTCGGTCCGATGCTCGGGGCCAAAGTGCGAAACACCTCGCGGATGCCCCCATCCTCGAATTTGCGTGCAACCGCCACCAGCATCCCCTTGGGATGGTCGGTAAGGGCAGATGCGAAGGCGATTTCCTCCTCGGCCGCCGGTCGCGCGCTGGCGAGATCGGGGGCGCCGAAGTGCTCGACCAGACGCTGCGCGAGCAGATCGACGGCAGCGGTGCGGTCGGCTTCGCTGGCCTCCACCACCTGGACGAGCGTCGACCAGCCGATCGAGTTGATGCCGAGAAAGCCCGACCGAAATGCCGCGCGCGCCTTGCCCGTGAGGCCAACCACATCGGCCTGGGCGAAGGCGAACGCGCCCGGCACCGCCCATTCGCCAGGCTCGGCTGCGCGCTCGAATACGAACGTATCCGAAGGATCGAGCCGGATGGTGCGCAGCAGCCTCACGTGCGCGGCCCTCCGGTGGCCTGATCGAGCCACGTCGGGCTGGCGAGTGCAGTAGCCAGGCAGTGGCGGTCCGGCTCCTTCTGGCCACGCCACCTGATCAGCAAATCGCCTTTGCCATCGAGCGAGGCAGCGGCACCCTTCTGCAGATTCAGGTTGTCGAGGTAGGTTCGCGTGATGGTGACAAATTCATTTGTCCGCCATGCGTCCATTGCGACCATCAAATGACGTGCAAAGCTTTCCACGAGGCGGCCCGAGCTAGCGTCATCAAAGCCTTCGTCACCGAGCGTGGTCACCAGTGGACGCAAGCCGGCGTCGCTCTCCGCCATGGAGACGGTGCGAACGGTGGCACCGAACACCAGCCAGTCCGGCGGCCCGGTCTCTGTTGCGTTGGGGGCCCATGCCATGCGCCCGCCACCGATCAGGCCGCCGTCGACATGGATGGCATCGGGCCAGCCGAAGCGAATGGGCCGCTCCGGCGGCGCATACACCAGCAACGCATCGCGTAGTGCGACC
>CAWIZC010000027.1:0-153881 GCA_963840445.1 uncultured Alphaproteobacteria bacterium | reverse complement strand
CACTATGGTGCGTGCGGCTAGCCAGGCAGCGCCAGAGGCGCACCCTACAAGCGGGGTGATGGCGCGTGAGCTGGGAATACGTGAGGAAGCAGAATCACGCTGCCGAGGATGCCGGCATTAAAGAACCTAACGATACGAGCGGGGGTAGTTCCAATCATCACGATCGTACAAGACCGACACGCATCCGGAGACACCTAGACAAATCAGTAGGGTTATCAAGGCGAGAGCATATCGCATGGCCCATGCATAGCTGAGTTGGACAGGGGCAGGCTAGGGCGACTATCGAACCGGCGCAGAAATCTCACCCAAAGTTGCACATAGAAATACGAGGTGAGGACAACCGAAACGGTCTCGCCGGTGCCCGCCCAATCCTCCGAGCACCGATCCGTCGGGCCATGCTCCACAACGAATGCCGACGCACGGGCAAGGCCCCGGCCAATGCACCAAGGTGGCCCCCCAACGCCAGCCCGGCCGGCTGCGCTCAGGACCGTCTGGCTGGGGGTGGACCCGACGAGGCGCGAACGACGATCTCCGCCGCACATTCGAATTCGACATCCGCCTGCCGATGTTCGATGCGCGCAACGAGCACCCGTGCCGCCCGTCGCCCGACTTCCTCGCTCAAGACCCGCACGGTCGTAATCGGTGTTGGTAGCTCGCGCATGATTTCGATGTCGTCGTAGCCGACGATCGATAGTTGCCCCGGCACGTCGATCCCTTGCGCCGCGCTCTCCAGCATGGCGCCCACAGCAAGATAGGCGTTGCCGCAGATGAGAGCGGTCGGCCAGGGTTTGCGTCCGAAGATCCTGCGGAAGTGCTCGCGCGCTTCCTCAATGCCCCACGAGCCGACCACAAAATGCGATGGCTGCACCGCTATGGCTCGTTCGGCGAGCGCATCACGTATGCCTTGCAGACGCGCTTGCGCGCGATCGTTGTGTTCGGTCGACTGCGCAATGACGCCGAACCGCCGATGACCGAGCTCGGCCAGGTAGTTGGTCAGGCGATAGAGAGCGTTGTGGTTGTCCGGGCCGATGCAGGTTCCGTGACTGCTTGGGTTGTAGACGAACGTATTGACGTAAGGCACGCGGCAGTGGTCGAGGAATTCCGCGAGAGCGGGATCGTGCGCCTCGCCGACCAGGATCAGGGCATCGACGCCACGCTCCACAAGCTTGCGCACCTGCAGGTACTCCTGCTCAGGCCGGTATTCGGAGCAGGCCAGAAGCAGCGTATAGCCGAGGTCGTTGAGCTCCTGCTGCAGCGCTTCGATGGCACGCGCGAAATCGCCGTGCGACAAGGTAGGGAATATGGCGCCGATTGTGCCTGTTCGCCGTGTCGCCAGCGCGCGGGCACGACCATCGGGTATCCACTTGAGATGGCGAACGACGGATGCAATGCGGGTGCGCAGTTCCGGGGAAACCAGCTCGGGATTGTTGACGAAGCGTGAGACGGTAGCCGTGGAAACACCCGCCACCTGAGCGACATCACGCAGCCCAATGCGGGTATGCGGCGCGTCGGGTGCTCTGCGTGGGCCTCGCTCGGCCGGGCGCGATGCAGGCGAAGCTGCAGCATCGCGATTTGGCCGTGCCTGCCGCTTCCGTCTCAAGTTCCTCTCCTTCGCGAGGTTGGGTGCCCGACAGCAGTGATTGAGAGGCCTCGCAGCGAATCGGCAAAACCTTGCGCGTCTTCAGCCAGATTGTGATGACAGCTTCTTGGCCCAACGCATGACGTGTTCAGCGACGGCGACCAGCTCGTTCCTCTGATTGAACACCTCGACTTTTGCCGTGCTGCGGCCTCGCGCACGGTCAACGCCGGCCACCGTATAGTTTACGGTGACGGTGTCGCCGAGCATCACGGGTTTCAGGAACCGCAGCTTGTCGTAGCCGGCCGAGACCGGAAAGTCGGTGAGCCCCTCCTGATGGATGACGTGGGCGATGCTGATGGTCGAAGCGGTCGACATGTATCCGACCAATAAAGCGCCGTGCGCAATGCGGCCGCCAAGGTTCGACCGTTCCTTCATATATTGATCGTTGACGTGAGTATCGCTGAAGTCGCCAGTAATGCCGGCGAACAGGATGACATCCGTCTCTCCCACGGTCTTGGCAAACTTGTAGCGTTGACCGGGTTGCACGCTATCAAGGCCCGACTTGCTCACTTCTACGCCTCCGTCGTTGGCTCACTCTTGGCGTGATCAAATCAGCGCCCATGGCATTTGTAAACGGTTACAGAGTAGGCCGCCTTGAAGGGCCTCTTCACCCGCTACCAAATCCACGGGATTGCACTTGCGCAATCAGACGCCGTCGGAATCGTGCCATAGGAAATCCAGTACGGCGTCCGCCTGTCCTTCGACCATGGCGCTGCCGGCAATCGCCGTGCACTTGAACGCCTCGGCAAGCGCGAGCAGCCTTGTTGGATCGCGCCGCGGCACGATGTCGACCACGGTGAGATGGCCAGGAAGCGAAGTCACGGCGACCGGCAGCTCGTGTTTGCCGCTCAGTCCGACCGGCGTCGCATTGATGAGGATGGATATGTCATCCAGGCTCGGGGTCGCCGTCGTCACCGCGCAGGCCGGATAGGTTGCCGTGACCGCTTTGGCAACGTTTGAGGCCCGAGCCACGTCTAGATCTGTGATGTGGAGTGCGGCCGCACCGGCATCGGCCAGGGCGAAGGCGATGGCACTGCCCGCGCCGCCCGCGCCAATCAGCCATATGCGCTGCTGGCGCACCGTCTTGCCAGCCGAGGCGACGGCCCGCACGAGCCCGACGCCGTCGAACATGTCGGCCATCCAGCGGCCATCGGCTTCTCGCCGCATGACATTGGTGGCTCCGACCTGCCTTGCGCGAATGCCAACTTCGTTGGCCAGCGCCAAGGCCTGCTGCTTGAACGGAAAGGTGATGATGATGCCATCAACATTGGCGGTGTGCTGCAACCCTCGCATGGCCACGTCAAAGGCCGCCGCCGGCACGTGCCAGGGTATCAGCACCGCATTCTTGCCGGCCTTCGCGATGCGCGGGTTGTAGACGGCCGGCGAGCGGGCATGGGCGATCGGATCGCCGACAATCGCATAAATCCGGGTAGCGCCATCGATCGCCGTCATTTGCAGCGAGCCCCGACGTGAATGGTCTCAAAGATCCGTGCGGGCCAGCGCAAAGTCGAGCTGGTAGAGCCCTCGCACCGGCTTGCCAGTGACGCCCGCTTGCGCCAACGAGGCGTCCCCGGTCAGATCTGCCGCGCAGATCGAGCGCCGCTTGCGCGGCGACGGTTTCGACCAGGAGGATCCAGGCTGCCTCCTTGTCGCGAACGCCGCGCATGGCTTTCTCGGCCGTGTCGGCCTTGTTCGCCTCCGGCACGCCGCGCAACAAATGCACGGCGGACACGCCGCGCTGCTTGGCGATCTCTGCCAGCAGTCCGCCCGCCATCCGGCGGGTGAACTCGGCGGGATCGACTGCGGTCTGCAGCTGGATGGTCTCGACCCAGGCGCCGATGCCTCGCCCCGACGTATGTGCGACGTCGCAAATGGTGCGCGAGGTGTCCTTGAAGTTGCTTACCACCTTGCGCGTCCACGGCGTCGGATCGTTGAGGCGCGCCAGATAAGGCTCGGAGCTCAGCACCTGGTAGGTCTCGGCTTCATAGAAGTTGAAATAAGCAGGCGTGCCGTCGACGGCGAAATACCGGCGGGCGCGCAGGAAGCCCCGCACCCCCACCCGCTCGGGGATGTGTTCCTTTACGTGCCACTCGAGGAACTCGGCGTCATAGGCGGGAGCCACGCCGTTCCAGATCGCGAGCACGCCAGTCCCGAGCAGCGGCATATGCGGCTATCCCTTCAATCTGTACATCTGCAGGCCGCCGCCGATGTCAACGTGCATCCCGGTCGCAAACGGCAGGCCTCCGGTGGCAAGCGTGACGACGCCCTGGGCGATATCGTCGGGCGTTCCCCAGCGGCCCATGGGAACGCCGCCGGCGGCGATGAAGGCGTTGTATCGTTCGGTTGCCGGCGCCGTCATGTCCGTCTTGATGACGCCCGGCCGCACCTCGAACACGCCGACCTGAGCCTCGCTGAGCCGCACCGCGAACAGCTTGCTCATCATGGTCAGCGCCGACTTGGTGATGCAGTAGTCGGCCCGGCTGTCGCCGATCAGTTCGGCATTGACCGAGCTGATGGTTACGACGGAGCGATAAAGCTTGCCGGCGCCGGCCGCGATCCATCGCTTGGCCACGGCCTGGGTCAGGAAGAACGTGCCGCGCAAGTTGACGGCCACACAACGGTCGAAGCTCTCAGGTGACAGCTCCAGCATGTCGCCGCGCACCAGCGAGGTGACCCCGGCGTTGTTGACGAGACAGGTGATCGGCCCCAGTTCGCGGTCGACCCGGTCGAGCAGTGCGGCGTGGCTAGCAATATCCGCGACGTCGAACCGGTAGTAGGCGCAGCGCTTGCCGTCTTGGAGCGTCTCGGTGGCTGCCGAGGTCTCCTCGATGCTGGCCATGGCGACCTTGAAGCCAGCGGCCAGCAGATCCCGCGCAATCGCGGCTCCGATGCCGCGACCTGCGCCCGTGACCAGGGCCGTGCCGCGATCAGGGGTCATGGCGTTCCTCCTGCCCGTTCAGGCCCGTCGCCGGCGATCCTCTCGGCTCGGTGCCTGCATTGCGTTGATGTCGGACAATAGCCCCATCGGCTCCGGCTTGAAAATGCGCGCGTCCATGCGCTTGAGGTTGGCGGCGATGCGCGGGCGGAACGCCATGAGCGGGAAGATGTCGCGTTCCATGTCGATGCCGGGGGCAATCTCGATCAGCTCCAACGTTCCGCCGACCGCCCGAAACACGCAGCGCTCGGTGACGAAGATGGCCGTGCGTCCCTCGCGTTCGGCGAACGACGCATTGTAGCAGACCTGCTCAATGTGATCGACGAACTTGCGATGCCGACCCTCCTGCTTGATCGCGAGCTTGCCGTCGCCGGTCGCAAGCTCAAGGCCGCCGGACGTGAACGTGCCGCTGAACACCACGCGCTTGGCGCTCTGACTGATGTTGATGAAGCCGCCGATGCCGACAATCTTCGAGCCGAACCGGCTGATGTTGACGTTGCCGGATGGGTCCACCTCGGCGAACGACAGGAAGGCGATGTCGAGCCCGCCGCCGTCATAGAAGTCGAACTGATAAGGCTGGTCGACTATGGCGTCGTAGTTCTGCGATGCGCCGGAATCGACGCCAGTGAGCGGCGCGCCGCCGATGAAGCCCTGCTCGTTGGTCAGGACCATGCGGTCCAGAATGTCTTCTTCGGTGGCTACCACCGAAATTCCCGTCGAGATGCCGGCGCCGAGGTTGCAGATCGCGCCGGGCGTGATCTCCATGGCCGCTCGTCGCGCCACGATCTTGCGCACATCGAACGGAAGGCGCTTCAACGCGTGCAGAGGAACCCGGAACTCACCGGCGTAGGCCGGGCTGTAGTCGGTGGCATAGGTCTGGCGCTGATCGGCATCGACCACGATGTAGTCGACAAGGATGCCCGGGATCTTCACCGTCTTGGCCGGCAGAGTGCCGCGCTTGGCCATGCGCTTGACCTGAACGACGACGATGCCGCCGTTACGCCGCGTGGCCTGCGCGCAGGACAGCATCTCGCCGAAGATGGCCTCCTGCTCCATGCTGACGTTGCCGTCCTCGTCGGCCGTGGTGCCGCGCAGGATCGCCACGTCGACGGGAAAGGGCTTGAAGCGCAGATACTCCCGGCCGTCGATCTCCATGAGCTCGACGAGATCCTCCTTGGCGCTCTTGCTCTGCCGCGCGCCGCCGTGGCGGGGGTCGACGAAGGTGTGCAGGCCGGTGCGGGTGATGAGACCCGGCCTGCCGGCCGCCATGTCGCGCATCAATTGGGAGAGCACGCCCTGCGGCAGGGTGTAGGACTCGATCGTGTCGGAGAAGGCGAGATTGATCATCACCGGCGAGTCGATCAACGCGCTGGTGATCGACCGCTTGAGCATGCCGTCGTGACAGAAGCGCGCTGCTCCCTTGGTGGCGCGGTCCCCGAGCCCCACGACATGGATCAGCGTCAGTCGCTTGGGTGAGGCTTTCGCCAAGTAGCGTGCCTCGATCGCCTCCAGAACCTTTTCCGGGATGGCGTGCCCGCCGCCCGATCCGCTCACCAGGACATGGTCGCCGTCCGATATCAAATTAGCTGCTTGGTCCGCGCCAATAATCTTCATCACAGGGGTACGGCCTTGTGTCGAGCGCTCGAATTTTTTTGAGGCGATGGTTGACCAACGCGAGATCCGATTGTAACCGTTTACATAGCACTGCGAGGCTGTCAAGGAGCGGTCGGCGCATGGCTGGCGAAAAGAGATCCGGGCGGGTTCCATAACCCGGGCGACTGGAAGGGAGCGACGTGGCATCCAAGAGCGCGTCACCGGATGAAGAGTCCCAGGGGACGCCCCTGCGGATCTCCGCGGATGGTGTGCGCCCGCGTTCCTGGCTCGGGCGCAAGGTGCGACTGGTCGCCTGGAACCTGCTACCGCCACTGACTTTCGTTGCCATCGTCGGTGTGTGGTGGTCCGCAGTCAGGATGCTCAAGATTCCATCCTATCTGCTTCCGGCGCCCGGCGAGGTCTTCCTCCGTCTGGCGACCGACTATGCGATGCTGTGGACGCACGCCAAGGTGACGATGACCGAGATCGTGCTCGGCTTCGCGTTGACGATTGTCACCGCAATTCCGCTCGGCCTAGTGATCGCACTGTCGCTGCTTGCCAAGCAGGTGGTGTATCCGCCGATCATGCTGCTCCAGCTGGTGCCCAAGATCGCCGTGGCACCGCTGTTCCTCGTCTGGCTCGGCTTCGGCATGGAATCGAAGGTGCTGCTGACGATGCTAATGACCTTCTTTCCCCTGCTGATCGCCAGCATCAGTGGGTTCCAGATCCTCGATACCCGGCTGCTCTATCTGACCCGATCGATGGGTGCCAGCATCTGGCAGACCTTCCGCTACCTGCGCTTCCCGGCGGCCTTGCCCGTGATCTTCTCCGGGCTGAAGACGTCGGCGACCATCGCCGCGACCGCCGCCATCGTCGCCGAGTTCGTCGGTGCCAATCAGGGGCTCGGCTACGTACTGCTGCGCGGCACCAGCACGATGGACATCGAGCTTACCTTTGCCGTGCTGGTCGTGCTGACGCTGATCGGCATTATTATCAACTACGCAGTCGAGATCGCCGAATGGGCGATGACCCCTTGGCAGCGGATCAGCAAAAGCTAGTGCGATGATCGAGAAGTCCGCTACCGCGTGTGCGGCAAGGTTGAGAGGCGGACTTCTCGATCTGAATCGCACTAGCACATTGATTTCAGCTCGTGTCCTTCAGATCGCGAAATTCGTTCAACATCAGCCGCACGTGGCGACGAATTTCGCGGTCAGGACACTAGGCCGAGGCGACAGGGCGCGTCGGCTGCGCATCAAGCATCAACCCTGGTGGAGAGGAAACGCAAAATGCGTAAAGGGAACATGTGCTTGGCAGCCCTTGGTGCTGCCGCTCTCACATTGGCTCTGGCGACCAGCGCCCTGGCGCAGACGAAGCTCACCTTCCAGCTCAACTGGACGGCAGGCGGGCCGAATGCCGGCTTCGCTGCAGCGGTCGGCGAAGGCTACTACAAGGACGCGGGGCTCGACGTCACGGTCGTGCAGGGCAACGGCTCGGGCAATACCGCCCAGCTGGTGGCGAGCGGGCGGTCTGTGCTTGCCTATGCCGATGCCGTGACTATCAGCCAGCTGATCGCCAAGGGCGCGCCGATGACGGTCGTGTCGACCATCTACCAGTCCAATCCAAACCAGGTGTCGGCGTTGAAGAAGACCGGCATCAAGTCGGTGAAGGACTTGGTCGGCAAGAAGGTCGGCGTGCCATCAGGCTCGTCGCAGACCACCATGCTGCCGCTGTTCTGGAAGGCCAACGGCCTCAAAGAAACAGACATGACGCTGCTCAACATGCCGCCTACCTCGATGGTGCCATCGCTGCTGCAAGGTCAGGTCGATGCCATCCTCGGATCGATGGACGCCTACCAGATCCAGCTCGAGGCACAGGGCGCCGAGCTCGACAACTACCGCTTCGCCGACTACGGCGTGCCGACGGTGAGCACGTCGATCTTCGCGGCCAACAGCTTCATTAAGGAGAACCCGGATGTGCTGCGCAAGTTCATTGCCGCGAGCCTGAAGGGCTGGGGCTTCGCACTCGACAATCCGGCCAAGACGGTCCAGCATTTGAAGGTGGTGTTCCCCGAGATGAACGAGAAGCTCGCCACCAGCGAGCTGGCGGCGATCACGCCTCTCTTCTGCAGCGGCGGCGCCAAGTTCATCGGCAAGGCGGAAGACGCGCACTGGACGCGCACCCAGGCGCTGCTGTCCGAAGTCGGTCTGCTGCCGGCGGGGCAGGATCCGAAGAGCTACTACTCCAATGACTATCTGCCGCCGGAAGCGCAGATGCGAGCCTGCAAGTAGGTCGTTGGCATGGCGCAAGCCCGCGATCCGCGCGGCTTGCGCCCCTCCTGGTCGATATCCAGGCACATCCTGAGGGAAGGGTCGCGCATGGCCATGCTGGGGCGATACCGGGCACAACGGTCGCGCTGCGCGCCCGGCAGATCTTGAGTTGGCGCCGCCATGAGCACCACACTGGCCGCGGCAGGAAACTCCGGCGTTCCTATCGCGATCCGCCATGTCTCGAAGGTATTCGGCGAAGATACCGAAAAACCTTTCCTGGCGCTGAAACCCGTCAACATCAGCATTGCGGCCGGGGAGTTCATCTCGGTCGTGGGTGCGTCCGGATGTGGCAAGAGCACGCTCATGCTGATGGTAGCCGGCCTGCTCAAGCAGACGACGGGCGAGGTTCGCGTCGGCGACGCCGCGGTCACGCGGCCGATCACGGATGTCGGCATCGCCTTCCAGGATCACCTGCTTCTCGACTTCCGCACGGCATTCGAGAACGTCATGCTGCATGCGGACATCCGCCGATTGCCACGGCCACCCATCGAGCGGCGGGCCAAAGAGCTGTTTGCCCAATTGCGGCTCGATCACGCCATGCACAAGTATCCGATCCAGCTCTCGGGAGGCATGCGGCAGCGTGTTTCGCTGATCCGCACCCTGGTGCACGATCCTTCCGTCCTGCTGATGGATGAGCCGTTCGGCGCGCTCGATGCCTTGACGCGGCTGCAGGTCCGCTCGGACCTGGAGGCCTTGTGGCTGCGCCGCCGGCCGACCGTTCTGTTCATTACGCACAGCGTTGAGGAGGCCGTCGGCCTGTCGGACCGCATTCTGGTGATGAGCCCGAGCCCAGGCATGGTGGTCGACGAAATAAAGGTGGAGCTGCCGCGCCCACGACCCCTCGTGCTCGGCGACGCGCCGGAGTTCGGCGCCTACGTCAACCGGATCTACCACCATTTCGAACGACTAGGTGTGCTGCTTGGGGCAGCCGACGTGGCTCGCCCCAAAAGTGATGTGGGTTGAGCAGGCCGCTTTTGGCTGCTGCCCGTTGCTGATGCCCGGCGTCACACCGCGTCGGCGGCAACGACCGGCTTGCGCCTGAGCTTCGAGCAGCGACGGCGCCAGCCTGCCGACTGCTGGTAATAAGTTTCGAGAAGCGCCGGGCTTGACCCGGTTGCGTCCCTTTGGGATTGAAAGTGGCGATCAGCCGCCGACCGGGCGACCTGTGCGGCCAAGTCGCCCACGCGCTGAAACAAACTCGTCTTGGGAAATTTGCAGCGTGAACGACAAGCGCATCCTGATCACCGGAGCCACCAATGGCATCGGACTGGCAGCGGCAGAGGCGCTGGCGGCGCTTGGCGCGCATGTGGGCCTGGTCGGCCGCAGCCCACCGAGAACTCAGATCGCCGCGGCGCGCGTCAAGGCGGCTGCGAGAAACGGGGCAACGGTCGATACCTTCGTTGCCGACCTCTCCACGCAAGCTGGGGTGCGCAAGCTGGCAACCGAGGTCCTCGACCGCTACCCGAGGCTCGATGTGCTGATCAACAATGCCGGCGCGATCTATTCGGAGCGACAGATTACCGTCGACGGCATCGAGCTGACCTGGGCGCTCAACCATCTGGCGCCGTTCCTGCTCACGCAGCTGCTGCTCGACCGGCTGAAGCAGAGCACGCCGGCCAGGATCATCACCACGGCCTCCCGCGCCCACCACCAGGGGGCACCCATTCCCTTCGAGGACCTGCAGGCCGCCCGCTCCTACTTCGGCTATCGGCGCTACGGCGAGACAAAGCTTGCCAATATTCTGTTCACCCGCGAGTTGGCCCGCCATCTGGAGGGCACCGGCGTGACGGCGAACTGCTTCCACCCCGGGCTGGTCACGACTGGCTTCAACTACAACAACGGCCTGCTGATGGGGGCGCTCATGACCATCGCCAGCCCGAGTCGCGCGCAGCCCGGAAAAGGGCGCCGAGACGCTGGTCTGGCTGGCCGTCTCGCCCGAAGTCGAGGGCATCAGCGGCGCCTATTTCTTCGACAAGGCGCGCAAGGCGCCCAGCCTGGCGGCGCAGGACGACGCCGCGGCGCGCCGGCTATGGCAGGTCAGCGAACAAGCCGTGCGCTGATCCGGCCACAAGCCCCCTGGACTGCCGGCCTTGAGACGAGTGCAGCCCGACGCTTTTGTAGGCACAATCTGGCGCACGGATCGACACAAGCGCGATGGCGGGTTGGCCATTGTCGACGCATAATGACGCTTCAGCTTCGGGCCAAACCGGGTGACCGCGTGCTTGCAGGCAATGGACCGGCGATCGAAGTCAGGGGCTTGAGAAAGCGCTTCGGTAAGCTCGAGGTGCTGCGCGATATTTCGCTGTCGGCAGCGGACGGCGATGTGATTGCCATCATCGGGTCCTCCGGCTCCGGCAAATCAACCCTGCTGCGGTGCATGAACCTGCTCGAAGTCCCGGAGCATGGCCAGATACTGGTCGGCGGCGAGGAAGTGCGGCTGGAGCCTGCGCGCGGCGGCGGGCGCAGGCCGGTCGATCGGCAACAGGTCGACAGGATCCGAGCGCAACTCGGCATGGTCTTTCAAAGCTTCAACCTGTGGTCGCATCTCACGGTGCTGCAAAACGTCATCGAGGCGCCGGTGCACGTGCAAAAACGGCCCAAAGCCGAGGCGATCGAGGAAGCGGAAGCCTTGCTCGCCAAGGTCGGCATTCTCGACAAGGCGCACAACTATCCGGCCCAGCTGTCGGGCGGACAGCAGCAGCGCGCGGCGATTGCGCGGGCCCTGGCGATGCGGCCGAAAGTGATGCTGTTCGACGAGCCGACGTCGGCACTGGATCCCGAACTGGTCGGCGAGGTGCTGCGCGCAATCCGCGCCATCGCCGACGAGCACCGCACGATGCTGCTCGTTACGCACGAAATGAGGTTTGCCAGGGAGGTAGCAAGCCGGGTGTTGTTTCTTCACCAGGGGCAAGTCGAGGAAGATGGTCCGCCAAATGAGGTATTCGACAACCCGCGCTCGGAGCGGTGCCGGCAATTCATCTCCGGTCGGCTTGGAGGCTAGAATGCGCTAGGCTGGCGGCAGCCTATGCATCGATATTCCGTGAAACCAGTGTCAGGAAAGGAATGCACGATGAAGATAGCAAGAGTTCTGTTGGCGACTGCAGTTGCGATCGCGGCATACGCTGCGACGGCTGACGCTCAGGGCCGCAAGATCAAGATCGCGACCGAGGGCGCCTACGCGCCGTGGAATTTCACGAACGCACAAGGCAAGCTCGAGGGTTTCGAAATCGATCTCGGCGCCGAGTTGTGCAAACGGGCAAAGTTCGACTGCGAGTTCCTGGCGCAGGACTGGGACGGCATCATTCCCTCGCTGACCGGGAAAAAATACGATGCGATCATGGCCGGCATGAACATCACGCCGAAGCGGATGGAGACGATCGCGTTCACGCAATCCTACGCAGGCGGGCCGCACGGATTCCTGACGCTGAAGAGCTCGCCGCTCGCGAAGTTGCCGGGAGGCGATTACAACCTCACTAAGGACCTCGCAGGGGCCGAAAAGGTCATCGACGGCTTCAAGGACCAATTCAAGGGCAAGATCATCGGCGTGCAGGGATCGACCACGAACTCTGCATTCACCGAGAAATACTTCAAGGGGATTGCCGAGATCCGTGAGTACAAGACGACCGAGCAGCATGATCTCGACCTCTCGGCAGGACGCATCGATGTGGCAGTTGTGGCCCACACCGCGGCCACGGCGACCATCGACGGGCCGAACGGCAAGGACATGACGATCGCCGGGCCGGCATTCCGGGGCGGCCTGCTCGGTCTGGGCGTAGCTGTCGGCTTGCGTAAGGACGATGCCGACCTGAAGAAAGCATTCGATGACGCGATCTCTGCAGCCATCGCCGACGGCACCATCAAGACGCTGACGATCAAGTGGTTCAAGATCGACTTGACGCCGCAAACCTGAGCAAGCGGCAGCCAACCAGAAGGGGCTCGAGTGAGCCCCTTCTTCTCATGTAAAGGTCGGCTCTTCTAGAACAAGGCTGCCGTGCCCACCGCCGCGAAGACCTATTGGGAGCTGATGCAATGGGGTCCGAACGGCTGGCTCGACGAAATGGTATTTGCGACCGGACTGACGTTGGTCGTGGCCCTGACGGGATTTCTATTCGGACTGATTTTCGGGGGCATTGCGGCGGCTGGCCGGATGTCGAACCACCCGCTGCTGGAGAGCGCGTCGATCACCTACACGACGGTCCTGCGCGGCGTTCCGGATCTGCTGGTGATCTACCTCTTCTATTTCGGCGGCAGTGGCATCGTCACGGCGATCGGCAACCGGCTCGGTTATGACGGCTTCATCGGCGTGCCGGGTTTCGTCGCCGGCACGCTGGCGATCGGGCTCGTCTCGGGAGCCTACCAGTCGGAAGTGATCCGAGGTTCGTTCCTGGCGGTGCCGCCCGGGGAGGTCGAGGCGGCGCGGGCATTCGGCATGTCAGGTCTTACGCTGGTACGGCGCATCGTGGGGCCACAGGTGTTGCGCTTTGCGGTGCCTGGACTTGGCAATATCTGGCAGCTCGTGCTCAAGGAGGCGGCGCTCGTCGCGGTTGTCGGGCTCGCGGTGCATTGGTCAGGCATCAAGATCGGCGATGTCGTGCTGATCCACGAGACCAGGTTTTCCGATCTCTTGCGTCAGGCACATGTTGCGGCAGGTTCGACGCGCCAACCTTTCCCGTTCTACATCACCTGCGCCGCGTTCTACCTCGGCCTGACGACCCTTTCGACCTGGCTGTTCCGACGGCTTGAAACCTGGGCAACTCGCGGCATGAAGCAGGGCTGACGCATGGATCTTGCATTCATGGCCGACAGCTTCCTGAGACTGCTCGGCGGTGTTCCCCTGACGTTGAAACTGGCGTTCACGTCGGTCGCGCTGGGTCTGGCGTTGGCGCTGGCACTGGTGGCGTTGACACGGCAGCCAATCGCCCCACTGGGCTGGATCGCGCACGCATATGTATTTGTATTCCGCGGCACGCCGCTGCTTGTGCAGGTGTTCCTGATCTACTACGGGCTCGGTCAGTTCAAGCCTGTCCTGCAGGACTACGGTATCTGGTGGCTATTCCGCGAACCGTATTATTGTGCCCTCGTGGCGCTGACGCTGAATACGGCCGCGTACACGGCCGAGATCGTACGCGGAGGGCTGCAATCGGTGCCGGCCGGGGCCATCGAGGCGGCGCGGGCGTTCGGCATGTCCGGGGTGACGCTTTATTGGCGCATCATCGCGCCGCTCGGTGTACGCCAGGCGCTGCCGGCTTACGGCAGCGAAGTCATACTGATGATCAAGGCGACTTCGTTGGCCAGCACGATCACGTTGATGGAAATCACCGGCGTCGCCCACAAGCTGATCTCCGAGAGCTTCCGGGCGATAGAAGTCTTCCTGTGCGCCGGGTCCATCTATCTGATGATCAACTTCACCATGACGGCCACATTCCTGCTCATCGAGCGATGGGTCGCGCCGGACCTCGGGGCTGCCGACCGCAAATCCTGAGGGAGCGCTTGTCATCCCGTGTTTTCGTCGCCGACGGGCTGAAGCCGAGGCCGGGCCGGCAAGAACCCCTTCAGCGCTCGCAGGTCGGCTGCAGACGCGTTGGCCGCTGCGCCTTCGATGGCTCGATACCGCCCCACCACATCGCGACCAAGCTTGGTCAGACGCGCGCCACCGCCCCCCGAACCGCCCATCTGCGTTTCCACCAGGGGCTCCCGGAAAATGTGGTTGATCTCGTCCATCAGCAGCCAGGCGCGCCGGTAGGACATGCCCATCTCCTTGCCCGCGGCCGAGATGGAGCCATGCTTGGAGATGAGCTCCATCAGGGCGATCTTGCCCGGGCCCAGATAGCCGAACGCCCCGAAATCGACGCGTATGGTCAGGGCGGCAGGGCGAAGGTCGCCGCCGTTGGAAGCGGCCGCACGCCGGGTGCTTTTCCTTGGAGCTTGTCGCATTGCGGTGTGCCTAATCGTGGACTTTCCCTTGCCGGACCGGTGATCAGAACCTCATCATCACGTCACAAAAAATCACCGTCCAACGGGCCAGCCTCGGCGGGACGTCGCAGGGACGCGAAAGCCCTGGACGAACGGCGGCCGCCTTCCGCGCCGGAGATGCGGTCGGACAAAAAATGGTCGAAACACGCCGGCTATTCAGTATTGTCCCGTTCCGGAGAAAACCGCAACTCATAGTCGAGTGATACTCATGGTCACGCTTAGCGAACGCCCAGACGCGCAGTCATTGCCAGTCGAAGCTCGCCTGTTCACACCCGGCAAGAAGCGCATTCTCACTCTCGATGGAGGAGGCGTGCGCGGCATCGTCAGCATTGCCTTTCTGAAGGAGATGGAGAGCCAGCTCCGCAAGCGCACCGGCAAATCCACCCTCGTGCTGGCGGACGTGTTCGACATGATTGCCGGCACATCGGTCGGCTCCATGCTCGGCACCATGCTGGCACTGGGCAAGAGCGCCGACGAGATCGAAACCGCATTCCGCGATCTCGCCCCGAAGATCTTCTCCGGCCGCGACACCCTGTTCGGCCAGAAGCGCTTCAGCGCGGTCCCGCTCGTCAATGGCGTGCGCTCCTTCGTGAAGGACGCGACACTGGGCAGCGACCAGCTCAGGACGGGGCTGGCCATCATCGCCAAACGCGTGGACACCGATTCGGTGTGGGTGATGACCAACAACCCACGCATGCCTTTCTACCACGACGGTGCGGAATGGGACGGCAACAAGCACTACAAGCTCGAGATGCTGATCCGCGCCAGCACAGCTGCGCCGTTCCTCTTTACGCCCACCGAGATCACCATTCACACTGATCGGTTCGGCAACACCACGCGAGGCTGGTTCGTCGACGGGGGCGTCTCGCCGCACAACAATCCCGCCCTGCTCATGCTGATGATGGCGGGAATGCCGTCCTACAAGCTGAATTGGACCTTGTCCCCGGATGACCTGCTTATGATCTCCGTGGGCACCGGCCTGCACCGCTCGCCCATCTCGCGCAACAAGAAGGTGGTCGGGGCCTTGGCCGGCATGTTCGTCGGCAGGGAGCGTCGCGAGGACATCGAGGAGGCGGCGTTCTGCGCCCAGACCTTGCGCGGCCTGATCGGCGACAGCGCGGTGTTCGGCCTCAAGTTGCTGCAATCGGTCTCCAACCCGCGCTTCAGCTGGAAGATCAACAGCGAGATCAACTCGTTCGAAGGCGAGCTTTTGCTACAGGCGGTCAAGGGCGTCGCCGATCACCATGATCCGCGTGGCATGCTGCGGTTCCAGCGCTACGACCTACCACTGGAGGCTGGCGGTCTGGTGCGTCCGGAATTCGACGTCAGCGCAACCCAGGCAGAGAGGCTGGCCCTGCACGCCATCGACAATCCGGCCACCATCGACAGGCTGTACGCGCTGGCAAGCGAAGCAGCGCGCAAGCAGGTGTCGATGCTGGATTTCGACGGGTTCGTCTGATCGGGCGACGCCAGCCAGCGGGCATCAATCGCGGGCGTCGACGGCGCCGCTCACCAGGTTGGCTGCCATCAGCTTGGCTTCGTCGACGACGCCCTCGCGGCGGGCGGGCACGACGCTTGCCTCCAGGTCGGCGATGCACGCCGCCATCTCGCGGCGGGCGGCCTCGGCCTCGTCGATGCCGACGGCCTGGAAGGCGACCTTGGCGCCCGGCGTCAGCCGGCCGAGCGCGGGCAGATCCGCGGAGATGACGGCGGCCACCTTGGGATAGCCACCGGTGGTCTGCCGGTCAGAGAGCAGCACGATGGGCAATCCGTTGCCCGGCACCTGGATGGCACCCGGCCCAATCCCGTCGGAGACGATGTTGAAGCCCTTGGCGTGCTGCAGCAGCGGCCCATCGAGCCGCATGCCCATGCGGTCGGTCGCCGGCGTGACGGTATAGCTCGAGTCCAGCAGGGTGCGGATGGCTGCTTCGGTGAAGTAGTCGTCCTGCGGACCCAGCACGATGCGGAACCGCACCGGACGTGCGAGTTCGAGCGACGGCAGCATCTGCTCCTCGCGCTCCGCCGCCACGTCGCTGCACAACGGCAAGACATCGCCCGCCGCTATGGCCCGCCCGCCGAAGCCGCCGATGCCGCCCCGCGTGTATGTTGCGCGGCTGCCCAGCACCGGCTCGACGGCAAAGCCGCCTTCGATGGCCAGATAGGCCACCGCACCGCCTGAGAGCGCACTGACGCGCAGGCGCTCGCCGCGCCGCAACCGTACGCTGGTGAGCGGCGGCACGCGCTGGACTGCGCCGGTCTCGTCCAGGATATCGAGCGGCGCGCCGGCGCCGGCCAGGGCCACACGTACGCTGTCGGTCTCGACCGCCAGCGTCGGCCCCTGGTAGGCGATCTCCAGAGCGGCAGTGGCGGCCGCATTGCCGACGATCACGTTGGCCGCCCGCAGGCTGATCGGATCGAGCGCGCCCGAGACCGGAATGCCGAGCCGCTGGAAACCCGGCCGCCCCAAATCTTGCAGCGTCGTCATCAATCCCGGTGAGACAACGCGCAGAGCGGCGGTCATGCCCGGGCCTCGCCGTCGGGCCGCAGCGTGTAGGTGCCGTCGGCAGCCTGCACAAGGATCGTCTCGTATTCGCGCAGCGATATCGGGGTGAACGTCACATGGTCGCCGGCGGCGAGCAACGCCGGCTCGGCGCGCCGCGGATCCCAAATCGGCACCGGCGTGCGCGCCAACAGGTGCCATCCGCCGGGGCTTTCGACGGTGTAGATGGTGGTCATGGCCATGGCGATCGCTATCGAGCCCCAGGGCACGCGAACGCGCGGGTTCTCGCGCCGCGGCAGCTCGAGTGCGGCCGGCAGGGTCCCCATGTAGGGAAAGCCCGGCAGAAACCCAGTCATGTAGACGTAGAACGGCGTGGCGCTGTGCTGCTCGACGAGTTGAGCGACCGACAGGCCGACGCGCTGGGCCACCTCGGCGAGATCGGGGCCGGTCTCCGCATCGTAGCAGGCCGGAACGCGCCAGCGCCGGCCGGGCATCTCCCCCTCCGTGATCTTTTCGATCAGGGGCCCGAGACGCTGCTCAAGATCCGTATGGGCCAGCACCAGAGGCTCGTAGTGCACCATGAGCGAGCGGAAGGTCGGCACCACCTCGACGACGCCCGGGATGGCCTCGGCCTCGATCAGCCGCGCCAGCGACACCACGCGCGCGCTCACGCCGCGGTCGATACGATCGCCGAACTCCACCACCAGCGCGGTGTCGCCACTGCGCAGAAATTTCGGTTTGGCGGCCACGGACATCTGAGCGGGCGGAGGGCTGGATCGGAGGGGCGATAGGGCAAGCTGCGCACGGTCGCGCATGTTGTGTGGTCTTACTATAGATACCACCGCGCGTCACCGCTCGGCGTCAACGACCATCTGTCGCCATGGAGACATCACCATGATGTTGGTAATGCTGGTCCCTTATCGCTTGGTGGCTACCACATAGACGCTGTCGGCAAGGTGGATCAGCGGCGGCAGCAGGGCGGACAGCCGTTTCAACACCGTGGAGATTGCAATCAACAGTTTTGCCTTGCTGGATACATAAGCTCGATCTTCCGCTAGCAGACCTAGACCGCCAAACCCTTCAGCCGCGAGGCTGGCGGGCCCTATGCTCGCGTCAAACACCTGCCGCATCGAAGCCAACGACCAATACCGAACCCGGAAGGGACCGCCATCCAGATAGTCGGGGCGCGTACGTGAGAACGTGGACCTCAGGCCACCCTTGTGCGCAGCTCCGAGCGGTCTCTCGGACACTCGAGAAGCCCCAGAAGCCGGGCATCAACGTTCCCGGAAGATTGCATGCGTATCACCAAGCTCGATCCAGCCCGGGACATAGCACGACCGTCCCTGGCTCAACGCGACCTCAAAGCGACACCCGATGCATTTTGCCGTTCTTGCGGAGTGGCCGCGATGGACAGGTCGGAGGGGCGGATGTGATGTAAAGTGTGTCGGGTCGGGTCTGGGGCAGGCTTGGTGAGCCGCGTCTCGAAGGTGGGGGCAAATGAGGGACGATCGCGGGGCTCCACCACGTGTTGAGGCCATCGATGGTCTGCGTGGCATCGCCGCGTTAAGCGTGGCGTGGTTCCATTTGTACGGACAGAACGGCGGCCCACCGCTCGCCGAAGCGATGCCGGCGGCCCTGAACGTTGCATCCGTGTGGGGGCGATTTGGAGTTCAGCTTTTCTTCGGTATTTCCGGCTTCGTGGTGGCCTATACCCTACTCAATGACAGAAGTATCGGTCGCGCTCGCGACGTTGGCACCTACTTCATCCGACGCAGCGTCCGGCTCGATCCGACCTACTGGCTGGCCCTTGCCGCCTATGTCATCGGGGTGCCGCTCATCATCAAGCTCGGAGGACCGGCTGACGTCTTTCCGTCACAACGCTTGGATGTCTCCGACATCGTCGCCAATGTCTTGTACTTTCTGCCGTTGAACACCCTGCTGTATGTGCCAGTCGCCTGGTCTCTGGTCGTCGAAATCCAGTTCTACCTGTTCTTCGCCCTTCTCGTGGTGGCGCTGAACAGGCTCGAGAAGCGCGGCTGGGATCGAAACGGCGTGTTCTTCTGGCTCGGCACTTTACTCATGCTGGTGGCCGCAGCACCGATGTTGCGATCGGGCCCCCCTGCGCCTAATCTCTACGAGTACCTCTATCAGTTTCTTGGGGGCATTTTCGCAGCGGCGGCCTATCTGCGCGTTCCTCGCGCGCCACTCCTGTGGGGACTGCACGTTGTGCTAATGATTGCGGCGTTCGCCCTGTTCCGAAACTCCTATGTGCTTGCCGGCTTGATCGCTGCGCTGGTGATTGCGACGGCCGTTGGCTGGCAACCACTGCGCCGGCTGCTGTGTGCGCCCGTGATGCTGTACCTTGGAGCACTGAGCTACTGCATCTATCTATTCCACCAACTGGTGGGCGGCGTTGCGATCGAGTTGCTGCAGACTTTGCTCGGCCGGACACCTGGCTTCTATCAACTCGCCATCTTGGTCGCCGGCATGCTGGCGACGGTGGCCGCTTCCGCGATCATTTACGCTCGCGTGGAAAAGCCGAGCATTGCGTTCAGCCGCAGGATCAGAGGTCGGCGCAGCGATCTGCCGGCCCAAGAACCGTCATTGGCCACCTGGCCCATTCCGGACATGGACGGGCCGAACAGTGCTGACACATCTGCGATGCGCTAATCGCGGCAGCGGCGATCGTGCTTTCGCGATGGACGCGCCGAACCGCTTTATCTTGGCTTTGCGTTTGCGCTGATCAGGCACGACGCAACCAACGCTCCTCAAGCCAGAGCGGCGGCCAAACCAAGCTCCATCGCCGGTCCGCTTTGGCTCGCCTCAGCCGGCGGCTGCGTCGAGCGCATCCCAGACCTGGCCGAAGATGCCGGGGGGATACATCTTGGGCACGGTGTCCTTGATCAGCTTGGCCTCGTCAATGCTGAGCGCGATGGTCTGGTCGGGGCCGGCCTTGCGGATGCGCGAGGCGAGCCGATAGCGCTCAAACAGGGCCGAGGGGGCGGCGCTGTCATCGTCGCGATACTTGGCATCCAGCGCGCGGACCACGACGAAGCCGAGCGTGACGGGCCTCGCCTCATCCAGCAGCACCTGGCCGGTGTCGCGGTTGATGATGGCGGCATGCGGGTCGAGTTGCATGGCGTGTGTCCTGCTCCGAGCTTTATGTTTTCGTGATCGTGTAGGTGGTGCCGCCGGCACGCAGTTTGAGGTCGGTGCCATCGAACCAAATATCGCCGTTGACCGGCGATGATGGCGCGGTGCTGGAGGCCAAGTTGATCTGCGACTTGCCCGTCGTTCCCGCCGCAATCGTGCAGTGCGAGGTGAGCGCGGCGACGTTGCCGCCGATGCCGACGCCGTTGCCCCACAGCACGAAGGGAATGCTGCCGTCGTTCCACTGATAGAAGAACTTGCTGTCCGCCCCGCCGGAGTAGTTCGGGTCGAGCACCAGGTCCATGAACCTGGTCGTGGACGGATTGCGCATGCATAGGATGGAGGCGCGGTTGGTGCCGCCGACGCCGGCCGCGATCAGGGAGAACATGCGCTTGCCGTCTCCAGGATCGGAGCCGGGCGTGAAGTTGGCAGACGGCTGTACCGTGACGCACAGGCCGCTGGCGCGCGGCGTATCGCCAGTGTTGCTGGCATCGAAGAAGACCGGCGCGCCCTTCACCCGCAGCGCCGTCGAGCCGGCGCCGGCTGCATCATTGGTGACGGCGATGTCGAGCCCATGCATGACGCCGCTGGTGTTGTAGACGACGGCGAGCTCGGCCACGCTGCCGGCGTTGCTGCCCGTCCACTGATAGCCGCCGATCTTGAGGGCCTGCGTATTGTTGGCCGGATTGAGCCACATCCGACCGGCCAGCTGCGCACCCATGTCGTGATAAAGGCGCAGGTTGGTGTCGGTGCCGGCAGCCCCGGCGTAGAACAGAATGTCGCCCGAGCCTTCGAACTCCTGGCGCACGAAATTGCTGTTGCCGCCGAAGTTGGCGATGCTGCCGGTGGTGACCAGGATCAGCGGCGTGTAGCCGTCGACGGTGCCATCGGTCAGATTGGATGCCTCGAAATAGGCCTTGCCGGTGAAGGGCGCAGGGCACGAGATATTGCCATAGCCGAAGGCCGCCCGCTCCTTGCCGACGCTGACACCGCCGCCCGTGTCGTGCGAGTAGAAGGCGATGGCCGAGAAGCCGCCAGAATGCAGGTTCTGGAAGGACATGACGTTGGTGACGTTGCCGGTCATCTGGACCTTCAACTCGCCCTGGCCTGCAGTGGCGTTGTAGCGGAAGGCGGTCGACAGGCTGCGCACCGAATCTGCGATGACAAACTGGGCCGCGCCGGCTGCGTCGTAGGAAATGGTCTGCGCCGCCGACCACGTGTTGGCACCGTTCAGAAGCGGCACGTTGGCCCCTGAGGTGCCCGTGTTCGCTGTCGCCGCCGTGCCAAGGCCAAGTGTCGAGCGTGCGGCGCCGGCGTTGGCATCCTCCACCAGCGAGTGGCCGAACGCAGTGATGTTGGCCGCCAGGGTGGCAAGGTCCGTGTCGTAGGCCTGCACGTCCGTGCCGATCACAAGGCCGAGCGTGGCGCGTGCGGATGCCGCGTCGGCATCGTCGATGAGGGTGCGCGCGAAAGCGCTGAAAGAGGCAAGCGCCGCCGTGCTGGCGCCCGTGAAGTAGGGCAGCCGATCGGCCGCCGGGGTGAGCGCGCCGAGCGCATCGAGCGCCGCGCCGCCACCTCCGCCGGAGGTCGACAGCACATCCCAGGCGGTGCCGTCGTAGACGTAGAGCACGTCCTCGTCGGCCACCCAGGCGAGCCAGCCCTCGCGCGGCATGTAGAAGGCCCAGGCGCCGTCCTGCCAGGCCGCAAGCTTGCCGGCCTGCCCGACCCAGGCGCCGGTGGGGCTGGCGGCGACGATGTAGCGGACACCGTCGGCGGGCGAGGACGGCGGCGTGGCGAGGTCCTTGTCGAGGACGGACTGCTGGACCAGCGCGTCGAGCGCGCGCATCGCCTCGTTGTAGGTGACGTGCTTTTGCGACTGCGCTGCCATCAGGAAGGCGAGCTGCAGGTTGGGAGAGGTATCCATCGCTGGCGTGGGCCTGTGGCGGTTGCGGGTGCGGGCTGAGTTTGGAGGTTCGACCGGCGCATTGTGTCATGGCGCTCGGAGGCGGGGATAAGGTCGGTCGACGGCGCAATTCTGGTGCGAGCGCTGGCTAAGCCCGCTCCAGTTGAGAAACAGACCGCCGAGGCTACACAGCTCATCGCCGAGACCGGCCACGGCCACCCTGAGCCGGTGGAGCTAGAAGCCCGCCCCGCCGCGGCCTGATACTGAGGCCGTTCCGGTCATATAGAGGCAAACCCTCAGCCCTGGGCTTGTCGAAGGGCGAATGTGTCCGGCTATGCCGCGCTGCGGCGGGCTCAGCACTGGGTAGTGGCTGCTGATCGCCGCTCGGCCAAGGATCGGAAGGACCCTACTCCGCATCCGGATGCTGCAAGCTCTCGATGGCGGCGAGCCGGTCGGCGCCGATGTTGTCGAGCGTGGTCTTGCCCGGCAGCCCATTGAGGCCGTCGAGCCAGGCGATCCGGCTCTCGATGCCGACCGCGTAGGTGGGGGCGACACGCTCGGGATGGTCGAAGCTGCCGGTCAGCAGCTCGACGATGTCGCCGCCGGGCTTGCGGTAGCTGAGTGGCGTGCCGCAGGCGGCGCAGAAATCGCGTTCGGCGCGCGAGGAGGAGCGGAAGTGCGACGGCTGCCCCTTGGTCCAGGCGAAGTCGGCCCATGGTACTTCGGCCAATACGGCGAACGGTCCGGCCACGGCCTTCTGGCACATGCGGCAGTGGCAGATGCCGATTTTGCGTGGCTCGGCGTAGACGGCGAAGCGCACGGCGCCGCATTGGCAGCCGCCGGTGTGGAGGGGCGTACGGGCGGCTTCAGGCGTCGACACCGAGGGCCTCGTGTAAACTGTTGAGCAAGGCGATGGCATCGCAGCCGGCGAACACGAATGCATCAACGCCAGCTGCGCGCAGCGCCGCCTCCTGCTGCTTGGGCCGGCCGGCCAGCAGGACACGCCTAGCGCCGGCTGCGGCCAATGCGCCGGCGGTGGCCTCGGCGAGCTCGGCATAGACCTGATCCGACGAGCATATGCAGGCGATTTGGGCGCCGCTGTCGGCGAACGCCCGGCCGGCGTCGGCCGAATTGTGGATCGCGTCGCTGGCGATCGCCCGGATGCCACCGGCGGCGAGGAAATTTGCCATCCAGGTCGAACGCGCCGAGTAGACGGCGAGATCGCCGAGGTTGGCAAGAAACACGCGCGGCGGCGCACCGGTGCGAGCCGCAAACGCATCGGCCGCATCGCGCAATTTCTCGAACGGAGCCGCCAGACGGATGGCCGGCAACGCAATCACCGAAGTGCCGCCCTCGACCACCGCCCCGGCTGGCGCATGCGGCTCGACCTTGACGCCGTCGTCGCCCAGCCGTGGAAACGCTGACACCCCGGTCAATTCCAGGCGGCCGGCCGCGATGTTTCTGGCGCGGACCTCGGCGACTTTGCCGATCTCGCCCTGCAGATAGCCGCTCTCCAGAACGCGAGCCATGCCGCCCCTGCCCTCGAGGTCCTGGAACAGCTGCCAAGCCTTGCCGGCCAGATCCTGCGTTAACCCCTCGATGGCCCAGGCACCGCCGGCCGGATCCGCGACCCGACCGAGCCCGCTCTCCTCCTGCAGCACCAGGTGGATGTTGCGCGCCATGCGCCGGGCGAAGGCATCGGGCCTGCCCAGCGCCCAGGTGAACGGCAGCACGCTCACCGCATCGGCACCGCCGAACGCCGCGCCGGCGCACGCGGCGGTGGCGCGCAGCAGGTTCACCCACGGATCGCGCCGCGCCAGCATGCGTTCGCTGGTGGTGGCGGTAAGGTGCATGACGGCACCGGCGCTGGCGGCGCCACAGGCCTCCGTGACGCGCGCGACGAGCACGCGAGCGGCACGCAGCTTGGCGATGGTCAGGAACAGATCGGTATCGGCCGCCAGTGCCAGCGCGATCTTGCCGAGCGCCATGCGCGGCCGCAGCCCCTGCGCCTCGCAGGCGCGCAGATAGGCGACGAGCGTCGCCAGCATGGCGGCCAGCTCCTGTGCCTCGCTGGCGCCCGCCTCGTGGTAGGGACTACCGTCGGCGACCAGCGCGGTGACGTTCGACATGGCCCGGCAGTCAGCCGCCAGCTTGGCGCCGATCTCGCAGGAACGGTCGGCCGGATAGTAGAGCGTACCCGTCGCCGCCAGCACCCCCAGCGGATCGTAGTTGAAGGCGCCGAGGCGCTGGTTCTCGCTCATGCCCTGCCGCGCGCCACAGCTCGAGCAGGCTGCCGGCCGCGTCCATGGTGTTCTCGCGCGCGTCGAGCGCAATGGTGCAGCCGTCCAGGAACACGCCCTTGAGCGCGATTGCCAAGGCCTCGGCGCCGTAGTTCAGCCCGGACTGCCCGGGCGCCTCGATCTGCAGCAGCAGCGAGGTCACCCCGCCTTGCAGATCCTCCAGGATCGCCGCATTGGCGAGCGCCGGATCGGGCTCGGCATGGCGCTGGCGGATGTCCCAGCCGCCCTGGAAGTAGCTGGGCTTCTTGGCGATCGCCGCCGCACTGGGACTTCGACACGCGTGGCGAGCGGCTGGATCGCCAGACCGTCGGCCGTGTGCGCCACCAGCCGCTTCTCGAAATCCCCGCCTTTCAGCACCTTCTCGACCAGCTTCAACCACGCCTCGCGCGAGGGAGGCGCGAAGCCGGCAGCCAGGGCAACATCCGTTGGCAGGTCTGTCTCGCTCATGGCGCATCCCGCTCGTGCGATGGCTCGCAAATGCCGACCAACATCTCGGCTTGGCTAGCTTCGCCATTTGCGAGCCTGAATTGCACGAGCATACAATAAATTGGCTCGCGTCCTTCTGTCTCCGAATTGCCAAGGCGCCAGTGCGGCAAAGAGTGTCTCGCAATTGGAAGACAGGACACGAGCGGCGCCCGCGCCCCGGCTTGGCCATTCCTAACCCATTCCAGGCTCAAGCCAATGCCCATTGTTGGGGCACATCCGCGGATCGACATGGATCAGATGTAGCGCCTCACCTGGCCGGCGTGCTGGCCCGCACATCTTGGCTCTGCGCAACCTCGCGTCGCAGCCGCACCTGACGGACCAGCACCGGCAGCGCCATGATCAGTCCGGCCAAGGTGGCGGTGCGGCTGGGCGAGATGACCAGCACGGAGGCAAGTGCAAGCCATACACGTTCCCACGCACGCAGAGCAGAGAGCCCGTAACCCGTTAGCGCTATGGCCAGCATGACGATGCCGACCATGCAGCCGAGCGTGGTTTCGAAGAACTCGCCCCACGTGAACCCCTGCGTGACCAGCAGCATCGCCGGTGAATAGACGAACACGAAAGGCACCAGCGCCTTGGCGAGGCCGAGGCGGAAGGCCGTGTTGCCGGTCTTGAATGGATCGGCGCCGGCCATGCTGGCGCCGGCGTAGGCGGCAAGTGCCACCGGCGGCGTGATATCGGCCAGCACGCCGTAGTAGAAGACGAAGAAGTGCGACACCAGCGGCGCCACGCCCATCATGGCCAGTGCCGGCGCGGCGATGGTCACCATGATGATGTAAGTCGGCGTGGTCGGCACGCCACAGCCGAGCAGGATGCACACGACCGCGCTCATCACCAGCGTGTAGAACAGCGTCATGCCCTTTAGGTCGAACAGGAAGGCCGGCAGGAATGTCGAGGACAAGGCAGCCAGATCGCCGGCCGTGCTGGTGATGATGGCAGACAGCTTGAAGCCGACGCCGGTCAGCGTGACCACGCCGACGATGATACCGACCGTCGCTGCTGCGGCGCCGACGCTGATGGCGTACTTCGCGCCCATCACGAAGGCGTCGGCGATTTCGACCAGGCGGTCGCGGCCGCCTTCGTCGCGCAGCACGTAGTAGGCGCAAACGGCGAGGCTCGCGGCGATGATCGCCAGCAGTCCCGGCCACTCGACGAGCTGGCCGGTGGCGACCGCCGCGACCAGCGCAGCGAGGAAGGCTAGGGCGATCAGAGCGTTGCGGTTGGTGAGACCGAGCACGATGCACGCCGTGATGCCCCAGAAGGCGGCGAGATAGGGCGTGAAGCCCGAGAACAGCACGATCAGCAGCACGAAAAGCGGAACCGCGGTCGGCCAGTCGCGCCGCACCACCTCGCCGATCTTCGGCAGCTCGTCGGCGGTCATGCCGCGCATGCCGAGCTTCTTGGCTTCGAAGTGCACCTGGCAGAACACGCCGAAGAAATGCAGGAAGGCCGGCACGATGGCGGCGATGATGATGGTCTGATAGGGCAGCGCCAGGTACTCCACCATCAGGAAGGCGGCGGCGCCCATGATCGGCGGCGTGATCTGGCCGCCGGTGGCGGCGGTCGATTCGACCGCGCCGGCGAAGTGGCGGGGATAACCGATGCGGATCATCATCGGAATGGTGAGCGAGCCCACCGTGACCGTGTTGGCGATCGAGCTGCCCGAGATCATGCCGAACAGGCCCGAAGCGAAAATCGAAACCTTGGCCGGGCCGCCGGCGAAGCGGCCGGCCAACGCAGTGGCGACGTCGATGAAGAAGCGCCCCAAACCGACCCGCGTCGCCAGCACGCCGAACAGCACGTAGTGGAACACGTAGGTCGCGACCACGCCCAGCGCGATGCCGTAGATGCCGTTGCTGGTGAGGTAGAGGTGGTTGACCACGCTCTTCCAGGTGTTGCCGGGGTGCGCGAGGATGCCGGGCAGAGACGGGCCGAGCAGGGCGTAGATCATCAGGACGATTGCGATGATGGGCAGCGCTGCACCGACGCTGCGGCGGGTCGCCTCCAGCACCACCACGATCATTATGGTGCCCATGATCCAGTCGAGCGGGTCGGGGTTGCCGACGCGGAACTGCAGGTCGTGGAACACCCAGGGCACGTACAGGCTGGCCACCACCGCCGCGATCGACAGCCCCCAGTCGATGAGGCTAATGCCCCATGGGGCAAGCAGGCTTGCCTGCGGCGTTGTCCGGTTGGAGCTGCGGCGCGCCGCAAAGACGAGAAAAATCAGGCACAGCACGAAGGAGACATGGATGCCGCGATGGGTGGTTTCGGGCAGCAGGCCAAAGCCGGCGGTGTAGTAGTGAAAGCTGGACAGCACGAACAGCAGCCCCGACACCAGCCAGGCGACCCGCGGCAGCAGTGGCCGGAACTGCATCTCCGGATCGAGTTCGGCCTCCAGCTTCTCGAGGTCCGTCGGCAGCTGCGAAAGTGCGTCCGTCTTGGTCATGGCCTGAGCGTTCCGGCGTGATCCCGGCGCTTGTCGCCGGGATCCAGCGATCCGCAGGGACCGGAGCATGCTGGGAGGTGGATCCCGGGCACCAGGCCCGGGATGACAGCCGGCGTCACTTAAGCAGCCCGGCTTCCTTGTAGAATTTCTCGGCCCCGGCATGCAGAGGAATGCCGATGCCGGCGAGCGCCGTCTCCTTGCGGATCACCTTGCCCTTGGCGTGGCCGGCATCGAGCGCAGCCCGCGTCTTGTCGTTCCACAGCGCCTTGGTGATCTCATAGACCAGATCGGCGTCGATCTTGGCTGACGTCACCCACTGGGCACCGACCGAAAGCGTCTTGACGCCGGCCACGTCCTTGTAGACGCCCGCTGGAATCTCGTCATTGGCGAAGAACTTGAACTTGGACTGCAGCTTATCGGCCTCGGGACCGGACAGCGCCAGGAGGTCGAAGCCATTGGTGGCAGCGAGTTCGGTCAGCGTGCCCTGCGGGAAGCCGGTGGTCTGGAAGTAGGCGTCGAGAGATCCGTCCTTGAGCTTTTCGGCGCACTGCTGCTGCTTCAGGTACTCGGGCTTGATGTCCTTCTCGGACAGGCCGTAGGCGGCGAGGATCTCCCGGGCGTTGACCAGCGTACCCGAGCCCGGCTCGTCGAGGGAGACGCGCTTGCCCTTGAGGTCGGCCACCGATTTTGCGCCCAGGCCCTTTTTCATGACGATGTGCACACTCTCTGGGTAGAGATTGGCAATGGCGCGCAGCTCTTCCACCTTCGGCTTGCCCTCGTAGATGCCGGTGCCGGTAAGAGCCCAGAAGTTTACGTCGGCCTGGCTGAAGCCCGATTCCATGGAGCCGCCGACGATACCGTTGACGTTGGCCACCGAGCCGTTGGTGGCGACCGCGCTGACGTTGATCTTGTCGGTGGAGATGGCGTTGCCGATCAAACCGCCGATTGGGTAATAAGTGCCGCCGGTCCCGCCGGTGCCAATGCGAAAGAACTTTTGCTGGGCCAAGGCCGTCCCCCCAAATGGGGCACATGCACCGACCGCGGCCCCAATCGCCAAGGCCCTTCGACGCGTAATTTCGATGGTCATTTTTCCAATCTCCTTCAAAGCAGCTCCATAGACGGCAGACCTGGAGTGTTCTCAATGTGGCGCGACGGCGCAACGTGCCCGTCTGCCCTGTGCGGGGGTGATAGGAAGGTCACGGATGAGACCCTTAACCAGTCCTCTCGCCCCCAGTAGCACAGACTGTCGGATGCAACCCGCCTCCATACCAGACATGCCAGCGGTTGCGCCTCGGCACGCAACACACCCCTGCGGCATGAGGACATCGCGCGTAGGCCGAATATTATATAAATTGGGCCCACGCATCGACCGACAGGAGGACTACATGCGAATCGCCAAGTTCATCACTGCAGCAGCGCTGGGCCTGTTTGCCCTCGGCGCGGCGGCACAGGCCGACGTGCTCGACGACATCAAGAAGCGCGGCACGCTAATCGTCGGCGTCAAGGCCGACTACAAGCCGTTCGGCTTCCGCGACCCGTCCGGTGGCATCATCGGCGCTGGAGCCGGACCTCGCCGCCGACGTGGCCAAGAAGCTCGGCGTCAAGCTGGAGCTGGTCCCGGTCGTATCCGCCAACCGGATGGAGTTTCTCAATCAGGGCAAAACTGACTTGATGATCGCCACCATGTCGGACAAGCCCGAGCGCCGCAAAATCGTGCAGGTGATCGAGCCGCTCTACTATTCGGACGCCGTCAACGTGCTGCTCAAGAAGGGCTCCCCCATCAAGAAGTGGGAGGACCTCAAGGACAAGAAGCTGTGCGGCACCACGGGCGCCTTCTACAACAAGGACGTCGCCCAGCAGTACGGCCCCGAGATCGCTTCCTTCGATGGCTCGGAGAAGCCGCTGCTGGCCCTCAAGAACGGCGACTGCGCCGGCTACCTCTATGACCAGACCTTCATCGCCGGCAAGCTGCTCGATGACGACTGGAAAGGCGGCTATGAGATGGTGCTGCCCGGCATCATGGAGACGCCTTGGGCGATCGCCATAAAGCCCGGCGAGGCCGCCTTCCAGAAGGTCCTCGAGGACCTGAGCAAGGACTGGATGAAGTCCGGCCGCATCGTCGAGCTGGAGAAGAAGTGGGGCGTGCCGCCGACCGACTACGCCAAGCGCACGCACGAGAAGGCCAAGACCGGCAGCTGACCTTATCGACGTCTGGTGGCGCTGGTGCGCCCCCAGACGTCGCCTAAGGTCATCCCCGCGTCGTGTCGAAGACACGCCGTCGGCATGATGGCGGGGATCCGCGACAACGAGCCATATGCGATAAGTTGCATGGATTCCCGCGTGCGCGGGAATGACGTTATGAAAGACGGCTAGGACCGCATGCAGCCGATCTACGACTGGTTCCGCGCCTTCTACGAGCGGACCGGCATCAACCTCACCTTCATCTACGACGATTTCGACCGCGCCCGCATCATCAAGGGCTTTTTCCTCACGCTCGAGCTGTCGGTCATCACCATCATCCTGTCGATGCTGGTCGGCATGGCCGGCGCCTGGCTGCAGGGCTCCAAGCTCGTCTGGATCCGCCGTTTCGTGGCCGGCTTCATCTCGTTCTTCCGCAACACGCCGCCGCTGGTGCAGATCTACTTCTTCTATTTCGGGCTCGGCTACCTGCTGCCGCGCATCCCCGACGGCTCCGGCGCCACGAGCCCGCTGATCTCCAACTTCCAATGGGCGGTCATCTCGCTGTCATTGTTCGCCGGCGCCTTCAACATCGAGATCTTCCGCTCCGGCATCGAGGCCATCCCGAAGGCAACCGCCGAGGCCGGCACCAGCCTCGGCCTGTCGCGCTGGCAGAACTATCGCCTGGTGGTCCTGCCGATGGCCATCCGCGTCTGCCTGCCCGCGCTCGGCAACAATCTGGTCAACCTCGTCAAGACCACCAACCTCGCCTACGCCATCGCCGTGCCGGAGCTGCTCTACGCCGCCAAGCAGATCTGGGGCGACTCCTCCAACGTGCGCGAGATGATGCTGTTCGTGCTGGTCGCCTACCTGTTCCTGGTGTTCGTGCTGGTCGGCGTCCTGCACCTCATCGAGCGCCGCCTCGCCATTCCCGGCTTCGGCCAGGATCAGGCCAAGCAGATGCCGACGCTGGCCGACGCGGTCGTCCCCGTGCCCAGCATGACCGCGCCCGGCAGCCCGGCCATTGCCCGCATGGTGCTGCTGTTCATCATCGTGCTCGGGGTCAGCACCAGCATGGCGCTGGCCCAGCACACCGGCATGCCCAAGGCCTCGGCCGGCGAAGTGCTGATCCGCTGGATGCCGCTGCTGCTGTGGGGCTTTACCTTCAACATCCTGATCTCGATCGCGGCCATGGCGGTCGGCACGGTGGCCGGCGTACCGGTCGGCATCGCCCAGCTGTCGCAATGGAAGGCCACGCGCATCGGCGCGCGCGTCGTAACTCAGCTGTTCCGCAACTCGCCCTGGCTGGTCCTGCTGTTTCTGTGCGTGTTCCTGATCCCCTTCGAGATCCGCATCTTCAGTCTGCGCATCCCCTTCCCCGACTGGGCCAAGGCCATCATGGGCTTCTCCCTGCCGGTGATGGCCAACACCTCCGAACTGGTGCGCGGCGCCATCCGCTCGATCCCGACCGGACAGTGGGACGGCGCGCACGCGCTCGGCCTCTTCGCGCTGGCAGACGCTGTCGCTCGTCATCCTGCCGCAATCGGTCAAGCGCATGCTGCCGCCGTGGATGAACCTCTACTCCCTGATCGCCATGTCGACGGTCAACGCCTCGATCGTGGGCGTCAACGAGATGATCACCCTGACCGGCCAGGTGCACGCCGCCGAGGGCTCGCGGCCCGAGCTGCTGGCGCCGCTCTACGCATTCGCTCTGCTGTGCTTCTTCCTCTATTGCTACCCGATCGGCAAATGGACCCAGGCGCTGGAGCGCCGCTTCCAGGTCGCACACTGAGCTGATGCATCAGCAAACCTGAAGTCCCTCCCCGGCTGCTCTCGGCCGTCTTTCACAAAGGGACATGCAAACCGTGCGTTGGCGCGATAAGATGTCGTATAATCAGGGCACTATTCGCAGGCGACCAGGCCCGGCCTTTTAGGAGCAAGCCATGGCGAAGACCGAAACGCTGATGCAGGAGGGCCAGATCTTCCTCGGCCGCAGCGTCGAGCCCGAGTACCTGGAGCTCAAGCTCGCCAACCGCCACGGCCTCGTCACCGGTGCCACCGGCACCGGCAAGACCGTCAGCCTGCAGGTGATGGCCGAGGGCTTCTCGGATGCCGGCGTGCCGGTGTTTGCAGCCGACATCAAGGGCGATCTGTCCGGCATCTCCCAGGAAGGGAGCAAGAAGGACGCCCTCGTCAAGCGGGCCAAGGAGATCGGCTTCAACGACTGGACCAACACCGCCTACCCCACCATGTTCTGGGACCTGTTCGGCGAAATGGGCCACCCCATCCGTGCCACCGTGCAGGATATGGGGCCCCTGCTGCTCGCGCGCCTACTCGAGCTGAACGAGACGCAGGAAGGCGTGCTCAACATCATGTTTCGCGTGGCGGCCGACGAAGGCCTGCCGCTGCTCGATCTGAAAGACCTGCGCTCGATGGCCAACGACGTCGGCCAGCGCAGCAAGGACCTGATGGCCAAGTACGGCAACGCCGCTGCCATCTCGGTCGGGGCCATCCAGCGCCGCCTGCTCGTCCTGGAAGAGCAGGGCGCCGGCAATTTCTTCGGCGAGCCGGCTCTCGACATCAACGACTTCATCCGCACGGCACCGGACGGCCGCGGCTACATCAATATTCTGTCCGCCGACAAGCTGATGAAGACGCCGCGCCTGTACGCCACCTTCCTGCTGTGGATGCTGGCCCAGCTGTTCGACAAGCTGCCCGAGGTCGGCGATCCCGACAAGCCTAAGCTGGTGTTCTTCTTCGACGAGGCACACCTGCTGTTCAACGAGGCGCCCAAGGCCCTACTGGAGCAGGTCGAGCGCGTCACCCGCCTGATCCGCTCCAAGGGCGTCGGCGTCTACTACGTGACGCAGAACCCCCGCGATGTCCCCAACAACGTGTCGGCCCAGCTCAGCAACCGCATCCAGCACGCGCTGCGCGCCTTCACGCCGATCGAGCAGAAGGGCATCAAGGCCGCCGCCGAGACCTTCCGCCCCAATCCCAAGCTCGATACCGCGCGCGTGATCCAGGAGCTGAAGGTCGGCGAGGCGCTGGTCTCCATGCTGCACGGCGGCGGCGAGCCGTCCATGGTGCAACGTACGCTGATCCGCCCGCCGTCCGGCCGCATCGGACCCGTCACGCCGGACGAGCGCAAGGCCAAGATCGAGGCGAGCCCGGTGTACGGCAAGTACGAGGAGATGGTCGACCGCGAGTCCGCCTACGAGATCCTGCAGAAGAAGGCCAAGGCAGCGGCAGACAAGACCGAGGCCGACCAGAACAGCTGGGGCAGCATCCTGATGGGCGACGGCACCAGTCGGCGGGCCGGCTACGGCGAGACCTTCACCAAATCCATCATGCGCTCGGTCGCCTCCAGCATCGGCAACGCCATCGTCAAGGCCGTGCTGGGCAGCGGACGACGCTAGTCACAAGGTGGGAGAGACGCGATGACCAACAGACCGCAGCAACCCAACCAAACCTCGCGCCCCGCGCCCAGGGGGCCAGCGGATGACTATCAGCCGCCGCGAGCCCAGCCGCATCGCGGTGGCAACCAGCGCATGGGGCTCGGCGAAACCGTCATCAAATCCCTGATCCGCTCGATCGCCTCCAGCCTCGGGCGCACCATCGTGCGCACCATCCAAAGGCGCCTGCGCTAGGTGCTGCGCTTGCGCGCCTCGTAGCCGGCGCGCGTCAGGCGCGTGCAGATGAGGCGCAGCTCGCGGCCGTACGGGCGGCAGAACGCCATCATCTCGCTGACGATCTCGAAGCCGAGCTTTTCCTGCACGCGCCACGAGGCGGCGTTGCCTTCGAAGAAGGCGGAGCGGATTACAACGGTCGTCGGTATCGCGAATATGCGGTCGACCAGCTCCGACACCGCCTCGGTGACATAGCCGCGCCCCCAGTACGGCTCGCCGAGCCAATAGCCGAGATCGGAGCCGTCGCTCTGCGGTTCCTCGATCGCCGCCTGACCCGTGCATTCAATGGCGCCGATCGGCTGCCCGTCGAGCAGGATGGCGAGGGTCGGCTTGGGACCCTGGCTGCGCGGCAACGCCACCGTCTCGATGAACTCCGTCATGTCCTCGGGGCGGTAGGGCCACGGCACCCTGGTCAACCAGCGCGCCACGTTCCAGTTGCTGATCAGCGCAAGCAGCGCCGGCCCGTCCTCCCGCCGCACGGGGCGCAGGACAAGGCGGGCCGTGGTGATCGGGTCAGGCATGGCCATGTTGTCATCCCGCCTTAGGATATTTCCATCCAGATTACCCAAAAATCGGTTTGTGGCGCGGGGCGCTGACGCCGAGCTGAGCTTGTCGAAGCACGCTTGGCGGAAATCCGCAGGCCGCCCTTCGACGGGCTCAGGGCTGGCGTCGCGATATTCAATCTGCGCTCAAGTGCGCCCAGGTCCATCCATCAGCTTGCTCTCTGGGATTGTGGATGGCTGGATGCCGGTGACAAGCACCAGAATCACAACGATGCGGCCTATCCCGGAGCCACCAGCAGCCGCGTGAAATCGCGCACATCGGCTAACGCATCCAACCGCCAGGCCGTCTCGATGATGCGATCGATGTCGCAGCCGGCGCCGCCAAAGGCTGACAGGTCGCGCACCTTTGCCTCGATATCGGCGTCCGACATAGGGTTCTCGAGGCTGCCGCGCGGCTTCAGGCTATGAGCCTTCAGCTCGCGGCCCTGCCGGGTCTTGACGATTACCTCGGCCGACAGCGGCTTTGCATTCGCCTCCAGCTCCGCCGCCACCTTCGCACGCAGCGCCGCCACGTCCGCCCGCGACACGATCGGCTCGCTGTAGTGCGTCACGCCGGCCGCGCCGTACAACAGAGCCACCGCGACACTGTGCTGGATGCTGACCTTGGCGTCGCGATCGTTGGCCACGTTCGGCCGATCGGCGCGCGCGAGCAGCAGCGCGTTGCCGCGCACCGTCACCCGCTCGACGTCCTCCGCCTTCAGCCCGTGCGCGCGGCGCAGCTCCAGCGTGGCATCGATCACCGAATTGAGCACCACCCCGCACGGATAGGGCTTATAGGTGTTGCGCATCAGCTCCCAGCGCGTGCCGAGTTCGCCCGTCAGCTCAGCGAGGTTGGCCGTATCGCCCGCCGCCTTGGCAAAGCCCAGCGGACCCTCGATGGCACGCGGCGCCGCCGTATATCCCTTCGCCGCCAGGATGGCGGAGAGCAGGCCATTGCGGGCCGAGTTGCCGATGCCGATGTTCTTGGCGCCGGTCGGCAGGTTCTCGACGATGCCCGAGGCCTGGCTGGCGGCGATGCCGAGCGCGTGCGCGATCTGCCCGGCATCGAGGCCAAGCAGTCGCGCGCTGGCGGCAGCGGCACCGAAGATGCCGCAGGTCGAGGTGATGTGCCAGCCGCGCGCATAGTGGCCCGGCGAGACCGAATTGCCGACCCGGCAACCGACGTCCACACCTAGCGCAAATGCGTGCAGCAGATCCTGACCGGAAATCGTGCGTTGGTCTGCCAGCGCCAGGATCGGCGGCAGACACCGGCGCCGTCGGATGGATCACGGTCGGCTGATGCGTGTCGTCGAACTCGAGCACGTTGCCCGTGACCGCATTCACCAGCGCCGCGTTTAGCAAATCGAGCCGATCGCCCTGGCCGATCACCACCGCCTCGGGCTTGCCGGACAGCGGCCGCAGCACATCGATCAGCTGCGGTATCGCCGGATCGCGCCGGCCGCCCAGGCACGTGCCGACGAAATTGAGGACTGAGCGCTTCGCCTCGCGCACCACCGCGGCCGGAACGTCAGCGAAGCGCGACTGCGCGATGAACGTGCCGAGCGTGGCAGCGGCCGGTTGCGCCGAAGATGACTGCGCCTGCGTCATGATAACCGGCTCCCCTCATATGCCATGGTTTTCGCCGCCGTCAATGTCGACCAGCGTGCCCTGCAGGAAGTCGGCGGCGCTGCCGGCCAGATAGCAGACCAGCTTGCCGATATCTTCCGGCCTGCCGAAACGCGCGATGCCAAGGTCGGCGAGCATCGTGCGCCGCGCTTCCTCTTCGCTGCTGCCGTCGGCCTCCATGCGCACGGCCACGCGCCGGCGCAAACGATCGGTCTCGATCGCACCCGGATTGATGCCCGCCACGCGCACGCCGTCCTTGATGCCGCGCAGGGCCATGGCCTTGGTGAAGTTCATCAGCGCGGCATTGACCGGCCCGCCGATGGTGAAATCGGGAGAGGCGTTGCGCCCGCCGGCGCCGATGATGTTGACGACAGTGCCCTTCGCCTTGGCCAGATGCGGCCAGGCCTCGCGTGCCAGCCGCACGGCACCCATGAACTTCAGGGCGAAACCGTCGTCGAAGTCGGCATCCGTGAGGTCGAAGAAATCGCCGCGCTTGGTGGCGCCGGCCGAATGCACCAGGATGTCGATGCGTCCGAAAGCGCCCAGTGCCGCCTGCACCGCCATCGCCGCGGCCGTCGGCTCGCGCAGGTCGCAGGCAAGAGTGGTGGTGCGCCGGCCGAACTTCTCGATGGCACCGCGTACCTCGGCCAGGGCTGCACCGTCGCGCGCCACCAGCACCACGTCGGCCCCCTCGCGCGCCAGCTCCTCGGCGCAGGCCCGGCCGATGCCCCGGCTCGCGCCGCTGACCAGGGCGAGCTTGCCTTGCAGTCCCAGGTTCATGCTGCCTCGCTTCGCCGCTCGCCAAGCCTCAGATCGACAGCCAGCCGCCGTCCATGGCGATCGGGTTGCCGGTCATCTCGCTCGCCGCATCGCTGCACAGGAATACGATCAGCTGCGCGACCTTCTCGCCGGTCACGAAGCGGCCCGATGGCTGCCGCGTCTTCAGGAATTCCCGGGCCGCAGTATCCCAGTCGATTTTGTCGCGCGCCATGCGCTCGCGCACCTGTCGCTCGGCGTGGGGTGTCATGATCGAGCCCGGCGCCAGCGCGTTGCAGGTCACGTTGTAGGGCAGCGCCTCCAGCGCCACCGCCTTGGTGAGGCCGACCAGGCCATGCTTGGTCGCCACGTAGTCGCCGCGGCCGACCGTACCGGTCAGGCCCCAGTTGGAGGCGAGGTTGATGATACGCCCCCATTTCCGGTCCTTCATGCCGGGCAGCGTCAGCTTGATGAGGTGGAACGGCGCCGACAGATTGACCGCCACGGCGCGGTCCCAGTCCTGCCTCGACATGGCATCGATGTGGCTGAAGTTGCGGGTGACCGCGTTGTTGACCAGCACATCGACCGGCCCGAGCTTGCGCTCGGTCGTCCGCACCATATCCTCGATCTGCGCCACGTCGGCGAGATCAGCCGGGTGGAAGGCAACGGCCACGCCGGTTGCGCGCGCCAACTCCGCCGCCTTGGCTTCGCCCTGACCGGGCTGCTCGAGCCCGTTCAGCATCACCTTGCAGCCCTGCCGTGCCAGCTCGGTCGCAATCGCCAGCCCGACGCTGCCGGTCGAACCCGTCACCAATGCCGTCCGCCCGGCCAGCCCGGGTTTGCCTGCCACGTCACTCACGATGCGTACTCCTCAAGTCCTGGATTTCTCCGTCCGGCCGGCTATCGCTGCGGCTGCCAGACCAGCAGCCGGCGCTCGACCACGGTCACCGCCTGATCGAGGCAGTAGGCGAACGCGGTCAGCACGATGATGCCAGCGAAGATGGCGTCGATATTGAACACGCCCTCTGCCTGCAGGATCAGGTAGCCGACGCCGCGGGCCGATCCCAGATACTCGCCGACCACCGCGCCGACGAACGCCATGCCCACCGCATTGTGCAGGCTGGCGAACACCCAGCTGGTCGCCGACGGGATGTAGACCATCGTCAGCAGCTGCCGGCGATTGGCACCCAGCATGCGCGCGTTGGACAGCACCGTCGGGCTCACCTCGCGCACGCCTTGAAAGACGTTGAAGAACACCAGGAAGAACACGATGGTGACGCCAAGCGCCACCTTCGACCAGATGCCGAGGCCGAACCACACGGCAAAGATCGGGCCCAGCACGATACGCGGCATCGAGTTGACGGCCTTCAAGAACGGATCGAGCACCTGCGCGGCGAGATCGCTCAGGCCCAGCCACAGGCCGAACATGAGGCCCAGCAGCGTGCCGATCAGGAACGCCAGCAGCGTTTCAGTCAGCGTCGTGATCAGGTGCTCGACGATGTAGCCGGTCGAGAACCAGCTCCACAGCTGGTGGGCAACGCCGATCGGTCGACCGAAAATATAGACCGGCAGGATGTCGCGATCGGTCAGCACATGCCAGGTGGCCAACAGGGCGATGAGCAGCAGCACCCGCAGCGTCCGCACGATCATCGCGCGTCGCCGGCGCTGCCGGACTCGCGACGGGGCGACCCGCATGGGACCGAGGGCGCTGTCAGCTACGCTCATTTTGCCGGTAACCCTTCAAGACTTCATCGCGCATCGTAGCCCAGATCCTGCTGTGCAGATCCAGGAAGCCCGGCAGCAACCGTGACTCCGCCACATCGCGCGGTCGCGGTAGATCAATGACGAACTCGCCGATCGGTCGCGTGCCCGGGCCTGCCGACAGCACGATCACCCGGTCGGAGAGCGAAATCGCCTCTTCGAGATCGTGCGTGATGAACACCACCGATTTGCGGTCGGCCTCCCACAGCTCGAGCAGCTCGTTCTCCATCAGCTGCCGGGTCTGCACGTCGAGCGCGCTGAACGGCTCGTCCATCAGCAGGATCTTGGGGCCGACGATCAACATCTGCGCTAGCGCCACTCGCCGCCGCATACCGCCCGACAGCTGATGCGGGTAGGCATTCTCCTTGCCCACGAGCCCAACCCGTCGCAGCCAATCCTTGGCCGCGCGTTGGCGTTCCTTCTCGCCGACGCCGCGGATCTCGAGCCCCGCCGCCACATTCTGCAGGGCGGTGCGCCACGGCATGATGGCGTCGGCCTGGAAGAGATAGCCGGCCGTCGCGTTGAGCCCAGACAGCGGCTTGCCGAACACCCTGACGTCGCCGGCCGTAGGCGCCAGCAGGCCGGCGATGATGTTGAGGATGGTCGACTTGCCGCATCCGGTCGGGCCGACGATCGACAGGAACTCGCCGTCCGCGACCGACAGGGTCACGTCGCGGATCGCCGTGTAGCTTTCGTCCGCACCGCCGGTGACGGGGAAAGTGCATTCCACCCCATCGAGGGCGACAGCAGGGGTTGGCATGGAGCGCTGGAGCAAGGTCACTCGGTATTCGTCACGGGTATTTCTGGCGAGCGCGCAGGGTGAACTGATTGTCGAACGTCTTGGCCAGATCAATCTTGGCCGTCGTCAGCTCCGGCTCGAAAATGGCGATCGTCTCGAGCACGCGCTGGGCGTTCTCGACCTTGCCGAGGCCGTCCCACAGGAAGCTGCTCATGTTCTTGGTGAGTGCTGCCTTGTAGACCGCCGGGTTAGCCTTCGAGTAATCCTCGGGCATCGCCGCCGTAACCTCGTCGGGCGTTGCCTTCTCGAGCCACTTCATGGCGCGCACGATGGCGTTGGTCATCGCCTGGGTGCTGTTGGGGTTCTCCTTGACCCAGTTTGACTTGGCGTAGAGGCTGTTGACGATGTAGTCGCCGCCGTAAACCTCCTTCATGCCTGCGGGCGAACGGCCGTCGACCAGCACGACCACATCGCCGCCAGCCTCCAACTCTGAGATGTTCGGGTCGAGATTGACCAGCGCATCGAGCTCGCCGCCCTTGCGGATCGCGGCCACGGCGCTCGGACCGTTGCCGACCGCGATATACTTGGCGTCTTCGATCTTCATGCCGGCCTTCTGCAGAAGACGCGCAATGAAGATATGCGTGGCGCTGCCCGGACTGGAGATACCAATGGTCTTGCCCTTCAAGTCGGCGACCGTCTTGATCTCGCCGGCTTTGGCCTTCGGGATCACCAGCACGTTGCCGCCGTAGCGCGCAAAGATCGAGAAAGCGACCAGCTCGACGCCCTTTGGCTGCATGCGCACCGTGTGTTCGAACGAGCCTTGCGTGACGTCGGCCGAGCCGCCGACCATCGCCTGCAGCGCCTTGGCGCCGCTGCCGAAGTCGACCGACTCGACCTCCAGGCCCTCGTCCTTGAAGAAACCTTTGTGCAGGGCCACGGCGTAAGCCAGCTTGTCGACCTGACCGGTCACGCCGCCGACGGCAATGATGACTTTCTTCTTCTCCAGCTGTTGGGCGGACCCCGGCAGGGTCATCGCGATGAACGCGGCCAGCAGGCTCCAGCACAGCGCAAGGCCGCGCCCGAAGTTCGTGCGCATGTTTCTCTCCCAGACGCCGAAGGACGGAAAGCCTCGGCTGATCGTTTGCTTTTTCGACGGCGCGATCCGACAATACCGGAACGACGTTGTCAATGTGAAAACGCCTTGCGCAGGACGCCGCAGCCCGGCTCTGCAAGCAGGTCATGCCCGAGGAGGTCCAGCGCTTGCTGCGAACGCCGACAGCCGCAACACCCGGCTCCCACTCCCCCATCGGCCTGATCGGCTGCGGCCGCATGGGGCGCCCGATGCTAGAGCACATTCTCGCCGGCGGCTTTCATGGCGTGGTCTTCGACACCAGCCCTGCCGCCGCGCAGGGGCTGGCCAACGTCCGCGTCGCGTCGTCGGCGCGCGAGGTGGCGGAGGCCTGCGCGATCGTGCTCGGCTGCGTGCCGACCGTAGATGCGTACGACGCGACCGTGCTCGGGCCCGGTAGCGTGATCGAAGGCAGCAAGGCCGCCGTCTACGTCCACCTCGGCACCACGGGCCTGCGCCACGTGCGCCATTTGGCGGAGCGCCTCGCAGCCGCAGGCATCTCCCTGCTCGATGCGCCCATGTCAGGTGGGGTCGAGCGTGCCATTGCAGGCACGCTGGCCAGCATGGTCTCAGGTGGACGGCCGGCGCTGGCGGCGGCACGGCCGCTGCTGGAACGCTACAGCGCCTCCGTCACGGATCTCGGCGCCGAGCCTGGCGCCGCCCAGGCCGTCAAGCTCATCAATAACATGCTGTCGGCCGCCAACCTGGCGCTGGCGGTGGAAGGGCTGCTCGCCGGTGTCAAGGCGGGCATCGATCCAGCAGCGCTGGTTGAATTGCTGCGGCGCGGCACCGGCAACAGCGATGCGCTCGCCACCAAGGTGGTCGGCCACGTTCTGCCGCGCACCTTCGACTGGGGCGGCTCGCTCGAGGTGATCGCCAAGGACATGACCGCCTGGCGCGAGATGGCGGACGGCCTCGACCTCAAATGCCCGCTCAGCCGCCAGGTGCACGAAACCTATATGTCGGCCATCGGTCAGTTCGGCAAACAGGCCGACATGACCGACATCGCCCGCTACCTCGAAGGCGTCGAGCGCGTCACCATCCCGGCAACGACGGTGACTTGAGGCAATTGCGAGCGCACAAGCGCCGCCTCAGCTCACGCGGCTCGTCACGGTGATCGGCGGTGGCGCGCGCAGCGTCTGGTAGACCACGCAGTAGCGTTCGGTGAGCTTGATCAGCGTGGCGCGCTGTTCATCCGTCATGTCGCCGTCGATGTCGAACACCAGGCGGATGTCGCGAAATCCGACCGGGGCGTCTTTTGCCACGCCCAGGGTACCGCGGAAGTCGAGATCACCCTCGGCACGCACGCGCCCCGCGCGCACGGTGAAGCCGAGGGCGGTCGCAACAGCATTGAGCGTGACGCCAGCGCAGGCGACCAACGCCTGCAGCAGCATGTCGCCCGAGCAGGCGCTCAGCCCAGAGCCACCGGTGGCCGGGTGCAGGCCGGCTTCCACAATCGCCTTGCCGGTTGCGACCGAGCAGGTAACGCCCTCGCCGATGTTGCCCTCGGCCTCCAGTGTGATGACAGCGCTGTCCGGCTGCTGGCGATACTTGTCCTTGAACGGGGCCTGCAGAGCCTTCAGCGTATTGGCATCCATGGACGGCCTCCGTTATCTGTCGCTTCGCATCGTATCAGCGTCGAAGCGGCGACGTGCCTGCTCGATAAGCTCGCGGTTGCCGAGCGCCCAGGCGCCCAGCGCCTGCACCGGCGCCAGCAGCGACCGGCCGAGGTCCGTCAGCGCATAATCCACACGCGGAGGAATGCTGGGCGTCACGGTGCGCGTGACCAGGCCGTCGCGCTCCAGAGCGCGCAGCGTTAGCGTCAGCATGCGTTGGGAGATGCCGCCCACCTCGCGCTTGATCTCGCTGAAGCGCTTGGGGCCGCTGCCCATCAGGTTGACGACCAGCACCGTCCACTTGTCGCCTACCCGGGCCAGCACCTCGCTGATGGCGCGGCAGTCGCCGGTCAAATGCATGTGACCTGGTTTCAAGGATGTGCCTCCTTGCGGCATCCGCCATTGGTTCCTTAAGTAGCGCTAGTTACAAGCAGGAACCACGGGCAAACACAAGGATCAAGCCGCCATGTCCAAGATCGCCGTCATCGTCGGCAGCCTTCGCCGCGAGTTCGATCAACCGCAAGCTGGCCGAGGCGCTCGCCAAGCTGGCCGGACCCAAGGTCGAGTTCACCTTCCTCAAGATCGACGACCTGCCGCTGTTCAATCAGGATCTGGAAGCCAATCCGCCTGCCGCGGTCACCCGCGTCAAGGGCCAGATCGAAGCCGCCGACGGCGTGCTGATCGTCACGCCCGAGTACAACCGCTCGATCCCGGGCGTGCTCAAAAATGCCATCGACTGGGCCTCGCGCCCCTACGGCAAGAACTCCTTCAGCGGCAAGCCCACGGCCGGCATCGGCGCATCGGGCGGCGGTATCGGTACGGCGGCAGCTCAGCAGCATCTGCGCAGCATCCTCGCCTATCTGCATGTGACGCTGATGGGGCAGCCTGAGGGCTACATTCAGTTCAAACAAGGGCTGGTCGACGACCAGCACAACGTCACCGACGAGAGCGTGCGCAAATTCCTGCAGAGCTACGTCGACGCGTTCACCGCGTGGGTGGATAGGTACGGCAAGAAGTAGCTCTACCGGTCTGCTGTTCTCCGCATCAAACATTACACGGATTTCATCCGATAACCGCGACGGGAAGCGTTTCCCCGGAGCGTTATCTTGAGTGTTCCGCGGGGAACAGCCGTCGTAGCCACCAACCGGCTACGGTCGTTGCACCATCGGTTTCCTCCCGATGACGGCGGCGCTCCTCCCTGCCCTTGGGAGATCGCGCGCAAGGACGCCTCGCCCCCCGTCGAGGCGTCCTTTTTATTTGCGGGTCAGCGCTACATCGCCCGTTTGGCGGCCGTCTGCAGCAGCTCTTGGACCTGTTGCTTCCAGAACTTCGCCATACCCGTGGTGCCGTGACCGCGCGTCTCCTCGCTGGCCGGGATCAGATACAGGCGAGCGTTCTTCACGCGCTTCAGTTCGCGTTCCATGAGGCCGGTCTCGGGCGGATTGCGCTCGTCGTCCGCGGAGTTGATGGCCAGCAGTGCGGCCTGGATGCGCTCGAGGCCAGGCGAGGCGTTATAGTCGCGCGAAGAGTCCCACTGGTAGATGAAATCGTTGGCGTCGGCGTTGAACGGCACAGCCAGGCGATCGTCGACAAACTTGTCGGCAGCTGCTCCGGTGGGCGCCAGCTTCTGATAGGCGAGCGTGCCGCCGCTGGTGGCGATGGCGAAGAACACGTTGGCCATGCGCATGGCACGCGGCTGCTCAGTGTAGTTGCCGCCGTCGTAGCCGGGATCGGAGCGGACCGTTTCGATCAGCAGGCGGCGCAGCATCCAGTTGCGGCTTGCCATCTCGGTCGGCTGCGACGCCATCGGCACCAGCACATCCACGTAGTCAGGATATTTAGCGCCCCACAGCCAGGTGTGCATGCCGCCCATCGAGTTGCCGATCACCAGACGGAGGTGGCGCACGCCCAGGCCCTCCTTCAGCAGCCGATACTGCGCCTCCACCATGTCTTCATAGTTGTACTTCGGAAACCTGGCGCGCAGGCCGTCCGACGGCTTGGAGGATTTGCCGTGGCCGACCGCATCCGGAATGATGATGTAGTACCTGGAGGCATCGAGCGGCTGCCCCGATCCGAACAGCTCGCCGCCAAACCCAGGCGCAAGCATGCTGGCCGCCGAACCGGTCGTGCCATGCAACACCAGCACCGGCTCCCCGGTCGGCTCGCCAATGGTCGTGTAGGCAAGACGCAATTCGGGCATCACCTCGCCGGTATGGAACCTGAAGTCGCGCGCGATCCACGTGCCCTCCTTGCGCACGGGATCGGCGGCCATTGCCGCAAGCGAAATCAACGAAAGGGCGATCGCGGCCGCGAACGCGGCCGCTGCTGCTTTGGCGAAGCGCATGAGGTTCCTCCCGGCTCGTCTTGTTGGCCGCGAGCCTACACCAGGCGCGCACGTCTGACAGCTGGCAGCTAGCGCACCAATTCTCCGATGAAGGAGAAGTCGGCGTTCGGCCCCTTCACCTCCAGCGTCCAGTGACTGAAATGCCCGGCGTCCGTGCAGCTGTTGCCTGCGCCGTGCACGATCAGGCTCGCGCGCGTATTGCCGCGCACGCCGGCTGCGAAGATGCCGGTACCTGTCGCTTTCGCGGTGACTATCCATTCCTTGTACAGCGAGGGACCTGTCCCACCCTCACGCGTATCGAGGCGCGGATCGACCTCGAAGATGGAAATGGTGTCCGGCATGGGCAGAGTCAGCGTGCCGGAGCGACCATTCTTGTCGCGGAAATCGAACACCCAGCGGCTGCCCTCCTGCGCAACGTGCATTTCGTAATCCGAAGCGGGCGTCGATATGCCTTTGATGTCATCGGTGTCGCGCTCGCCGGTGTAGAGCGTCGCGGTGGCGTTGAAGCGAAGCTGGCCAAGCTGCTCTTGGCGGCTGGCGTCGAGTTTCTGCACGCCGCTGTAGCGCTGGCCCTGGTTGGTGCAGCAGGCGCAGGCGTTGGCTTGGCCGCCACCGAAGGCCACCAGAATGATGGTCAAGGCCAGTCCACGCAGCCGCATTGCGACAATCCTCCGACGCCCGAGGCTCATCAGAGAGGAGGATTGCGGCTAGGTCTTGCCGGCGGTGAGCAGGTTGGCGTCGCGCGCCAGCAGCCAGCGTCCGTCCGGCTGTTTGCGGCAGATGGTGAGCGTGTAGCCGGTGCGCTTGACGGCCTTGCCGCCCGGCGGCGTAACCGTCACCTCCAGGTAGCTGCGCAGATAGGCCCAGCCGCCCAGCACCTGCAGCTCGCGTATCTCAGCCTTGCCGTCGACGCGAACGCCCTGCATGCCCTGCGAGGCGGCGGCGAACTCGACTTTGCCGAACGGCTCGCGGCCGGGCACCATGAACACGACGTCGTCGGTCATCAGGCTCAGCACCGTCGCGGTGTCGCCGGCCTTGCCGGCGTCCATCCATTGGTCGATCAGCTCTCGGATGGCACGTTCGTCGTCCATGCGTTGCTCCTTCGGCCGCGCCTCAGTCAAGACCGCCGTGCAGCTGTTTCAGCCAGGACGGCCGCTCCGTCACGAGCACCACGTGGAAGCCATCCAGCGAGCCACCGTGCGGCCAGATGGCCAGACGTGCCAGTTCGGACGCCCGGCCATCGCGATGATAGACCCTGAGATTGGCCGGCGCGAGCAGGCGGCTCTCCGGCAACGTCGGACTATTCGCAGCGGCCCCCGAAGCCTGCCAGCCGTGCGCGGTCAGCCAAGCGTCGAAATACGCGAAGGCATCCTCCACCGTGTGCCAGCCCTGCAAATGCGGATAGGCGTTGCCGACCTGGCGGCACACGTACAGCACGCCCCCGGAGTCGGCGTAGGCCAGTTCCGACCGCTGCGTCTCCCACCAGAAATAGCCGACCGGATTGGCCACGACAGGGACGTCGAGCGTGAGATAGGTGGGCTGCATGGCGAAGGCACCGGCGATACCGATCGGCGCCACGAGCAGCCACATCAGCCGGCGCCACGCCTGCCGCCGACGCCAGCCAGGACCCAGCACCTCGCTGCCTTCGCTGATGCTCATGTGGCCATTGCGCCAACACTTCGCGGCGGATTGGCGGCAAATTTGGCTAACGGCCGAACAGCTCCCTTGGAGGACGTGATGTGCAGCACCTGCACGCTCTTCGGCAGCTCGATCAGGAACTCGGAGTCGCGCGGCAGGTTGTGGATGCGGCGCGGGTCGGGGCCGGCAAAGCGCGACATGGCCTCCACGCTCTCCCAGTAGGAGATGGTGATGAACTCGCTCTCCTCGGCGCGGTCCTCGCGCAACTGCTGCACGCCGAGCGCCTTCTCCTCCAGCGGCCTGATGCCGACCTCGTAGAGGTAGAGCGCATACTCGTCCGCCTTCTCACGTGTCGTACGGCCTCGCCAGATGCGGGCGATGGTGGGTTTGGGTTGCTGCATGTGCGTCTCCATTCCGCGACAACGCACGGGCCATGCAAACCGTTCGTTGCTATGGGCCGGCCGGTGATGGGCTATCCTCTGGCGGCAGTATGCCATGACGCAGGATGCGCGCCCATGCAGGTCATGATCGAGCCGATGCCGGATGCCGCGGCTAAAGCGGCGCTGTGCGCGGCGATCGCTGCAGAGCTGCCGATGTGGTTCGGCCGGCCAGAGTCGAACGCCCGCTATGCCGCCGGCATGGCAGACCGCCACGCATTTGCGGCCGTCGTCGACGGCGTCCCCTGCGGGCTGATCGCGCTCGAATATCAGTTCGGAACCACCTGTAACATCTGGTGGCTCGGCGTGCGGCCAGCCTCGCATCGCCAGGGCCTCGGCCGCGCCCTCATTGAGCGGGCGGCGCACGAAGCGCGCAGACGCGGCTGCCGACGCCTGGCCGTCGAGACCATGAGCCCGCGCGCCGAAAGTCCGGAATACGATCGGACCCGCGCCTTCTACGCGGCGATGGGCTTCGAGCCCTTCGTGGAGTTCGAGCCGGAGCCGGGCGACTGGATGATGTGGATGGTTCGGGCGTTGTAAGAAAGACGCCCAGCCCCGGCACCTACCTGCCCGCCGATCTCTGGATCTCGACGGCCGCAGCCAGGTCAGTCATTTCTTTCGATCACGCGCGCGCGTGGGGCTGTCTTGCCGCCTCATAGCAACCTGACCACTAGCCGCGTTCCGGCCCACAAGATACTTCCCGGCCCTGACGTCTGATCTTCCGTGTCGAGCGTTGCGCGCCGCCCTGTCGAGCGCCCGCTGTACCTTGTCGACGTCCACGACCTTAGACATCAGTCATCCCACGCCTCTGCGAGCCGGAATTGGCCCTCCAAGCTATCCCAAATGTACCACTCATCGACGACCGGCTTGTAGTGTGATTCGAGGTAGGCTGTGCTCTTGGCAAACCGTTGGCGAATAATGGGTTCGGAGATGCTGTGGCCTCCTGCAGTCACTCGCCTGCGCACGCGCTCGATCGACATCTCGACGCTTGGCAAGCGCAAATAGATCAGGGCCACGGTGTAGCCGCGTGCCTGCCAGCCAGGAATCTTCCTGGCGTAACTTAGCGACGCCAATGTCGTCTCGAACATGAATTCTGTGTTTGAGACGACGAGGGACGCCATGCGCGCCAGCATCTCGCGACCCGCGCGCAGGTCGAGCTGCGCCGTTGTCAAACTGACGTCGGCGATCTCGCGCGCAATTTCATCAGCGTTGAGATAGACGAGGCCCTCCTGTGCTGCCGGAAGGTATTCGTTTGCGAAACTTGTCTTTCCGGCACCGTTCGGCCCAGCAATGACAATGATCTCTTGCATGGGCTGAACTGAAGTCGGTCAACCTACTTCAGCGCCTCGTTCGCCTTCTTCACCCGGTCGGCATCGACGTACACCTGCCCGCCCATCTCGCGGAACTTGGCGCTCATCTGATCCATGCCGGCCTGCGCCGCGCCCGGATCGACCATGCGTCGTCTCCTGCGCCAGCTCGACGCCCGCCTCGTTGAGCGTCGCCGCGTAGTCGCGCACGTCCTGCGTGATCTTCATGGAGCAGAACTTGGGGCCGCACATGGAGCAGAAGTGCGCCACCTTGTGCGCCTCCTTGGGCAGCGTTTCGTCGTGGTAGCTGCGCGCCGTGTCGGGGTCGAGCGAGAGGTTGAACTGGTCCTCCCAGCGGAAGTCGAAGCGCGCGTCGGAAATCGCGTCGTCGCGCAGCTGCGCCGCCGGATGCCCCTTCGCAAGGTCCGCCGCGTGCGCCGCCAGCCGATAGGTGATGACGCCGACCTTGACGTCGTCGCGATTGGGCAGCCCCAGGTGCTCCTTGGGCGTGACGTAGCAGAGCATGGCGGTGCCGAACCAGCCGATCATGGCGGCGCCGATGCCCGAGGTGATGTGGTCGTAGCCCGGCGCGATGTCGGTCGTCAGCGGGCCCAACGTATAAAATGGCGCCTCGCCGCACTCGCGCAGCTGCTTGTCCATGTTGATCTTGATCTTGTGCATCGGCACGTGGCCGGGGCCTTCGATCATGACCTGGCAGCCCTTGGCCCAGGCGATCTTGGTGAGCTCGCCCAGCGTCTCCAACTCGGCGAACTGCGCGCGGTCGTTGGCATCGGCGATCGAGCCGGGGCGCAGGCCGTCGCCCAGCGAGAAGCTGACGTCGTACTTGCGCATCAGATCGCAGATCTCGTCGAAATCGCTCGTAGAGGAAGCTCTCCTTGTGATGCGCCAGGCACCACTTGGCCATGATCGAGCCGCCGCGGCTGACGATGCCGGTCTTGCGGTTGGCGGTGAGCGGCACGTAGGGCAGGCGCACGCCGGCGTGGATGGTGAAATAGTCGACGCCCTGCTCGCACTGCTCGATGAGCGTGTCTCGGTAGATCTCCCAGGTCAGCTTGACGGGGTCGCCGTCGCACTTCTCCAGCGCCTGGTAGATCGGTACGGTGCCGATCGGCACCGGCGAGTTGCGCAGGATCCACTCGCGCGTGTTGTGGATGTTGCGGCCGGTGGAGAGATCCATGACGGTGTCGCCGCCCCAGCGGATCGCCCATACCATCTTCTCGACCTCTTCCTCCACGGACGAGGTGACGGCCGAGTTGCCGATGTTGGCGTTGATCTTCACCAGGAAGTTGCGGCCGATGATCATCGGCTCCAGCTCGGCGTGATTGATGTTGGCCGGGATGATGGCTCGCCCGCGGGCGATCTCCTCGCGCACGAACTCCGGCGTGATGTGTTCAGGGATCGCCGCGCCGAAACTCTCGCCATCTGCCACCGCCGCTTTCGCCCGCGCCAGTGCCGCCTTGCGGCCCAGGTTCTCGCGGTGGGCGACGTAGATCATCTCCTTGGTGATGATGCCGGCCTTGGCGAACTCGTATTGGGTTACCGGCTTGCCAGGCAGGCCGCGCAGCGGCGCCGGCTTGTTGGGGAAGTCGCGCGCCAGGTGCTTGCCCGAGACGTTGCCGTTGTCCTCCGGCCGGATGTCGCGGCCGACGTATTCCTCGACGCCGCCACGCTCGCGCACCCAAGCCTCGCGGATGCGCGGCAAGCCCTTCTCGACGTCGATGCTGGCATGCGCATCGGTGTAGGGACCTGACGGGTCGTAGACGCGGAAGGATCTTCTCGGCGGCGCCTTCGCTGAGCGCGATCTCGCGGAATGGCACGCGCACGTCGTCGTGACCCTCGGGCGAGGTATAGACCTTCGCGCTGGCGCTGATCGGCCCGGTGGTGACCTTGGGGACCATCAGGTCCTGGCTTCGCGCGATCTTGTTCATGGCTTTTCTCCCATCGGCGTCGCACGGCGGAATGCGGCCTCAAACTCGTCCGGGGTACTCTCATAGGATTCGAACTCGCCCGGCGTAAAACTTTCTGTCTCTTCGCGGATCTGCAGCGCGGTCAGCATGGCGCCATCGATCAGGCTGGCCCCCACGTGTCTCGGGTCGCGTGCCTTCTGCCATTCGATCGTATCGGCGTTGGCATGGCCGTCGATGAAACGCTCGACCATGCGCACAACAGCACGGTCCTCGAGCACCTCGTAGTGCATCTCGATCGGCTCATCAGGGGAATCGTGCTTCCAGAGCACGCGGATGTATTCAGCCATCGCCTTCCGTCCCTTCGCCGGCATGACCCGGATCAGGTTCAAAGGGTTGCGGCGCGGGTTCAGCGCCATCTCAGCCGGCTCCGCCGGCCCCCCTGGAACTGTCACACTGTGCGCCGAACCGCTGCGACTTGCAAGCAGGGTCGGGTCAGTGTCCCGCCACGATCTCGGCCGGTGCCGTGAGGGTAGCCACGTCGGCGTGCGCCAGGAACTGGGACACCGCGGCAATGGTCGGCGCATCCTTGAGCAGGGGCGCATGGCCCTGCCCCTTGACGGTTACGGCATCCAGGCGGGGATGGCGCAGCTGCATCTCGGCCAGGGTCTTGGCACTCAGCAGGTCGGAGGTCTCGCCGCGCAGTACGAGCATCGGCGCATGACTGAGCGCAGCGAACTGCGGCCAAAGATCGGGCAGATCGCCGCTCAGCAGCGAGACTGCCTTGGACAGATTGGGATCGTAGGAAGGCGCCGGCAGGCCGTTGTCGTCGTTGAACACCTGGCGCGCAAACTCCGCCCACTGTTGGGCCGTGACGGCCGGGAACTGCCGGCGGTTCATTTCTGCGACGAGTACAGCTGCTTCCGCCCAGGTCGCCGGCAGGGGCACCCGGCCGATGTAGGCGACCACGCGCGCCAGACCCTCGCGCTCGATGACCGGGCCGATGTCGTTCAACACCACGGCGCCGATCGCCGCCGGGCGCAGCACGCCCATCAGCATGGTGAGCAGCCCGCCGCGCGAGGTGCCGATCATGGCGGCGTTGTGCAGGCCGCGCATGGTCATGAAGTCGAGCACGTCGTTGAGCTCGACGAGGATGGAATAATTCTTCCAGTCGGGATCGTGCTGGGAGCGGCCACGCCCGCGGTAGTCGAGGCAATATACATCGCGTCCGCTCTCGTCGGGTTTCGCCAGCGCGACGGCAAGATCGTGGAAGTCGCGGCTGTTGCGCGAAAGCCCGGCGAGGCAGACGGCAGGGCGCCTGGCCGAGGCCGGCACGGGATAGTGCCTGGCGTAAAGCCTCAGCCCGTCGCGGGACGTGAAGTAGATGTCGTTCCAGCTCTGCATGCTGTTGCCCCGGCGTCACCTCGCAACAACGCTGGCACGACCTCGCACCCACCGCAAGATCGCTTGCGCCGGGGCGGCGCAAAACCGTGCATACCGCTAGTTTGCTGCAGCTTTCTTATCGGTTGCCGCATTGCTCGCGGCCTTTACCGCCCGCTTCAGGTCGGCCTTGAGGCGAACCGCATTCGCCTCCTCGCCGAGGCGGGCACGATAGATCTGGATGTTGGACAGCACCTTCTGCACGTAGTCGCGCGTCTCCTCGAAGGGAATGCGATGGATCCAGTCGATCGGATCGACGCTGCCGTCACGCGGATCGCCGAACTCCTTGATCCATTCTCGAGCCCGCCCGGGCCCGGCGTTGTAGCCGGCCAGCGTCAGCACATAAGAACCACTGAACTCATCCATGCGGTCCGAGATATAGGCGCTGCCCATCATGGTGTTGTAGACGGGATCCTTCATCAGCCTCGGGATGTCGCATTTGATCTTGTAGTCGCTGCACACGTGCCGCGCCGTAACGGGCATCACCTGCAGAATGCCTCGCGCACCGGGGCCGGACAGGGTGGTCTGGTCGAACTCGCTTTCCTGTCTGGCAATACCGAGGATGAAGGCCGGCTCCGGCGGCTGGCGCAACGGCTTGTAGGCTGGCAGCCCCTGCACCGGGTAGGCGTAGTAGATCAGGTTCTGTCCGCGCGCGACCGCGCTCTTGCCGATGCGCACGGCCATCAGCTGATCGCCCAGCGATTGCGCCAGATGCGCCAGCATCGCCACCTCGGCTTCACCGGTCAGGTGGTAACGCAGGTGATTGAAGAAAGCGCGCACCACCGAAACATCGAGACCGGCCTTGCGGGCGATGACCGTCGCCCTGACCGCGTCGAGGTTGTCGAAGCGGGCAATCTCTTCCGCGGTCGGCGTGGCGGGCGGCTGCAGTTTCAGGCTGGAGGCCTCCGGATCTAGCTCCAGCCGCGACAGTTGGCCGTGGAACGTGTCGATGTAGGCCGAGGCCACGCGGAAGGCCGCCTGCGCTTTGGCGGTATCGCCCAGCGCCTGATGCGTGCGGCCCAGCCAATAGTAACCGCGTGCCTTGCTCAGAGGCCCGTCGGCCGTATCGGCCAATGTCTGGAAGTGGCCGAGCGCCAGTTTGGCATCGCGCAGATGGCGCAACGCCAACCACCCGGCCAGGAAGGCCGCATCCTTGCCGGCGTTGTCGGACAAGCTGCCGGGATCGCGCACCAGATCGTAGGCCAAATTGGGCTTGCCCGCCTTGAGCGCCGCGTAGGCGCTGGCGCGCCGGTCGTGCCACCAGCCGTCGGGCTTGACGGCGACGGTCGCCACCGGCTCGGCGAGCAGGATCTTCCAGGCTTCCTCGTCCTTCTTCTGCCGGCGCAGGGCCTGCGCCATCTGCATGGCGACGCCCCACTCGGCCTGCGCCTCGGCCGGCAGCTTGGCTATCAGCTGACTGGAGTTCTTGGCGCCCGTGAACACGGCAAGCCGCGCCTCTACCTTCTTCTTCTCGTCGGCCGAGAGCAGCGGCAGCATGCGGCGGATGTATTGGGCGCGCTCGTTGCGTTCGCCGATCCAGCGGCTGTCGTTGAACAGCAGCCGGTCGAGCCGGCGCTTGTGATCCGCCTCGCTCAGCAGCGGGCCGACGCGCTTCAGGAAGGCGGCCTCTTGTCCGGCCGGCAGGTGATAGTCGGTCCAGGCCTTGGCCGCCAATGCCTTGGCGCGCGCCTCGTCCTTCTCAGCGAGGCAGGCGGAGGCAAGCGCGGCCAGGCCGACCGCCGTGGTCGGCTCCTTGCCGGCGAAGAAGGCCTTGATCTCTGCAGCGCTCGCCGCGCTATTGAACAGCGCCTCCTCGGAGCGCTGGATCAGCAGACGCCGATCGGGCCAGGCGGGGCTCTCATCCAGGAAGGCGCGAACTTCGCCCGCCGTGCCGAAGCCGGCGCGATAGAGATACCAGTCGACCAGCTTGCGTGCCGCGGGATCACCGACCTTGTCGCGCGCCGCGCGCGCATCGGCCAGATCGCCTTGGGACGCCGCCTTGAGGGCCGCGCGCAGGCTCGTCGCCTCATCGCCAGCCAGGGCCAGGTCGCGGACCGGCGCAATGGCCGCATCGTAGCGCGCAATATGCGCAAGCTCGCCCTCGGTCGGACGGTGTGCCGGCTCGGGCTTTTCGGCGGTCTCCGGCGCCTTCGCCGAGGTGGCAGCGGCTTTGGGCTCGGTTTTCTTGGCCTCGCTCTTGGCTTGAACCTTGCCAACGCTCTTGGGGGCGGCCTTCTTGGCTGCCGGCTTACCAGGGGGCTCCTGGGCGATGGCTGGGACAACCGCTAGGGCGAACCATGCGGTCGCGAGGATGGCGGCGCTCTTGGAAAGTGTTGGCATCACGTCCGTTTTGGTGAGCGTGTCTCAGTCTATGGCAGCGATTCTCGGTATGCGTGGTAATCTCATGGCAAACAAGGCGCCAACATGACCAGTGTAAGGCCCGGTCTGGCGCCTTGCCCGGACTCCTGGTCGCCGGCATAATGCTTGCAGATCAGACTGGCGGCGCGCGAAAGCATACGAAAATGCTTATCAGCTTGCGCTTAACCGCCGGTTTCGCCTTGCGTTTACATCGGCGCAGTTTATCAAGTCGCAAGTTGTTAACGCGTGCAAAGCTATCAAGCCGAGGTGTGGCGTCAAGGCGGCGCGCCCGCGGCATCCAGCGAGAGTCTGGCCTTCGGGGAGCAACGCATGTTCAAGGGTTCATTCACGGCTCTGGTTACGCCCTTCAAGGATGGCAAGGTCGACGAGGCGTCCTTCGAGAGGCTTGTGGAGTGGCAGATCGCCGAGGGCTCGCACGGGCTGGTCCCGGTCGGCACCACGGGCGAGAGCCCGACGCTCAGCCACGACGAGCACAAGCGCGTGGTCGAGTTGTGCATCAAGGTGGCCAGGAAGCGCGTGCCGGTGATTGCCGGGGCCGGCTCCAACTCGACGGCGGAAGCCATCGATTTCACGCGTCATGCCAAGCAGGCCGGCGCCGACGCCACCCTGCATTCGACGGGCTATTACAACAAGCCCACCCAGGACGGCCTCTATCGCCATTTCAAGGCGATCAGTGACGCGGTCGATTTGCCGATCATGCTCTACAACGTGCCGGTGCGCACCATCGTCGACATCTCGGTGGCCACCATGGCGCGCTGCGCCAAGCTCAAGAACGTGGTGGGCGTCAAGGATGCTACCGCCAACGTGGCGCGCGTCTCGCAGCAGCGCCTCGCCTGCGGCACGGACTTCAACCAGCTGTCGGGTGAGGACGCGACCGCGCTGGGCTTCATGGCGCATGGCGGGCACGGCTGCATCTCGGTGACGGCCAACGTGGCGCCCAAGCTGTGCTCGCAGTTCCAGAACGCCTGCCTGAAGGGCGACTTCGCTGCGGCACTCGAGCTGCAGGACAAGCTGCTGCCGCTGCATGACGCCCTGTTCGTGGAGACCAACCCGGCACCGGCCAAGTATGCGGTCTGGCGCCTCGGCATCATCGCTTCGCCCGAGTGCCGCCTGCCGCTCGCGCCGCTGACAGACGCCACCACGAAGGTGGTGGACGAGGCGCTGGCCCGCGTCGGCGCCCTCAAGGCCAAGGCGGCCGAGTAGGCGCGGGACGCAGGCGATCAGCGAAACGGGCGCGGCCATGGCGGCCAGCAAGGACGACGGCCGCAAGCGCATCGCGGAGAACCGCAAGGCGCGCTACGAGTACGCCATCGGCGACACCTTCGAGGCCGGCATCCAGCTGGTCGGCACCGAGGTGAAGTCGATGCGCACCGGCCAGGTCAACATCGCCGAGAGCTATGCCTCGGTGGAGAACAACGGCATCTTCCTGATCAATGCCTACATCCCCGAGTACAAGGGGGCCGGCCACTTCTTCCAGCACGAGCCGAAACGGCCGCGCCGCTTGCTGCTGCACAAGCGCGAGATCGCCAAGCTCGCCATCGCCGTCGAGCGGCAGGGCATGACGATGGTGCCGCTGGAGCTCTATTTCAATCCGCGCGGCCGGGCCAAGCTGCGTCTCGCCCTGGCTCAGGGCAAGAAACTGCACGACAAGCGGGCGGACGTCGCCAAGCGCGACTGGAACCGGCAGAAGGCCCGTCTGATGCGCGACAAGGGGTGAGGTGGTGCGCGTACCAGCCTCCGTCCCATCATCCGGAGAGTTGCTCGAAATCGAGTGGGCCGCGGTCAGGTCCTGGCCGGCGCTGGAAACCGCCGATATCGACGGCTGGCTGTGGCGCTACGCGTCTGGCGGCTCGCTGCGGGCCAATTCCGTTGCGGCCCTGGCGTTCACCGGTGGAAATCCCGACGCTGCCATTGCGGCTGTTGAGCGGCTCTACGAGGCGAAAGGTGCGCCTTGCCGCTTCACCGTCTCCGAAGCGAGTGCACCGGCCGACCTCGACGCGCTGCTCGCCCGTCGCGGCTATGAGCGCGGCGACGACCACCTGACACTGGCCAAGGACATTGCTGGTAGCACGACCCTGCTGCCAGCCGACGTCGCGTTGACGCAGGACGCGACGCCCGACTGGCTCGACATCTATCTGGCCGGCCTCAGCGGCAACCGTCGTGCTGTCGCGCCGCAGCTGCTCGCCGGCCTGCCCACCCAGCGCACGTATTTCGGCTGCAGGCGCGACGGACGGCTTGTCAGCTCCGGCCTGTCGATCGTCGACGGGCCGCTCGCCTCCGTGCAGTGCATGGCGACGCTCACGGCAGCACGCCGGCAGGGTAGCGCCCGTGCCGTGCTGCAGGCCATCGAGGCCAACGCGATGAGAGCGGGCTGCACCACGCTGTACCTGCAGGCGGAGGCGGCAAACACGGGAGCTATATCGCTCTATCAAGCCTTTGGCTTCCGCGTGGCCGGCAGATACCATATGCGCAGCAAGCGTTAAGCCAGAGGCTCCCCATGCCGACCGCCAACCAGCCAAACCTGCTCGACGTAGACTGGTCGAAGATCCCGGCTCCCGTCGACGACGGCGGTGCCCGCCATCTGCAGGGCATGCAGGTGCCGGACGTGGCGCTGCCGGCGACCGACGGCACGCAGGTGAGCCTAGCCAAGGTCCCTGGCCGTATCGTCGTGTTTGCCTATCCGCGCACAGGCCAGCCCGGCAAGATCGCCCTCGTCGACGACTGGGACATGATCCCCGGCGCGCGTGGCTGCACCCCGCAAACCTGCGCGTTCCGTGATCTGCACAAGATGCTGATGGAAGCCGGTGCCAGCGCGGGTGTTCGGTCTGTCGACCCAGGACGGCGCCTATCAGCGCGAGGCCGCCGAGCGCCTACACCTGCCCTTCCCGTTGCTGTCCGACGAGAAGCTGGCGCTCACCAAAGTGCTGCGCCTTCCCACCATGCAGGTGGCGGGGCTGACGCTCATCAAGCGTCTGGCCATGGTGATCGACGATGGCCGCATCACCAAAATCTTCTATCCTGTCTTCCCGCCAGACCGGAACGCCGGCGACGTGCTCGCCTGGCTGCAGCAGAATCCTCGCCCATGATCGCATCATCCGCTCCCCTTGCCGATGACGGGAGTGCCCGTCATCTGAAACGCGGCCGGCGCATGCCGGACATTCCACTGCCCACCACAGCAGGCCGGCGGGTGAGCTTTGCCGCGCTGCCGGGCCGCGCCGTCGTTTATTGCTATCCCTGGACCGGACGTCCGGGCCTGCCTAATCCTCCGGGTTGGGACGATATCCCCGGCGCGCACGGCTCGACGCCGCAAACGGAAGGGTTCCGCAACCTGCACGCCGGCTTCCAGGAGGTGGACGCCAAGGTGTTCGGGCTGTCGACCCAGCCCTCCGACTACCAGGTGGAGCTGGTCAAACGCCTCGGTGTTCCCTTCGAATTGGTGAGCGACGTCGAGTTCGAGTTTGCCAAGGCGCTATCGCTGCCGACCTTCGAAACCGGCGGCATCACCTATCTGAAGCGGCTTACGCTTTGCCTCAACGACGGCTGCATCGAGCGGGTTTACTATCCCGTTCCCTTGCCCGCCGCCCACGCGCGCGAGGTCTGCGCGTATCTCGGCATGATCCACCGTTCGCATTGAGGCCTGGCCTCGCCGCGCCAGTCTTTATGTCTGGGGTGCCACTGGCGTCAGACCGTGGCGGCGCATGATTTCAGCCATCTTCGCCCGGTCCGGTGGACCGCCGGCTGCAGCGTTGAGTACCGCGAAAGTCTCGCGGAAATACTCCGGACCGATCGCGGCCGGCGTTATCACGCAAAGCACTTTCACGTTCTGGCTGGTGTTGTTGTCGAACCGGTGAACGGCACCGCGCGGAATGCACAGCGCCTGCCCCGGTCCCACATCGATCTGCTTTCCGTCGACGGTCCAGGTCAACACGCCCTCGATGCCGTAGATGCTCTCTTCGTAGTGGTCGTGGCTATGCGCCGGGGCCGGCAGTCGCTGTGCCGCCGGGACCATCAACTCGAAGGCTGCAATACTGCCATTGGAATTGTCCCCGGTTAGCAAGAAGCGAACCGTGAGCCCCTTGGTGCCAATGGTCTCGTCGGAAGGATTGACGCGAGGATCGATGGCTCGCTCAGGCATTGCATGGTCTCCATAGAAACGTTGCCCCTGCTTCACTTAAGCTTGCAGATGCGCCCGGATAGCCGCGAACACATCGCGAAACATCTGCCGGGTCAGGCGGCCCGTGTTGGTGTTGTAGCGCGAGCAATGGAAGCTATCGAACAAGACGAAGCCTTGTTGCACGTCGTGCCGGGCGCCGTGCGCAAATGGGTGGGCCGCCTTGCGAGCGCCGAGCGCGGCAAGCGTGCTGTCGTGGGCGATGCGGCCCAGTGCCAAGATCGCGCGGACGCCCTGGCTGGCCGCGAGGCGGCTTGCCAGGAACGGTCGGCAGGTGCCGATTTCGGCCGGCGTCGGCTTGTTTTCCGGAGGCACGCAGCGCACCGAATTGGTGATCAGGCAGTCGACCAGCTCCAGCGTATCGTCGGGACTGGCAGCGTAGCGCCCCCGTGCGAAGCCGAAATCCAGCAGTGTTTCGTAGAGAAGATCACCGGCATAGTCCCCGGTGAACGGCCTTCCCGTGCGGTTGGCACCGCGCAGGCCCGGTGCCAGCCCGACCACGATCAGGCCGGCTCGCTCGTCTCCGAATGAGGGAACTGCGCCGTTGAACCAGGACGGCTCGCTGGCTGCGTTGGCCGCCCGGAACGCAACCAGGCGCGGGCACAACGGACAATCGCGGGGAGCTTCGGCCGGGACGGCTTGGCGCATGGGGCTCAGCCTCGGCGCTATCGCCTCCGACCACGCAACGCAGGTGCTAGCCCTTACGCGTTGCCTTCTTCATCTTCCTCAGGGAAATCAAGTGCGGCCGGGGCGGGACGGCGGCTCCTGGGCGCGGCTTCACGCGGCTCGCGCACGGGACGCGACGCCGGGTCGCGGCACACCTGGTCCTCGAGATCAGCAAGGTCGATGAATTGATCAGCCTGTCTGCGGAGTTCGTCTGCCACCATCGGCGGTTGGGTCTGCAGCGTCGAGATGACGCTCACCCGGCGCCCGCGCGTTTGCAGGGCCGCCACCAGGGCGCGAAAATCGCCGTCGCCCGTGAACAGCACGACGTGATCCAGATGCTCGACCAGGCGCATGGCATCGACGCACAGCTCGATGTCCATGTTGCCCTTGATCTTGCGCCGCCCGAAGGAGTTGGTGAACTCCTTGGTCGGCTTGGTCACCATGGTGTAGCCGTTATAGTCCAGCCAATCGACCAGCGGCCGGATGGATGAATATTCCTGATCTTCCGCCAGCGCCGTATAATACAGCGCCCGCACCAGCTGACCCTTGCTGCGGAACAGGGCCAACAACCGTTTGTAGTCGATATCGAAGCCCAGCGCCTTCGCGGTGGCGTACAGGTTTGCGCCGTCAATGAAGAGCGCAATGCGCTCCGTGGGGTAAAAATGCATTCGGGTTACCCTTAGCAGCAAAGCCGCGCGCCTCCGGAAATGGAGGCCGCTGACTGGTCAGACCAGTTGTGATCTTTGTCACTACCTTAAACGCTACGGAGAAAAAGCCAAGCAAGGAATCGCGGGAAGCTGCGCAAAGCAGGTATGGACTATCTGCATATCATTAAAGAATAAAAGATGCTCTTTCACGATGAGAAACAGGACAATGGCAGTCATGGGCAGGACAATCCTGCTAGGCCTGGGTTCGAATTTGGCCGGTCCTTGGGGCGCGCCGCACGCTATCCTTGCCCGTGCGCGGCGTGAGTTTACCACAGCGGGGCTTCGGATCTTGGGATTCTCTTCATCTTATGCAACGGCGCCGATCGGTCCCGGACGCCAGCCCACTTACGTGAACGCGGTTGTCATGATCGAGGCGTCAGTCACCCCGGCCGCACTGCTCCGGGCCCTCAAACGCATCGAACGCAGGGCCGGCCGGCGGCTTGGCAGCCATTGGGGGCCGCGCCAGCTCGACATCGATATCCTCGATTTCGGCGGCAGGCAGATAGGCCGGCCCGGCGGGAGACGACGGCGAGGTCAATTGGTGCTACCGCATCCGGAGATGCACAGGCGCGCCTTTGTTCTGCTTCCCCTGCAAGAGATCGCACCTTTCTGGCGCCATCCGCGCCTGGGGCAGAGCGTGGCAACGCTGCTGTCGCGCATATCCGCCCGAGAGCGCGCCGGAGTGCACCGAGTGCTTGATTCTCCAGGCGCAACGTGCGAAAAGTCCAGCAAATGAGGCCGCGCTCGGAGCCATCTGGCTCCCGGGGCGCATTTTTGCATGCTTGGCATGCATTCTCCACCCAGAGAGGGATCAACGCATGGCGCGCGTAACCGTCGAAGACTGCGTCGATAAGGTTCCGAACCGCTTCGAGCTGGTATTGCTGGCCGCGCATAGGGCGCGCTCGATTGCCAATGGCTCCCAGGTCACGATCGACCCGGACAACGATAAGAACCCCGTAATTGCTCTGCGCGAGATCGCCGATCAGACCGTCCCGCCCGACGATATGCGCGAGGGCCTGATCCACTCGATCCAGAAGAACGTCGAGGTCGACGAGCCCGAGGCAGCCGCAGCGCCGTCACTGCCACAGGATCGCCGGCCGACTCTTGGTCGCGACGATCAGTCAAGCGACACGGTGGTCGATGTCATCACCGAAGAGCAACTGCTGCGCGGCATGGAGAGCCTGACGCCGACCGAGCCGTCGGCCAACGGCGGCTCCGGACGCGGCTGACGCAGTTCGGTTTTCAAAACAACACCTGTTGCGCGAACCAGAGGGTTCCTGACGCGCCCACAAGCTCATATCTTGGCCCATATGTTGGGAGGAGATGAGACCTCCGCGCTACTGCGGAAGCGAGGCGTGCCATGATGCGCCAGTACGAGTTGGTGGACCGGGTCCTGAAGTACGACCCAGGCGCCGACGAGGCGTTGCTGAACCGGGCGTACGTGTACGCCATGAAGGCGCATGGGCACCAGAAGCGCGCGTCCGGTGATCCCTATTTCTCCCACCCCCTGGAAGTTGCCGCCATCCTCACCGAGCTGAAGCTCGACGACGCCACCATTTCCGCGGCCCTCCTGCACGACGTCATCGAGGACACCGACGTCACGCGCACCGAGATCGATCAAAAGTTCGGCAAGGAAATCGGCGCTCTCGTCGATGGCCTGACCAAGATCAAGAAGCTCGACCTGGTCACCAAAAAGGCCGAGCAAGCCGAGAACTTCCGCAAGCTGCTGGTCGCCATCTCCAGCGACATCCGCGTGCTCTTGATCAAGCTCGCCGATCGCCTGCACAACATGCGCACGCTGGAGCACATGCGGCCGGAGAGCCGGTTGCGCGTCTCCGAGGAGACGCTTGAGATCTATGCCCCGCTGGCGGGACGCATGGGCATGCAGGGCATGCGCGAGGAGCTGGAGGAGCTGTCCTTCAAGTGGGGCAACCCCACGGCCTACCAAGCCGTGCTCGACAAGCTCGACGACATTCACAAACGCAACGCCGGGCTGGTCGAGGAGATCAGCTCCGCGTTGAAGAGCAAGCTCGCCGAAGCGGGCCTGCCCTCAGAGGTGTACGGCCGCGAGAAGAAGCCGTTCTCGATCTGGCGCAAGATGGAGAACCGGCAGATCTCGTTGGAGCAGCTGTCCGACATCTACGGCTTCCGCGTCGTCGTGCGCGATCTTGATGCCTGCTATCGCGCGCTCGGCATCGTGCACGCCACCTGGCGTGCGGTGCCGGGCCGGTTCAAGGACTACATCTCTACTCCGAAGCAGAACAACTATCAGTCGATCCACACCACCATCGTCGGACCGCGCCACCAGCGCGTCGAGTTGCAGATCCGCACGGAGGAGATGCATCGCGTCGCCGAATACGGCGTTGCCGCGCACGCGCTCTACAAGGATGGCGTCGCGCACGGCGACAACGGCGCCGGCGTCAACGGCAGCGGGGCGGGTGCCCGCTTCAAGGAGAACCCCTACATCTGGCTGAGGCGGCTGGTCGACACCCTGCTCGAGGGCGACAATCCTGAGGAGTTCCTAGAGCACACCAAGCTCGAGCTGTTCCAGGACCAGGTGTTCTGCTTCACGCCGAAGGGCCGCCTGATCGCGCTGCCGCGCGGTGCCACGCCCATCGATTTCGCCTATGCGGTGCACACCGACATCGGCAATTCCTGCGTCGGCGCCGTGATCAACGGCCGCCAGCTGCCGCTCACCACCCAGCTCAGGAATGGTGACGAGGTCGATGTGCTGGTCGCCAAGGGGCAGACGCCGCCCGCCGCCTGGGAACGCATCGCCGTCACCGGCAAGGCGCGCTCGGCCATCCGCCGGGCCAGCCGCGATGCAGTTCGCAGGCAGTATTCCGAGCTCGGCCGCCGCCTGCTGGTGTCCGCTTTTCGCAGGATCGAGCAGGAATACTCCGACGACAAGCTGAAGAAGGGGCTGCAGCGGCTGACCCAGAAGTCGATCGACGAGGTGCATGCCGCGGTCGGGCGCGGCGAACTGCCCGTATCGGATGTCATCCGCGCTATCGTTCCGGAGGCCGAGCTTGCCGAGCACGTCACCACACCGCGCAAGCCGTCGCCGCGTCCGCGCGCTCAGGGTGAAGAAGGCTGGTTCAACCTCGCCAAGGTGATCGGCCTCAAGTTCCGCTGGCCCGGCAGCGGCAACGCGGGAGCAGGCTCCGAGGAAGCCAAGCAGGCGCAGGTGGTGCCCATCCGCGGATTGCGCAATGATGTGCCGGTCAAATTCGAGGAAGGCGGCGCCGTACCCGGCGACCGCATCGTCGGCGTGCTCGACGGCAAGGAAGGCATCCGCATCTTCCAGATCCACTCGCCCAAGCTCAAAGACTACGAGCACGAGCGCTGGATCGACGTGACGTGGGACGTCGACCCCGACAAGCCGGAGCGCTTTCCAGCCAAGATTTCCGTCACCGCGCTCAACGAGCCGGGCACGCTGGCGCAGATCGCGCAGCTGATCGGCGAGGTGGACGGCAATATCGACAACCTGCGTATGTTGCGCCGGGCCGCAGATTTCACAGAGATGCTGGTCGAACTGGAGGTGTGGGACCTCGATCACCTCTCCCAGATCATCTCGGGCCTGAAGAGCAAGTCGGTGGTCAGCAGCGTGGAGCGCGTGTTCAGCTAGTGTCCAAGTTCCGAGGTTCGCCCGACCTCGCTACCAGAACACCGAGCGAGCTTCGGAATCGAAAGGGACAACAGAAGTCATAGTTCTTGCTAGTGTGATTCAGATCGAGAAATTCGCTCGGAACCACGCACGGCAAACTCGGGTAGATTTCTCGATCATCACACCAGGGTCGCACCAGCATGCCTGTCAGATCAAACAACCGGCCAGCGCATCTGCGTCTCGGCGTCAACATCGACCACGTGGCCACCATCCGCAATGCGCGCGGAGGCCGGCATCCCGATCCGTTGCGCGCTGCGCACCTGGCGGTGGAAGCCGGCGCCGACGGCATCACGGCGCACCTGCGCGAGGATCGCCGGCACATCTCCGATGACGACATCGCCCGCCTCAAGCGCGAGCTGACCCGGCCGCTCAATTTCGAAATGGCCGCCACCGACGAGATGCTGGCGATCGCGCTGCGCCACGTGCCGCATGCCTGCTGCCTGGTGCCCGAGAAGCGCGAGGAGCGGACCACCGAAGGCGGCCTCGATGTGGTGCGCGCCGAGAATCACCTGCGCCATTTCGTCGAGGCGCTGAAGGGCGCCGGCATTCGCGTGTCGCTGTTCATCGAGCCCGATCCGCTCGCAACTGCATGCGCCGCCCGCCTCGGCGCCGACATCGTCGAACTGCACACGGGCGCCTATTGCGAGCGGGCGCTGGAGGACGACGCCGGCGGGCTTGCGCGCGAACTCGACCGGCTGCGGCAGGCTGCGACGGCCGCCGCAGGCGCTGGCCTCGAGGTGCATGCCGGACATGGGCTCACCTTCAATACCGTGGAAGCGGTGGCGCGCCTGCCGGAGGTGGTGGAGCTCAACATCGGCCATTTCCTGATCGGCGAGGCCATCTTCGGTGGCCTGGGCTCTGCGATCCAGCGCATGCGTGCCCTGATGGATGCAGCCCGCGCCGATGGCACCTCGACGCGCAAGGCCGCGCCCACTGCGCCATGATTCTCGGCCTCGGCAACGACATCATCGACATTCGCCGCATCGAAAAGACCATCGGACGCTATGGTGATCGCTTCCTTGAGCGTGTCTTCACCGACACGGAGAGACGGAAATCGGAGGGTCGCGCTGCCCGCGCGGCGTCCTACGCCAAGCGCTTTGCCGCCAAGGAGGCCTGTGCCAAGGCGTTAGGCACCGGTTTGAGGCGTGGCGTGTTCTGGCGCGACATGGGCGTGGTAAACCTGCCGTCCGGCCGTCCCACCATGGTGCTGACGGGCGGGGCGGCCGAACAGCTGCGGCGCATTACCCCTCCGGGCTATGCGGCCCGCGTAGACCTGACCTTGACGGACGATTTTCCTCAGGCCCAGGCGATAGTTGTCATCTCGGCTTTGCCTGTTGGTCAGGACCCGGCCAGCACACCAAGACGCGACATCGGTTGAATTGCGGCGCGCCCTTTAACCCGCTATACGAGGGCTTCAGACGTGGATGCCGGATGCACACCGGAGCCAGTCGCCTTGGCGTTCTGGCCGCTGCTTCCGCGCCGGAAGTGGCGGAAAGAGAGAGCATGAGCTTGAACACAGACGCCGAGAAAGCGGGGGAGAGCGGCTGGCGCGAGACCGCCCGCATCATCGTTCATGCCCTTATCCTGGCGATGATCGTGCGCGTGTTCTTCTACCAGCCGTTCAATATTCCTTCCGGCTCGATGAAGTCGACCCTGCTGGTGGGCGACTACCTATTCGTATCCAAGCTGTCCTACGGTTACAGCCGCTACTCCTTCCCATGGAGCATCGTCCCGTTCAGCGGTCGCATCTTCGGGGCCGAGCCCAAGCGCGGAGACGTGGTGGTGTTCAAGCTGCCGCGTGATAACTCGACGGACTTCATCAAGCGCGTGATCGGTCTGCCGGGCGACGAGATCCAGATGCGCAGCGGCGTGCTGTACATCAACGGCCAGGCCGTGCCGAAAGTGCGCAAGGACGATTTCGTATCGCCGGAGGAGGATCGGCCGATCCCCCGTTACGAGGAGACCTTGCCCAACGGCGTCAAGTATCTTGTGCTCGACGCCGTGCCGAACAGCCAGTTCGACAACGCAGGGCCGTTCAAGGTCCCGGCCGGTCACTACTTCATGATGGGCGACAACCGCGACAACTCCACCGACAGCCGCGAGCAATCGCCGCGCTATGGCGTCGGCTACGTGCCGTTCGAGAACCTGGTGGGACGCGCCGAGATCATCTTCTTCTCGGCCGCCGTCGATGATCCCAACGCCTTCCGCCTGACCAGCCCATGGACTTGGCCCATGGACATCCGCTGGGGGCGGATTTTCAGCCTCGTGCGGTAGTGTGATGATCGAGAACGTCGCCGGAGTTGGCGGGCTGGCACTGAGCGGATTTCTCGGTCTCAATCACAATGGCCATTCAACCGATCTCATGCTCCTCATGGTTGCGAAGTTCGCTCGGGACGCCGGCGGCGAAGTTTGGCGAACTTCGCAATCGGGACGCTAGCAACGTGGCGGCGGTCCGCAAGCCCACGGAACTTGAAGGCCGGATCGGCTATCGTTTCAAGGATCGCACGCTGCTCAATAAGGCGCTGACGCACGCCAGCGTCCGCCAGGCCTCGGCCAAGCGCCGCGACAACGAGCGGCTGGAGTTCCTGGGCGACCGAGTGCTTGGGCTGGCCATCGCCGAGGTGCTGAGCGAGTCATACCCGACGGCAAGCGAGGGCGAACTGGCGCGTCTTTACAATCGCTTGGTGCGCGGCGGCACTTGCGCCGAGGTAGCCCGCCAGCTCGATCTCGGGGCCTCGCTGGTGCTGAGCGAATCGGAGGCCGGCAGCGGCGGCCGAGACAAAGAGACCATCCTGGCCGATGCCTGTGAGGCGTTGCTGGGCGCCGTCTTCCACGAGGCCGGCTACGACAAGGCGCGCGAGGTCGTGCGCCGGCTGTGGGCCGACCGCCTGGAGGCCAGCCCGGTCGACATCGCCGATGCCAAGTCCGCTCTGCAGGAGTGGGCACAAGGCCAAGGTCTTGATCTGCCGGACTATGTGGAGATCTCGCGCGAGGGGCCTGATCACGCGCCCCGCTTCACTTCAGAGGTGCGCATCAAGAGCAAGAAGCCCGCGCGCGGCGAGGGTGCCAACAAGCGCGCAGCCGAGCAGGCGGCCGCCACCGCCCTGCTCGCCCGCGAAGGCCTGTGGAAGCGCGGCCACCAATGAGCGATCCGGGCCAGGACGCTACCGATACCCGCTGCGGCTTCATCGCCGTCATCGGCGCCCCGAACGCTGGCAAGTCGACGCTGGTCAACGCCCTGGTCGGGACCAAGGTCTCGATCGTCAGCCACAAGGTGCAGACGACGCGTATGCCGATCCGCGGCATCGCCATCGAGGGCAAGAGCCAGCTGGTCTTCATCGACACGCCGGGCATCTTCAAGCCGCGCCGCCGGCTGGATCGCGCCATGGTGCATGCCGCATGGGGCGGTGCCGGCGACGCCGACCTGGTGGTGGTGATCGTCGATGCCGCGAAAGGCCTGTCCGAGGACATCGAGGCCATCCTCGGCAAGCTCAAAGACCGGAAGCCGGCGCCTTTGCTGGCGCTCAACAAGATCGACCGGGTGAAGAAGGAGCGGTTGCTCGAGCTGGCGCAAGAGTTCAATGCGCACATTCCGTTCGACGCCACCTTCATGATTTCCGCGCTCAACGGCTATGGCGTGGCCGATCTGAAACGGCATCTGGCGGCCCGCGTCCCGCTGGGGCCCTGGCACTACCCGGCTGACGAAGTCTCCGACGCGCCGTTGCGCCTGATGGCGTCCGAGATCACGCGCGAGAAGATCTACGAGCGACTGCACGAGGAGCTACCCTACCAGGCCACCGTGGAAACCACGGACTGGAAGGAGAAGAAGGACGGCGTACGCATCGAGCAGACCATCTACGTGGCGCGTGACAGCCAGCGCAGCATCGTGCTCGGCAAGGGCGGCAGCATGATCAAGCAGCTGTCCATGCTGGCGCGCCAGGAACTCTCGGAGATCCTGGAGAAGCCCGTGCACCTGTTCCTGTTCGTCAAGGTGCGCGAGGGCTGGGAGGACGACCCCGAACGCTACCGCGAGCAGGGCCTGGAATTTCCTAAGGATTAGCCTTCAGGCGTCGCAGGGTGGCCTCGCGCCAGGCGATGTAGAACGAGCTGCCGAACACGATGGCAGCTCCCACCCAGGTCAGGAAATCGGGCATCTCGGCAAAAAAGATGATGCCGAGGAAGGTTGCCCACACCAGCTTCAGGAAATCGAACGGCATCAACGCCGTCATGTCGCCGAGCTTGAGCGCCTCGGTGACGGCGAACTGGCCGATGGTGCCGATCACACCGATGAAAATCAGCCAGCCCCACATGTCGAAACTCGGCGGTTGCCATACGAACAGGGCAGGCACCAGCGTCAAAGGTGTCAGCAGGACGGTCACGTAGGCAGCGATGGTGCGGCTCGAACTCGGTGCGCCCCAGCACCTTGATGTCGATCATCGCCGCGCTCCACAGCACCGAAGAGAACAGGATCAGCAGAGAGCCGAGGTCGAGCGCCTGCAGCCCCGGCCGCAATATGACCAGGGCACCGAAGAAGCCGAGGAAGATTGCACTCCAGCGCCGCCAGCGAAACACCTCGCCCAAAAACAGCGCGCTCAACAGCGCCGCAAACAGCGGCGCCGTAAACGAGAGCGCAGTGGCGCGGGCAATCGGTGTCATCGACAGCCCGACAAAGAACGAGATCATGGAAAGCGCATTGATGCACGCTCTCAAGACATGCAGTTTGAGCTTCTCGGTGTAGAACAGCCTCAGCCCGTAGCGCGCCAGCACCGGGACAATGACGATCAGGCCGAACAGGTTGCGAAAGAAAGCCACCTCCATGCCGGATATGCGCTGCGCCATATAGCGGATGGCGGTGTGCATGGCGGCAAACAGCAGCGTCGCCAGCACCATGAGAATGCACGCCCTCGTGATCGGCGAGAACCGTCTGAACCCTTTCGATATCGGATTGGCGCGCAGGAACGCGAAGAACCGTCGCATGTTGCCGAGCCCTAGCCGCTTTACGGCAGGTCAACAAGGTCACATAACGGCGCGCGGCCCTCCGGGAATGGCGCCGTGTCCCGCCTGCACTCGTGCTGCTGAGCCTTCCGGCAGAGAGATTCGCAGGCTAAACCCTTGATCATGCATTGGTCCGACGAAGCTATCGTCCTCAGCGTGCGCGCGCACGGCGAAACCGGCGCGGTGCTGGAGTTGTTCACACGCGAGCACGGCCGTCATCTCGGCCTCGTGCACGGTGGGCGTTCGCGCAAGCTGAGGCCGATACTGCAGATCGGCAATCATGTTGACGCCGAATGGAAGGCGCGTTTGGCCGACAACCTCGGTCACTTCACCGTCGAGCTGAGAAAAGGCTTTGCGGCGCAGGTGATGGACGATCCCGCCGCCTTGGCTGCCGTGACCTCGATCGCCGCCCTGGCACGCCTGCTGCCCGAACGCGACCCGCACCCGAACCTGTACGAGGTGACCTTGTTCGTGCTGGGCTTTGTCGATGACGTACACATCTGGCCGGCGCTGCTGGTGCGCTGGGAGCTGGTGCTGCTGGAGGAGCTGGGTTTCGGCCTCGATCTCGCCACCTGCGCCGCCACGGGTAGCGCCGAGCACCTCGTCTACGTTTCGCCCAAATCCGGGCGGGCGGTATCTGCCGAGGCCGGCGAGCCGTACAAGGACCGCCTGCTGGCCCTGCCGGCCTTTCTACGCGGCAAGCCGGCTGGCGAGGTGACTGCCCGTGATGTGGAGGTCGGCTTCGCGTTGACCGGGCATTTTCTGGAGACTCGCGTTCTGCGGCCGCGCGAGCAGGAGATGCCGGAGGCCCGCGCCCGCCTCCTGTCTTATCTTCGACGGAATGCTTGAGTTCACTCGGCCAGTGCTGCTGCCGCCGTGAATGCACCAAGGTGAGCCATGGCATCTTTGAGCGTCGCAACGATGGGACAACGTCCGGCGCAGGCGCTTGCCGGGCTTGGCGTGATCTCGGGCATCCTGTCGGCCACGCTCGGCTTCATGTTCGAGCCGCCCTGGCTCGAGCCGATCGCCAACCTGTTCTGGCTGGAGCCGGGCATGGTACCGATCGGAGCATTCTACGCTGTTGCTCTTAGCGTCGGCATCGCGCTGTGCACGGGAAGGCTATGGGCGGCACCGCTGGTGCTGATCACCACCCTGATCGCATGGAGCGCCGCCATCCACACTGCCATCGCCATCGTCAAGCTGGGCGAAGGCACTCCCGACGCACCGCGCAACCTGCTGGCAGGCGTTGCCGCTGGCACAATCGGTGCGGCCCTCACGCACCTCGGGGCGACACCGGCCGCCGCCGCGCTGCGCCGCTTTTTCGGCCTTGGGCTCACAACCGCGGTGGGTGGTCTGTGCGGCACACTCTACTGCCTGGAAGAGATGCACATCGTTCCGGCGCGCACGCTGTATATCGTCTGGCAGCCAGCCGTCGCTTTCTGCATCGGCCTCGCCATGACCGGCTCGCCGGGCAGGCCCAAGCGCGCGGCTACTTCCGCAGTACGTCGATCTTGAGCCGATCCTTCGCGGCGCTCGTCAACAGGTAGCGGTCGCCATCACGCGGAGCGAACTGGCCGGGCCCCGCCGGCACCCCATCGAAGGCCAGCGGCGCCATCCAGCAATCGGTGTGCGTGACGGTGGTGCGCGGCGGCAGATCCTGCGCATCGGTACCAAGCCGATAGTGCACGGTCCCACTTGAGCGATTTTCGATACGGAACGTCACTTTGAGCGCCTCCGGCCGCCCGAACAACTGCACGGAGATGAATTTCGGACTGCGGTCGGGCGCGCGCGCCACGGCGACTCCGATCTCGGTGGCGTCCGCCTGCAGCAGATTTGCCCGATGCCCGGGCAACTCCTTCCAACCCTTCAGCACATGACCGGCAAGCTGGCGCGTCTCGAAACCGCGACTATCGAGGTTGAGGGCCAGGTTCTCCGCCACCAGGCAGTAACGGTAGCCTTGCTCAACGGCGCGAGCCGACGGCTCCCGGCCATCCGCCTCGTGCGCGAACTTGCCAGTCCTGGCGAGATACTGCGCGAACGCGCGCGCCGCCGCGGTTAACGCTGCATTCGGCTTGACCTCGCCCAGTTTGTTCTCTTTGCGGAACGCGTTGGTCATCTCGACGATGGCGATCTCGGTCTGCGGCAGGTCGGGCAAGACTGCAGGCACGGTGCATCACCTTTGGTCAAAAAGCGGTCTTGTATCCGAACGCGCCAGTATGGCGGGACAATGGGATGCCGCCGGCAGCGACCCACGACGCTGCAGCCTGCAACCAGAGGCCGAAAAATCCTCACAATTTGGCCCCGCACAATTGCCGCACCGCAGTTGAGCAACGCCGCGTACTGGGCTAATCCCACGCCATGGCAAAAAGCACAATTCTCGAACCGCCGGGACCCATCGAGCCCGTGAAGCTCAAGGATGCGCTGGAAGAGCGCTACCTAGCCTATGCGCTCTCCACCATCATGCACCGCGCCCTGCCCGATGTGCGCGACGGCCTCAAGCCGGTGCACCGGCGCATCCTCTATGCCATGCATCAGCTGCGCCTCACCCCCGACGGCGGCTTTCTCAAGTGCGCCAAGATCGTCGGCGATGCCATGGGCGACTACCACCCGCACGGCAACCAGGCCATCTATGACGCGCTGGCCCGTCTGGCGCAGGACTTCGCGGTGCGCTACCCGCTGATCGACGGTCAGGGCAACTTCGGCAACATCGACGGCGATAACCCCGCGGCCGAGCGCTACACCGAAGCGCGCATCACCAACATCGCGGCCGATCTGCTCGAGGGTCTGGAAGAAGACACGGTCGACTTCCGCCCCAACTACGACGGGCGCAAGCAGGAACCGGTGGTGCTGCCGGCGGCTTTTCCCAACGTGCTCGCCAACGGCACGGCGGGCATTGCGGTCGGCATGGCGACCAGCATTCCCCCGCACAACCTGGATGAGCTGTGCACCGCGCTGCTGCACCTCATCAAGCATCCCAACGCCACCATTGAGAAGCTGGTCGAGTTCGTGCCCGGGCCCGACTTCCCGACCGGCGGCATCATCGTCGAGCCACGCGAGGCCATCCTAGAGGCCTACAAGACCGGGCGCGGCGGCTTCCGTCTGCGCGCCAGGTGGGAGAAGGAGGACACCGGCCGCGGCACTTACCAGATCGTGGTCAGCGAGATCCCCTACCAGGTGCAGAAGGCCAAGCTGGTCGAGCGCATCGCCGAGCTGATGAGCGAGAAGCGCCTGCCGTTGCTGGGCGACGTGCGCGATGAGTCTGCCGAAACTGTGCGCCTGATCCTGGAGCCGAAAAGCCGCACCATCGATCCGATGCTGCTGATGGAAAGCCTGTTCAAGCTGACCGAGCTGGAGGTGCGCGTCTCGCTCAACATGAACGTGCTGTCCGGCGGGCAGATTCCAGGCGTCCTCTCGCTGCGCGACGTCCTGAGGAAATGGCTGGAGCACCGTCAGGTCGTGCTGGTGCGGCGGTCTGAATTCCGCCTGAAGAAGATCGAGCATCGCCTGGAGATCCTCGACGGCTACCTGATCGCCTATCTCAACATCGACGAGGTGATCAGGATCGTCCGCTTCGAAGACGATCCGAAAGCCAAGCTGATCAAGCGCTTCAAGCTCTCCGAGGTGCAGGCCGACGCCATCCTGAACCTGCGCCTGAGGTCGCTGTCCAAGCTCGAGGAAGTCGAGATCAAGGGCGAGCACGACAAGCTGTCCAAGGAGCGCCGTGAGCTCAAATCGCTGCTCAAATCGGACGAGCAGCAGTGGGAGCGCATCGCCGACGAGATCAAGGAAACGCGCGAGCACTACTCCAAGAAGACCGAGCTCGGCCGCCGCCGCAGCTCGTTTGCAGACGCACCTGCCATCGAGATCGACCTCGACCAGGCCATGATCGAGAAGGAGCCGATCACGGTGATATTGTCCGAGAAAGGCTGGATCCGCGCGCTCAAGGGGCACATCGACGATACCGCCAAGCTGGAATTCAAGCAGGGCGACGGGCCAAAGCGGGCCGTGAAGGCCTCGACCACCGACAAGCTGCTGCTGCTCGCCACCAACGGCAAGGTGTTCACGCTGGCCGCCGATCAGCTGCCGGGCGGGCGCGGTCACGGCGAGCCGGTGCGGCTGATGGTCGATCTCGAGGAGAACCACGCGTTCGTCGAGATCTTCGTGCACCAGCCGGGCCGCAAGCTGCTGATCGCCGCCAGTTCGGGCCACGGCTTCGTCGTGCCGGAGGACGAGGTTGTGGCCATGACCCGCAAGGGCAAGCAGGTGCTGAATGTCGACGAGCCGGCGGAGGCCTGCTGCTGCGTGCCGGTCGAAGGCGATACCGTCGCCACCATCGGCGAGAACCGCAAGATGCTGATCTTCCCGCTCGAGGAGGTCAACGAAATGGCGCGCGGCAAGGGCACCATCCTGCAGCGCTACAAGGACGGCAGCTTGTCCGACGTGCGGGTGTTCGCCAGGAAGGACGGCCTGAGCTGGCTCGACTCGGCGGGGCGCGCGCACGCGCGGCCGATGTCGGAGCTGAAGGAGTGGGTGGGCCAGCGCTCGCAGTCAGGCCGCATCGCGCCGAACGGATTTCCCAAATCCAACAAATTCGGTCCCGCCTTCTGATCGCCGTTCTGTGCGGCCATGTGCATGCCGCCGGTGGCCGATCCGGCAGCTTGCGCACTGGCGCCATCCGCGCCATGGGTAGGCGCCGGGAGGGTGCGGAGGGGGCACATGCAGGCACGCGTTTGGCCAATGACCGGGCTCGCCACGCTGCTGCTGCTGGCGACGGCTGCCGCCACGCAAGCGCTGGCGCAGGCGGCACAATGCAGCAAGGGCGACTTCGAGGCAGTGGTCGATGAGGCAGCCGCCAGCCTGCGCGATCTAACCCGGCAGCACACGCCTCAGTTCCAGGCCAAGCTGCGCCAGCTCAAGGACAAGCGCGCCTGGAGCAACGACCAGTTCATGAAGGAGGCCGAGCCCTTCGTGCGCGATGATGCGATCGCCGGATTCGACCAGAAGTCGGAGGAGTTCCTGGCGCGCATCACGAGGGGCGGGCAGTCGCAGCAGGCCAGTGCCACGCCCGATTGCGCCCTGCTCGCGGAGCTGCGCGGCGCCATGCGCGCGCTGGTCGACACGCAGCGCAGCAAATGGTCCTACATGTTCGACAAGCTGGACAAGGAGCTGGCCCGCTGACCGGCAATGCCTAGCCGCGCACCCGGTCTGCCTCCGCTACCACCTCGGCCCGCGCCGCGCGGCAAGTCCCCTGCCTCGTCGCGTGGCATGCCCTGTCGTCCAAAGTGCCGCCCTCGCTTGCGCACCGCTGCAAATGCCGGTTGCAGTTTGCCGCCGCGCCGGCTCAATATCGCCGCGCCAACAATTCCCGGGAGCGCCCTCATGCCTAACGACGCCGCCTCTATCCCCGCATTTGCCAACGGCTGGCAGCAGGCGACGCGCTATCCCGACCCTGCCATCGTCGCGCTCGATCCCCGCTTCGAGAAGTACTGGCTGAAGCTGTCCTGCGTCGAGCGCCTCTACACCGGCTGCCGCTGGGCCGAAGGCCCGGTCTATTTCGGCGACGGCCGCTATCTGCTGTGGAGCGACATTCCCAACAACCGCATCCTCAAGTGGGAAGAGGAGACGGGCGCGGTCAGCGTCTATCGCAGACCCTCCAACTTCGCCAACGGCCACACCCGCGACCGGCAGGGCCGCCTGGTCGGCTGCGAGCACGGTGGCCGGCGCATCTACCGCGTCGAATACGACGGCTCGATCACCACGCTGATGGACCGCTTCGACGGCAAGCGCCTCAACTCGCCCAACGACATCGTCGTCAAGTCGGACGGCTCGATCTGGTTCACCGACCCGACCTTCGGCATCTTGAGCGACTATGAGGGCTACAAGGCCGAGCCCGAGCTCCCCATGCACGTCTACCGCTACGATCCCGACACCGGCAAAGGCGCCATCGCCGCTGAGGGCGTGCTCGGTCCCAACGGCCTCGCCTTCTCGCCCGATGAGAAGATCCTCTACATCGTCGAGAGTCGCGGCGAGCCGACCCGCAAGATCCTGGCCTACGACGTCGTCGACGGCGGCCGCAAGCTCACCAACAAGCGCATCCTGATCGACGCCGGCCCGGGCGGCACGCCCGACGGCTTCCGCGTCGACGTCGACGGCAACCTGTGGTGCGGTTGGGGCATGGGCAGCCCGGACCTCGACGGCGTGCTGGTGTTCGCTCCCGACGGCAAGCCGATCGGCCGCATCGCCCTGCCCGAGCGCTGCGCCAACGTCTGCTTCGGCGGCCCCAAGCGCAACCGCCTGTTCATGGCCGGCGCCCAGTCGCTGTACGCCCTCTACACCAACACCCAGGGCGCGCTTGGCGGGTAGCATCGCTTGTCATTCCGGGCTTCATGCCCGGGATCCATCCATCAGCTTGCTCCGGCGCTGGAGCATGGCTGGATCCCGGCAACAAGTGCCGGGATGACATCGAATGCGCTGAGGCGCCGTGCCTCCAACTGCCGGGAAACCACCGCCCATGCAGTACACCACCCTCGGCCGCACCGGCCTCCGCGTCAGCGTCGCCGGGCTCGGCTGCGGCGGCAACAGCCGCATCGGCCTGGGCGCAGGCCTCAGCACCGCGCAGTCGGTCGCGCTGGTGCGCGAAGCCGCTCGACCTCGGGGTCAACCTGATCGACACCGCCGAGGCGTACGGCACCGAAGAGATCGTCGGCGCGGCCATCAAGGGCCGCCCGCGCGATGGCGTGATCGTCTCGACCAAGACCCAGGTCACCGCCGGCGGCGCGCCCAAGTCGGCCGCCGCCATGGTTGCCAGCCTCGACGCCTCGCTGCGCCGGCTCGGCACCGACTACGTCGACGTCTTCCATCTGCACGGTCTGGCGCCGGCGCAATACGACCACGCCGTCGCCGAGTTCGTACCGGCCCTGCTGGGCGAGAAGAAGAAGGGCAAGCTGCGCCACCTGGCCGTGTCGGAGACCGGCCCGCGCGACCCCACGCATCAGATGCTGGAACGAGCGCTGCACGAGCCCGCCTTCGAGGTCGTCATGCTGGCCTTCCACATGCTCAACCAGAACGCTCGGCCGGTCGTCCTGAAGCGCACGCAGCAGCAGGGTGTCGGCACGCTGTGCATGTTCGCCGTGCGCAACATCTTCTCTCGGCCGGGACTTCTGGCGCAGACCATCGCTGATCTCGCGGCCAAGGGCGAGTTGCCGGCCTCGCTGGCTGCCGACAAAGACCCGCTCGGCTTCCTCATCCACGCCGGCGGCGCGGAAAGCCTGATCGATGCCGCCTACCGCTACGCCCGCCACGAGCCCGGCATCGACGTCGTCCTGTTCGGCACCAGCAGCGCCGACCACCTGCGCTCCAACATCGCCTCCATCGTGCGCCCGCCGCTCCCGGAGGCCGACGTGACGAGGCTCAACGCCATGTTCAGCAACCTCATCGGCGTCGGCCTCGACCTCCCGGATCGCGTGCAAAAGTAAGCGGCATGGTTGCGCCCGGTTTGGACGTACCCGCGACTTAATCTCAACCTGTCATCCTCGGGCTTGTCCCGAGGATCCATCGGGCCGCATAGCTCCCCGCCTCCCTGCCCGCGCCGATCCGCACCGGCCCGAAGTGAGTTTGCCTCCCCCTTGAGGGGGGAGGTTGCAACGCCACGGGCTTAGCTCGCCTTCTCGAAGCGCGCGTCCAACGCTGCCGGCGAGCTAAGTCCGATGGCGTTGCTGGTGGGGGTGACCTTGACCAGTCACGGGCCAGGTAGGGATTGCACTTGGGTGCCGGACCGCGCTGTCTGCATCGCGATCCAACACCCAGCGCGCTCTATCCGGTAGGCGCCCGACGCCGCACGCGCCGCAACAGCTCCACCGCCTCGCGCGGCGGTTGCCGCTCGACCCGGCGATACTCACGGCCATCCTTGGTCCGGCTGACAAGTCCATAGCCGAACAGCTCGCGGCGCAGGATGGCGTAATCGCCGAACAGGTGCAGCGCCTGCAGCAGCTTGTTGATCTGCGCTTCGGTGAAGACCTGCCGCGGCGCCAGCCTCGACCACAGCACCCACAGGCACAGCGCCTGCTGGCTGACCTTCGCCGGCCAGCGCACCAGCCGCCCGTCGCCGTCGAAATGCCGGGCTGCCTGCTCGACACGCGCGTGGTCGACGACTTCCGGCATAGCCTGGGGCTGCTCGAGCCGGTCTTGCGCGGTGGCCGCGGCACGGAAGTGCTGGAAGTTGCGGAAGCCTGCTGCACGCGCGAGCATATTGAGCAGCTCGACATGGCCGGGCTTGGCCTCGCGGGCGCCGATCTCGGTGTTCAGCCTGCGCGCAAGCGCGGAGATGTCGCCAACGGCGAACGGAAACACTGTCCTTGACATCGCTTATCCTCACGACGTGCCTGACCGGATCAGGTCTGTCGCTGGTCGCCGTCTTACGACTCGGCACGGGATAAGGTGTCGAAGACTCCTCCGTGTGTGGCAGGTTTAGCTCCCCTTGCGGGGCGGCGACGCCTGGGTGAACTGCCGACCGGGACGCGACTGCTACAGGCGCCCGCCCCGCGGCGCAAGCAAATTTGCTGTCATGCGACGGCCGGTGAAACGCCCTCTCCCCACGAACAGGTGGGGAGAGGGAATGACCTACTCCGCCGCCTGCTTGTGCTCGGCCAGCACGTTGTCCGCCAGACGTCCGGTCAGCTCGGCCAGATGGTGAAACTTGGCGGTGTAGGTGCCGACGCCGGCCGTCGCCGAACGCAGCTCGACGATCAGGTCGGCCATCTCCAACTCGGGCATGTGGGCCTTCACCACGTCCCAGCCGGGCCAGCCCTCGCGGGCATCGAAGCCCAGGATCTGCCCACGCCGCTGCGGGATCATGCCATTGACGCGCGCCGTCGCCTCCGTGGGGATGGCGATCTCCACCTCCATGATCGGCTCGAGCAGCACGGGATTGCACTTGGGCAGACCCTCGGCCATGCCGATACGGCCGGCCTGGCGGAAGGCCATGTCGGAGGAGTCGACCGAGTGGTAGGAGCCGTCGGTCAGCGTCACCGACACGTCCACCACCGGGAAACCGCCGAGCGGCCCCTTGTGCAGAAAGTCGGCAACGCCGATCTCCACCGAGGGGATGAACTGGCGCGGCACCACTCCGCCGGTGATCTTTTCGGCGAACTGGAAGCCTGATCCGCGCGGCAGCGGCTTGATGTCCAGCACCACATCGCCGAACTGGCCGTGCCCACCCGACTGCTTCTTGTGGCGGCCACGCACCTCGACGCTCTTCTTGATGGTCTCCTTGTAGGGCACCTGCCGGCGGTGCGACTCGGCATCCACTCCATACTTGCGCTTCGAGACGCTCCAGCGACACCCGCAGATGCATCTCGCCCTGGCCCCACAGCACCATCTGATGGGTGTCCCTGGTGTGCTCCAGGCGCAGCGACGGGTCCTCCTCCATCAGCCTGCCGAGCGCGCCGGTCAGCTTCACCTCGTCCTTGCGGTCCTTGATGCTGATGGCGATGCCGTACACGGCTCCGGCGGCTGCGGCGGCTTGACCTGCGTGCCGCCGCCCTTGTCGACCGACAGCGTCTCGCCGGAGTGGATCTTCTCCAGCCTGCCCAGCGCCACCGTGTCGCCGGCCTTGGCCATGCCGCGCTTCTTCGCCTCCTGTCCGAGCATGGAGAACGCGGAAGCCGCACGCTCCTCGGAGCGGGCGCCCTGCAGAACCGTGCCCTCGCCGAACTCGCCGGCCAGCACGCGCACGATCGACAGCTTACCGCCGTGCGCCGAATACATGGTCTTGAGCACCTGCGCCGCCGACTTGGCATTCTCGAGCTTCAGACGCCTGGCCGTGCTGTCCACGAACGGCGCCTCATGGCGCAGCGCTTTCAGCAGACCGCAGGATGCCGTTGCCGTTCTCGGCAGAACCGAGGAACACGGGCACGATCAGGCCATCCCGCAGCTCCTTGACCAGGTCGCCAAACACCTTGTTGCGCGTAGGCTGCATGTCCGACAGCAGCTGCTCCATCAGCTCGTCGTCGTAGTCGGCAAGTTGCTCCAGCATGTGGAAGCGCGCTTCGGTCTCGCGCTGCTTCACTGTCGACGGCATCTCCACGACTTCAGCGTTGGCCTGCTTGCGATAGACGAAGGCGCGCTCCAGCGCGAGGTCGACGAAGCCGGAGGCGACGCCGTTCTCCCAGATCGGTATCTGCCGCAGCACCAGCGGTTTCGTGCTGGCCGGCTGCAGGGTCGGCAGAATGTCGCGCACCTGCGTATCGAACGAATCGATCTTGTTGAGGAACAGGAAGCGAGGGATGCCGCGGTCCTCGAGCTGCTTGAGAATGAGCTGCAGCGCCGGCACGCGCTTCGGATCGGGCTCGCACACGACGATGGCTGCATCACAACCCGTCAGCGCCAGCGCGCCCTCATGCTGAAATTCGATCGATCCTGGACAATCGATGAACGTGAAGGCGTCGCCCAGAAAACTCACGTCGGCCGCATTCAGCTCGACGCTCATGCCGTGATCGCGGGCTTCCGGGGATGCGTCGCCGACGCTGTTCTTGTCGGCCACTTTGCCCTGGCGCGTAACCGCGCCGGTGCGGGCGAGAATTGCTTCTAGGAGTGTAGTCTTTCCGGAAAGATAAGGCCCGACCAGTGCGATGCAGCGGGAGCTGCGGGCGGCCGAGCCACCATTCTGCCCCATGTGTTCCTCCTGATCAGCTCAGGACAAACGGACGCGAAGCTCGCGCGCCCCGCGCCTGAGCTTCATGGGGCGCGTGACAGAATGGTGAAGCGTTCGCTGAGCAAGTGCAAGCGCTAACGCGGTGATCGCATTGCGTTTCGCACGCTCGCACGCCGCCAAACCGCCCAGATCAAGCCGTATGATGCGACGTATGCTGCTTCTGCAGTGCAGCAATTTCGCGATGGCTTTCGCGGCCGATATCGATCACGAAATGTTTCGACATTTTTCTTGACGTGCAGCAAATCAGCCGCGCTAAATGAGTTATTAGCCATTGTGATGCAACGCTCAGAAGCTGTTTGCGTTGGAACAAAAAAGCTAGCGCAGACCATTCCAGGGGGAGCCTGGAACGCTTGCTTTGAGCCGCGAGTTAAAGCGCCATGGGAATGGAAACACTCAATAGTGCCGCGCGGGCCGCTGGTTTCGCGATGGCAGTGGCCGACGAGAACCAGAGCACGGTCGAGGCCAAGCCTGAGGTTGAGGCGAAGTCTTGGCGGTCGGGTCAGCCGGTGCTGGTGCACCATGACGGGCCGGGCAAGATCGCTTTAGCGCCGGTCTGGCTTAAGAACCTGCTGGACCTCCTGCATCGTCGCGCGCCGGCCTGAACACCTGCAAGATTTGTTGCTCGATGGGCTGGTGCCTTGTGCCTGCCTTGAGCGTGTACGCCCACTCTGTCAGTATCGACTCTGTCAATATCGCTGGCAGACTGATTTCGCTCAGAGCGTCATGACCGTCATACCGTTCAGGCCCCGCCAGCGACTGACGCCACCTGTCGCGCCACCGTCGGCGCACGGCTTTCTCGGCCAACGCCCCGCCCACACCGACGCTTTCGACGCCGTCAGCGACCGGCTGCGCATGCAGCAGAACCTCGGCGCCCTGATCGCCGTCGTGCTGATCGTTACACTGGGAGCCTGGCTCATCGATCGCTTGGCCGCCTATTCGCGCACCATGGCCTGCATCGATGCCGGCCATCGCAATTGCGTACCACTCGACATCCAGCAGCCCAGACCCTGGTAGTCGGCGGCCGAAACGCGCCGACCTGGCAACAAACATTCCGAACACGCAGGATCAAGAAAACGTGCGCGCACGGCCATTGCCACGGCTAAGCGCGCGTATGATCTTGCAGGCTCGAAAAAGTGCGGCTGCGGCCGGTTTTTTCGAGGGGGAAGCTTGTCGGGCACTCTGGGAGAACCATCAGCATGATCCGTATCTTTGCCGCGCTGGCAGCCATCGCCATCGGCGCGACGGTCGTTTACGCGCAGAACGCCGACGCCATTGCCGTGCGCAAGGCGACCATGAAGCAGTTCGGCGGTGCCATGAAGGCCCCCGGCACCATGATCAAGGGTGACGCACCTTTCGACCTTGCAGTTGTGCAGGCTTCGCTCAAGACACTCGAAGAAGCATCGGCGAAGGCCAAGACGGTGTTCCCTGACGACTCCAAGACGGGCGACACCGACGCGCTGCCGGTGGCCTTCGAAAAGAAAGCCGACCTGTTTGCCCGCTTCGACAAGATGGACGCCGACGCCAAAGCCGCGACGAGCACCATCAAGGACGAGGCGTCCTTCAAAGCCGAATGGCCGAAGGTGGCAGGCAACTGCGGCGGCTGCCACAAGGAATATCGCAAGCCCAAGTAAACTAGCTCCAAGTACCTGGGTCCAAGTAACTCGAGTAGCGAGTCACCTCGTGGGCGGAGCGATCGCAAAGGTGCGCGCGTGGGATCTTCCCACGCGCCTATTTCATTGGACGTTGGCCGCCCTCATCGCCGCGGCATGGGCATCCTGGCAGTACAGCGAGGCCCTCAAGGATCCAACGCTCAGCTACCATCGCTGGATCGGCCATGCCGTTCTGGTGCTGATCGTCTTCCGCCTGCTGTGGGGCTTCCTTGGTTCGAGCACCTCGCGCTTCTCCGCTTGGCTGTATTGGCCGTGGACCGCGACGGCCTATTTTGCCGATCTGATGAGTGATCGCTCCCGACCCTATCTCGGCCACACGCCGGTCGGCTCCTACATGATCCTGGCGCTGCTCGCTGCCGTCAGCACGCAGGCGCTGCTGGGGCTGTTCACCGTCGAGCACAACGATCTGACCGCCGGCCCCCTCTACCGGCTCATTTCGGAGGATCGCCAGCAGCAGGTCTCAAGCTGGCATCGCTGGATCTTCTACTGGGTGATCCTGCCGCTGGTTGCCATCCATGTCGTAGCCAACCATCTCTATGGCCTGGTCAAGCGAGATCCCCTGATCACCGGCATGATCACCGGCAGCAAGCCCGCCGCGGACTATGTCGACGGCCAAGAGGCCCGCATCGTCAGCCGGCCCATGCTGCGCGCCTTGGCCTGCCTGATTGTCGCGGCCGCAACCGTGTTCGGCACCATCCTGGCGCTGGGCGGCAAGTACCTCTGAGCCGGCGCGGCCGCCCGTTTGGGCGCTGTCACATATCTGCAATCAGAATCCGCTTTGTAGCTGGGTGGACTGCCCCCAACGGCGGGTCCTTGATGCCGACCACCCGAAAGGCCCCTCATGAATTCATTCGTCGAAGCATCGCCGCCCCGGGCGAGCGCCAAGCTGCTTGGCGACGCGGTGCATCGCAACAGCGCCTTCTCGCTGGCCGGCCTGCATGAGCGTGCCTTCACGTTTGCCTTCCGCGGCCTGGTCTATCCGCAGATCTGGGAGGACCCCCGGGTCGACCTGGAAGCGCTGGAGCTTTCGCCACGGTCGCGCATCGTCACCATCGCGTCCGGCGGCTGCAACGTCATGAGCTACCTCACCGGCGACCCGGAGCGCATCGTCGCCGTCGATCTCAATGCCACGCATATCGCACTCAACAAGCTGAAGCTTGCAGCACTCAAGCACCTTCCGGATCACGCATCCTTCCTGCAGTTGTTCGGCGCCGCCGATACACCAGCCAATGTCGAGGCCTACGACCGGTTCCTGCGCGGCCACCTCGATGACGCCACCCGCGCCTACTGGGAGGGTACCGACCTGCGCGGGCGCCGTCGCATCACGCGCTTCGCGCGCGGCTTCCACCGCTTTGGCCTGCTCGGCCGCTTCATCGGCGCCGGCCACCTGCTCGCCCGCCTGTACGGCAAGGACCCCAAGAAGATGCTGACCGCGCGCAGCGCCGAGGAACAGCACCGCGTCTTCCGCAGCGAATTGGCACCGCTGTTCGACAAGCGGTTTGTACGCTGGCTGCTGGGCCACCGCATGTCCCTGTACGGCCTCGGCATCCCGCCAGCCCAGTACGTGTCCCTGTCGGACGGGGCGTCGACGGCCGCCGACGTCGTCCGGGCCCGCCTCGAGAAGCTCGCCTGCGGCTTCGATCTGGCAGACAACTACTTCGCCTGGCAGGCCTTCAATCGCGCTTACGCGCCCGCCGGCCACGGCCCGCTTCCCCCATACCTGCAGGCTGACAACTTCGCAGCCATCCGCGATCGCGCCCATCGGGTACGCGTTGAGCTGAGCTCGCTCACTGAATATTTGGCGGTGCAGCCGGCTGCGTCCATGGACCGATACGTTCTTCTCGACGCCCAGGATTGGATGTCCACCCACGACCTGACCCGCCTCTGGCACGAGATCACGCGCACCGCTCGATCCGGGGCACGCGTGATCTTCCGCACGGCGGCACAGGAGTCGGTCCTGCCCGGCCGTCTGCCCGACAACCTGCTGGCGCACTGGCGCTACGAAGCCGAGCGGTCGAAGGCCTCGGCCGCCCGCGACCGGTCTGCCATCTACGGCGGCTTCCATCTCTACGTGCTCGCATCGTGACCGATCAGACCCACGCCCGGCACCTGGATGGCATCTATCGCCATCAGCGCTTCATCTACGATTTGACCCGCGAATACTATCTGCTCGGGCGCGACCGGCTGATTGCGGAGCTTGTGCCACCGCCTGGGGGCACCGTGCTGGAGATCGGCTGCGGCACCGCGCGCAACCTCATCAAAGCGGCTGGCTTGTATCCGGGCGCCGAGCTGTACGGCGTCGACCTGTCCTCCATGATGCTGCGTTCCGCTGGCGGCAGCGTTGTCCGCCGCGGCCTGGCGCACCGGATTCGTCTGGGCTACGGGGACGCTGCCGGCTTCGACGCGCAGCAGTTGTTCGGTGCCGCCTCGTTCGATCGCATCTTCATGTCCTATACGCTGTCGATGATGCCGGACTGGCAGGCCGCGTTGCGCCATGCCATGCATCTGACGGCACCGCAGGGCTCCCTGCACGTGGTCGACTTCGGCCCCTGCGATCGTCTGCCGGCAGCCTTCAAGCGCGGCCTTGACGCCTGGCTGCGGCGCTTCTCCGTGACGCCGAGGACGACACTCGCGCGCGAGCTGCGTGCCTTGCGGCGCGTCCATGACGCCGAATTGCAGATCGCATCACCATTCCGCGGTTACGCGACCTATGCAGTCATCCGCAAATCCTAGGCCCTCACGTTGATCGCGATCGCGGCCGCTCTGCCTTCGCGCTGGGTCCTCTATCATCTAACGCTCGTTGCGGATGCGTACCGCCGGCGCGCTCGAATGGTCGCCTGGGGATGTAAGACTTGTTTCATTCCTGGAGTGCGCGGATGATTCAACTGGCGGTGTGATTCGCTAACGAACTCGCGGGGAGAGGGCACATGGGCGCGTGGCGCACGCAGGCGGTTGCAGTTGTCGCGCTATTGGCACTGGCGGCACAATCCGGTGCGGCCCGTGCGGACGGGCCGCCTAACAGGCCGGAAGACCCTTACCGCTACACGCCGTATGATCCCGCCGCTCCGGCATTCCTGGTTTTCGACTGGAGCGGCTTTTACGTTGGCGGCCAGCTGGGATGGGGCTACGCCAACGCCGAGTCGACCAACTCTGCTCCAGATCCTTTCACTCCACAGCTGCTTGATGCTCTGAATTACGACCAAACCGGCTCGCGCATCACCGGTGGTGCGCAGGCCGGCTGGCAAAGGCAGTGGGGTCACCTGGTCGCTGGCGCCGAGGTCGCCTACACGTCGCTTCGCTTCGACGGTAGCTCGCTGTCGCCGCTGTCGGCGCTGTCGCCGGAGGTAATCCCCCCTGTCTCGCGCTCGGTCGAGTTGCGCGACATCGTCACGTTCACCGGCCGCTTGGGCTACGCCGACGATCGCATGCTGGCCTACGTAAAGGCAGGCTGGGCCAACGCCGATATAAGCGCCAGCTACAGCACGCCAGGCACGGGTGTCGTGCTGTCCTCGTCGAGCGGCAGGGAGAATGGGTGGACGGCCGGCGTGGGCGCTGACTACGCGCTGTTGCCGAACCTGTTTGTGGGCATCGAGTACAACTACATGAACTTCCGGGCCGGTGTCATCGCTCCATCCATTCCGAACACCCAATTCGGTGATGTCACCGTGGACGTCCAGACGGTGGTGGCCCGCATCAATTACAGGTTCGGAGCGCGGCCGTAGCGGGCAGCGTAGTGCCGACCTAACGCTGTCGTGGGTCGGCAACGTCCTCTATGACCAGCTCGCGCCTGTTGCGACCGCCCCAGGTGTCGCGTCGCAGATGGCCCGCCACATGCAGCGGCATCCCGCTGGCCCCCAGCAAGGCGGTGCCCACCGCCTGATCGGCGGCACGGAACGCCACGGCGTCGAGCCGCGATCCGTCGCCGCCCTCCAGCACGCAGCGCACATGCGCCTCGCCCACCAGCTTGGCGAACTTCACGCGATGCGCGGGAAATGCGAAGCGAGGCTGCGGATTACCCTGGCCATACGGGCCCGCTCGGTCGATCAGCGCCATCAGCTCGTCGGTGACGCTGGCCGGCGTCAATGCCCCGTCCAGATCCAGCGTGGCTGCGCTGCGCGCCACACCTGTGGTGGCTACCAGACGCTCGCGCAGGAATGCCGCGAGATCCGCCAATTGCGCGCGCGCCACCGTCAGGCCGGCCGCCATGGCGTGGCCGCCGCCTTTCTTCAGGTAACCGGCCTCCACGGCCGCCCGCACGGCCGCGCCGATATCGACGCCATCGATGGAGCGCAGCGAGCCGGTGCCCTCATCCTTGCTGTCCCAGGCAATCGCACAGGCCGGTCGGCGGAAGCGCTCGACCAGCCGGCTGGCGACCAGACCCACCACGCCTTTGTGCCAGCTCTCCGAGCCGAGCAGCAGCAGCGGCACGTCGGCGTCGGCCTCCACCAGCCCGTCGGCCAGCGCCACCGCCTCGTCCAGCATCTGCGCCTCGACCGCTTTGCGTTCGCGGTTCAACTTGTCGAGCACAACGGCGATGCGGGCCGCCTCCATCTCGTCGTCGGTCGCCAGCAAACGCGCGCCCAGCGCCGCGTCGCCGATGCGGCCGCCGGCATTGATGCGCGGCCCCAGTACGAACCCCAGGTGATACGGCGTCGGCGCTACCGCCAAACCGGCGGCATCGGCAAGCGCCTTCAGCCCGGTGTTGCGGCGCTGACGCATGACCAGTAGGCCGCGCGTCACGAATGCCCGGTTGAGGCCCTTGAGCGGCACCACGTCGCACACCGTCGCCAAGGCCACCAAGTCTAGCAGCGCGAGCAGATCGGGCGCCGGCGTCTCCGCCGCATAGTAGCCGCGCAAGCGCAAGTGCCGGGCCGTCGCCACCAGCAGCATGAACGTGACGCCTGCCGCGCACAGATGCCCCAAGCCCGACAGGTCATCCTGCCGGTTGGGATTGATGACCGCCGCCACGCCCGGCAACCGCTCGTCCGCCTGATGGTGGTCGACGACAACAACATCGGCGCCGAGCGGACCCGCCACCGCCAGTGGCGCGAAGCTGGTGGTGCCGCAGTCCACCGTGACGATCAACTTGGCGCCGTCTCTGGCCAGCGTCTCGATCGCCGTCGGATTGGGGCCATAGCCCTCCAGCATGCGATCGGGAATGTAGATGCGCGCGTCGAGACCATGCGCCCTGATAAAACGCTGCATGAGCGCGGACGAGCAGGCCCCGTCTACGTCGTAGTCGCCGAACACGGCGATGCGTTCGCGGCGCACAATGGCATCGGCCAGCCGCGCCGCCCCCCGGTCCATGTCGCGCAGGGTACTGGGGTCCGGCATCAGCGCCTTGATGCTGGGATCGAGCACCACCGGCACCTCGTCCACCGCAACCCCGCGCGAAGCCAGCACTCGCCCCAACAGCTCGGGCAGGCCGTGGCGCTGGCTGATGGCTGCAGCCGTCTTGGCGGCGGCCGCATCGAGCCGCTCGCGCCACCGCAACCCCCGCACCGAGGCCTCGACGCCCAGATAGGCGCCACCGGCATCACCGTCTGGCCTCAGTTTGCGGACTGCCCCCATGTGCCCCCTGCTGCTGTCCTACGGCGACACTACGCCGTGCTGCCCGGCAGGCACATCGATTCGCCCTGCTATTCCACAGGTTGGTGCGCTCCAGAGACCGACAGATGGGGGGCGCACAGGGCGCCAGATCGGTTACTTGGTATGATCTTCGATGAACCTGAGGACATCCGGTCCCCAGACATCTGCGCCGCGCACACAGAAGCTGTGACCCTCCCGCGCGCCGACGCCATAGGGTGGATAGACTTTCGTCTCCACCGGCTTGCCGGCTGATCTGACCTGCTCGCTCAGGACCCGGTTCGGTGTCAAATTATAGTCATTTCGGGCTTGCAGGAAGAATACGGGCATCGCCGCACTCCGCGCGGCGGCCATCAATCGTCGCTGCAGATCCGGTGAGTTGTCCCAGGTTTGCGCAGCTCCAGAGCAGTTCACGGCAACCCGGTATCCTTGCCCTCGCTCGGCGGCCAACATCGTTTGAATGCCGCCAAAAGAAGATCCCATCACCGCCAGTCGATGTGGATCCACGAAAGAGAGCCCCTTGAGGTAGCTAACTGCGGCCAGTTGGTCGCGAAGCTGCGCCTCGTGCAGCTTGACGAGCATGCGGCTGCGCTCTGCAGGCGAACCCGCCGCATTCAATTGGTCCATGATGTAGGGACCCGGCGACCGCCCTTGGCCACGCCGATGGGGCACAAAGAAGACATAGCCGCGCGCCACGAAAAGCGGGGCAACGGGATCAACGGCTCCTGGTTTCTTTTCGCTTCCGTGATTCCACAGGATCGCGGGAAAAGGGCCAGTTCCCTCCGGCTTCCAAATGAAGCCCTTGAGTTCGAGTTCACCACTCGGAAAAGCAATGAGTTCCGGTTTGGGCACTGGGTCCTGTGCCGTGGCGAGCGTGGCAGCAGCTGTGAGCGCCGCTATGAATGGTCCAACAAGGGCCGTGAGCCGCGCCAGAAGCCTCACACTCCTTCCCATGCTGGAGTTCTCCCACCAGTAAGCGCCGACCGATCCACGAACAGGCCGATGCTTATGGCAGAGCGAACGGGCTCGTGCATTATCCGATCGGCTGAGTCCGCCGGCTTTCCTTGCTGATGGGGCGCGCCGGCCGCAGCCTGCGCGTGGGTCGACGTCGCTGAGCGTCCCCAATGCCCACACCTGTCAACACCGACCCGGCTCAAATCCCCGGGTTTGCCTTGGTGCCGATCATGCGGAAGGTGGTCTTGATGCGGCGGACGGTGCCGGTCTTGGAGCGCAGCACCACCGTTTCGGTCTCGGCAAAGCCCTGACGGAAATGCACCCCATCCAGCAGCGAGCCGTCAGTCACGCCGGTCGCCGAGAAGATCACGTCACTCGAGGCCATCTCCTGCATCGAATATTTGCGTTTGATGTCCTTGATTCCCATCTTGGCGGCGCGCTCGATCAGGGCCGGCCTCTCCTTTTCGGAGTGCAGCTCGGGCGCTAGCCTGCCCTGCATCTGCCCGCCGATGCATCTGAGCGCTGCCGCTGCAAGCACACCCTCCGGCGCGCCACCCGAGCCAAGGTAGATGTCGATGCCCGTTTCCTTGGGGTCCGTCGTCCAGATCACGCCAGCGATGTCGCCATCCGGGATCAGCTGCACGCCGGCGCCGGCGCCGCGTACGGCCTTGATCAGCTCGGCGTGCCGCGGTCGATCGAGGATGCAGGCCGTTATCTCGGACATCGGCACGCCCTTGGCCTTGGCCATCGCGGACAGAACCTCCGCGGCTGGCTTGTCCAGATCGATGATGCCTTCCGGATAGCCGGGACCGATGGCGATCTTGTTCATGTACATGTCGGGTGCGTTCAGCAGCCCGCCACGCTCGGCGATGGCCAACACCGCCAGCGCATTCGGCATGGCCTTCGCGCAGATGGTGGTGCCTTCCAGAGGATCGACGGCGATGTCCACCTCCGGGCCATCGCCCATGCCGACCTCCTCGCCGATGTAGAGCATCGGGCTCTCGTCCATCTCGCCTTCGCCGATCACCACCCGGCCGCGGATGTGCACCTTCCCCAGCTCGGTGCGCATGGCATCGACAGCGGCCTTGTCGGCCGCCTTTTCGTCGCCCCGTCCGCGCAGGCGCGCCGCCGCGATGGCCGCCGCTTCGGTCACACGCGCCACCTCGCCCACGAGGACGCGCTCAAGCCCGCCTATCCTGCTCTCGCTGGTAGCCATGCTGTGTGCCTCCGTCCCCGAGCAAGCGCTCCACGGCGCTACATCGGCTCAATTCGTATCATTTGCGGTATTTCGGACACCACATTCTTGTCCTTGTGGATGGCGTCGAGCGCGCGACGAATGGACTCTTCCGTCGTTTCATGGGTGATCAGCGTTACGGGCGTCGGCAGCCCCGGTTTCGGCCGCGCGTCGATGCCCGGCCGCGCCCCGCGCGGGCGGCGCTGCACGACGCTCTCGAGGGAAACCTCCCGATCGCCCATGTGCTTGGCGATGCTGGCCATGGCGCCCGGGCGGTCGAACACCGCCAGGCGCACGTAGTAGGCCCCCTGGTGCTGCCCGAGCTTGGCGCGCTTGTAGGGCTTGAGTTTCGCCGCCGGCACGCCGAACGGGTAGGACTTGGCACCGCGCGCGATGTCGACGATGTCGCTGGCCACCGCCGACGCCGTGGCGCGGGCTCCGGCGCCCGGCCCTGCCAGCAACACGTTGCCCGCGAAGTCCCCGTCGACGGCCACGCAGTTGGTGACGCCCGACACCTCGGCGATCGCCGAATGCTTGGGCACCATGGCCGGATGTACGCGCTGTTCGATGCCGCTCTCGGTCTGTAGCGCCACGCCCAGCAGCTTGATGCGGAAGCCCAGATCGTCCGCCGCCTCGATGTCGGCTTGGGTGATCGACTGGATGCCTTCCACGTCTATCTGATCGAACGCAACGCGCGTGCCGAATGCCAGGCTGGTCAGCAACGCCAGCTTGTGCGCCGTATCGAAGCCGCCGATGTCGAAGGTCGGATCGGCTTCCGCGTAGCCCTTGGCCTGCGCTTCCTCGAGCACGTCGGCGAACTGCCGGCCTTCCTCCTGCATCTTAGTCAGGATGTAATTGCAGGTGCCGTTCAGGATGCCGTACACGCGGCGCACCTGATTGCCCGCCAGCGCTTCGCGCAGCGTCTTGATGATCGGGATGGCGCCCGCCACCGCTGCCTCGAAATTCAGCGCAACGCCATGCTTCTCCGCGAGCTTGGCCAGATCCGGACCGTGGTAGGCGAGCAGCGCCTTGTTGGCCGTCACGACATGCTTGCCGGCTTTGAGGGCGGCTTCGACGGACTGCCTGGCCACGCCCTCCTCACCGCCGATCAGTTCGACGAACACATCGATGGACGGGTCGACAGCAAGCCGCTCAGGCTCATCGAACCACTTGATGTCGTCCAGCGACACGCTGCGCTTCTTGGTGCGGCTGCGCGCCGAGACGCCTTGGATTTCGATGCGGCGGCCAAGCGTCTGCGCGAGCCGCTCGCCGTGTTCGTGCAGCAGGCTCAACAGTCCGGCGCCGACCGTGCCGAGCCCGGCGATGCCTAATCTCAGCGGCTGGCTCATGGAAGCAGCTAACGTGATGCCTTTTGTGGGATGGGGATCACGTTATGCAGCGTTTCTTGCGGCCGCGCGAGGAACTTTTTGATGTTGCGCGCCGCCTGCCGAATACGGTGCTCGTTCTCCACCAGGGCGATGCGGACATAGCCTTCGCCGTATTCGCCAAATCCGAGCCCAGGCGACACCGCCACATCCGCCTGCTCGACCAATAGCTTGGAGAATTCCATGCAGCCGAGCTCCCGATAGGCCTCGGGGATCGGTGCCCAGGCGAACATCGAAGCGGCCGGCGAGGGTATCTTCCAGCCTGCGCGGGCAAAGCTGTCGACCAGGCAATCACGGCGCGCCTTGTAGATCTTGCGGATCTCGTCGACGCAGTCCTGCGGGCCGTTCAACGCCGCAGCGGCAGCCACTTGCACCGGCGTGAATGCACCGTAGTCCAGGTACGATTTGACGCGCGCCAAGGCGGCGATCAACCGCTCGTTGCCGACCGCAAAGCCCATGCGCCAGCCGGGCATCGCATAGGTCTTGGACAGCGACGTGAATTCAACGGTGACATCCATCGCGCCCGGGACTTGCAGAACCGAGGGCGGCGGATCGTTGTCGAAGTAGATCTCTGCGTAGGCGATATCGGACAGGATGATCAGGTCCAGCTTCTTGGCGAGCTGCACGGCCTCCATATAGAAGTCGAGGCTCACCGTGGTCGCCGTCGGATTGGACGGGTAGCTCAGCACCATCGCCAGCGGCTTGGGGATCGAGTGCTTCACGGCGCGCTCAACGCCGCGCAGGAACGCTGTGCCTGGATCGGAGGACTCCGGCCGCACCTCGCCGATGCCGGTCGGGATATGGCGGATCGACGCCCCCGAGATGATGAACCCGAACTCGTGAATGGGATAGGTGGGGCTCGGCACGAGGATAACGTCGCCCGGGGCCGTGATGGCTTGCGCCATGTTGGCGAAGCCTTCTTTGGAACCGAGCGTGGCAACGACCTGGGTCTCTGGATTGAGCTTCACGCCGAAGCGGCGCGCGTAATAGGCGGCCTGGGCCTTGCGCAGGCCCGGAATGCCCTTGGAGGCCGAGTAGCGATTGGTGCGCGGCTTGGCGACAGTCTCCACCAGCTTGTCGACGATGTGCTGGGGCGTCGGCATGTCGGGGTTGCCCATGCCGAGATCAATGATGTCGGCGCCCCGGGCCCGGGCCGCAGCCTTGAGGCGGTTGACCTCGGCGAACACATAGGGCGGCAGGCGCTTTACGCGGTGGAATTCTTCGATCACGTGACTAACCGTAGTGCTTCGGTTGATGCTGGGTCGGGCAGGGAAACCAGGCGCCGCGCCGCCCTACTTGCCCTCGATCTTCTTGGCCGCCTCGGCCTGATGGGTCTGACCCTTCTCGACCATTTCGTTAACCTTGGTCTGCTGCTCGTCCTTGCTGAGCACTTTCTCGGGCAGCTTGTAGAAATCAGGCAACTGGGCAAGCGGCAAGGTTTCGGAACAGCCCCCAAGGGCCCCCAAGCTGATCAGCGCAACGGCGATCTTGCACCGCATTCCCATCTGATCCCACGCCTTCCTGGACCGGAGCGGGTTCTAGCACCGGGCCCCCGCATTGTCTTGCAGAGACTAGGCTTGTCGCTAGCCCGATTCTTGGGTCACAGGGGGGCTATGCATAGGTATTTTTGGCGTAGTTGCGGCCCGATCACTAAATAGGGGTTATGGTGAACGGTCGCGTCGGCGTGCCGCCTTTTGATTCGAGCGAAGCGATGCAGAAAAAAGCCCCAGACAGCCCAAAGCCCGTTCCGGTTGCCATCGACTTTTCCGCCTACCGGATCGCCAATCCGGAAGAGTTCGGCAGCAACATGCTGCGCCTGCTCGAGGAAGGCAGCAGTGCGCTGTCCGGCTTCCTCGAGCGTTCCAACGGCAAGACCGGCCCGCACAGTACCGCCAGCGAGATCACCGACGCTGCCAAGCTGTTCATCGAGATTGCGCAGGCGTGGGTAGGCGACCCGGCCAAGCTTGCCGAGACCCAGGGCGATCTGGTGCGCGACTACCTGCAGCTGGCCGGCGCCACTTCTCAGCGCCTGCTGGGCGTCGAGGTGCCCCCCGTCGCGGAGCCGGAACCCGGCGACAACCGCTTCAAGGATCCGGAGTGGCAGCAGAACCCCTACTTTGACTTCTGCAAGCAGACCTACCTGATCACGATGCGCTGGCTCGATGATGTGCTGGCCAAAACGGAGGGGCTCGACGAACGCACGCGGCAGCGCGCGGAGTTCTACCTCAAGCAGCTGGCGAGCGCCCTGTCGCCCTCCAACTTTCCGCTCACCAACCCCGAGGTGCTGCGTGAGACCTTGGCCACCAGCGGCAAGAATCTCGTGCAGGGCATGGCCAATCTGGCGCGCGACATGGAGCGGTCGGGCGACGTGTTCAGCATCACGCAGACCGATCTCGACGCGTTCGAGGTCGGGCGCAACGTCGCCACCGCGCCCGGCAAGGTCGTGTTCCAGAACGAATTGCTGCAGCTCATTCAATACGAGCCCACCACGGAGAAGGTGCACGAGGTACCGCTGCTGATCGTGCCGCCCTGGATCAACAAGTTCTACATCCTCGACCTGTCGCCGCAGAAATCCTTCATCCGCTACATGGTCGCGCAAGGCTTCACGGTGTTCGTCGTCTCGTGGATCAATCCCGATCAACGGCTCGCCCACAAGACCTTCGAAGACTACATGACGGAGGGCATTCTGGCCGCCACGGATGCCGTCAAGCGCGAGACCGGCTGCGACCAGACCAACGTGATCGGCTATTGCGTGGGCGGCACCTTGCTTGGCACGACATTGGCCTACCTGGCCGCGCGCGGAGAGGCGCCGTTTGCATCCGCCACGTTCTTTGCCGCCCAGGTCGACTTCACCAAGGCCGGAGACCTGCTGCTGTTCATCGACGATGCCCAGCTCAAGTCGCTGGAAGAGATGATGGCCGAGCGCGGCTTCCTCGACGGCTCACGCATGGCCACTGTGTTCAACATGCTGCGGCCGAAGGACCTGATCTGGCCCTACATCGTCAACAACTACATGCTGGGCAAGAAGCCGTTCCCGTTCGACCTGCTGTTCTGGAATCAGGACTCGACGCGCATGACGCCAGCCAACCACTCCTTCTATCTGCGCGAGTTCTATCAGGAGAACCGGCTGGCCCGCGGGCAGATGTCGATCGGCGGCGTCAAGCTCGACCTCGGCAAGGTCAAGCTGCCGATCTACGAGCTGTGCGCCAAGGAAGACCACATCGCGCCGGCCAAGTCGGTGTTCATCGGCTCGCGGCTGTTCGGCGGCCCGGTCACCTATGTGCTGGCCGGCTCCGGCCACATCGCCGGCGTCATCAACCCGCCGGGCGACAAGGTCAAATACCAGTACTGGACCAACGACAAGCGGGCGGCCACGCTTGAGGCTTGGTTCGAGGGCGCCAAGGAGCACCCCGGCTCCTGGTGGCCCCACTACGCGCAGTGGCTGGCCGGGCACTCGCGCGAGATGGTGGCGGCCCGCAAGCCCGGCGCCCGTCTCGGAGTGATCGAGAATGCGCCGGGCAGCTATGTCCGAGTGAAAAGCTGACGGCAGCTGAGCCGCAAGCTTTCTGGGATTATGCTGGACGTATCGCTGCACGCTCAAGGCTACGCTTCCGCCACCGCCAGGGTCTTCGCTGATGCCAATGTTCTCGCTTGCGGAACTCGAGGCCGTCGTGCCGCTGGTACGCCGTGTAGTGCCTGCGACGCCGCTGCACGCGTGGCCCCTGCTGGCGCAACGCACGGGCGCGCGGGTGTGGGTCAAACACGAGAACCACACGCCGATCGGCACCTTCAAGATCCGCGGCGGGTTGGTCTATCTCGACGCGCTGAAACGACGTGAGCCCGCAATCAAGGGCATCGTTACGGCAACGCGCGGCAACCATGGCCAGTCGGTCGCGCTTGCGGCATCGAGCGCGGACTTGCCCTGCACGCTTTTTGTCCCGCACGGCAACTCGCGCGAGAAGAACCGGGCGATGCAGGCGTTCGGCGCTGAACTCGTTGTCGAGGGCGCCGACTTCGACGAAGCTCGTGAGCGCGCCGAGCACTTCGCAAGCAAGCGCGGCTATCACTTCCTGCCGTCCTTCCATCCGGATCTGGTCAGGGGCGTTGCGACCTATGCGTTGGAAATGTTCGAGGCCGTAAGCGACCTCGATGCCGTCTACGTACCAATCGGCATGGGCTCCGGGATCTGCGGGGTGATCACGGTCCGCGACCTGCTGGGGCTCGACACGGAAATCATCGGCGTCGTGGCGGAGAAAGCCCCGGCAGTTGCGCTCTCCTTCGAGGCCGGCCGGCCGGTGCCGACCAACTCGTGCGCAACGTTTGCCGACGGCATGGCCTGCCGCGTGCCCAACGCTGAGGCGCTCGCGATCATACAGAAGGGCGCGGCACGCATCGTGCGGGTGAGCGAGGACGCGATTGCCGCGGCCATGCGCGCCATCTACGAGGACACCCACAACCTGGCCGAAGGGGCCGGCGCGGCGGCGTTGGCGGCCCTGATGCAGGAGCGCAATGTCATGGAGGGAAAACGGGTCGGCCTGGTGCTCAGCGGCGGCAACATCGACCGGGAGCTGTTTGCCGAGGTGTTGGCCGGAGGTACGCCCGATGTTGCGCGCATGGTTGCTACGGCCGCCGACGGAACCTCGATGAGCTGAAGACGAAAAAAGGGCGCCGCGGACTTGGTCCGCGGCGCCCTGCATCATGTCTGCATCGTAACGTGTGTCAGGCGAGATCGAAGCGATCCGCGTTCATCACCTTGCTCCAGGCCGCGACGAAGTCCTTCACGAGCTTCTCCTTCGCATCCGTGCACGCGTAGACTTCCGCGAAGGCGCGCAGCTGCGAGTGCGAGCCGAAGATCAGGTCGACGCGCGTGCCGGTCCACTTGGCCGCCTTGGTCTTGCGGTCACGGCCTTCGTACACGTTGTCGCCGGCCGCGCTCCACTCGGTGCTCATGTCGAGCAGGTTGACGAAGAAATCGTTCGTCAGCTTGCCCGGCTGCTTGGTGAAGACGCCGTGCGTGGAATCGCCGGCATTGGCGCCGAGTACGCGCAGGCCACCGACCAGCGCCGTCATCTCCGGCCCCGTCAACCGCAGCAGCTGAGCCCGGTCCACCAACGCCTCTTCGGGCTGCATGAACTGATGCTTGCCGCTGATGTAGTTGCGGAAGCCGTCGGCCCGCGGCTCGAGCGGAGCGAACGACTGCACGTCGGTCTGCTCCTGCGAGGCATCCATGCGCCCCGGCGCGAAGGGAACCCTCGCGTCGACGCCGGCGTCCTTTGCGGCCTTCTCGACCGCCGCGCAGCCGCCGAGAACGATCAGGTCGGCGAGGGAGACCTTCTTGCCGAAGCCCTTCTGAATTTCTTCGAGTTTGGCGAGCACGGTCTTCAGCTGGGCCGGCTGGTTGACCTCCCAGTCCTTCTGCGGGGCGAGGCGGATGCGCGCGCCGTTGGCGCCGCCGCGCTTGTCGGAGCCGCGGAACGTCGACGCCGACGCCCAGGCGGTCGAGACGAGTTGCGGCACCGTCAGGCCGGACGCCAGTATCTTTGCCTTCAGGGCAGTGACGTCCGCGTCGCCGATCAGCGGGTGATCGACGGCTGCAATCGGATCCTGCCAGATCAGCGTCTCCTTCGGCACCAGCTTGCCGAGGTAGCGCACGCGCGGACCCATGTCGCGATGCGTCAGCTTGAACCATGCGCGGGCGAACGCGTCGGCGAACTGGTCCGGGTTTTCGTAGAAGCGTCGCGAGATCTTCTCGTAGGCGGGGTCCATGCGCAGCGAGAGGTCGGTCGTGAGCATGGTCGGCAGGTGCTTCTTCGACTTGTCGAACGCATCCGGCACGTCTGCGGTCGCGCCCTTGGCCTTCCACTGCTTCGCGCCGGCCGGGCTCTTGGTCAGCTCCCACTCGTTTTCGAACAGGTTCTTGAAGAACAGGTTGCTCCACTTCGTCGGCGTCTGCGTCCAGGTGACCTCCGGACCGCCGGTGATGGCATCGGCGCCGAAGCCCGTGCCGTGCTTACTCTTCCAGCCAAGACCCTGATCCTCGAGCGCGCCGCTTTCCGGGTCCGGTCCGACCAGCGACGGATCGCCGGCGCCATGCGTCTTGCCGAAGCTGTGGCCGCCAGCGATCAGCGCGACGGTCTCCTCGTCGTTCATGGCCATGCGAAAGAAGGTTTCGCGGATGTCCTTGGCGGCCGCGATCGGGTCCGGATTGCCGTTCGGCCCTTCCGGATTGACGTAGATCAGGCCCATCTGCACGGCGCCAAGCGGCTCAGCCAGCTGACGCTCGCCGCTGTAGCGCTGGTCACCGAGCCAAGTGCCCTCGGGCCCCCAGAACAGCTCCTCGGGCTCCCAGACGTCCTTGCGGCCGCCGGCGAAGCCGAACGTCTTGAAGCCCATCGACTCCAGCGCGACGTTGCCGGCGAGGATCATCAGGTCGGCCCAGGAGATTTTCTGGCCGTACTTCTGCTTGATCGGCCACAGCAGCCGGCGCGCCTTGTCGAGGTTGGCATTGTCCGGCCAGGAGTTGAGCGGCGCGAAACGCTGCTGGCCGGCGCCGGCGCCGCCGCGGCCATCGGTGATGCGGTAGGTGCCGGCGCTGTGCCAGGCCATGCGAATCATCAGACCGCCGTAGTGACCGAAATCGGCCGGCCACCAGTCCTGAGATTCCGTCATCAGGGCGGTGAGGTCCTTGATCACGGCATCAAGGTCGAGGCTCTTGAACTCGTTGGCGTAGTCGAAATCCTTGCCCATCGGATCGGACAACTTGGAGTTCCGGTGCAGAACCGAAACGTCCAGCGCGTCCGGCCACCAGTCGCGGTTCGCGCGTCCGCGAGGGCCGCCTGTGAACGGGCACTTGCCCTTATCGTCGGTCTTTGCGTCCATGTTCTCTCCGATCGTGTTTTGTATTTTCTTCGAGTGGTCTGCTCCCCTCCGACCGGCCAAGCCGACCACGGCAGTGGCCTCGCCTCGGGCGTCCAAGCCCTTGTCGCTTAGGGTAGATCTCTGCCTAGGCCATGCGTGTTTGGTGCTTCGAAACGGAAAGGTAGACCCATTCCAGAATAAGGTCTAATAGCAAAACAAGAGGTCTGACGATCAGGTAATCTTATGTCAACCATCTCGCTGAGGCAGCTGCGCTACCTCGCGGCGATCGCCCAGCACGAGCACTTCGGGCGGGCGGCGGCTGCCTGCTCCGTCACGCAGCCGGCGCTTTCCATGCAGATCAAGGAATTGGAGCGCGAGCTGAAGGTGGTGCTGATCGAGCGCCGTCGGCAAGGTATGCAGCTGACCGAGGAAGGCCGGGAAGTCGCGCGCCGTGCGGCCCGCATCATCACCGACGTGCGCGACCTGGTCGACTACGCGCACCACCGCAACAGTACGCTGTCGGGTCCGCTGCATCTGGGCGTGATCCCCTCGGTGGCGCCCTACCTTCTCCCACCGCTGCTGCCGCCGATGCGCGAGCGCTATCCCGATCTCGAGCTGCACCTGCGCGAAACGCGCACGGATCAGCTCCTTTATGAGCTGGCAGACGGCAAGCTCGACCTGCTGGTGCTGGCTCTGCCCGTGGAGGAGCGAGACATCGAGACGCTGGCGCTGTTCGAGGATCCGTTCCTTCTCGCCATCCCGAGTTCGCGGAAACTCTCGGGCAACGTGCGCGCAACGCCGGAACTGCTGGCGCAGGATCGCCTGCTCCTTCTCGAGGAGGGACACTGTCTGCGCGACCAGGCACTGGCCTACTGCCATCTGCGCCAGGTCGAGCACCTCGATACGTTCGGTGCCTCCAGCCTGTCGACCATCGTGCAGATGGTGGCGCATGGCCTCGGCGTCACCCTGCTGCCCAGGCTGAGCCTCGACGTCGAAGCACGCCAGCGCGGCATCAAGCTGCTGCGCTTTGCCGACCCGGCACCTGCGCGCACATTGGGGTTGGCGTGGCGGGCGACATCACCGCGCCGCCACGAGTTTCTCGAGCTGGCCGAACTGATCCGCGCCGTCGAGGCCAACGGCCGCAGACGCGCGCGGGCAAGCGCCAAGCCTGCCGGCCCTCACGCCGCCGACAACGCCTGATCCAGGTCGGCAATCAAATCTGCCGCCTCCTCAAGACCCACCGACAGCCGCACGACGTCGTCGCCTGCGCCGGCCGCCTTGCGCTGGTCAGGGGTGAGCTGCCGGTGCGTCGTCGAGGCTGGATGGATGATCAGGCTGCGTGTGTCGCCGATGTTGGCCAGGTGCGAGAACAGCTTGACGTTGGACACGAGCTTTACGCCCGCCTCGTAGCCGCCCTTGAGCCCGAATGTGAAGACGGCGCCGGCACCTTTAGGACAGATCTTCTTGGCCAGAGCGTTGTACTTGTTGTCGGCCAGGCCCGCGTAGTTCACCCACGCCACCTCCTTGCGACCGGCAAGGTGCTCGGCCACGACGCGCGTGTTCTCACAGTGCTTGGCCATGCGCAGCGGCAGCGTCTCGATGCCGGTCAGGATCAGGAAGGCATTGAACGGAGCCATTGCCGGACCGAGATCGCGCAAGCCGAGCACCCGGCAGGCAATGGCGAACGCGAAATTGCCGAAGGTCTCGGCGAGACGCATGCCGTTATAGCTCGGGTTGGGTTCGACCAGCGCCGCATACTTCTTCTTGGCCATCAGCCAATCGAAGGTGCCGCAATCGACGATCACGCCGCCGATCGAGTTGCCGTGCCCGCCCATGAACTTGGTCAGCGAGTGCACGACGATGTCGGCGCCGTGCTCCTTCGGCCGGCACAGGTAGGGCGTCGCCAGCGTATTGTCGACGATGAAGGGTACGCCGGCCTTCTTGGCGATCTTGGCGATGGCCGGCAGGTCGATGACGACGCCGCCGGGGTTGGCAATCAACTCGCAGAAGATGGCCTTGGTCTTGGGCGTGATCGCCTTCTCGAAGCTCGCCGGATCCGTGGCGTCGGCCCAGGCGACGTTCCAGTTGAACTTCTTGAAGGAGTGGTTGAACTGATTGACCGAGCCGCCATAGAGCTGCCGGCCTGCGACGAACTCGTCACCCGGCTCCAGCAGCGTGTGGAACACGAGCATCTGCGCCGCATGCCCGGATGCAACGGCCAGGGCCGCAGTGCCGCCTTCCAGCGCGGCAACGCGCTGCTCGAGTACGGCCTGCGTCGGATTGCCGATGCGCGAATAGATATTGCCGAACACCTCGAGATTGAAAAGCGCGGCAGCGTGCTCGACATCGTTGAACACGTACGACGTCGTTTGATAGATCGGCGTCACACGCGCCCCGGTCGAAGGATCGGGCGCGGCGCCCGCATGGATGGCGAGCGTCGAGAATCCCGGCACGGTGGTGGACGAGTCCGTCATCTGCGGCTCCTTCAGGCTGGTTTGTCGAGCGACACGAGCCTCAGCGGGCTCCGCGTGTCAATTAGAATGCAAATATTTGCGCGCGCTGTGTCGCACGGAATTGACAGGCGGCCGCGGAACGCCACGCAATTTACCAACGGCCGGTGAACGTGCCCTGCCACAAGCTCAGCGCCTGACGTGTCGCGGCCACGTCATGCACGCGCAGGATCTGCACGCCTTGCGACTCGCCGATCAGCGCTGCGGCAATCGAGCCGGCCAGGCGGTCATCTGCACCAGACCCGGTCAACCGGCCAATGAAGCTTTTGCGCGACGCTCCCAGCAGGACGGGGCAGCCGAGACCGTGCAACACGCCGAGCGAGCCCAGCAGCGCAAGATTGTGCGCCAGCGTCTTGCCGAAGCCGATGCCGGGATCGACGATCAGGCGACTGCGGGCAATGCCCGCGCGCTCGCAGGCCTCCACGCGCGCCTCGAGCCAATCGTAGACGTCGAGCACAACGTCCGCGTAGGCGGGACTATCCTGCATCGTGCGCGGCTCGCCGCGCGCATGCATCAGGATCACCGGCAGGGCTGCTGCGGCGGCGGTCTGCATCGCCTGCGGGTCATGGCCGAGCGCCGAGACATCGTTGATGATGTGCGCACCCTCCAGGGCAGCGCGCCGCATCACCTCCGCCTTGCGCGTATCGATCGAAAGGCGCGCGCGGCTCTGCTTGGCCAGGGCCTGTATGACTGGCAACACGCGCCGGCACTCCTCATCGAGATCGACGCCATCAGACCCTGGCCTGGTCAACTCGCCGCCGATGTCCAGGATGTCCGCGCCCTCTGCTTCCAGCCGAAGCGCGTGCTCGATCGCCGCGCCGGCGCTTAGATAGCGGCCACCGTCGGAAAAGCTGTCCGGGGTGACGTTGACGATCCCCATGATCAGCGTCTTGTCGAGCATCAGGCCCGCCACCGGCTCGCGCGGCTGGCGCACACGCTGGAGCAGCGCCTGCAGATCGACATCGGCTGGGGCGCTCAGTTCGTCGGCCCGCATCGACTGGCGACGGACGGCGCCGGCATCACGCTCGATCACCTCGGCTGCCGTAAACTGCAGGTCGTTGCGACCCGCCACCACCAAGGACTTGGCCGGACCCTTGTGCGCCGCCGATGCATCCGCGAGCAGCTTTCCTTCCGGGCGAATGTACAGTCGTCTTGGCACCTGTGGGTCCACTGCTCAGGGCTCTGCGGTGCGGATCGCAGCAGGCCCTCCCTTGGTCTTGATCGAACTGGTCTTCTGCAACGATCGACCGGTCAGGCCGCTGAAGCGGATGACGCTGATCTCCTGCTCGGCCGCGCATTGCACGAGCAGCGTACGGCTGTTGCGAGACCACGCAATCCCCTCGCACCATTTGCCGATCGGGATCTCGGCTGCCTTCGTTAGCTGCGTGCCAGTGCGCGCCCAGACCTGCAGCAGCCCGTTAGCACTATAAAGCGGCGAGTTGGCCGGCTTGTCCGTGCCGTTCCCGAGCACGACGGCCACGAACTTACCGTCTGGCGAAATCTTCATGCCTTGAGGCGAAGGGCCGACCGTTACCGTGTTGACCACCCGCATAGGGTCTGCCTTGAGGTCGATGACACTGATCGTATCGGCGTCACCCAATCCAGCTCCCAGATTGCTGACCACCGCCACGGCGCTCTTGGCCGCAACGTCGATAGCATAGGGACGCAAGCCGGCCGCCATCTCGCGCTTGGTCATCTCCACCTTGCTGCCGTCGACCGACAGGACGGCGATGCGGTTATCGCCATCGCGCGTCACGAAAGCATGACGTCCGTCCAGCGAGAACACGACGTGGCTCGGGGCCGACTTTTCACCGCCAACGCTCACTTTACCGGCAGGCGTGACGGTGCTGCCATTGATGGAGAACACCGACACAGTCCCCTCGTCGAGGTTCGCCACCAAGGCAAGAGTGCCCGCCCTGTTGATGGATACACCGGACGCCCCCTTGCCGGCCTGCAAGGTGGCGATCACCTTCGGTATCGGTGCTGGACCCTTGGACACCCCGACCACGCTGCCGAGGCGCCTGAGAAAGCCGGGTTTGAGAGGTGTCAAATCGATGACGCTGACCCGGTCGTCGGGGATCTGCCGGGTCGGATCGGATGGATCGATGCGCCGGGCCGAGGTAACGAGCGCGATATCCTCCTTGGGCGACACCGCCACGCTCAGAGGAGGGCCAACCACGCTGCCTGGCACGTCGATCTGAGCCAGAATTTTGGGCGGGTTGGCGCGCATGTCGATGATGGCAACTGTGTCCGGTTGCGGCGTCTTGCGCACTTCGACCTTGCCGTCGACCAGCTTGATCTTGCCATCATTGACGGAAACAGCGAGTTGCGCCTGCGCGGCAGACGCCCCGAGGCACAACGACAAAGCAGCAGGGACGATCGCCGCCCATGTCCCTCTCATGCCTACCTCCCCAGCCCGGCTTAATTCTGACAGGTTGTGCCCGCAAACATTTAGCACCTGAAACTAGCCCGCGGCCATTGAGGCATGCGGGCGAGACGCGATGCAAACAAAGCCAAATCGCGCACCTTGGCAAGCCCAGCCTCGGCGGTGACCCCCGCAGCGATCCATGCTAGATCAAGCTCTCCCATGACGACCGCAGGGGAGTTTGCCTGTCGATGTTCACCAAAAAACCGGAGAAGGATGGCCCCGTGATAGATGCTGCAAAGCCTGGACTTAGCCCGAACCGGCCAGGAGGACCGCAGGTGTCCAATGCACGGCCGGTCGCGCGCGGCGGCGGCACTCCGTCCGTGATCGGCACCGATCTTTCGATCACGGGCAATCTGGAATCGAAAGGCGAAATTCAGATCGAGGGCGAGGTCCAGGGTGACGTTCAAGCGGGCCGCATCGTCGTGGGGGAGCGGGCGCGCATCACCGGAAGCCTGTTGGCCGACGACATCGTCGTTCGCGGCAATGTCGGCGGATCCATCCGCGGCAATAACGTGACGCTGCAGTCCAACAGCCGGGTGGAAGGCGACCTTTTCCATAAGTCGCTCTCCATCGAGCAGGGTGCCTTCTTCGAAGGCAAATCGCGCCGATCGGATGATCCAACCAACCTGGGCAAGACCTCGACCGCCTTTACGCCCCACGAATAGCGCAGATGATACGGCCACGCATGCAGGCTAGAGATGCAGGTGGGGGCGGCGGATCTCATACAGCATAAGTGCCGTTGCAACTGCCAAATTGAGCGAGTCCAGCCGTCCGGCCATCGGAATCTTGACCAGCCGGGAGCACACTTGGGCGAGGTCGTCGGACAGTCCCGGGCCCTCGCTGCCCATCACCAGAAGCACGGGACCGCGGTACGGCACGGCACGGAAATCCTCCCCAGCCGACAAATGCGTGCCGACCGCATCTCCCGACCAGCGTGTCGCCCAGGCACGAAACAGCCCGGCATCGCTCCGCACCAGCGGCACGTTGAAAATCGACCCCATCGTTGCACGCACGGCCTCGCGCGAATAGGGGTCGCAGCATGCGCCTGCCAGCACGATACCGCTGGCCCCGACGGCATCGACCGTACGCATGATCGTGCCGAGATTGCCAGGATCGCGAATGCTCTCGAGGCCCAGCCACACGGCGTCCTCAGCCACGGTCTGGGGCTCGGGCAATGTCCTCCATCGCTGCTCGAACACGCCAAGCATGGTCTGGGGGTTCTCCTTGGCAGCCAGCTTGCCGAGCACGGCCTCGGACACTTCCAGGCACTCGGCGCCCGCCGCCTCGGCCCAGTTCAACAGCTCGCGGTACACCCGATCCGCAGTGCTGCCCGCCAGGAAAACCAGCGTCTGCGGCTCCCAGCCCGCGTCGCGAGCGCTGATGAGGACCGACGCGCCTTCTGCAACGAACAGCCCCGTCTCGCGACGCGTCTTACGCATCTCCAAAGCGCGAATGAACTTCACACGCTCGTTCTGTAGGCTGGTCACCGCACGCGTGCCGCGCGCTGGTTCAGGGCGCGCCTTCATGGCTCGACCAGCGGGTGAACATGGACGTGGGCAGAAGTCGCCCGGCCGACTGCTCGATGACGGCAAGTTCACCGCTTTCGATTGACCCCGGCCGCCCCGCGAGACAGTCGCGCACCAGGCCGTCCATCGCCAGCGCCGACGCCCGGATGGCGTAAGTGGTGAGCACGAGCGCCGATCTCGGTCTGGCCAGCAGCACTGCGCAGTCGTGCAGCAGGGGAGCCAGATGCGCAAACACGTCCCACACCTCCCCCTCCGGCCCGCGGCCGAACTTGGGTGGATCGACCAGGATGAAATCATAGCTCCTGCTGCGCCTGACCTCGCGAGCCACGAACTTGCGCGCATCCTCGATGATCCAGCGGATGGGCGCGTCCGTCAGCTTGGAGGCGACCTGGTTCTCCTTGGCCCAGGCAATGGCCTTCTTAGAGGCGTCGACGTGCGTCACTTCGGCCCGCGCGCGCGCGGCTATGAGCGACGCCGCGCCCGTATAAGCAAACAGATTGAGGACGCGCGGTGTGCCGCGCAGCTCTTGCAGCCACTGCAACATCCATTGCCAGTGCGGCAGCTGCTCGGGGAAAATTCCGAGATGTCGGAAGCCCGTCAGTCGGCAGAGTGTGGTGACGCCGAGCACATGCACAGGCCACGTCTCCGGCACCTCGCGCAGCTTGCGCCAACGTCCACCGTCGCTGTCATCGTCCTCGCTGCTGCCCTTGAACACCGCATCGGCACCTGGCCACTTCGCAGCCTCGGCCGGCTGCCACATGGCCTGCGGTTCCGGGCGATCGACGGTGAACTGCCCGAACCTCTCCAGCTTGCGGCCATTGCCGCTATCGAGCAGGGCGTAATCCGGGAAGCCCGCCGTGGCGATGACGCTGAGTCTCGCTGATGTCGTGACACCGGCCGTGTTCACCAAGGTCGACCATCCTCGCGCCGTCGCCAATCGCCGTGCGCACTACTCCGCCGCTGCGAGTCCATCCGCATGGCCCGTCAGCTCGTTATCGATCTGCAGGGCCTCGGTCAGACGGTTGTAGGCACCGCACAGGGCAATGCGCAGGGTCAGCTCGACAATCTGCGCGTCGCTGAAATGTGCCCGCAGGCGCTGGAACACCGCTTCGGGGATGCGGCCGGGCTCGCGTGTGACGCGCGTCGAATACTCGATGACTAGCCGGTCGACCTCGTCGAATTCCGGATGATCGAAGGCCGGCAGGGTAGCGACCGCCTCCGACGATAGGCCCTCGACTTGAAGCTTCGGCTCGTGATGACTGACGCAATAGGCGCAGGCATTGAGCTTGGACACGACCACGATGGCGAGCTCGACGTACCGCCATTTGATGCCCTGGCGCGCCTTCAGCTCCATCAGCAGCTTGGAGAGATGATCGAGCGCAGGCGGCACGTGCGCCAGCACCGCTGCCTGGTTGCGGAACGGGCCGTAACTGCGTGCATAGGTCTCGTAAGTTTCGGCAAGGTCCGGCGGCAGGGCCGTCGAAGGCAAGAGGGGTACACGGGTCATGTCGGTTCTCCTTGCGCCACAGCCTACAACCAGTTGCGGCAGTGGCGTCAAGCCTGCGACCAAACGGCAATCTTAATCGATGTCCTCGACCTTGGCGGGGCCGGCACCTGACAAGCGTTGGGCGAGGGCCGCCTCGATGAACTGATCGATGTCGCCGTCCAGCACCCTCTGCGGATCGGTGCTCTGGGAGCCGGTGCGCAGATCCTTCACCAACTGATAGGGCTGCAGCACGTAGGAGCGAATCTGGTGCCCCCAGCCGATCTCGGTCTTGCTGGCAGCTTCGGCGTTGGCCTTCTCTTCGCGCTTTTTCAGCTCAAGGTCGTACAGCCGGGACTTCAGCATCGCCCAGGCGATCGCGCGGTTCTTGATCTGCGAGCGTTCCTGCTGGCTGGCCACCACGATATTGGTCGGAATGTGCGTGATGCGCACCGCAGAATCCGTGGTGTTGACGTGCTGGCCGCCGGCGCCGGAGGCGCGATAGGTGTCGATGCGGCAGTCGCTCTCCTTGATGTCGATCTCGATATTGTCGTCGACCACCGGATAGACCCAGACGCTAGCAAAGCTAGTGTGGCGGCGGGCGTTGCTGTCATAAGGCGAGATGCGCACGAGCCGGTGCACGCCGGACTCGGTCTTGAGCCAGCCGTAGCCATTCTCGCCCTTGAGGAGCAGGGTGGCAGACTTGAGACCAGCCTCCTCGCCCGCGCTCGCCTCCACCATGGACACCTTGTAGCCGCGCTGCTCTCCCCAACGGATATACATGCGGGTGAGCATCTCGGCCCAGTCCTGGCTCTCGGTGCCACCAGCACCGGCGTGCACCTCAAGGTAGGCGTCGTTGCTGTCGGCTTCGCCCGATAGCAAGGCGATGACCTCGCGGCGGCGCGCCTGCTCGGCCAGCCGCTTGAGGGCCGCCTCGCCCTCGTCGACGGCCGCCTTGTCCTGCTCGGATTCGCCAAGCTCGATCAGGACGAGCGCGTCATCGAGCCCGCTTTCGAGTTCACGGATGCCAGCAAGCGCCTCTTGCAGCCGCTGCTGCTCACGCATGAGACTGCGCGCCTTCTGGGGATTGCTCCAGAAGTTGGGGTCCTCCGCCCGGCGGTTCAGGTCAGCGAGACGGGCAGGCGCAGTATCGGCGTCAAAGATGCCTCCGCAGTAGCGCCAGAGACTGGCGGACGGCATCCGCGTGCTTTTGTGCTTCGGCCCGCATGGCGGCCTCCTGAAAATGATGCAGGTCGCTGTTGGACCGCGATGTCAGGAACTCGATATAGGGTGATGCGCCCCAGCTGTAAACGCCTGCAGACGCGCGCAGCGCCGAACGCCTGGGTCAGTAAACGCTGCGCCCGGCGCTCAGCCCGCGCTGGCTGTCGAACTGGTCCGGGGTCGCGAACGTGCCGGTGTCATTGGTGAAGCCGATCACCGAGTAGGCGTCATCCGGCTCCTCGTTGGGCTTGAAGGCCTCCATCACCGAGTCCGAGTCGCCACCCTGACTGCGCAGGCCCGTGCGCAGGCTGACTCGAGCCAGCTTGATGCCGGGTGGAATGCGGAATGGTGCGGCCTTCTTGTCGACCAGCGCCATCTTCATGAAGTTGGCGAAGATCGGCGCCGCGATCTGGCCGCCGGTGGCGCCCTTGCCCAAGTGGCGCGGCGTGTCGTAACCGAGGAAGACGCCAACCACGAGATCCGGCGTATAGCCGATGAACCACGCGTCCTTCTCGTCGTTGGTCGTGCCGGTCTTGCCGGCAATCGGCACGTTGGGAATGATCTGTTTGACGATCGTGGCGGTACCGCGCTGGACCACACCCTCCATGATCGAGGTCATCTGATAGGCCGTGTGCGGGTCGAGGATCTGCCGGCGGTCGTCGATCAGGGCGGGCTCGACCTGTCCCTGCCACTTGTCCGCCTTGCACCCGAGGCACTCACGCTTGTCATGCCGCCAGATGGTATGACCCCAACGATCCTGAATACGGTCGATCAGCGTGGCCGTCACCTGCTTGCCGCCGTTGGCCAGCTCTGCGTAGGCCGTCACCATCTTGATCAGCGTGGTCTCGCCGGCGCCCAGCGACATGGCAAGCACCGGCAGCAGGTCGTCATAGACGCCGAAGCGCTTGGAGTACTCGACGATCAGCGGCATGCCCATGTCCTGGGCCAGCCTGACGGTCATCTGGTTGCGCGACTTCTCGATACCGAGCCGCAGCGTGGACGGCCCGAACGACTTGGTGCCGTCGTAGTTCTTGGGCTGCCAGATCTCCTTGCCCGGACCCTGGTCGATCTCGATGGGCGCGTCGAGCACGATGCTGGTCGGCTTGTATCCGTTGTCGAGCGCGGCTGCGTAGACGAGCGGTTTGAACGATGAGCCCGGCTGGCGCTTGGCTTGCAGGGCCCGGTCGAACTGGCTGGTGGCGAACGAGAAGCCGCCGACCACGGCATGCACGCGGCCGGTGTGCGGGTCCATGGCCACGAGCCCGCCTCCCACCTCGGGCACCTGCATCAGCGTCCACACGCCAGCCGGTTGCGTCGGGTTCTTGGGCGCGACCCAGATCACGTCTCCGACCGACAGCACATCCGTCGAGGCCTTGGGCGCCCCGCGACTGGTCTTGGCCCATTTCATCTCGTCGAACGGAATTTCGACCGCCTCGCGGTCAGCCACCAGGCTGCCGTCGGGCTGGCGGGCCGGGCGCAGGCCGATCACGGCCTTGGCGCGCTGCGAATCGATCACGACGCCCAGGCGCCACGGCTGCAGATCGCCCGGAATGTCGACGCCGCCCAGCGCAACGCCCCAGTCGCCGGCCGTGTCGATCTTCTGCAGCGGTCCGCGCCAGCCCTTGTCGCGATCGAATGCCACCAGCCCGTCGATCAACGCCCGGCGTGCCATTCGCTGCAGATTGGGATCTAGCGTGGTCCGGACCGACAGACCGCCATTGACGCGGCCGTCGCCGATGCTGGTGCGTTCGGCGCGGCCGTACAGGCCGTCCTCCGCATACATTTCGACCAGGCGACGCCTGACCTCTTCGGCGAAATAGTCGGCGGCATAGATCTGCGTGCCGAAGGGGCGGATGTTGACCTTGAGTGGCCTGGATTTCGCCTCCTTACTCTGCGCCGACGTGATGTATCCCACTTCGGCCATCTGATCGATGATCCAATCCCGCCGGATGGTGGCCTCACGGGCCCTACGGAAGGGATGATAGTTGTTGGGCGCCTTGGGCAGCGCCGCGAGGTAGGCTGCTTCCTCGACGCTGAGTTCGCTCAGTTCCTTGCTGAAGTAGTTGAGCGCCGCGGCGGCGACGCCATACGAGCCGATGCCGAGATAGATCTCGTTCAGATACAGCTCGAGAATTTTGTCCTTCGAGTAGGCGCGCTCGATGCGAATTGCGAGGATGGCCTCTTTGAGCTTGCGCTCGAACTTCTGCTCGCTGGTTAGAAGGAAGTTCTTGGCGACCTGCTGCGTTATCGTCGAGGCACCCTCGGGCCGCTTCTTGCCGAGGTGCTGCAGGTTGTTGAGTACGGCGCGGCCGATGCCCGTGAAATCCAACCCGCCATGCTCGAAGAAGCGCTTGTCCTCGGCCGAGAGAAAGGCGGCGATCACAAGCTTCGGAATGACGTTGATGGGCACAAAGATGCGCCGCTCGCGGGCATACTCGGCCATCAGGCTGCCGTCGTGCGCATGGATGCGCGTCATGACCGGCGGCTCATAGCGCGCCAGGCTTTCGTAGTCCGGCAGATCGCGTGAGGCTTGCCAGACGACAAAGCCCGCCACTGCTGCCGCCGCCAGGAACAGGACGACGCCGGACGCAAACGCAAAGCCCAGCAGGTTCAACAGCCAACTGCGCCGGCGCCTCTTCTTGGGCGGGGTTGGTGGCAGGATCGGTGCGGGTCTCATCGCGTAAAATTTCCGGTCGTGGCGCGTGTTTAGTCGAGCCCGCCTGCCACAGCAAGCGCGATGCGGTTGCTGCGCACATTAACATGGAATGTGGCAGCACAAGGCCACTGAACCCAACAAATACCAGCTTGATCTTAACCTTGAACAGGTACTCAGGGGGTACGCTGGCCGCGCTTCAGGAAGTAATCGTCGACGGCCAGGGCAATGGAGTTTGCCACCTGCCGTTGCCAATCGGGTGATATGAGCAGGCGCGAGTCCTCGGCGTTGCTCATGTAGCCAAGCTCGATCAGCACGGATGGGGCATTGGCCTGTTTGAGGACCCTGAACTCCGCCGATCGGGCAGGGTCACGCGAAAGCGCGATCGACCGCTTCAGCTGCGACAACAGGCGCCCCCTGAAGTCAGCCGAGAAATCGGCGGTCTCGCGACGCATGAGGTCAAACAGGATCTGGTTAATCGTGCCGCCTTCTTCCTGGAGCGCGGTATCAATGCCGGCCAGCTTGTCGACGGCGTTCTCCTTGTCGGCCAGGATCTTTGCCTGCTGGTTCGAAGCGTGCTCGGAAAGCGTGTAAACGGTCGCCCCGCGAACGACCTGAGCGATGTCCTGCGTGGCAACCGTGTCAGCGTGGATCGAGATGAACAGGCTGGCTGCCTTTTCTCTCGAGATCGCCACCCGCCGGTCGAGAGGGACGAACACGTCGGTGGCACGTGTCATGTACACGTCATAGCGGCCCCTGCCCATCAGAATGGTGCGCAGATGGCGCGCTACCGAGAGCACGACGTCTTTCTCGATCACCTCACCGCTGGCTGCGCCAGGATCCACGCCACCGTGGCCCGCGTCGACTACGATGATTGGCCGGGCGTTGGCCCCGGCCTGCGCCGGACCGGTCTGCTCGGACTTGTCGGGTGCGCTCGCGCGCGGGACCGTCGGCGGGTTGCGGACGAAGCTCGCCGCGTCTGTGGGAGCCAGATCGATGTTGAGGACGACGGCCTTGGAGCCGGGCCGCTTGGCGACAGTAGCCGAACTCGATCCGCACGGGGCCGCCCGTATCGATGACAACGCGCGACTTGCCGGTTGCGAAAAGCCCATAGCGGAACGCCTGCACCAACCCCTGCTCGCGCTGTCCGGCCCCCTTGGGCAAGACAAAATTGACATCTGGCATATCGATGATCAGGCGGTAGGGTTCGGCCAGCGTGAAGAGCTGGTAGGCAACCGCCGAAGACAGGTGCAGTGAAAAACGCGTGCGCTTGGCGTCTCCGGTGACCTCTACATTGGTTGCGCTTACGCCTCGCTCATTGACGTCGAACGACCAGGTCGTGGCCGGCACCTCGCCCGATTGCAGCGCTTGGCCGGGCAGCGTTTTTTTGACCTCAGTCTGGGCGCCGCCGGGGCGCTCCGGCAGGGTCTTGCGCACCTCGGTTTGCGCCCATGCGCTGGCGGCCAAGACCGCGCTGGTCAGGCAAATAGCCACCTGCAGCAAGCGCTTGGGTCGTCGGCAACCGGCCAACCGCATGACTCCCCCTCTTCCCCCGCCTTGACTAACCCACCCTTAATCCTTTGTTTGCCAAATCGAAGGCTAGATCAAGTCGGCAGCGCTCCATCGTGGAAAACCAAAACTTTCTTGCCACTGAAAGGATGAAGCCTTACAAGAAGCTATCGTAAACCGCCGCATCCGAATTCGGCGGCGCTCGCCATCGTGTGCAAACAGGCCCGGAGCTCAGGCTCGCCGCCTGGAGTGCATGCAACGGTAAGGGCTCGCCCACCGGAGCGTTGGTTGTTTTGATATGACCGAAGCGCGATTTTCCTCCCCACCGGTCTCACCGAGCGAAGGCAGATTGCCGTTTCGATCATGCTGCCGATCCCGGCTGAGCATTTGCTCATTGCGGCTGGGAGCGGGGCGCAACGGCGGGCGGATCGCCGAATATCGATTCGCGAGGTTTGCCCGAGACCCGGGCATCACTTGAGGGACACGAGCGTTACGACGCCTCGTGTGCCCCTTACACTTGGATCATGACGGCTATTCGGAAGCTTTGCACGGATATCGACAGCGCAGCGGAGGCCCTAATCAGGCCTCGCGGTGTGGCTCTGTCGACGCCCAGGCATGAGCCCGACAGGCACGCTTTCGGCGGCCTAGGTCCAGCACACGCAACCATCATAGGCGCAATGCATCGGAGCGCGACCCCCACGGGCCTCGCTCATGGCCGGCCTCGTGCCGTCCATCTCGGCGCCGAGGACCCCATCACATGGACAATAAGAACAAGATGCTCATTGATGCCACGCACCCGGAGGAAACCCGGGTCGTGGTGCTTCGCAACAACCGGGTAGAGGAATTCGACTACGAGTTCGCCGCTCGGAAACTACTGCGCGGCAACATCTACCTGGCAAAGGTTACGCGCGTCGAACCGTCGCTGCAGGCCGCCTTCGTCGACTACGGCGGCAACCGGCACGGCTTTCTGGCCTTCAGCGAAATTCATCCCGACTACTATCAGATCCCGGTAGCCGACCGGCAGGCCCTGCTGCAGGAAGAAGCTGAAGCCGAGGCAGAAGCGGAAGCCGAGGCCGACGCCCGCGCCGAGGCCGGCGCCTCCGACACCGAAGAGCGTTCCCAAGAGCCGGAACCGAGAAGCGAGCGCGACAGACGGCACGCCAGCGCGCGCAGCGACGACGATCCGGCCGATGCCGTGCATGAGCCGCTCGACGGCGACGTGGGCGAGCAACCCATGGACGCAGATCCAGCCATCCATCCGGCGGAATTTCCTGCAGACGGCAACGGCGAGGCTCATGCCGAAGACGCACCGGCGGGCCACGTGGAAGAGGTCCCCAACGATCCCGCAGAGACCCCGGAGACGGTCAACTCGGGAGACGTCGAGCAGGTCGGCTCCGAAGACGCCATGGAGGAGGTGCCCGAGCGGCCGCGCCGGCGCATGCGCTCCTACAAGATCCAGGAGGTGATCAAGCGGCGCCAGATCATCCTGGTGCAGGTCGTCAAGGAAGAGCGCGGCAGCAAAGGCGCGGCGCTTACGACCTACCTGTCGCTGGCCGGCCGCTACACCGTGCTGATGCCGAATACCGGCCGCGGTGGCGGCATCTCGCGCAAGATCACCCAGCCGCAAGATAGAAAGCGCCTCAAGGCCATCGCGCAAGAGCTCGAGGTGCCGGAGGGCATGGGGCTCATCATCCGCACGGCCGGCGCGGCGCGCACCAAGCAGGAAATCAAGCGCGACTTCGAGTACGAGATCCGATTGTGGGAAAGCGTGCGCGATATGACCCTGCAGTCGACCGCGCCCTGCCTCGTGTACGAGGAGGGCAACCTCATCAAGCGTTCGATCCGCGATCTCTATTCGAAGGATATCGACGAGATCCTGGTCGCTGGCGACGCGGCGCACAACGAGGCGGCCGACTTCATGCGCATGCTCTCGCCCAGCCAGGCCAAGAACGTCGTCAAATACGAAGAGCCCGAGCCGCTATTCAATCGCTTCCAAATCGAGCGGCAGCTGAACGCCATGTTCAGCCCTTACGTGAACCTGCGGTCGGGCGGCTATCTGGTTATCAACCAGACCGAGGCGCTGGTCTCGATCGACGTCAACTCCGGCAAGTCGACGCGCGAGTTCTCCATCGAGGAGACCGCGCTCAACACCAATCTCGAGGCGTCCGACGAAATCGCGCGCCAGCTCAAGCTCAGAGACCTTGCCGGATTGATCGTCATCGACTTCATCGACATGGAGGAGAAGCGTAACAACCGGGCCGTGGAGCGGCGTCTCAAGGATGCGCTGCGCCATGATCGGGCGCGCATCCAGGTTGGACGCATCAGCCATTTCGGTCTTCTGGAAATGTCGCGCCAGCGTTTGCGCACAGGCGTGCTGGAAGGCTCGACGTCGCAGTGCCCGCACTGCCAGGGAACCGGCATCATCCGCTCGGTGGAGTCGGTGGCACTGGCCGTGCTGCGCGCGCTCGAGGACCATCTGATCCGCGACGCGCGCAATTCCATTACGGCCGTAACGACGGCCGATGTGGCGCTCTACATTCTCAACAACAAGCGCCCGTTCGTGACGGACATGGAGCGGCGATACAGTCTGACCATCACGGTGCAGGCCAGCGACCGCATGCAGGGCGCCAATTTCGCGATCGAGAAATCGGCCATCCAGGCCGCTCCGCAGAAGGCGCAAGACCGGTCCGTCGTCAATATGGAATGGGGCTTCGAGGGCGACGCTGACGCCGAAGAAGCCGCCGAGGAGGCAACGCCGGCAGCCAGCGAAGGCGAGGATGGCGCTCGCCGCTCGCGCCGCCGGCGGCGGCGTGGCCGGCGCGAGGATCGGCCCGAGCAACGCTCGGAGCACCGACATGAGCAACGCTCGCAGTCCGAGCGGCACGAGCGCGGCAGCAACGGCAATGCGTCCGAGCCCATCGATGCGGAGGACGTGGCGCAACCGGGCGACGACCTGGATCAGGGTGCCGAACTGCCGGCGGGCCTGGGCGAGCAGCCGTCCCTGGGACGCGGTGGCGAAGACGACAATGGAGAGCGGCGCGGACGGCGGCGCCGGCGCGGACGGCGTGGCGGCAGGAGAGGCCGCGAGCGCGACGACCCGCGCGAGAGCGGCAGCGACGAAACCGCGGCCCATGAAGGCAATGGCGCCGTTGCGCCGGCCGGTGAGGAACCGGCGGCCTTCGACCCCCCTGCACAAGCAGCTGCGAGCGAGCCGCACGAGAGGCAGTACGAGACCGCCAGCGCTGGCGAAAGCAGGGAGCAGGCTTGGCGTGCGCCCGAGCCGGAGCGTGGCGCAGCGCCGGACACCGAGCCGGCGGATCGCGAGCCGGCGCCATCGGCGACCGTGCGCGAGATCCAATCGGTGGCTGTAGAGACCACGCCGGACGATCCGACGCGACCAGCCCGCAAGGGGTGGTGGCAGCGCAAGCTGCTCGGCTGATAGGCAGCGGAGCACGTCGGCCACAGACCTACTGTCTTGTTTGACCGCTCACGGCTGCGCGCTTGTGGAACTGCATTGACAGGTCCAAACTGCGCGCGCAGCTGGGCGGGCCTGACGGAGGGATCCATGAAAGCAATTGCGCGCGCGGCATTCGCTGCGGCAGCTGTTACGGCTCTGTTGAGCGTCGAGATCGGCCCGGCGCACGCCGAATCGTGTCAGCGGTTCGGCGGATGGGGTACCGGCGCCCTGGAAGGGTTTGCCTCGTTCATGGCCGAGGCGGCCATGAAAAATGCCGCCAAGGCCAAGTTCGGCGACACCGTGAAAATCGGTCCCGTCACCAAGAAATGCGAAGTGCCGACCTTGCTTTATGAGTGCCGGGCCTTTGCCCGCGCCTGCAAATAGTGGCGACTTGAGCAGACTGGCCTCATGTCCGCGTGCTGAGGCGGCCCCAGCCTTGTAGCCGGCGCGCTGCCTCTGCCATATCGCTGGTCGTGCCGGCATAACAGAACCGCACATAGCGGCCACCACGCTCTGCATCGAAGTCGACGCCAGGCGTGGCGGCGATGCCGATATCGGCCAGCATTTCGCGCGTGAACGCCACGCTGTCGGTCGTGAAGTCTCCGACATCGACATACAAATAGAATGCTCCGTCGGCGGGGACGATTCGGTCGAGCCCGGCCTTCGGCAGCTGCTCGAGCAGCAAGGCCCTGTTTTCCGCGTAGACGCGCTTATTGGCCTCCAACTCCTCCACCCCGTCGAAGGCCGCCAGCGCAGCAACCTGGGAAACGGCCGACGGCGAAATATAGAGATTCTGCGCCAGCCGTTCGATCGGCCGTACCAGGCTCTCCGGCACGACCAGCCAACCGACCCGCCAGCCCGTCATGGAGAAGTATTTGGAAAAGCTGTTGATGACGATCGCCTGGTCCGAATAGGCGAGCGCCGTCTCCTCCTTCGGCCCATACGTCAGGCCATGGTAAATCTCGTCGGACACCAACCAGATACGGTTGCGCGCGCAAGCCGCCGCGATGTCGGCGAGCCGTCCCGGCTCCAGCATGGTGCCTGTCGGATTGGCCGGGCTGGCGATCACGAGCCCGGCCAGGGCCTCGGCCCGAGCACATTCATCGATCTGGGCCACGGTGGGCATCCAGCGCGAGGCGGCATCGGTCTCAAGGATGACCGGCACCTGGCCGAGGGCCGTCAGTATGTGGCGGTAGCAGGGATAGCCAGGTGACGGCAGACCGACTTTGGCGCCGACGTCGAACAAGGCCAGGAACCCGAGTACGAAGGCGGCCGAAGATCCGCTGGTGACGATGACGCGCTCCGGCGCCACGGCAACGCCGTAGCGATCGGAGTAGTGCCGAGCGATGCGCGCCCGCAACGCCGGGAGACCCAGCGCCATCGTGTACCCGAGCGTCTCGGCGCCCAGCGCGCGCCCACGGCGTCCAAGGCTGCGCGCGGGGCTGGCGTGCCGGGCTGTCCCACTTCCATGTGGATGACTTGTTTACCTTGCGCCTCCCTGGCCGCGGCGGCCTGCATGACGTCCATGACGATGAACGCTGGCACGGCGCCGCTGCGCCGCGAGGCCTGCAGAACCAGGGACGCCTTGGTCACGCCGGCATCGGGGCGGCCGCCCGTCATGAGAACGCTCCTGTCATTTGCGAGCCCTGAAACTGCCATGGTTCGGCCCTAACCGCGCGGCGGCTGGCCGTTTGCTGTCTGACTGCCTGTTCATTTGGCAGCTGCAGGCTCGCGGCTTATAGTCGTCATGGTTCAGATTGCCTAGGCTGACTGCGCCCCGACCTCGATCATCCAGCCTATGAGAAAACCCGCAAAGGATCCCGAGTCCCGCGCCGTGATAGCAAACCAAGGCTTCGATGACCTGATTGCTGGTCCCCGGTCCAGGCATGGCCTCGGCCAGGGGACACTTGCGAAAGCTGCGCACCACATTCCTCGTGGGTCTGTGCGCGGTCTCGGTTGCCGTCTCCTCGGTGCTGCCTGCTACGGCCCAGCGCCTGAACCTGATCCGCGACACCGAGATCGAGGAACTGCTCAAGGACTATTCGCGTCCGATCTTCCGGGCCGCCGGCCTGGAATCGCAGAACATCGACATGCGCATTGTCCAAAGCGACTCGTTCAACGCGTTCGTGATGGACGGGCGCAACGTCTTCATGCACACCGAGACGCTGATGCAGTCGGATACGCCGAACCAGGTGATCGGCATCATCGCGCACGAGACCGGCCATATTGCCGGCGCGCATCCGGCGACCCTGCGCAATGACCTCAAGACGGCGCAGAGCCAGCAGCTGCTGCTGCTGCTGCTCGGCATCGGCCTGATGGTCGGCGGCGCCATGTCCGGGACAGATACCGGGCGAGAGCTCGGCGGTCTCGGCCAGGGTGTCATGTTGGGCGGCGAGACGGCGGTGATTCGCTCGTTCTTGCTCAAGCGCCGGTCGCAGGAAGCGGCTGCGGACCAGGCGGGGCTCGAGTACCTGACAACCACCAAGCAATCGGGCCGCGGCATGCTCGAGACCTTCGAGCGCCTGGCCCGCAACAATCTCGGCAGCTACGGCGATCCGTACATGCAGAGCCATCCGACCGAGGCGGCACGCATCCGGCAGCTGCGCGACCTGGCCGAACGGAGCCCCTACTTCAACATTCGCGACACGGCTGAACTGCAATTGCGGCATGACCTGGTGCGAGCCAAGTTGTTCGGCTTCACGCGACCGAACGCCGAAACCTACCGTCGCTACCCGGTAGCAGATAACAGCCTTCCGGCGCGCTACGCGCGCGCCATTGCCCGCAACTGCACAAGCCCAAGCTTTTGCACCGCCTATGCAATGGGCGATGTCGATGCGTTGCTGCGCGAGCGGCCGGATAATCCCTATTTCTGGGAGCTGAAAGGCCAGGTGTTCCTCACGGCCGGCAAAGCCAAAGAGGCCGTGGCACCCCTGCGCAAGGCGACCGAACTGCTCCGGGGCAAGGGCCCGCAGGTGCAGATCGAGTTGGCAGATGCAATATTCAGGTCGACTGAGGATGGTCAGTCCGTCGACGAGGTCATTCAACTGATCGAGCGGGCCGTCGTCGTGGAGAAGGAGGACGGCAACTCGTATCGCATTCTGGCCGAGGCCTACTATCGCAAGAAGATGGTGGCCGAGGCCGACCTTGCGCGGGCGGAGCTGAGCCTCCTCAGCAGCAACAACGGCGACGCTTATCGATTCGCCAAGCGCGCCCAAATGCAGCTGAAAGCCGGCTCTCCGAAATGGCTGAGAGCCGAGGATATTGCGAGCACGACCAAGCAAAAGCAGCCCAATTGAGCAGGTCCGCCATGTCGGCCGACCCAGGAGACCTAACGAAAATGACGCAGAGCCTCTTTGCAACGATCCTCGACGGAGTGACCTCCAAGAAGGGCGCAGCGCTGCTCGTGCCGGCCATCCTGCTGGTCGGTGCGGCCATCGCGATCGGCCAGAACAGCGGCCAGTCGGCCGGCGCCAAACCGGCCGGCGAAGGGATTGCCGTCCTGACCAGCACGGCTACCGCGCAAGAGAAGCCGTCGGGCGGGCGTGTTCAGCGACAATCAGCGCAAGGCCATCGAGGCCATCATCAAGGATTACCTGCTGAACAATCCCGAGGTGATGCTCGAGGTCAACAACGTGCTCGAAGCCAAGATGGACAAGATCCAGTCCGAGCGCATGGCAGTCGCCGTCAAGGAGAACGCCGACGATCTGTTCCGGCCGTCGACGTCGCCCATTGCTGGCAACGCCAAGGGCGACGTGACCATGATCGAGTTCTTCGACTACAACTGCGGCTACTGCAAGAAAGCCTTCGGCGACGTCGCTCACATGATCGACAACGACAAGCAGGTCAAGCTGGTGCTGAAGGAATTCCCGATCCTGTCGAAGGGCTCCGAGGAGGCCTCGCGCGTGGCGCTGGCTGCCAAGCTGCAGGGCAAGTACTGGGAGTTCCACCGTGCCATGATCGAGAACCAGGGCCAAGCCAACGAAGCGAGCGCATTGCGCGTGGCCGAGAAGCTCGGTCTCGACATGACCAAGCTCAAGAAGGACATGGCCTTGCCGGAGGTGAAGAAGGAAATCGACGACACGCGCAAACTGGCGACGAAAATGGGTATCCAGGGTACGCCGCACTTCATCGTTGGCGACCGCATCATCCCGGGCGCCCCGGAGAACCTGGCGGAGCTGCTGAATAAGAACGTCACCGAGGTGCGCAAGGATGGCTGCAAGGTGTGCTGACCGGCCTTTGCCGCCAATGCGTTAAGGCCAAGGCCAATTGTCTGCGGAGAACTTGCGGCAGCGGCCCTTTGACAAGCGAGTGAAAGCTGATAAACGGGCCGCTGGTCGAAAGCCAGCGGCTTTCCCTGCGTTTCCCGGATATAGCGGGCCGATGTCCAAGCCGATCCTCGTGCTCAAAGGACCGAACTGCTGCTCGGCATTCGCGAGCCTGCCAAGAGCTAAGCGCGAAAGGGGCGAGAACGGCGCATGGGCAAAGAGGTGAAGGGAAAGGGCAGCTTCGAGCAGGGGCTCGTCCGCGAGCTTGCGGCATTGCTCGACGAGACCGGCCTCGGCGAGATCGAGATCGAGCGCGAAGGTGTGCGCGTGCGGGTGGCGCGCCGGGTGGCGATCGAAGCCGCCATCGGTGGCGTGCCGGCACAGGCCGCCGGCCAGACCATGGCCCAGCAGGCGGAGGCCGCCGCCAAAAAGGTGGCGGACGATCCAGCCAAGCATCCAGGCGCCGTAAAGTCGCCGATGGTGGGCACGGCCTATCTGGCGCCGGAGCCGGGCTCCGCACCTTTCATCGAGGTGGGCACGCGAGTGGCCCAGGGCCAGACAATCCTGATCATCGAAGCCATGAAAACCATGAACCACATCCCCGCCAGCAAGGCGGGCACGGTGACCGCCATTCTCGTCACCAACGGCCAGCCCGTCGAGTTCGGCGAACCGCTGGTGATCATCGAGTAGCGCGGACCAGACACCCGCCCAACCGTCCGGAGCCGGCTCGACCTGATGTTCGACAAGGTGTTGATCGCCAACCGCGGCGAGATCGCGCTCAGAGTGCAACGCGCATGCCGAGAGATCGGCATCGCCACGGTGGCAGTGCACTCGACCGCTGATGCCGACGCCATGCATGTGCGGCTGGCGGACGAGAGCGTGTGCATCGGCCCGCCCCCGGCGGCCGAGAGCTATCTCAACATTCCCCGCCTGCTGGCCGCTTGCGAGATCACCGGGGCCGACGCCATCCATCCCGGGATACGGTTTCCTGTCCGAGAACGCGCGCTTCGCCGAAATCCTGGAGGAGCACGGCATCACCTTCATCGGGCCGACCTCCGAGCACATCCGCATCATGGGTGACAAGATCGAGGCCAAGGAGACCGCCAAGCGCCTCGGCATCCCGGTGGTGCCCGGCTCGGACGGAGCCGTCACCAACGAGGCGCAGGCGCTGAAAGTCGCCAAGCAGATGGGCTTTCCCGTGTTGATCAAGGCCGCGGCCGGCGGTGGTGGGCGCGGCATGAAGGTCGCCCGCTCGGCGGACGAACTCGACATCGCCCTGAAGACGGCGCGCTCGGAGGCCAAGGCCGCCTTCGGCGACGACAGCGTCTATATCGAGAAGTATCTCTCCAAGCCGCGCCACATCGAGATCCAGGTGTTCGGCGACGGCAAGGGCAACGCCATTCACCTGGGCGAGCGCGACTGCTCGCTGCAGCGCCGGCATCAGAAGGTCTTGGAGGAATCTCCCTCGCCCGCACTCAATGCCGAGCAGCGCAAGACCATCGGCATGACCGTTGCCAAGGCCATGCAGAAATTGAAGTACCGCGGCGCCGGCACCGTCGAGTTCCTGTACGAGGACGGCGAGTTCTTCTTCATCGAGATGAACACGCGCCTGCAGGTCGAGCATCCGGTCACGGAGGCCATCACCGGCCTCGATCTCGTCATCGAGCAGATCCGCATCGCCTCGGGTGCTCCACTGACGCTGACGCAGGAGGAGGTGACCTTCTCAGGCCATGCCATCGAGTGCCGTATCAATGCCGAGAACCCGCGCACCTTCATGCCGTCGCCCGGCACCATTACCTACTGGCACCCGCCGGGCGGGTTGGGCGTCCGGGTCGACAGCGGCGCCTATCAGGGCTACCGCATTCCGCCCTACTACGACAGCCTGATCGGCAAGCTGATCGTGCACGGCAAGAACCGCAACGAATGCCTGATGCGGCTCAAGCGTTGTCTGTCCGAGTTCGTGATCGATGGCATCGAGACCACCATCCCGCTGTTTGCCGATCTCGTGCAGCAGGCCGATATCGCCAATGGCCTGTATGACATTCACTGGCTGGAAAAATACCTGCAAAAACCATAATTCATTGAAAGGTAGTGACGGCCACACAGGCTCGGCCGAGAGTGCCGCATGACTTCGCGCGACGACATCGTCATCGAGATCACACCGCAGGTGCTGCTGAAGGCCTACACCTGCGGCATCTTCCCTATGGCTGAAAGCGCCGACGACCCGGCGCTCTACTGGATCGAGCCGCAGCAGCGCGGCATCCTGATGCTGGCCCAGGTGCATGTGCCGCGCCGCTTGGCCAAGACGATCCGACAGGGCGTGTTCGAGGTTCGCATCGACAGCGATTTCGATGGCGTGATCGATGGCTGCGCAGCCTCGCGGCCGGGCCGGCGCACGACCTGGATCAACCCGAAAATCCGTGCGCTCTACCGCGACCTGCACGCCAGCGGCTACTGCCACACGGTCGAAACCTGGCTGGACGGCAAACTGGTCGGCGGGCTGTACGGCGTCGCGCTGTCAGGCGCGTTCTTCGGCGAGAGCATGTTCTCGACCTGCCGCGACGCCAGCAAAGTCGCACTCGTCTATCTCTGCGCCCGGCTGATCCACGGCGGGTTCTCGCTGCTCGATACGCAGTTTGTGACGGAGCATCTGCGCCAGTTCGGGACCATCGAGATCGACCGCGCGGAATTCCACACGCTGCTCGAGACGGCGTTGTCGCATGACGCCGATTTCCTGCGCCTGCCGGCCAACGCCCACCCAGACCGCATCCTGGACATCATCCAGGGACCGGCGGCCCGCTAAGTCTGCTGACGTCACTGATGGCGCATGTCAGCGCGGCGGACGTCGCCGACGCGGCTCGACCTCGCCGGGCAGCGGCGGCTCCTCGGTGGTCTGCTGGCCGGTGGACGATGGCGTGCCGGGCAGAGCTTTGGGCGCAGCCGCTCGCAGCGGCGCCGTGCAATCGGTCAGCCAGACGTCAAAAACCGGATGCTCGACCGCATTGAGGCCGGGGCTGTCCGCAAACATCCAGCCGGCAAAAATGCGCTTTTCCTTGTCGTCGAGCAGCACCTCGTCGACTTCCACGAAGGTGGTGGTCTTGGGCGGCTCGGTCGGCGGGCGTGAGAAACAAGCGCGCGGCGTGATCTTGAGGGCGCCGAACTTGGCCGTCTGATTGAGCGGCACCTCCAGGCGGGAGATTTTGGCCGTCACCTTGTCGAGAGCAGCGAAAACGGCGACCGAATTCTCGATGCGCTGCGCGGCGGCCGGTTCCGGACATAGACCAAGCAGGGCACAGCCGATGCCGGCGGCGGCCAACAGGCGCGGCGCCGCATAAGCGAGGGATTGCTGGTCCGGCGTCTGCCGCATGCCGATGCTGCCGTCTGGTCGCGTTTTGCTCTCGCGGTGAAGGTTGCCAAGGAGCATGGCGCCAGCGTGACGCTCCCTAGCTCGCCTCAGGCCGGCCGCCAGGGCTTGTAGTCGCCGGTGGCCTTGGGTCGGCGGCCGGTGGCCAGAATGCTGCCGCGCGGGCGGTCGGCTTGAGCGGTGCCGGTCATGTTCATGCGATGCGGCTTCTGCCAGGGCCGCGGCTGGTAGTCCTGCTCGGTTGGCGGCGTGTCGACGGTGTAGTGCATCCAGCCGTGCCAGTCGGGGGTGATCTGCGAGGCTTCCGCGCCGTTGCTATAGATCACCCAGCGGCGCGGCACGCCGAGCGGCCCAATGCCCTTGCGCTGAACGTAGTAGCGGTTGCCAGCGGCGTCGGTGCCGACCAGCTTGCCCCGCAAGCTGGTATAGAGCCGGTTGGACCAGGTGTTGCCACCCCACCAGCTGAAAATCTCGCTGAGAATGCTCATGCTGCGGTCTCTTTTGCGAGCGCTCGCGCACCCGCCAGGATGACTGCGCTTATGACACCCGCCGGCGGCCCTGTCCATGCCACTCGCCGCCGCGGCAGAACTGCCACACAGCGTGACAAAGGAATCGGGATAGCTTTCGATGGCGCGCCGAGAGGGGCATTTTTTTGCAGTTGCGGCCTCCACTCGACAAGGCAGCCGACCGCCAAACTCCAGCATTCACGCGGCGCCGCGCGCGATTCGCCCACAGGTTCCTCCCAGTCTTGGCGAGCCACTAGATGTAGTGGCATGGTGCGATCTACACCCACAAGGCCTCGTGGACGACAGCCTCCGAATCGTCATAGTTTGTTTCCTGCGGGCGCCAGTCGACCGGCTGGGCAGCCCTCATCAAACAAGACCCGCAAGGCCCCTTAAGTAGTCGGGGACCGTGGCGGGCGCCGCAGCGAGACGAGGAAGAAGAGCCTCGTCGCGCGGGCTGAGTTTGTGTGTCTTCTCGTGTGGCTTCCCCAGTAGCTCCGAGGCGTCATGCCGGGCCCCATCGCTCGGTCGGGCTGCTGTCGTTTTCCGCGTTCGTTGCGTTGCGTCGATCAGGAACAACATACGCGCCGCCTGGCCGCTGGCGCGACGAACGTCCAAACGGGGGCAAGAAAATGCAAATCAAACGGCGGTTCACGGCAGCGGGCAAATCACCCTACGAGAAGATCCCGTTCCGCCGCGCCACGTCCGAGATCAAGAATCCGGACGGCTCGGTGGTGTTCCGCCTCGAGAACTTCGCGGTCCCCGAGCACTGGAGCCAGGTCGCAGCCGACATCCTGGCGCAGAAGTACTTCCGCAAGGCCGGCGTGCCGGCGCGCCTGAAACGGCTCGAGGAAACGCAGGTCCCGTCCTGGCTGTGGCGCTCCGCCGCCGACGAACGCTCCCTAGCAGAGCTGCCCGAGAAGACGCGCTTCACCGGCGAGACCGACGCCCGCCAGGTGTTCGACCGTCTCGCCGGCACGTGGACCTACTGGGGCTGGAAGGGCGGCTATTTCACCAGCGAGGACGACGCGCGCGCCTTCTTCGACGAGCATCGCTACATGCTGGCCATGCAGCTGGGTGCACCGAACAGCCCGCAGTGGTTCAACACCGGCCTGCACTGGGCCTACGGCATCGATGGTCCCGGGCAGGGCCACTTTTACGTCGATCACGTCACCGGTGAGTTGACCTCTTCGACCTCGGCCTACGAGCATCCCCAACCGCACGCCTGCTTCATCCAGTCGATCGAGGACGACCTCGTCAACGAGAGCGGCATCATGGATTTGTGGGTGCGCGAGGCGCGCCTGTTCAAGTACGGCTCGGGCACTGGTTCCAATTTCTCCAAGCTGCGCTCGGAGAACGAAAAGCTATCTGGCGGCGGCAAGTCGTCGGGCCTGATGAGCTTCCTCAAGATCGGCGACCGGGCGGCCGGCGCCATCAAGTCGGGCGGCACCACGCGGCGCGCCGCCAAGATGGTGGTGGTCGACATCGATCACCCCGACATCGAGGCCTACATCGACTGGAAGGTGAAGGAGGAGCAGAAGGTCGCGGCGCTCGTGACCGGCTCCAAGATCTGCCAGAAGCGGCTCAAGGCCATCATGAAGGCCTGCGTCAATTGCGAAGCCGACGGCGACGACTGCTACGACCCGATCAAGAACCCGGCGCTCAAGCGAGCCATCAAGGACGCGCGGCGGGACCTGGTGCCGGACAACTATATCCGCCGCATCATCCAGTTCGCACGCCAGGGCTACACCGATCTGGAGTTCCCGATCTACGATACCGATTGGGACAGCGAGGCCTACCTGACGGTGGCCGGCCAGAACTCCAACAACTCCGTGCGCGTGACCGACGAGTTCCTGAACGCGGTGGTCGAAGACAAGGACTGGTCGCTGACCGCACGGCTCGGCGGCAAGCCCGTCAAGACGCTCAAAGCACGCGAGCTGTGGGAGAAGGTCGGCTATGCGGCCTGGGCCTCGGCCGATCCCGGCATCCAGTTCCACACTACCATCAACGACTGGCACACCTGCCCGAAGTCGGGGTCGATCCGCGCATCCAACCCCTGCTCGGAGTACATGTTCCTCGACGACACGGCGTGCAACCTAGCCTCGCTGAACTTGATGATGTTCCGCGACGCCGACAAGCGCTTCGACGTCGAGGCCTTCGAGCATGCCTGCCGGCTGTGGACCATCGCACTCGAAATTTCGGTGCTGATGGCGCAGTTCCCGTCCAAGAAGATCGCCGAGCTGTCCTATCGCTACCGCACGCTGGGACTGGGCTTTGCCAACATCGGCGGCTGCCTGATGGCGTCGGGCATCCCCTATGACAGCGCCGAGGGCCGCGCCATCTGCGGCGCCATCTCGGCTATCATGACGGGCGTCGCCTACGCCACCTCGGCGGAGATGGCCAAGGAGCTGGGACCGTTCCCAGGCTACGAGCCCAACGCCCAGGATATGCTGCGCGTGATCCGCAACCACCGCCGCGCGGCCTACGGGCACAAGGACGGCTATGAGAAGCTCGCCACGCTGCCGGTGGCGCTGGATGCGGCCTCGTGCCCGGACGACCGGCTGGTGGAGGCTGCCAAGCGCGCCTGGGACAACGCCATCGCGCTCGGCCAGGAGCACGGCTACCGCAACGCCCAATCGACGGTGATCGCTCCGACCGGAACGATCGGCCTGGTGATGGACTGCGACACAACCGGCATCGAGCCCGACTTCGCGCTGGTGAAGTTCAAGAAGCTGGCCGGCGGCGGCTACTTCAAGATCATCAACCAGGCGGTGCCGGAGGCGCTGAGGACGCTCGGCTACGGCGAGGCCGAGATCGCGGAGATGGAAGCCTACGCGGTGGGCCACGGCTCGCTGGCGCAGGCACCAGCCATCAACCACACCACCCTCAAGGTGCGGGGCTTCACCGACAAGGCGCTGCAGAAGGTCGAGGCCTCGCTTAAGACGGCGTTCGACATCTCGTTCGTGTTCAACAAGTGGACGCTGGGCGAAGACTTCCTGACCGAGACGCTGAAGATCCCGGCCGAGACGGTCAATGCGCCGGGCTTCGACCTGCTGGCTCACATCGGCTTCTCGAAGAAGGATATCGAGGCCGCCAACGAGCACGTGTGCGGGGCCATGACGCTGGAAGGTGCACCGCACATGGCCGAGGAGCACCTGGCCGTGTTCGACTGCGCCAGCCCCTGCGGGCGCAAGGGCAAGCGCTCGCTGTCGGCGGCCAGCCACATCCACATGATGGCGGCGAGCCAGCCGTTCATCTCGGGTGCCATCTCCAAGACCATCAACATGCCGAACGACGCTACGGTGGAGGACTGCAAGGAGTCCTACATGCTGTCGTGGCGGCTGGCGCTGAAGGCCAACGCGCTCTATCGCGACGGCTCCAAGCTGTCGCAGCCGCTCAACTCGCAGCTGCTGCCCGATGACGAGGAGGAGGCCGAGGAGGTCGCCGAGCAGATGATGGCCGACAAGCCGATGGCGGCGCGTGCCGCCGTAGCGGCCGAGCGGATCGTCGAGCGCATCATAGAGCGAGCGCGCGAGCGCGAGAAGCTGCCCAATCGGCGCAAGAGCTACACGCAGAAGGCCACCGTCGGCGGCCACAAGGTGTATCTCCACACGGGCGAGTACGAGGACGGGCGGCTCGGCGAAATCTTCATCGACATGCACAAGGAAGGCGCCGCCTTCCGCAGCCTGATGAACAACTTCGCCATCGCCATCTCGCTCGGCCTGCAATACGGCGTGCCGCTGGAGGAATACGTGGACGCTTTCACGTTCACGCGCTTCGAGCCGGCCGGTCTGGTGCAGGGCAACGACACCATCAAGAACGCCACCTCGATCCTCGACTACATCTTCCGCGAGCTGGCCGTGTCCTATCTAGGCCGGCACGACCTGGCCCACGTCGACGTGAGCGAGGTCGCCAACACCGGGCTCGGCTCGTCCGACGAGGAATTGGAGGAGAATCGCGAGCCGCCGCCGGCTGCCAAGTACCTGTCGCGAGGATTGCTGCGCGGCCAGGAGAGCCGCGTGTTCGCGCTGCGCTCGTCCAGCAGTGCGGTAGCGGTGGCGGCTGTGCAGACGGACCCCGATAGCCCGGTCGCCTCGCTGCAGCATGAGGTGGCGACCGCGTTCCAGCCGGCCAAGGTACGCATGGACTCGGCGATGGGTGCGCTCACGGCCCTGCAGGAGGAGCAGACCGTCGCACTCGGCAAGACAGATGTGAGGGAGCTGGCGCGGCAGCTGCAGGACCAGCTCGATGCGCGGGCCAAGGCGCGGGTGGGCAAGGCGAACCTGGAGGCCGACCGACGCGCCGAGGCGAAGGTGAAGGGCTACGAGGGCGAAAGCTGCGGCGAGTGCGGCAACTTCACCTTGCTGCGCAACGGCACCTGCATGAAGTGCGACACCTGCGGCGGCACCAGCGGCTGCAGCTGAGTCATGAATGTCCGTTCAGGTTACCGACCCAAAAGTCCGGCTCTGCCGCGTTTGTATGCAGTCGATCCCGGGTGGGTGCCCGGGATCGCAGTTAACGCGAAATGTGATGCGTCCAGGGCATTGACTCGCGCGGTGCGTGACAAATATGTGAAGCCGCCAAGTGGGACGCCTTGTCCCGCGCGGCGGTGAGTGGTGACGCGTCTGGTGCGTCTCAATTCAGAGTGGTTCGGATCTCTTTGCAGGGGGCGGTCTATGGAACTCTCGAATTACGAGCTCGTACGGTATCCTTCCGGTCAATTCGTTCTGCTGCGCGCGACCGTGAACGCGCAGGGCAAGCCGACCTCGGGGCCGCGCGACGTGGTCGCCGCCTTCACCAGCGAGACCGAAGCGCGCACCGCGCTGATGCGCTTGGCCGACGTCTCGGAGGCGGCAACGCCTACCAAGCTGGCCGGCTGAAAGAGGCCCCCTACAGCTGCGCGGTTGAAAGTGGCCTTCCCAACATAGGCAGGCCACGCGAATCAGCGTCTGGTCGTTCCTTGCATTCGGGGGACGACCGACATGACCGACGCTGCCCACACCCGCCATCCCGTCATCTATCTGCTGGGCGATCATCTCGACGCCGCGCTGGCGATGGGAGAGGACCTGCTCACCGAGCGGGTGGCTTTGGCCGAGGCCGAGCAGAAGCTCAACATGGCGCGGCTGGTGCGTCAGAACGGTGAGCTGGCCGACTTCCTCGACAGCGTGCGCACCCTGGAGCTGAGCCTGATCGCGCGGCTGCTGCAGGCGCGCAGGCGGGCCGAGGAGGTCAAGCGCAGCGAAAGCCGCCTCAAACCCCTGATCTCCCTGTTCGTGGGCGGCACCGCGGCGCTGGTGGACGCCGCCGAGGAGCTGGGTGACACCACCAATGCGGCGTTCGACACGGGCGATGCGGCGCAGGCGTTCCTGCGCAGCCGCGGCCTGATCGCGCGCGACACGGCGGGACTGGCGCAGCTGTCGCAGCTGGCCGTGAGCGAGGACTTTCTGGTGGCCGGCCGCATCAGGCTCGGCACGCTGCTCGATCTGGTCGCCACCTTCCTCGATACGCTGGATGTGATGTTCGAGCTGTATCAGGACGAGCCGGCCGTCGAGACGGGATCTGCCGCGGTCTCGGCGGACGCCCAAGACGACGCGGCGGTTGTCGAGGCGGTGACCTAGGCCACGCTTGTCATGGTCGGGCTTGTCCCGACCATCCATCCATCAACTTGCTCCTGCGCGCCTGAGGCTGGATCCTCGGACCAAGTCCGAGGATGACCGTTGGGGTCTGAAGCCAGCGCCACAGCAAAGCCGCTAAGTCTGGGTCCCGGATATTCGCTACGCGAATTCCGGGATGACACAGTTACTCCGCAGGCGCGGGAAGCGGGCGGCGGGCGCGGCGCGGTGCACCGACGCGCAGGCGGCGGTCACTCAGCGAGAGGGCGCCACCGAGCGCCATCACGAGACAGCCGATCCAGATCAGGCGCACCAGCGGATTAAAGTACATGCGCACCACCCAGCCGCTGCCATCCTGCAGCTGATCGCCCAGAACGACATAGAGATCGCCGGCCCATGAGGCATGAATGCCGGACTCGGTGGTGGCTTGGCGCGGCGCGTCGTAGATGCGCTTGGCCGGCTCCAGCTCCGTGACCGGCGAGCCGCCGCGCGTCACCGCGATCAAACCGACCTGCTCCTGATAGTTGGGGCCCTGGTTCGGCACGACGCCGCGGAAGGTCAGCTCATAGCCGGCGATCTCGGTGCGCTCGCCGACCTTCAGGGTGACGACACGCTCGCTCTGCCAGGCCGTGGTGGCAACGATGCCGAGCACCAGCAGGCCGACGCCGGAGTGTGCCAGCGTGGTGCCATAGGCCGAGCGCGGCAACCCGCTGGCGCGGCGCCATACCTCGTCGCGGCCGGCAGAGAACAACCGCACGCGCGCGCTCCACTCGGAGAGTGCGCCGGCGATGATCCATACGCCGAGCGCGATGCCGAAAGGTGCGAGCCAGGGGCCGCGCCAGAACAGGGCGAAGGCGGCCGTGAGACCGATCATGGCGATGATGGCGGCCGCGAACAGGCGCTGCAGGGCAGCGGCGAGGTCGCCGCGCTTCCACGCCAAGTAGGGGCCAACCGGGATCGCCAGCAGGAGCGGCAGCATCAGCGGCACGAAGGTGAGATTGAAGTAGGGCGGCCCGACCGAGATCTTGGCACCGGTGAGCGACTCCAGCGCCAGCGGATAGAGCGTGCCCGTCAGCACGGTGGCGCAGGCGATCGTCAACAGCACATTGTTGAGGACGAGGGCGCCCTCGCGGCTGATGGGCGCGAACAGGCCGCCCTGCTGCAGGCGCGGCGCGCGCAAGGCGTAGAGGGTAAGAGCGCCGCCGATCAGGACGATCAGGATGGCAAGGATGAAGACGCCGCGTCGCGGGTCGACGGCGAAAGCGTGCACCGAGGTCAGCACGCCGGACCGCACCAGGAAGGTGCCCATCAGCGACAACGAGAAGGCGAGGATGGCGAGCAGGATGGTCCACACCTTCAGCGCCTCGCGCTTCTCCATGACGACGGCCGAGTGCAGCAGCGCCGTGGCCGCCAGCCACGGCATGAAGGAGGCATTCTCCACCGGGTCCCAGAACCACCAGCCGCCCCAGCCCAGCTCGTAGTAGGCCCACCAGGAGCCCATGGCGATGCCGAGCGTCAGGCAGATCCAGGCGGCGAGTGTCCACGGCCGCACCCAGCGCGCCCAGGCGGCATCCGTGCGGCCTTCGATCAGAGCGGCGATCGCGAACGAGAAGGCCATCGAGAGGCCGACGTAGCCGGCGTACAGGAACGGCGGATGGAAGGACAGCGCCGGGTCCTGCAGGATGGGGTTGAGGCCGCGCCCCTCGATCTGCGGCGGGATGCGCAGGAAGGGATTGGACGCGAACACGATGAACAGCAGGAAGCAGACGGCGATGCCGGCCTGTACGGCGAGCACGTTGGCACGCAGGGAGGTCGGCAGGTTGTCGCCGAACAGCGCTACGGCGGCGCCGAACAGGGCCAGGATCAGCACCCACAGCAGCATGGAGCCTTCGTGATTGCCCCACACGCCCGACACTTTGTAGAGCATCGGCTTCAGGGTGTGCGAGTTGGCCCACACCGTCTCGACCGAGAAGTCGGACGTAATGTAGGCGTGCATGAGCGCCAGAAAGGCGAAGGCGATCAGGGTGAGCTGGGCCAGCGCGGCGGGCTCGGCCGTACCCATCAGGCGTGCATCGCCGATTCGTGCCCCCCAGGCCGGCAGCGCCATCTGCAGGAGCGAGACGCCGAGCGCGAGGATAAGGGCGAAGTGGCCGAGCTCGATGATCATGGGTGCACACCATCGCTGTTGCCTCCCCCCTGAGGGGGGAGGATGGAACGCCACGGACTTAGCTCGCCGGCGGCCGGTCGGCAGTCGAACACAACAGGCGAGCTAAGTCCGATGGCGTTCCGGGTGGGGGTGAAGGTTGAGCGCGCGAACTGGTCACCCCCACCCGGCGCGCCTCGATCACTTAGCTCCGCTGTCGTGCAAGCTGATAGCTCGTTTAGAGCGGAGCTAAGTGATGGCGCGCCGCCCTCCCCCCTCAAGGGGGAGGCGACGCGAAATGCGCCTGGACCCAAGGTTTCGATCATTTTTTTGCGCCCCCCTTTTCTTTCCCGTCGTGTTGCCAGAGGCCTTGCTCCTTGAGGGACTTGGCGACTTCGGGGGGCATGTAGTTCTCGTCGTGCTTGGCGAGCACGGTGTCGGCGAGGAAGTGGCCGGCACGTGTCGAGCACGCCTTCGGTGACGACGCCCTGGCCCTCGCGGAACAGGTCCGGGAGGATGCCGGTGTAGCGCACCTGGATGGTCTGCACGGTGTCGGTGACCGCGAACTCGACCGTCTGGCCGAGGCCGCGCTTGACGCTGGATTTGGCGACCAGGCCGCCGAGGCGGATGCGTTTGCCGGCCGGGATCTGGCGCTCCACCACCTCCTTGGGCGTGTGGAAGAAGACGATGGTGTCTTTCAGCGCGAACAGCACCAGGAACACGGCGACGCTGAGGACGCCGACGGCGGTCCCGATCAACACTCCGCGTCGCTGCTTGCGTGTCATGGGTGAGGACCGCTGCTGAGCATCACGAATTGAGCCCCAGGCGTTTGGCGAGGGCCGTCAGCTCGGCCATCGCCTTGTCGTCGCCGCCGAGCTGCTTGCGGGCCTTGGCTAGTGCCGTGCGCGCCTCGCCGTCGCGGCCGAGCACGGCGTAGGCATTGACAAGGCGCAACCAGCCGGCGAGGTCCTTGCCGTCGCGCTCGAGTCGACGCGCGAGGCCGTCGACCATGCCGGCGATCATCTCGGCGCGCTGCTGCTCGGTGAGCTGCTGCGCGGCGGCCATATCCTGCGCCGTAGGTCCGCGCGGCAGTCCTTGCCGCTTCCGGCCAGGCGGCGAGATACCTCGGCGATGCGCTGCTCGATGCTGGACCGCCATGGTGCATCGGCCGGGGCCGCGGCCAGGATCGCCTTGTACTCGGCAACGGCCTCGCCGAGCTGGCCGTCCTGCTCGCGCGCCAGTGCCAGCCAGAAGCGCGCCTGCGGCTGGCCCGGCGCAAGCTTGAGGACCTTCTGGTAAGCAAGGCGGGCATCCTCGGTGACAATACCGTCGGCGGCGAGCACCGTCGCCTCGGCGAAAGCGGTCAGGCGATCGACGGTCTCGCCCTTGATCTCGGCGGCGTGCGCGTAGGCGTTGGCGGCGTCGCGATAGCGGCCGAGCTTGAAATAGACCGGGCCGATCACGGCCCAGCCGTCGCCATCGCGCGGCTCGGCGCGCAGGCGCGCTTCGACCTTGGCGATCAGCTGGCCCACGGGTGCATCGGCGAGCGGCCCCGATTGGCGATCGGCAACCGGGAAAGACGGCATGTTGGGTTGGCCGTAGGTGAGGTAGAGAGCCATGCTGGACAGCGTGACGACTATTGCGGCGATAATGGCGAGCGGTGTGCGGTGCTCGGGCATGTGCGCGGCAGCGCCGGCCGCGCCCTGCGCCGGCGCGGCGCTGGCCAGCAGGCGGCGCGAGATCTCGAGACGGGCAGCGTCCGCCTCGGCCGTTTCGACGAGGCCGCGGGCCCGCTCGGCCTCAACCTCGGCGAGCTGATCGCGATAGACCTCGAGCGCGCCGGTGCCGGCATCGGCCCCACGCGTCGCCGGCCGCGACAGCGGCGCCAGCACGGCGATCAGCACGACCGATGTCATCAACGCAAAAATGACCCAGAGAAGCATGTCCCGATCTGCTCTCCTGCCCAAGGGCTTGCACCCTGCAATAGGACTGCGGTTGCGGCGTGGCAAGGCGGCCGGCCAAGTATGGATTATCTGTCGCGGCGAAGGCCAACTGGGTCTGCTAGGCAGGCGGAACAATCGCACTTCACAAAGGCCGCGACGCTGCATATATGCAGGCACGGCTTTCCCGAAAATCTTGGCCGAACCGGGCATGGTGGCCTGCTTGGCCGTTATGCTGGGCCCAGAGCTTAGGATGACCGGCCGGCCCGGCGAGGCCCGAGACAGGACAGATGCAGGAGATTGCGCCCTCCCCCGCCACGACGCTCGATCCGACGCAGCGCGAGATCGCGCGCCGACGCACGTTTGCCATTATCTCCCATCCCGACGCCGGCAAGACCACGCTGACCGAGAAGCTGCTGCTGTTCGGTGGTGCCATCCAGCTCGCCGGTCACGTGCGGGCTCGCGGCGAGCGCCGGCGCACACGTTCGGACTGGATGGCCATCGAGCAAGCGCGCGGCATCTCCGTGACGAGCTCGGTGATGACCTTCGAGCGCGACGGCACCGTGTTCAACCTGCTGGATACGCCGGGTCACGCCGACTTCAGCGAGGACACCTACCGCACGCTGAGCGCCGTCGACGCGGCCGTAATGGTGATCGACGCCGCCAAGGGCATCGAGAACCAGACGCGCAAGCTGTTCGAGGTGTGCCGGCTGCGCGACATCCCGATCGTGACCTTCATCAACAAGGTCGATCGCGAAGGGCAGGACCCGCTGGCGCTGCTGGACGAGATCGCCTCGGGCCTGGCGCTCGACGTGGTGCCGATGACGTGGCCGGTGGGGCTCGGCGGCGAGTTCCAGGGCTGCCTCGACGCGCTGGGCAAGCGCATGCTGCTGCCGGGCGCCGAACGCAACAGCGGCTTCGACCGTGCCGAGCAACTCAATGCGCTGGAGGACATCCTGGCCATGCCGGGCGTGGATGGCGACATCGCGGCACGCGCGCTGGAGGGCCTCGAGCTGGCGCGCACGGCGCTGCCGGAGTTCGACCTCACGTCGTTCCTGGAGGGCCACCTGTCGCCGGTGTTCTTCGGCAGCGCGCTGCGCAATTTCTGCGTGCCGGAGCTGCTGGATGGCCTGGCCGCCTGGGCGCCGGGGCCGCGGCCGCGCAAGGCGGCGGAGCGCACGGTTGAGCCCGATGAGAAGGCGGTGACGGGATTCGTGTTCAAGGTGCAGGCCAACATGGACCCCAACCACCGCGACCGGGTGGCGTTCCTGCGCCTGTGCTCGGGCCGCTTCCGGCGCGGCATGAAGCTGACGCACGTGCGCGAGGGGCGCAGCATCGCAGTTGCCTCGCCCATCCTGTTCTTCGCCCAGCAGCGCGAGACGGCGGACGAGGCCTACGCGGGCGACATCATCGGCATCCCCAACCACGGCACGATGCGGGTCGGCGACACGTTCAGCGAGGGCGAGACGCTCAAATTCCAGGGCATTCCCAATTTCGCGCCGGAGCTGCTGCGCCGCGTCCTGATCGAGGACGCCATGAAGGCCAAGCAGCTCAACCGCGCGCTGCACGACCTGGCCGAGGAAGGCGTGGTGCAGGTGTTCCAGCCGGTGCTCGGCTCGCGCACCATCCTGGGCGTGGTGGGTGCGCTGCAGTTCGATGTGCTGCAGTCACGGCTGCAGGCCGAGTATGGGGTGCCAGTGCGCTTCGAGACGGCGCCGTGCGTGGCGGCGCGCTGGGTGCAGAGCGACGACAAGGATGCGATCACCCGCTTTGTCGAGCGCAATCGCCTGATGCTGGCCAAGGACCGCGACGACGCCTACGTGTTCCTGCCCGAGAGCGAGTGGATGCTGCGCAAGACGATCGAGGATTTTCCGGACGTCAAGTTCACGACCTTCCGCGAGCGGGACTGAACGGCCGCCGGTCAAGCCCCGTTCGCTCAAGCTCTTGCCAAGCGATTTGAATAACTTAGCTTCTCCATCCCACAGCTTTGATCCTTCACCATGGCAGCACGTCACATGCACAACGCCTGCATTCCACCACAATTGAAGTGACCGTCCCGAGGCCGAGGACTAAGAACGATTTGGCTCACGTAACCCGCAATTCCTGAACGCTGCCATGCAGAGGGGAGCTGCCTATGCCCAATGCAAGCCTGATCAATCTCGACGTCATCCGCCAAGCGCCGTTGTCGCATGAGCCCTACGACTACCTGCTGGGCTCGAGCTTCCTGCGCCAAGACGCGCTCGACGACCTGCGCCGGGATTTCCCGGCCATCGACAAGCCGGGGTATCTGACGGTCGACGAAGTGGCGCTCAAGGGCCGCTTCAAGACGCTGATCGACGAGCTCGAGGGCCCCGAGCTGACTGAGGCGCTGTCACAGCGGTTCGGCAGGGATTTGCACCCGCATCCGCGTCTGACGACCATCATGCACAAGTCGCAACCGAAGTACGGCGCCATCCACACGGACGGCCCGTCCAAGGTGATGACCATGCTGGTGTACATGAATGACAATTGGAATCCGGATGAGGGTGGCCAGCTGCGCGTGCTCTACGACGACAAGCGCTACGAGCCCTACGCGGCCGAGATCGTGCCGACGATGGGCAACGTGTTCGCCTTCCTGCGCTCCGACAAATCGTGGCACGGGCACCAACCCTTCGCCGGCGAGCGCAAGGTGGTGCAGATCGCCTGGGTGCAAGATCAGGCCGAACTCGACCGCAAGAAGAAGCGCAACAGCACGGCGCAATTCTTCAAAGGCATCTTCGGCAGATAGAAAGATCGCGGGGCGCCGTCCGATCGACTGCCCGCAATAAAAAACGCCCCGGCCGGAGCCGGGGCGTTTGCGTATTCGGTGATACGTCGCTGATCAGCTGACGTTGGTCCAGGTGCCGTCCGGATTGCGGCAGGCCGTGCCCCTCATGGCTTGCGGCTGGCCGTCGATGTAAACCTTATGCACGTAGTCGCGGCAATCAAGGCCGCCGCGCCGGTAGGGCTTGTCAGGCACGATCTCACCGTAGCGGCCGTTGTCCGGGTTGCGCCACTTGTAGGGACGGCCAGACTGGCCACGTTCCCAGGCGTCGAACTCGGCCTGTCGCGCGAGCTCGCGGTCGCGGGCGTCCAGCTTTCTGCCGATCTCGTTGCCGGCAATGCCACCGATCACTGCACCGGCGAGGGTGGCCGCTGCTTTGCCGCCGCCTTTGCCGAACTGGTTGCCGATGACGCCGCCGGCCACGGCGCCGACCAGCGTACCGGTGTCCTGATTGGTCTCGCAGCCGGCCAGCGCACATGACCCAGCCAACACCAGCGCCAACAGCATGCGTTGCATGAGAACCTCCCGTTCCGCGCGCAACGGCGTGGCGACACGCCGAAAATGACAACCCGCGCCGGATATCCCCCGATAACCCGTAGAATCGGCAACCTGATTCGGGCGGAAGTACGACCTTTTTGCCCGCGTTTTCACCTAACCCGTCCGCCAACGGCCTGTCAAACGGCCAAAGGCAGGGTGAGCCGGGCGCTCAGACCGCCGGCCTCGGCCCGCTGCAATTCCAGCTTTCCGCCGTAGCTATGGGCCAAATCGGCAACGATGGAGTGGCCGAGGCCGGACCCGGGCTTGGTTTCATCCAGGCGCCGACCGCGCCGGATGGGCTCGGCCAGCTGCTCGGGCGTCAGGCCCGGGCCGTCGTCATCGACACGGATCTGCAGCCAGCTGGGCGCGCCCGCGGCAGCGTTGGGAGCGACCAGCATGGCGGTGAGCAGGACTTTACTGCTCGCCCATTTGGCAGCGTTGTCCAGCAGGTTGCCCAGCATTTCCTCAAGGTCCTGTCGCTCTCCCTGGACGCGCGTACCGGCCGGGCAGTCGACGGTGAAGGTGATCTGGCGGTCGCGGTAGATGCGCTCCAGGGCGCGCACAATGGTCTCGGCGACCGGCCCCACCTCAGTGACACGGCCGATCACGCCGATCCTGGCCGCCATGCGGGCACGCTCCAGGTAGAGATTGACCTGGGTGTGCATCAGCTCGGCCTGCTCGGCGACCTTGCGCGCCAGCGGGGAAGCATCGTCGCGGGCTTCGTTGACCATCACGGCCAGCGGCGTCTTGAGGGCATGCGCGAGATTGCCGACGTGGGTGCGCGCCCGCTCGACGATCTCCTGGTTCGACTTGAGGAGAGCATTGAGCTCCTGCTGCAGCGGCTCGATCTCCTGCGGCAGCCCGGCGTCGAGCCGAACGGCCTCGCCGGAGCGAATGGCGGCTAGGCCCCGCTCCACCTTGTGCAAAGGCAGCAGACCGAAGCGGATCTGGAACAGGGTGACGGCCAGCAGCCCGATGCCGGCCAGCGCCAGCGACAGGGACAGGCGCGTGCGGAAAGATCCGAGGCTTGCCTCCATCTCGCCAACCGGCCCACCGACAGCGACCGAGTAGCGCCTGGCCTTCCTGCCCTCGCCGAACACATAGTTGGTTTCGGCCACGCGCAGCCACTGCTGCAGCGGCCCCTCCAGATTGGCCCAGCGAATCTCGCGATCGTTGGGATCTATGTTGAACTCGCTCGGCAGAGGCAGATCGGCGCCGGCCAGCGAGCGGGACTTCAGCGTGGCGGGAACTCGGGGCTCGGACTTCGCATTGGAGGCCTTGGCATCGGGCGGCTTGGAGATGGGCGGTCTGATATCGAGTGGCTTGAACTGCCAGTACCAGCCGGAATGGGTGATCTCGAACAGGGGCTCGCCGACGTCCTTGGGCAGACCGGGCTCAGCCTCGATTTCGCTGTGATCGATGCCGTCCTGCAGAATGACGGTGAGCAGCACGCTGAGGCGCCGGTCGAAACTGGTCTCTACCTCCGTGCGATACAGCGAATAGATGATGGCACCGGCTACCGGGAGGACGAGCACGACCCAAGCCGCCGCGGTGGCAAACAGCCGGAACGCCAGCGAGTTAGTGTTCATCGCCCTCCTGCGAGAGCCGGTAGCCCAGGCCGCGGATGGTCTTGATCATGTCGGGCGGGATCTTCTTGCGCAGCCGGCCGATGAACACCTCGATGGTATTGCTGTCGCGGTCGAAGTCCTGCTCGTAAAGGTGCTCGACCAGCTCGGTGCGGGATACGACCCGCTCGTTGTGGTGCATCAGGTAGGCGAGCAGGCGGTACTCGTGCGAGGTGAGCTTGATGGGCTGGCCGTCGAAGCGTGACGCGGGCGGTCTTGGTGTCGAGGCGCAGCGGGCCGACCTCGATGTCGCTCTTGGCATGGCCCGAGGCGCGCCGCACCTGGGCGCGGATGCGGGCCAGCAGCTCCTCCATGTGGAAGGGCTTGGCCATGTAGTCGTCGGCTCCCGCATCCATGCCGGCGACCTTGTCGCTCCAGCGGTCGCGGGCGGTGAGGATGATGACGGGCATGTTGCGCTCGGCGCGGCGCCACTGCTCGAGCACGCTGATGCCGTCCATCTTGGGCAGGCCGGTGTCGAGGATGACGAGGTCGTAAGGCTCGGTCTCGCCGAGGAAGAAGCCGTCCTCGCCGTCGAAAGCGGCGTCGACGGCGTAGCCGGCATCCGTTAACGCCGCAACCAGCTGACGATTGAGATCGCGATCGTCCTCGACCACCAGTACGCGCAAGGCCATACCCTTTCGTTTGTGGGGCGTGACCCCATAAACGCAATTATACAGGGTGGCCTGCCGGTTCGGCTAGCAAACCGGCCGGTTTTACACTTTGAGGGTTATTTGCCGCCGCTCCATCAGGGTTGTGGCGCGCATGCGGCCGTAGATGGTCAAAATTGTGCCGACCAGACCGCCGATCGACTGCACAACCAGGACTAGCTGGTCGCCGACCTGATGCACTAGCTCGGTGGTGATGTTGAGCCCGAGCAATGGCCCGACGGTCGGCAGCACGGTGGACAGGAAGGTGATGATCACGCCCCACATGGTCATGGACTGGCCCCACCACTTGCTATCGGCTGTCGCGGGTGCGGTCGTGTCGGTCTGCTCGGGTTGTGTAGCCATGCTGGTCTTCTCCTGTTGCTGCGAGGGGGTGTCGGCGGCGGACGCCAGACGGTCGATGGCCAGGGCTCGCTCAAGGGTGAGATCGACGCGCCGGAGCCAGCCTTTGCCGAAGCGCCAGAAGTGAGCGAGGCTGCGGTAGTGCTGGCGGCGGAGGTCGGCGTAGAGCGACAGCGTCAGCGCGACGGATTGGGCAGCCACTGCTTCCAGGGTGATGGGGCCGATCTCGGCGTCGGTCTCGACACCCACGCTCTGCTGCAGCATGCGTGCGGCGCCTGCGACGCCCTGATTGACGGCGGCGTCGAAATGGAAGAAGGCCAGCGGCGGCGGCAACTCCGGGCAGGACGCCGGCAGCCAGTAACGATCGTGATAGATGCGGCGAACGGTGGCAGGCGGGATGCTCTTCAGCTCGGCCTTGAGGGCGGCGAAATTGCCGGCCGCTGACCTCGACGCCACGGTCGCGGGCGTACTCGGACGAGGGTGATGCCCTGATTGGTCGGGCCACCAGGATCGTAGGGATCATCGTCGTAGCCGCCCTCCATTTCCAGGACGTGGGTGAGGGCGCGCTCGAATAGCGCATCGGTTGGCTGGGCTGGGTCCCGGGTTGGCGCCACGCCGTCCGGGATGACGGGTGGGATTTCCGGGACGACGGGTGAGATTCCCGGGACGACGGGTGCGGTGGCAACCGGCCAGCGCAGGCCGAGCAGGCGTGAGCGCGGGAAAGCCTGCACGCTGACGCTATCGTTCTGATTGCCGCCGAGCAGGATGATGTCGGCCGGGGTCTCGCCGATCAGGAAGCCGACGTGGCCGAGCGTCGGATCCGAGCCGCGACTGAGTACGGCGATAGCGCCGTAGCGCGGCTCGTCGGCAGGCTGCCCCCAGTCCAGATACGAACGCGCCATCAGCGAGCGCGTGCTGCCGATGTCCGCGCGCTCCAGGCAGGCGCCGAGGAAGGCCGCGCACCAGGCGACCTCGTCGTTGCTCACCTCGGGGTGGCCGACGTCGGCGTAGTAGCGCACGACCCGGGTGTTGTCGCGGGAGCCGGCAATCTCGGCCACGCCGAGATCCGCCCAGGCGAAGTCGAGCCAGCGGGGTTGGGGCATTGGGTGAGCCAAGCTGGGTCCCGGATATTTGCCTGCGGCAAATTCCGGGATGACAATCAGAGGGTGGCGGAGCGGGGGGTGCCGCGGCCGGCGGTGGTGCTGAGCTGACAGATGCGCAGGGAGATCGCGGGCTGGGAGGCGCCGAAGTCCTCCGTCTGCTGGGCGACGGTGTAGACGGCGGTGGGCGAGGTGGCGGAGAGCGTGCGCACCATGTCGCTGCCGTCGAGGATGTCGATTTCGTAGCGCTCCGTGTCCTCGCCGAGCGGCACCTCGACGCTGTCCCAGCTGTCGCCGCCGATGCGGGTGCGGCGCTTCCAGGTGATGGTCAGGTCGCCGGCGCCGGCCGAGCGCGTGCCGCGGACATGCACGGGGCTGAATGGGACAAGGCCGCGGCCGGTGAAGGCATGCTGGACGGTCAGGTAGGATGGGTTGCCGATGTCGCGGCTCGCCGGCCCACACTTCCAGTTGAAGGCAAGGCCGATCTCGTCGGGCGTCATGTCGACCTGTACGGGGGCACCGTCGAGCAGCACGAAGCGGGCGCCGGCCGCGACCGGCGATCGCATGGCAAGCTCGGTGCCGGCCTGGCCGCGCAGCAACGTGGACAGCAGATAGGTAGCGGGCGCGGTGAGAACGGCAGAGGCGAACTGCAGCACCTCCCACTCTCCATCTTCATTCTGGATGGCCGCCGTGTTGGCACCGCTGAGCAGAGCGGTATCCGTCACCGAGGAAAGGCCGCCCTGATCGAGGCCGACGCGAAACCTATTGCCGCGCTCGAAGCGGGAGGAGGCGCCGGGCCAGACGGGATCGATGGTGACGCCAGTGACGGCCGGGGTGCGGGCCAGCGCCTTGAGCAGGAAGCCCGAGCTTTCGGCCGAACGATAGAAGGCAATGCCGCCCGGCCAGGGGTTCTGCGCCGCGGCGACAAGGCCTGCGTGTGCGGGCTCGTCACCACGCAGCAGCGGCAGGTCGAGGAAGAGCGCCAGCGGTTGCCCGACGACGACCGATACGCCGCCGGCAGTGCGACGCACCGCCGGGGCGGTCGCCGCATAGACCTCCGGGTCGATGCCGCGCGCCTCGATGTCGCGCACGCCATGCTCGCCGATATCGGTGATGCGCAGCAGGCGCGAGCGGCCGCCGATGGAAAGGGAAACGAGGTCGCCGGGCTCGATCGCGAGGCGGCTCGGCGGCAGGGAGAAGCTGGCGCGCTCGCGCGCCGCCCAGGCCTCGAACAGCCAGGTCTCGACGGTGCGGGCAGCGTGCTCGGGCTCCAGCACCAGCGGTAGGTCGGCGGTGGCGACGCGGCCGCTGCGGCCGGCGAGGCGGCGGGCTTCCTCGACGGCGGCAGGATAGGTGCCGGAGGCCGCGATGTAGGTGAGCTTGGCGGAGGCCGGCAGGTCGGTCTCCTGCGCTCGCGTCAGGGTGGCGAGCGCCTGGTCGGCGCGTTGCTCGACCAGCATATCGTCGCTCAGCTCGGCGACGCTGGCGCCGGCGCCCCGATGCGAGAAGACGATGGCGCCGTCGCTTTCGCGCGCGTCGAGGAAGAAGGCCAACTCGAGCGGCTGCAGGGCCTCGCGGGCGGACAGCACGCGGTCGATGACGAGACCGGTGAAAAGGCCGGTGAGAGAGGCGGCATCGTGCGCCGCGAACCCGTAGTCGGTGAGCAGGGTTGCGACCGTGGCATCGAGGGGCGCGCTGGCCAAGCGGCCGGTGATCCAGTGGCCGAGCCGCCAGTTGGGGCCGTCTCCCCAGGTGTCGGTGTCGGCCGGGAAGGCCGGATAGGGCCGCGCGTCCCAGGTGTAGACGGCGAGGTGGTCGAGATCGACCATGCGGCCGGGGTTACCGTGGCTGTCGAGGTAGAGCGCCGACTGCGGATTGGTGCCGGCGATGTAGGCGGGGTGGTCGGGGTCGAAGGCGGTGTGAACGGCCTGCAGGTAGCGGCGTTGCATGAAGTCGTCGCGCGTCCCGGCCGAATAGTAGGGCAGGTTCGATTCGGAGCTTTTCGGATCGATGAAGACGTTGGGCTGGTTGGCACCCTTGTCGACGGCGGGGCAACCGAGCTCGGTGAACCAGATCGGCTTGGACTGCGGCACCCAGGCGGTGTGCGTGGCGGCTTCGGTGCCGCCGGGGCGATCGAAGTGCTGATTGCTCCACCAGCCGAGGATGTCCTTGTAGCGGAACACCCAAGGCTTGCCGGCGCCGCCGTCGGTGATCGGGCTGCGCAGCTGGGCGTCGCGATCGGCGGGGCTGGCGTAGTACCAGTCGAAGCCTTCGCCGCCGGTGATGTTGCCGCGCAGATAGGCGAGGTCGTAGATCGAGCTGGCGCCGGCGGTGCGATCGAGGTGATCGGGGCCGTCGCGCCAGTCGGCGAGCGGCCAGTAGACATCGATACCGATGGCGTCGATGTGGGACGACGACCACAACGGGTCGAGGTGGAAATAGACGTCGCCCGAGCCGTCCGGCGGCTGGTGGCCGAAGTATTCCGACCAGTCTGCCGCGTAGGTGACTTTGACGTCCGGGCCGAGGATGGCTTTCACGTCGGCAGCGAGGGCGACCAGGGCGGCGACGAACGGATAGGTGCTGGCGCTGTCGCGCACTTGGCCGAGGCCACGCAACTCGCTGCCGATGACAAAGGCGTCGCCTTCGCCGATGCCGGCGGCGAGGGCCAGGTGCGCGTAATGCAGAATGAAGCGGCGGTAGCTCCACTCGTCGGGGCCGGCATAGACCACGCTGTCGCCGGCAAGCGCAAAGTCGGCTGGCGCGGCGGTGCCGACGAAAGCCGCGACCTGGTCGGCGGCGGCGGAGGTCTGGTCGACGGTAGCGGGCTGGCCGGCGGCGGGCGTCACGGTGATGCGGCCTCGCCAGGGATAAGCTGGCTGCGCGGAGCCGCCATAGGGGTTGGGCAGCGCGTTGTCCGGCGCGATATCCATGAACAGGAACGGCGTCAGCGTGACGGCGAGACCGCGATCCTGCAGGTCGCGGATGGCCGAGACGATGGTGGCGTCGGATGGCGTGCCGCCGTAGGCGGCGCGATCATCGACGGTGCTGATGAGGTGCGCATCCTCGCGTGAGAGGCCGGCGACGGACCAGGCGAGCGGAGCGGTGACCTTGTCGTCGGCATCGACGCCCGGGCGGATCTGGCATTCGGCGGCACGCAGATCGGTGCCGAACCAGCCGGCGATCAGCGAGACCGAACCGACCTTGGGCAAGGTCGCCTGCAGCTGGTCGAGCGAGACGGACCAGTCGGTGCCGCCCTGCAGCGTGTGCACGTTCTCCGGGATGTTGGTGGCGGCGCCGACCTTGCGGGAGACGGCGGTGGAGGAATAGACGAATTCGCCGGCGCCAGGGATCACAGTGACGGCGCGCACGCTCTGCTCGAAGGTGTCGACGGCGCGGTGCACCTCGAAGGAGAGTTGCGGCAGGCGGTTGCCGAAGGAGGCGAGCGCAAGACGCTCGAAGACGATGTAGGCGACGCCGCGGTAAGCGGGGGCGTTGCCAGCGCCTTCCTTGGCCTCGATCAGACTGTCGGGCAACTGGTCGGCGCTGCCGAGATGCAGCCGATAGATGACCGTCGAGAGGTCGAGTTCCTGGCCGTCGGCCCACACGCGCCCCAAGCCGGTGATCGGACCTTCGGCAACGGCGACCGCGAAGTTGGCGAAGTAGCGGTACTCGACGGTGGTCGTGCCGCCGCCGCCGAGACCGCCTTTGCCGCCGCCGCTGCTCTCGCTGCGGCGCACCGCCTCCTCCTCGAGGTTGGTGGCCCAGATCACCTGGCCGCCGAGGCGCGCGCGACCGTAGAGGCGGGCAATGGCTGCGCCCTCCGAGGAGACGGTGACGCGCAACTCCGACAGGCGCGGGCCCTGCACCGTGCGCGACTGTCCGGACGCGCCCAGCAGCGCCTGATCGATGACGGAGCCGGCCAGCGCGCCGACCTGACTGCCGACGGCGGCGCCGGTGAGCGTGGCGCCCAGGATCGACACGCCGGCGGGCAAAAGAGCGCCGCCGACAGCGGCTCCGGCTGCAGCAAGGGCGAGGGTGGCCATGTGCGCGAGGGTCGTGAGGTCGAGGATTTCTGAGGGGCGAGCGGCAATTAGGTAGGCCGCACTAGACCGTGGCCGAATGGCTCGGGCTTCGCCATGGAACAGCCAACACTTGATGCGAGTTAATTTAGGTTAACTCGGTCGTCGTCAGGAGGCGAACCATGGTTGCCGTCGATGCGAAGGAAGGGAGAGCAGCGCGCTCACACTCGACCCATCCGGAAGAGTGGCTGAGCATGCTGATGTCGCTGGGTGCCACAGTGCTGACCATGGCATTCCTCTGGCTGGCGCCAAACTATCAGCCGACAAGCGGCGTGGTCTGGTCGATCCCTGGCTGGATCGGCTTCATCTATCTGTTCGTGCAGATGATGCTGCTGCTGGTGTCGGCGACGCAGATCCGAGTGCTCGGCGTTCTCAACTCCATCGTGTCCATCTTTCCGTTCGTGGCCGCTCTCGTGACGACCATCGAGTGGATCCTGGGTCACCTGCCGTTCTCGCTCTTCCAACTCAACGCGCTGGCCATCATGCTGGCGGCGAGCCTGGGCGAGTTCCTGCTGACCATCTGGGTGCGGTTCGTCGTCAATCGCCGCACGATCGGCATCGATGCGACCTAATGATGAATTGGCGGTTAGCAGGGGTCTCGCGGTCTTAGCGCTCATAGTCGGCTGACACGAGCGACAACAGATCCTTGTGCAACGCGGAGGAAGCTGCCCGGAACGCTGTTGCCTGTTCGCCGTTTCCGGAAGGAGATGCGAACAGGAGGACTGTGCTCATGAGGTGGTTATCCCTCGTGCTGCTGCTGGGTGTGGCAGCGTTGACGATGGCCGAGCCGGTGTTTGCTGCTGCACCATCCGATCGCGTTGCCAGAATGTGCAGGCAAAAGGCGCTCGATGCCTACCCTGCGCCGCGGATAGGCTCGCCGCAGGGAGTAGCCACGCAGCAGCGGGAGTTCTTCCGGGACTGCGTGGCGAAAATGCAGGAAGAAGACAAGAACTGACGCGCCAAATTCTGCCCCGCAGCGGAACTGTTCCGTCGGGCTAATACGCGAGAATTGGCAGCCCGACCGTCAGACCCATGCCTTGGAGCGCCTTCATGCGCACACCGACCATAGGTGCCATAGCCGCAGCGCTGACCCTGTTCGGCAGTGCGCCGGATGTCAGAGCCGAATGGTGCCCTTGCCTCCCGCCCGCTGCAAATTTGGATGCCTATTACTATGAGAGCCGTGGCGGCATCAGGGAACCGGGTTGGCCGTCGGTCTACAACGGCTATGACAGCAGGCGCGCGCCAGCAAGGTGCGGGCCCAATCTCCGGTGGAAAGACGGGCGCTGCGTGGAGATCCACTAGCGGCCAGCTGCCGCGCACAGTGACAGTCCACGGCGCGCATCTGTTGCGTGGCTCACTCTCTTTCCCTTAGAGGGAATGGAAAGGCGAAAGCGGCGGCGAGGTGGCGGCGCCACCAGGCGGATAGCGCTATCTCGCACACCGGAGCGCCTTCCATGGCATGGATCATTGTGCTCGGGTGCGCCATGACGGCGGCGTGCTTGGCCGGCGAGCCGGCGCGGTAGCGGAAGACAAGCACATCGCCCGGGCGTGCTTCCGCTTTCGGAACCTCGATCAAATGACGGCGTGCGGCTTCGAGCAGCGTCTCGCGTCCATGGCCCTCGGCCCAGTCGCGGGAGTAGGCGGGCAGCGCCTCGGCATCGATGCCATAGACCTCGCGGTAGAGGCCGCGCACGAGGCCGATGCAGTCGGTGCCGATGCCGCGCAGGCTGGCCTGGTGGTGATAGGGCGTGCCGATCCAGGCGCGGGCGAGGGCGACGATGTGGGGGCGGTGAGGCATGGGTTGTCATGGTCGGGCTTGTCCCGACCCTCTGGCGGGCGGCATTGGCCGCACCAGAGATGAGGCCGCGCTGCGGCTAGCCAATTTGAATGCGAGTTCACGGCGCGCTGGATCCTCGGCACAAGCCCGAGGATGACAGCGGCGTCGATTGGAGAGTCTAACTGCGCGACTGGCCGTCGTTGGCGGGGTCGCCGGGGCGGGCGACGGCGGTGAGGAAGTCGTTGCCCGGCATGTGCGGAAAGCCGCGGAAGTTGACGGCGTTGGCGAACTTGGCCTGGCAGGTGGCGAAGTGCTTGTCGCAGCCGGCGGTGATGGTGAAGGTGTCGCCCGGCGCGATGGCGTGCGCCATCGGCTGCCATAGCTCGATGGTGGCCTCGGTTCCGGCGACGTGGCGCTTGACCTCCTGAGCGCGGCCAGCGTTGGCGCCAGAGGTGAAGGTGACGAGGCCGCGCGTGAACCAGTCGCCGGCGAAACTGTCGAGGCCGGTGGCGGTGACCACGCGCAGGCTGGACGCGGCCGTCACGGTGCCAGTGCCGCGGAAGGCGGGATCGTCGAGGTCGACGGTGCAGCGGCTGTCGCCGAGGTCGGCGTCGCAACCGTATTGGTAGAGGCGGCCCTTGGGCTGCTGCAGGTAGTGGGCGAGACCGCGCACCTCGGCGGTGAAGGAGAGGCCGGAGCGGCGTACCTCACCCAGCGAGCCGGACCGCATCAGCACGCGCTGGGCGGGATCGTGCCCAGTTGACGCGCCAGATCTCCACGGCGGCGTCATCATAGAGGCCGGCGGCGAGGTCGTCCTCGTTGAGGGCGTCAGAGCGCAGTGCGCTGGAGACTTCCAGGTTGTCGACGCCGAGGCCGACCGCATCCTTGATGTCGGTGGCGGTGAAGCCGGAGGCGGCCTCGAAGGTGGTGCCGTCGAAGGTGAGGTCGCGGTCGTGGTCGGTGAAGCCGAGGTGTGTGCCGTCGGCGCGCGCCAGGCGCCAGCACCAGGCGAGCGTGGTGGCGCCGCTGTCGAGGTGGGCTTGGAGGGCTGGGGGGAGTGCTTTCATGTGAGGCGCCTGATGGCGACCTTGTCCTCGTCGCGATCGGGAGGTTGCGATGACCGTGAAGGGGCCACGCATCGCTTCGAACTATCCGCTCACCGTTCGACCGCTGCTGCGCATCGCTGCCGCATCCCGTTCGGCATTGGAGCTGGTACCCGCCATCCAGGCCCCGAGATCGCGCGGGTGCTCGGTTCTCGCGGCCGGGACCTGTCGGAGTACTGCCGCAAGATGATCCGCCGATAGCCATCTGCGCAGAGCGCCGCGTGCTTTCGATGGACGACCCGTGAAGAACGAGATCACACCCGGATTTCGACGATGGGAATGGATGGGATGGCGCCGTGGCGGAAGCCCTGCAGGTTGATCTCGAGCTTGTCGGTATCGAAGCGGACCGGAACGTCGAACTCGAAACCGGCGGTGACAGCGGCGTCGGGGGCGGGGATGTGCTCGGCTGAGAAGGTGACGACGCCGGTTGCGTGGTCGACGCTGTAGTGGGTGCCGGGCGTCTGCGTCACCTCAGCGACGGCGACCAGCACCGTGCCGGCGACCGGCTTAATGATGTCGCGGGTCCAGGGATTGAAGTCGGAGCCATAGGTCTTGCTGAGCTGGAACAATGCCGAGAGGCCGTCGCCGAGCCCGATGTCCTGGTCGAGCGCCGTCGGCGCGGCTTCCGGCGGGCAGGATTTCCAGTCGAGCGGGTCGCGCCAGCGGAAGCCGTGCAGACGGCCGCGCCGCTCCTCGAAGAAGGCGATCACCGCGTGCAGGTCGTTGAGCGATTTGACGCCGTAGCCGGCGTTGTAGCTACGGCGCGAGTCGGCCCAGCGCGCGTTGCGCTCCTCGGCGCCCGAGCCCAGCACCACCACGTCGGTGCGGCGCTCCGGGCCGCCATGGGCGGCGCGCGAGATGGCGGTGGGGAAGCGGGTGTCGTGGAAAGACATGGCATTAGGCAGTGGGCAACAGGCAATAGGCGCGAGAGATCACGACGAGCGCGTCTCCTTGCTGCCTACTGCCCACTGCCAATTGCCCCTCTCACAGGTTGCGTTGGCCCTGGGCGACGGCGCGGGCGAGCAGGGCGGCGAGCTGGGTCTCGGAGCGCTGGAAGCTCTCGACGTCCGGGCTCGACACGTTGAAGGTGATGTTGACGCCGCCACCTTCGGCGCGGACGCCGAGGCTGCCGTCGGGGCCGCGGGCGAGCGGCAGGATGGCCTCGGCGCCGCGCTCGCCGGCGACGCCGAGGCGGTTGCCATCGAGCGGGAAGGCGACGGGGCTGGCGATCACGCCGCCCTGCGCGAACGGCACCGGCAGGGGACGCGCCACCACACCGCCCTTGGCGAAGGCGACGCCGCCGAGCAGGCCGGCGAGGCCGCTGCCGATCTGGTCGGTGAGGGGCTTGAAGGCGGCCTTGAGGGTGAGCTCGGCCAGGCTGAGGGTGAGCGAGCGCAGCACGTCGCCCAGCCGGTTGCCGCGCAGCGCCACGTCGACGAAAGCGTTGCCGAGCGTGCTGCTGAAACGGGCGCTGAGGCGAGCGGCATCGGCGAGCTGCTGCTGCAGCGGGCTGGTGTCGGCGTCGATGACGACGGTGAGGGTTGGTGCGGTTTCGTCAGCCATGGCGGCCTCGCGTATCGGACGTCACAAAATCGCCGCCGCAGGCGTCGAACTAGCCGGCCGACCGAACCTGTGGAGATTGCCAATGCCCGCCTTGATCACTCGCCGCGCGATCCTGGCAGGGACGATGTCGGCCTGGGCGATCGAGCGCGCAGCTGCCGGCGATGCAGCCGCAGCGCGCCTGGCCGATCTCGAGGCCGCCAACGGCGGGCGGCTTGGCGTGGCTGTGATGGATATGGCGACCGGCACTCGCATCGAGCATCGGGCGCACGAGCGGTTCGCCATGTGCAGCACCTTCAAATTCCTGGCGGCAGCATGCGTGCTGGCACGCGTCGACCGCAACGAGGAGCGCCTCGAGCGGCGCATCGAGTTTGCCGAGAGCGATCTCGTCACCTATTCGCCGGTGACGAAAGACCATGTCGGCGCAGGCGGCATGAGCGTTGCCGACCTGTGCGCGGCAGCCATGACGGTCAGCGACAACACGGCCGCCAACTTGTTGCTGGCGAGCTTCGGTGGACCGCCGGAATTGACTGCGTTTGTGCGGTCGATCGGCGACGATATCACCCGGCTCGACCGCATCGAGACCTCTCTCAACGAGGCAACACCTGGCGATCCGCGCGACACCACGACGCCGGCGGCCATGCTGGAGGCCATGCGTAAGTTACTGCTCGGCGAAGCGCTGTCGGCAGCGTCGCGCGCGCAGCTGACCACTTGGCTGGTCGCCAACAAGACGGGAGACAAACGCCTGCGTGCCGGACTTCCCAAGGATTGGCGCGTGGGCGACAAGACCGGCAGCGGCGGCAACGGGGCCACCAACGATATTGCCATTGCCTGGCCGGCCGGTCGCGCGCCGATCTTCGTGTCGGCCTACTTCGCGGAGGCGCCTGGCTCGTCGGATGCGCGCAACGCCGTGCTGGAGGCGGTAGGACGGATCGCGGCATCGGAGCTCTGATAGTCACCGATCCGGATAGCGGTCCATCAATTGCGTGAGCGTACTGCGAGCCAGCGGCACGTGGGTGGCAGGACCGAGCAAGGCGCGGAGTGCGGCTTGCAGCTCGCGCGGCGTCATGGACCAGAAGTGGGCGGGCGGCAGACGCAGCAGGCCGAGGCCCGCCGCCATCACCTCGCTCCAGGGAAAGGGCCGGGGGTGTCTCCTGAGCTGCCGCGTCCCTCCCCCGGCGCGAAGGCGTCGATGGCGGGAGGCGATCTTGCCGGCGACGGCGCCAACGATGGGACCGCCGAAGGTGGCGCCGAGCAGACGGGCGACGATGTCGACATAACCTGCCACGCCGCCCTCGGCCTGCATGCGACCGACGGCGTCGTCGAGAATCTCATGGCCGGCGCCGCGCAGGCCGGCACCGATGACGCGTTGCGCGTCACGGGCGGACAGGCGGCCCGACTGGAAGCGCTCGGCCAGCGACAGCATGTCCTCGTGGCCGAAGGTGTGCTCCAACTCGGCAAGCGAGCCGAGCGTCAAGCACAGGCGGAAGGATTGGCCGTCGAGGCAGGCCTCGATCTCGCCACGGTGCGGGTTCGGCATGGGCAGTATCCTGGGTAACTGACGATGGCAGTGGGCTGCGGTATGATGCGATTACGCTGTTGGGGGCGTCAGACCCGGAGGATCGGGCGATGTTCGCATTCCTGGAAAAGTATTTCATCTACCGGCGTTTGAGACCCATCGTCGCCGCCCTGCCGACGCAGCTGGCGAAGTCGTTCGGGTCGGCCAAGTACTACACGTTCCTGCAAGCCAAGCGCGCCATCGCCGATGCAAAGATCGGGCAGCGCGCGGTGCCGTACGCACTGGCGGCCGCCTGTACACTGCAGGAGCTGGAGAAGAGCAACGCCGGCGTGTCGGCCGAGGACTACCAGCGGCTGCGGGCTGAGCTGGCCGACCTGTTCAACCTGCCGAGCGCCGACTTCACCATGGAGAATCTGCAGAGCCGGCAGTTCAACTCGCACAACCCGGCGCCGGAGAATGAATACGCCAGCGGCGGGGGACACTAGTAGGCGTATATTTCCCTAAATATGCGAATCACGCATATTACCTCCATCTTCTGCAGGGTGGAGATTGGATGTCATGTCTTACGCGGTTCTGCGCGACGCGATCATCAACAAGAAGCAGGTGACCTGCACATGCCAAGGCCTAGTCCGCGAGATCTGCCCGCATGTGATCGGCAGGGGAAAGGACGGTCAGGCGATGGTGCTGTCCTTTCAGTTCGCCGGCGGGTCGTCAAAGGGCCTGCAGCCCGGCGGCGAGTGGCGGTGCATGCGTGTGGACGACATCACTGGCGCACAATCGCGCAATGGGCCGTGGCAAACTGGCGACAACCACAATCGTCCCCAGACGTGCGTTAAGGATATCGACGTGGAGGTCACCTATTGAGGCCGTACTTGAACTTCGCGTACTCGACCGCGCGCTCGCGCGCCTCCGGGCCGATGAAGAGCGCCTGATAGATCTCGCCATCGGACCCGATCGCCTCCACGCTCCAGGTGCCGGGCGAACCCTTGCGCTCGAACACTTCGATAGAGGTCATGCGTTGCTCCTGCGATGGACCGCAACTGATACAATAACTGAAGGCACCCCTCACCAGTTCGGCCAGATGACTTACGGCCGCATCCGCGAGCACCGCACTCGGTTTCCGGCATGGAGAGAGCGGCCGCAAGTCATGACCTCACGTCCTCTCCCCCAAGGGGAGAGGCGAAGGGGTGCCTTAGGAAGCGGTGAAGGTGAGTTCGCCGGCGGAGTCGAGGGAGAGGTCGAAGGCGACCTCGCCGTCGTGGCGGCCGTTGAGCTCGAAGGCGGCGATCTGGAAGGGGCCCTCGACGGTGCCGAAGTCGGGGATGACCACCTGCCAGTCGCGGATGGTGCCGTCGAACACATAACTGCGGATGAGGGCGTCGGAGGCGGCGTCCTTGAAGATGCCGGAACCCGACACCTTGGCGTGCTTGGCCCCGGCCCCGGCCAGCAGCTCGCGCCAGCGGCCGGCAAACTCGGCATGCGTGACATCGACCGTCTCGGTGTTGAAGGCGATGGAGCGCGAGCGCATGCCGGCTACCGTTGCGAAGGTGCCGGCGCCGTCGCTATCGACCTTGAGGAGCAGGTCTTTGCCTTTTTGGGCGGACATCAGGGGAATCCTTCTTGGCTGGATCCCCGATAGCCTGCGCTGCGCGTCGGCTTCGGGGATGGCGGTGGATTGCGCGATGCGAAGCGTCGGCTCGGAAGGTCCGATACCGCAGCGACGGATCACAGGTGATGCCCACCGATTTGATCGGTTCGCGCTCAGCTCGTGGCATCTCGGGCAGGACATAGCCCGTACCTGACGCATGGCGTGTCGACCCGACACGGCCGCGCAGGAGGTCAGGCGTTGCCCGTCAAGCTGAGACACAGCATCAGAATGGCCCGGCTCGGGATCGCGCTGATCTCGTTTGCCAACGCAACGGCGGCGCTTGCTGCGCCCCGAGCGGCCATGCACGGGTGTCTTAGTGCAGTGGCGCGCATCGAGGCTACGCATCGCGGTCAAGCACAGGTGCGGGTGCAGCGACCGCCGCACGTACCGCGCCGCGAGCCGTTCGATCCTGTGCCTTCCGCCGCCGCGGCGGATGGGGACGAGTGATGCGCCGAGCCGGGATCCTCCGGTCAAGGTAGAAGCAGGCCCGGCCCTGAGCCTGTCGTAGGGCGAATGAGTACGGCGATGTCGCGCTTCGACGGGCTCAGCACCTGGTAGTGACTGCTGATCGCGATTCGACCAGGATCGCCAGGACCTAGCTCTGATTGGGCGAACTGGTGTCGGCAAGCTCCACCTGGCGGCGACCGAGGGTCAGGCTCAGGGCGGTCCAGACCGCAGCGATCGGGACGGTAAGCAACGCAACCGTCGACATGCCGACGCCAAGGCTCTTGGCAAGGCTGCCGAACAGCCAGCCGCTGGCGGCGTCGCCACCGCGGAACACCACGGTGTCGATGAAATTCTGCGCCTTGTACTTGTCCTCGGCCGGTACCACCGTGAACAGCACACGCAGCGCCGGGTTGGCGATGGCGAAGGTGACGGCGCGCTCGACGATCATGACGCCGACGATGACGGCGGCCACGGGAGCGACAGCCAGCGCCAGCAGACTGAGCAGTCCCGATACGGGCAGCGCCGCCGCGGCCACACCGATGCCGACACGCTGTAGCAGCCGGCCAGTTACGAACAGCTGCCCCACGATGGTGAGCGCGTTGACGACAAGATCGATGCGGGCAAAGAGCTGCACCCGGTCGGCGGCAACCGCATAAGTTGCGCCGATGATGCGCGCCTGCTCGAAGTAGAAGAAGGTGCCGATCAGATTGGCGAGCAGCACCCACAGCGCGATGCGAAACAGATAGGGCGAACGCCACACGTTCAGCGCGCCCGCCAGCAGGCCGCCTTGCGCCAGGTGCTCCTCCTGCGACGCCGCCGTGCCGATGGCATTGCGCAGCGTGTGCACTGCGGCCAGCGCGCCACACAAGAGGGCGGCCGAGACCAGCAGCAGGTTGGCCGTCCCCACAACGTGCACCAGGCTTTGCGTGATAAGCGGTCCCGAGATGGCACCGATGCTGCCGCCGGCCGCGATCAGGCCGTACAGGCGCTTGGCATCGTCGCTGGAATAGCTGTCGGCCATCGTGCTCCAGAACAGCGAGACGGCGAACAGGTTGAAGATGCTGACCCAGACGAAGAACGTGCCGGCGATATAGACGCCGACGGTGCCGATGCTGAAGAGCAACCAGAAGACGAGCAGATTGAGAATGAAGAAGGCATAGACGATTGCCACGATGCGCCGTTTGGCAAAGCTCGATGCGACCCAGCCGAACAGCGGCACGGCGGCCAGCATGACGAAGAACACGATCACGAACAGGGTCTGCAGCCACTCGCGGCCGACCGTGACCCCCATCTCCTCGCGCACGGGGCGGATGACGTAGTAGGCTCCAAGCACGCAGAAGAAGAAGGCAAAGGACGCCAGCAGCTGCGGGATCTCCCGGCGCTCAACGACCACCATGCGGCCGATCAGCCGTTCAAGCCGGCCGGCGGCACTGGATGTCGTCTCCTGCATATATGGCTGCTCCCGGTGGCCTGCTTGCCACCATGACAGCAAACAAGACCCGAGAACAGGCAGAGCTCGGAGCTACCCGGGCTCGGTGACGGCACGGAAGCGGGCGGTGCCGTGGTAGGTCTCGCCGTCGGCGGAACGACGTGCTTCGGAAAACTCGTGGCGCAGGTTGATGAGGTGGTGGCCGTCGAGGGTGAGCTGTTGGCCATGCAGGGCCTCGCGCGCCGCGGCCATGATCTCGTGCACCTGAGCGCGGCCTTTGGCTTGTGACCACACATTGAGGGTGATGGTGTGTTCGGTGCCGGTATCGCTGGCGGTGCTCCAGTCGCGGGCCGTCGATGGGCCGAACGTGATGTAGGGAAAGACCGAGGCTTGCGGCACGTCGTCGTAGATGCGCGCGCCCCCGAGCAGGGCCAGCAGCGGCGCGTCGGCGACGAGCGCGGCAAACAGCGCCTTCTGCAGCGACCAGGCGGGAGATGGCATGGGTAGGCTACCCTCTTCGCCTCCCCCTTGAGGGGGAGGATGGAACGCCACGGACTTAGACGGCCTTACCATCGCTGCACGAACGGCCGGCTAAGCCCGATGGCGTTCCTGGTGGGGGTGATGGCGGCGAATGTGCTGAGGACACCCCCACCCGGCGCGCCGAATGGAGTTAGCGACGCGCGTTGCGTAGTTGGAACGGACGAAGCAAGAGAGCGTCGCTAACTCATGGCGCGCCGCCCTCCCCCCTCAAGGGGAGGCGAAGCGTTGGCGAACATCGGTGTCGCGCGCGCGATCGACCGGCGGTGATGAGTGCGCCGCGCGCTCGAGGGCGGCGACGAGGCGGTCGCGCAGGCGGGTAACGTCGAGGCGGGCGAGTTCGGCGGTACCGATGATGCGGGCGGAGACCTTCACAGATAGCGCTCCTCGCACAGGCAGCGGAGGCGGTTGCGCGGAACAGCGTCGAGCACGGCAACGATCTCGAGCACGCGCGTGCCGGAGCGGAAGCGCATGGACGGCGTCACGCCGGATCGGCGGCGGATGACGGCGACATGGGTGACGCGGCCTGCGACCTGGTCGGCGCGCAGGCGCTCGTCGCCCGTGATGGGGCGCACGCTGGCCCACACGTCGCCGACGGCCTGCCAGGTGACGATGGCACCGCCACCGGCGTCGGGCGCGCGGCTTGGACTTTCCAGCGTCAGGCGCTGGTCGAGAGCGCCGATGCGTGTCAGAGGCTCACCCGGCGATAGGGTTGCAGCAGCTCCGACACCATGTGCGGCACGGCGGTGGCCGCGGCGCCGATCTCGATCGGCTCGCGGTGCTCGTACCAGTGGGCAACGAGCAGCAGGACGGCCTGGCGGATCGGAGCCGGGACATCGCCGGCGGCGTTGCCGAAGCCGGCCGTGAAGGCGATCTCGATGCCGTTGGCGGTGCGCCTGGGCGCAGGCCAGGCGAGCGATCCCTGACGGATCAGACGAGGCGGCACGGCGGCGCCGTCGAGCAGGTAGAGGTCGGGGCTCAGCGTTTCGACGAACTCGTCGGGAGCGTAGAGTTGGACGGCGTCGATGCCTCTGTACGGGGCGCATCGGCAGGCGGACATGCGGGCCGGCGGGCCAAGCATCGAGGAAGTACGACCAGCTCTGCGTGATAAGCGCGAGGCCGAGGGCTGCTTCCACGTGCAGCCGCGAGGTGATGATCAAGCTCGCGATCAGCGTGTCCTCGGCGCTGCCGTCGACACGCAGGTGGGTCTTAGCCTCGGCCAGCGAGACGGGCTCGACGGCTGGGGCGGCGGTGAGAACGAGGGCCATCGGTGTTCCTTCGGAAGTTAGGTTTCAGGGGTCAGGTTTCAGTGAGGCGCTATTGCCTGGAACCCGATCCCTGACATCTGAAAGAGGGGCGGGCGGGACCGCACCGGAGGAGGCGGCAGGCGATCCCGCCCGCGTGCGCTGCCGACGCCGCGGGGGTCGGCGTGGCGAGCGCTTCTCGCACGAGGACAGGCCGACGGCGGAGAGCGTCACGGCGATCGCGGGCCGCAACATCAGTCCGGCACCAGCCTGACCTCGATCTCGGGAGGGAGAACTCCCTCTCCCCGTCCTTACGGGGAGAGGGTCGGGGTGAGGGGCAGAAGCTTGCTCCGGAGAATGTTGCTGCCCCTCACCTACCCCCTCCCACGAAGCCGTGGGAGAGGGGAACTCCCATCAGTCGCCGAACTTCAGCAGCTTGATCGCGTCGAAGTCCTGCACGCCGCCGCCGACGCGCTTGGTCGTGTAGAACAGCACGTAGGGCTTGGCGGATGTAGGGATCGCGCAGCACGCGCACGCCGACGCGGTCGACCACCAGATAGCCGCGGCGAAATCGCCGAACGCGATCGCGTAGCTGTCGGCGGCGATGTTCGGCATGTCCTCGGCCTCGGCCACCGGATAGCCCATCAGCAGCGACGGCTCGCCGGCCTTGGCGCGGCGGCTGCCACAGGTAGTTGCCCTCGGCATCCTTGAGCTTGCGGATGGCGGCCTGGGTGTTGCGGTTCATCACGAAGGTGCCGTTCGCGCGGTAGCCGGCCTTCAGCGCATAGACGAGGTCGATCAGCTTGTCGGCGGGGTTGACGGTGGCCGCGCGTCGGGAAAGCCGCGTCGACGCCGGTCACGATGTAGCCGATGTTGCCCCAGGTCCAGGAGGCGTCGGCGACCTTCGTATAGGTGAGGAAGCCCTTCGGCTTGTTGGTGCCGTCGCCGTTGACGAAGGCCGTGCCCTCCTGCTCGGCGAAGCTGTCGCGACCTCCTCGGCGATCCACTCGTCGATGTCGACGGCGCGAGTCGTCGAGCAGCGCCGGGTCGCCGCCGGCATGGCGTAGAGCTCCATCGTCGGGAACTGCATCTCGGTGAGCAGCGAGCGTCGGCGAGTCGGTCTCCGGCCGCGCCGCCGTCTCCGCCACCCAGCCGGCCGCGGCGCCCGTGATGGGAACGGCTTCCTGTAAACCGAGGCCGACACCTGGCGGACGCCGGCGATGGCGCGGATCGGCGAGACATCGCGCACGGCGCTTCGACCGCGCGCTCGATCTCGACAGGCACGAGATAGCCGCCGTCGGTGCCGGGCCGACCGACATCGCCTTGGCTTCGAGATCGCGGACAGCGGCGGCGTCGCCCTTGCGGATGTAGGTCTCGAACGCCGCCTTGTGCTGCAGGTTGGAGGCTGCCGGCGTGCGCGCGGGGCCGGCGAGGTGTGGACGAGCGGATTTGAGCTGCAGCTCGTCGAGGGCGCGATTGAGGCGGTC
>CAWIZC010000026.1:0-155741 GCA_963840445.1 uncultured Alphaproteobacteria bacterium | reverse complement strand
AATGGAGAGGGTGCAACCGCTGCCGGAGATGAAGCCGAGAGTGGGCAACTAGGAGACGGCCAAGCGGATCGATGCGTCGGCCAAATCCGCCGATACCGTTGAGCGCTAGTGCAACGTCGCTTTGCCGCGACCCACCACCCCGGCGGCACGCGCGAAGCGCTTCAGCGTCCTGATCTTCGTTCTCATCGCACTGAGCACGCACCGCAGCTTGCGCGCTTCCGTGCTTGACGCCGGAACCGACTGCAGATGAATGCGCAATTGCTCCGTGCGCATTTCCAGCAGGGCGACTTCGTGATTGAGGCTTTCCATGACACGCCTACTTGGCCAACGCGCTGCCTGCGGCCGCGGTAGTGGTGCGTGGCCGTTCCGATGCAGTCAGATAGCCCAGCAACAGAATGCCCGCGAACATCGCGACGAGATACCAAGCCACCATCAGGGCCAGGCCTCGAGAACCGGCGGCGCCGGACAGTTCGGATTGCTGTCTTCGGGGGAAGTCCCGTTGATGCGGCGGCATCTGCTCGGGACGCATGTAGTTGATGCGAAGCATGCGACGGACCTTCCGCTCTGGCTGGCTCTCTTCTGGCTGGCTACCAGCGGTGTGAAGCCAAACGCGAGACACCACGTCCCGTTCCAGGACGTTGCGCAACTTTCGCGCATGGGGCGTTTGGGATACAGACGCGGGGCCTTGCCGGCGCTATCGGTCACCCCTCATTGGCCCCCGAGCAATCGCTCAACCTCACGCACGAACAGCGAACGGTCCACTGGCTTTCCAAGCGCCACGTCGGCCACGGTTGTCATGTCTTGAGTGGCTGTGTACCCGGATACAAGTACGATCTTGATCTTGGGCCTTTCCCGGCGCAGCCAGGCCGCCAGCTCCATGCCATCCGTCGCCCCAGGCATGCGTATGTCCGAGACTACCAAGTCGATGGCGTCGTTCGCCTTGAGGACAGTCAATGCCTCATCGCCCGTTGAGGCTTCGATGACAATGAGACCTGCCGACCGCAATTGGTCGGCGAGGTCAAGCCGGATCAACAGCTCATCCTCGACAACCAGAACGGTGCCGTGCGGGTTGTTGGCCCCTCCAGCCGCAGTCATTGCCGGCCCCTCCGCCGCAGGACATAAGGATCGTCCTACCCGCGTGCAGACGCAAGAACTACTAATGGGGGAACCGCCTGAAGTGCCACGCGTTCTTGTGCGGGGGATTGCCGGGACAGTGCCATGCCATCTGGGGATGACGAGCCTGTCGCTCGCTGGCGCCACTTAGCGGCGGATGCCCGCGATGCAGCAGACGAGTTGACTGATCCCGAAGCCAAGGTGCTCTTGCTGAGCATCGCGCAAGCGTATGAACGCCTCGCCCAGCGTGCTCAAGAGCGCAAACCAAAAAAAGATCAGGACGATACCAAATGACATAGCGTCGGCGTGTAGTGACGTGGTTCAAGATGGGCTGGATCGTGCCCAGTTTGAGTGCCCGTCATACATGAACAAGCCGAGCCCGATCGACGATCCTGCGCACTGGCGGCAGAAGTCGGACGAAGCCCGCCGCATGGCCGATCAACTGACCGATCCAGAGTCCAAGCAGCCCATGCTGGAAATCGCTGCTGCATACGAACAGCTGGCCAAGATCGCCGAGGGGCGAGCCGGCCGTTAGCCGTTGCAAGTCCGAATGGATGCCGCACCACGTACGGACGCAGGGTTGAGGTCGCCGCGCTTGCGGAGTTAAAGCGCGACGGCCACTACGCGTCGGGGTCGGGGGAAGCCGACGGCGGCAACCTGCGCGAGTCGCCGTTAACGAGACCCTAACTGGCTATCCGCCCGACAACGGACAACCTCCGCCGCACGGGCTTTGGAAAGTCAGTTTCAGGACTGTGCAGCGCTCAGGATCAGCTCAAATAGGTATGGCCGCTACCGAGCACTTGATGGCAGCCCGCAGCGCGATAGGCCGCTTCTTCCGCTCATAGGGGTAAAAGCAGACGTCGTTTGCGGGCTGTCGTGAGGACCGCTTCTGACCCAAAACATTCTTGCTTGGGCAATCGTGCATGTTCCCTTGTTGAGGGGAGAGCGGACGTTGCTAGGCTGTCCAACTTGCCGCGGTAATTCGAGGGGGCTGGAGGGCCTCAGGGCATGAGCAGGCCGCCGTTCACCTCAACCACCTGGCCGGTGACGTAACCGCTCATCTCGTTCGAGGCGAGATACAGGAACGTGCCCACGCATTCGTCGGCGGTCGCCATGCGTTTCATGGGAATTGCGCCCAAGGCGGCAGTAATCTGCTTCGTTGGGGTGGTGCGCTGCTGCATGGGCGTGTCGATAACGCCCGGTGATACCGCATTGATGCGGATGCCTTCGCCGGCGACCTCTTTGGCGTAGGCGCGCGTAAGGGTGGCGACAAACGCCTTTGAAGCGGCATACAGGCCCGACCCGCCTCCCCCGCCGGTGCGCGCCGCAACCGAACTCAGGTTTATGATGACGCCGCCATCCGCCCTGTTTGCGGAATTGCCCGATAGCGTCACGGCAGGCGACGAACACCGGCTTGACGTTGGTGGCGATCTGCGCGTCGAAAAACTCGTCAGACGTTTCCGCAATTGGGTAGCGGCGGATCAAGTCGCCTGCATTGTTGATCAGGATGTCGAGCCGCCCGAATGCCGATACCGCCTCGTTCAGGAGGCGTTCCACGGTGCCGGTCTGGCTGATGTCCCCCTGCAGGATGTGCGCGCGACCGCCGGCTGCTGCGATGTCGCGGGCAACTGCCTCCGCCTCCTGCCGAGCCGAATTGTAGTGCACGGCCACCCGTGCGCCGGCCACACCAAAGCCGCGCGCAACGGCGGCGCCAATGCCGCGGCTCGCACCCGTCACCAGGCATACCTTGTCCTTCAGATCTGGAATCATCATCACCAAGGGCATCCTCGCGAGGTTTGTTGAAGTTAGCGGCCGCCAAGAAGGAAGGGCATGGCCAGGCGATGAAAGGCGTCGGGCTCTTCCAAGTGGGGTGTGTGCCCTGAGCCCTCGAGGATCTCGAGGTGCGCCCCAGCAATTCGATCCCGCATCTCGGCGCCATGCTCGGGTGTACGTGCGCGATCGTGCCGGCCCTGGATGATGAGCGTGGGTACCTTGATGTCGCAAAGTCGCTCAAGCGTGCGCGACTTCGCATTTGAACGGGCGGCCTCGATCGCCGCCGTCTTGCTCGTCATCATGGCGATGCCCCGCAGCCGCACAACTTCCGAAGCGGGCGGTGGCTTACGGAAGAAGCCATTTACGATCGGTGTGACAGTCGTCTCATCCCAGGCTCCCTTCTCCATCGCATCGGCCTTGGTGAGTGCGGTTTGAGGATCGGCCGTATATGCGCCAGTGGCAACCAGCAGCAGCCGGGACACGCGCCCTGGGTGCCGCAATACGAAATGCTGAGCAACGACGCCACCCATCGAACCGCCAACCAGAACGATGCGCTCCAAGCGCCTCGAATCCAAAAATCCAGCCAATGCATCCGCAAGGCCTTCCATGGTGTATGGGCCCGGCTCCGCCGCCGAAGCGGCAAAGCCGGGTAGATCGACGGCTATCCCATGCACACCGTCCAGGGATAGACGCTCCAGCGTCGGTTCCCAATAAGCGGAAGATTGGCAATACCCGTGGACACAAACGACCGTGGGTGAACTGCCTTCGCGTTCGACGACATGCATGCGGCACCTGACAATCCGATTTGCGGTTCAGCCAGCTTTCTTCAGGTCCTGAGCCTTCTTGGCAGAGGCCTGCAGAGCTTCGAGCGGCTTGATCTGGCGCAGCAGCGCGTTCTGAATCTGGGCCTGGGTGAAGCGGTCCCAGTCATTGTACCATGGCGCCTTGATGTTCTCGCGGCCCTTGGCGGTGTCGTACTGCTGCCCGCGGATGTCGGGCTCGTATCCCGCCTGCTGCTGAGCCGCGACAATGTCGGCGTCCTTGTCCATCGACTTGAACGCATATCCGACGCCGTACTTGAGATACCAGTCCTTGGCGGTGACGTACTGCCCGTTCGCGTCCTTGCCGCCCATGTAGTAGATCAGCCTCCAGGCCGCATCCTTCATCTTCGTCTTGGAACCGATGCAATAGAGCCGCGACCAGCCCATCGGTCCCCGACCGACATCCTTGAGCCCTGGGAACTTCATCTGTCTGACGTTACCCGCGCGCTTGGAATGTTGCGGATTGTTGGCTCTCGGCATGACATTGCCGACGTTGGATGTGAACACGCCCTGCCCGCTCAGGAACGCGTCGCGCGCTTGCGTCTCGTCGAGTTCCAGGCCCTTGGGGTCGAGGATCTCCCAACTGTGCATGGCTTCGACGAGCCACTCCAACACGGCGACCGCCGTCTTGTCCTCGTTGGGGAAAACGGGGTCCATGTTCTTGTCGAACAAGCTTCCCCCAGAGGCGAAGACCATCGACCAGAATTCGGACAGACCATCGACGTTGGTCTTGAAACCTTTCAGGATGGGGTACTTCTCGATCCCGGCCTTCTTCACTTCCAGCGCAGCCGCCTTGAGATCGTCGAGGGTAACCGGGACTTTGCTCACATTGGCTTTTTGCAGCGAGCTCTTGTCGTACATGTAGACGTAGATGTCGCCGTAGTAAGGGGTCCCATACTGCTTGCCCTTGTAGGACATGGCATCCAGGTTGAAAGGAAAGATATCCTTGTTGAGCTCGTCGAGCTTTGGCAGTCCATCAATCGGCTGCACCCAGCCGGCCTCGACCCAGGCGCCGAGATTGGAATCGCGCACGTAGAAGCAGTCGGGCTCCGTGCCTGCATTGAACAGCGCAATCATTTTCTCGTTGTAGAGCTGTAGATCGAGCGGCGTGTATTTGACGAGCAGATCCTTGTTTTGATCCATGAACACTTTGACGTTTGCCTCGACGACCTGAGGTTCAAACGCCCACCCCGCAAACGTAACCGTTGCTTGTTGTGCCGACGCGCGGCCGATCAAGCCTGGTCCGGCGAGGCAGAGACCGGCGCCAGCCGCCGCTGCCGTTCTCATGAACCCGCGGCGAGAGAGCTCTCGCCTCGATGTGCGCAGTGTCGTCATGGTGCTACTCCTTGTTGATCATCGACCCGAAGACGGAAGGGCAGCCTCCCGACCTCATCCTTTCACCGCTCCACTCGTCAGTCCCTGCACAATCATTCGCTGAAACATGAAGGCGAGCACGAGCGGCGGTATCACGGCCAGAACACCGCTGGCGGCCATCAGCGTCCGTTCGGTCGTCACGTCCGTTGCGAAGCCCGCCACGACCACGGGCAGTGTCTTGGAAGCGATCGTGCTCGTGAGAATGACTGCGAACAGATAGTCATTCCATGCCGTCATGAACGCAAACATGGCCGCCGCAACCAAGCCGGGTGTCGCGACCGGCAGGAGCACGCGCACCAACATTTGGGACCAGGTGCAACCGTCGACGAGCGCCGCTTCTTCCAGATCGCGAGGGATGCTCTGGAAATAGTTCTTCAGGAGCCAGATCGTGAAGGGCAGCGTGAATGTCAGGTAGGTGATGATGAGCGCCGCGACGTTGTCGAGCAGCCCATATGTCTTGATGGTCAGGTAGAGGGGCACGATGAGCGCAACGCCGGGCACCATGCGTGAGCCGACGTAGAGCAGCAACAGCGAGGTCTGAGCGGGAAATCGAATTCGCGCGAGGCTATAACCGGCGAGCGAGCCGAGCAGCACATTGATGAGCGCCGTGCCGCCCGCCGCGATCAGCGAATTGACCATGCTTGGCAGCGTCTGTTCGGCCGCACGGCTACCCACGACCGCCCGGGTTCCCGAGGGAAAGAAGAACGTCCGGTAGTTATCCAAAGTGGCGTTCTTCGGAATCCATTGCGGTGGAACCGTGAGTGCTTCGCGCTCGTGCATGAAGCTCGTGAGCGCAAGCCACGAGAACGGAGCCAGAATGAAGATCACGACCAAGGCTCCGCCGAGCATCAGAAGGCAGACCCGCCCGCGTGATCGCAGCCCTCGCCTGCTAAACCAGATGCGCCGCGTCATGTCTCGAACTCGCCCCTTCGATAAAGGATGCGGAAGTAGACGAGTGCGAGTGCAAAAGTGATCAGACTGATCGTATAGGCGTACGCGTTGCCCATCCCGAAATCGAGGCTGTCGAATGTTGTGAGATACGTCTTCCACGACAGCGTCGTGGTGGCAGTCCCGGGACCACCGGCGGTGAGGACATAGATGACATCGAACGCGCGGATCGCGGACATGGTTTGCAGGATGAGAACGATCAGCAGCGGTTGCGCCAGCCATGGCATCGTGACGTAGAGGAATTGCTGGAGCGCGTTGCCGCCGTCTACGCGTGCCGCATCATATAGGTCCGGAGGGACACGTTGCAGTGCTGCAAGCAAGAGGATCACAGACAACGGCACCATGTTCCAGACGTCGGCCCAGACCAGTGCCATAAGCGCCGAGGTCGGACTCGAGAGCCATCCCTTGTACTCGGTAATCAGACCGAGGCCCACGAGGGCGCCATTCAAGGCTCCAACCTTGGAGTCGTATATCCACTGCCACATCAGCCCATTGACGACCGGCGGGATTGCCCACGGCAACAAGATCAGGGCGCGCACGAAGCCGCAGCCGGGAAACTTCTCATTGAGCAAGAGCGCAAACAGGATCCCAAGAATGACCACCAGCGGAACAACCAGCGTGGTGAACACGACCGTGATCCACAGGGCAGACCTGAACTCATCCGACTGGAAGAGATTGAGGTAGTTGTCGAACCCGACGAAGTCGAAGACACGTGGCCGCTTGAGGTTGTACTTGTGCAGGCTGATCCAGGCGGAGTAGGCGATAGGATAGCCAACGAGCAGTACAATCGCGATCAAAGCGGGTGCGTTCAGCAGAAATGCGAACGAGGGATCCGCGTACACCAAGCCTGCGCGCCTGCGCCGTACCTTGAGTGTGCTCGATGGTGGCATTTCTATTGTAGTTCGAACCATAGGCGTGGCGAGAACCCACGCTCGCACGATCAATCTGCACCCCACCTAGGCGGCTGGCAAGCTGCAAGAGTTCAGCGAAAAGCTCCGTTGCGTCCCACAGCGCGCTTGTTTCACGGTGCCGTTTCTGTCGCATGCTGGACAAGCTAAGGGACACGCGCCGTGGCCCGGTGCGTTAGTGTCCCGCGCCAGAGGACGACGAGGCCGGCGATGATGGCGAAGTTAGCGATGTTGAACGCGAGGCCGGTGGCGAATGCCGGCGCGTAGAAGCCGTAATGGTCATAGATCACTCCGGCGAGCCAGCTTCCCGCCGCCATACCCGACATGCCGGTGAGAAGCAACGTGGGGATGCGCCAGCTCGCCTCGTGTGCAGGGAACAGCTGCCTGGCGGTCAGGATGTAGGCCGGGATCAGCCCGCTGAAGCCGAACCCGAAGGCACCGGCCACGGCAAACAGTCCCGCTTCATCCTGGGTAATCATAAAGCCGGCGATAGCTACGGTCTGCGCCAGCGAACCGACCAGCAACGTCAACAGCCCGCCGACGCTGTCCGACAGCCACCCCCACAGCTGCCGGGCGGTGAAGGCACATACCAGCATCACGGTCAGCATGGCCGCACCTTTTGCCGGCGTCATGCCGAGATCGCCGCACAGCGCGATCACGTGCGCTGCCGGCATTGCCATGGGTATGCAGCATAGGAACGAGGCGCCCGCCAACAGCGCGAATGCGGCGTTGGGCGGCAGTTCGAGCACTCGTGCCTTCGCTGCAGCCGCCCCTGCTGCGACCGCGGACTTGGGCGCGTCCGGAGGCGGTCGCAGGAAGAGTGCGGCCAGTGGCACTACGATGCCTACGACCACAAGCCCGAAAGTGACCATGGTCTGGCGCCAGCCATAAGCGGCGATGGCGCGCTCGAACAACGGCGGCCAGAACGCGCCCGCCACATTCGGCCCACTGGCGATCAGCGCTAGGGCGGTCCCGCGGCGACGCTCGAACCACTTGGTGACATAGATGTAGAGGGGCGCGTTGATGGCGCTGTTGCCGATTAGGCCGATCAGAAGTCCGTGGCCGACGTAGAGCTGCCAGACCTCGCCGCGCGACGACAGAGCAAGGCCGGCGCACACCATGACGGCGCCGAACATCACCACGGCCCGGACACCGACACGCTCAGCCACCCAACCCATGGCGAGACCGCCGACTCCCGTGCCAAGCATAGCCAACGACATGGCGCCTGATGGGACGGACCGCAAGCCGCCGAGCTCTTCAGCAATAGGCTTGAGGGCAACAACCACCACGTAGGGAGCACCGAGGCTCACTGAGGCGACAAAGAGGGCAGCCAGCGTAATCAGCCACGATTCTCGGCTGTCGATCCGCTCAGGCAAAAGAAGTTTCCCCCTATTTTGGTGCCACTCCTATCCTCTGGGCGGCGCTCCATCTAATATGGCACATCAACCAGCAAGATGGTGCCCGTGGTCGACCCGATCCCCATCACCGTGTACTCGGACGTGATCTGCCCTTGGTGCTTTGTGGGCAAGCGCCGGCTGGAAGCCGCACTTGCCGAGCTCAGCCCAAGCGTGACAGGGCACATCAGCCTTTCCTGGCGCCCGTTCGAGCTCAACCCGGAAATGCCCGCTGGGGGGATGGAGCGCAGGAGCTACCGCGCCGCCAAGTTTGGCGATGCCCGCAGCGCGGAACTCGATCTGAAGATGGCCGAGACCGGTCGCGAGCTCGGCATCGCGTTCGCCTTCGACCGGATGCAGCGCACACCCAACACTCGCCTCGCACACCGGCTGATCTGGGAGGCTGGCCGCCAAGGTCGCCAGGACGCCATGGTCGAACGCCTGTTTCACGGCTATTTCGAGGAAGGGTTGGATATCGGCGCAGCCGATACTTTGCGCAATCTCGCCAAAAAATGTGAGCTGGACGCGAAGGGGGTGGAGCAGGCTCTGACTGGCGAGGACAGCCTCAAAGCGGTGACCAGACTGGAGGAAGAGGGATACAGCTTGGGCATCAAGGGCGTGCCGTTCTTCTTGCTGCTGAGCAAGTACTGTGTGTCAGGCGCCCAACCGCCAGAATTCTGGCGCGATGCGCTTCCGAAGATCGCCTCGGAGGCGCCCGCGGTCGCCTCCTGATCAGGAAGGCACGCTGATGAGGAAGCGCTCAAGCATCGTCGGCAGGCGCAGCGAGATCGACGATCTTCGTGGCGTCCCACGCTCGCGCCCAGGGTGACGATAAGCTCGTCCAGTTGATCGAACTGCTCGGTCATCCCACATTCCCGACGTCTAAGCTGCCCGGCTGGCAATCATGCGCCGGACGTAGCGCCTCCACCCGCGGATCTAGACAAGGCGATCCGGGATGCAGGCATCGATCCCGCGAAGGCCGCGGCCACCCAAAGCCGCTTGGCTAGTGCCGCACCGTTAGATCCGCCGAACGCCCCGCGAGCCTTATCCCCAAACCAAAGTTGCGCAGATGAGGCGATAGTCTGTCTGCGTGAGCTCAGCCTAGAATTCCTCTGCTGCGATAGGGAAACTCCTCGGACCCGCTGAGGTGGCCATGCCACACCGCTGCCGCTCCGTACTTCCTCCTCTTCACTAGCGGGAACTTGCGAGCAGGCGGAGATGTTGGCTTGAGACGCTCACGAACTTGAGCGCCACCATGGCGATGGCGGCCGCCTCTCCATGCCGCCGCTTCGACAATAGGGGAATCTCCATGTCTCGGACCATCAGAACTCTGACGCTCGCCTGCGCAGTCGTGGTCGGCACGTTGCTCACTTCGGCGCACGCCGCTGAACGTGAGCAGGTGCGCATGGTCATCAACCTGCTATCCAGCGTAAAGATGCCGTTCCCACGGAATTTGCAGAACAATCTATCACGCACCGAGCGGGTTCAGTTGGACACTAACGGCGCAACCGCCGCCTGCCTGCGTCTCGATGACAAGGTCAGGTGGTGCTACGAGCACGTTGCACCTGTCGGTGCGCGAGCTGAGATGTTGCGCATCACAAACGAGCCAGTGGCTGGCTTGCTGGTCGGTCAGCTCTACCACTATGTTGACGACTTCGATCTGGACGGCTCTGTCGACATCGGCAGCACGACCCGGCTCGATGGCCAACCGCATGCTCCGGTTGGGGTAGTGAGCCAATTTTTCTTCCGCGGCATCAATCGCGGCGAGCAATTTCGCAGCGACTATCAGAAGCTGTACGATGAGGGCATTCAGGTCGCACTCAAGTATCTGGGCGAATAGCGTTTTCACGGGCGGCGGACGCCCGCATGGGTATTCGACGCGAGCCGCCGCCCCACCCTCCAAGGATTGCATCCCAGCAACACGTTGCGCCCGGTATGAACTTTATCGGTGTGCGCGGCGAACCTTGACGGCTGTCCCGAGTTGAACCGTGGGCTCTGCCTGTGAGAACGGCGAGGCCCGAGTTCGCCTGCGTTTTCCGCGGCTCTTTGCGAGGGGTTTTGCCAATGCTCCAGTCAGCTAAGCCTTTCTTGTTCGCGAGCTTTATGCTGTGCGTTCCGCTTCTGTCCGCCACTGCTGCCGAGCGCGAAGACGTGCGCAAGGTCATCAACCTCGTGACATCGGTGAAGATGCCATATCCAGAGACCCTTTCGCGCAGTCGGTCGAGGACGGAACGCGTATGGCTAGAGAGAGATGGATTGACTGTCGGCTGCATCCGGCTCGAGGAGCGGCGCTGGTGTTACGAGCACATTGCGCCAAATGGCAATCGTGCTGAGATGCTACGCATCCGCAATGAACCTTCGCGCGGCGTGTACATCGATGCGCTGTTCTACTACATGGTCGACTTCGATCTCGATGGCCTGATAGACGTGGGGTCGACGACCGAGATCGAAGCCGTCGGTCGGCAGGAGCGCACGCCGATTGGGCACGTCACGCAGTTCTTCCATCGCAGTACCAAGCGTGGTGACCAGTTCCAGGCCGACTTCCAGAAGATGTACGACGAGGGCATCCAAGTCGCCCTCAAATATTTCGGCGAATAGCAGTCGCCGCAGCACGCGCAAGGGCGGCGTGCGGAGCCGCCTGTGCGCCTGTTTGTATAGCGGTCGGTGTCGGCGTGACCGGTGTGCACGTTCTGTCACCGATCGCGGCGGAAACCTAGACTAGCCGCCAAATCCGAGCGCTCTTCGAACGTTTGCGTCGCGGAACCACAGGCTCAGCCAGGCAACGGTTGCCAGGGCGAGCGAGACAAACTGAGGCAGCGATCCGATCTCGCCGACCCTGAGATGGGTGCAGATTGCGCCGCCGGTGAATGCTGTGATGAGGATGGCTCCGATGGTGGCTGTTCTTGGGATCGCGAAGAACAGTGCGCAAACGAGAATGATGCCGCCGACCATTGGCGAGAGCTCGGAAGGCAAGCCCACTTTGGCCTGCGCGTCGGCGAGCAAGTGCGGGGCAAAGATGCTTACGGCGGCATCGGCCATTAGAAAGAGCACAACGAGTGCCGACAGGCCAAAACTGATCCAGGGCGCAATCCGCGAGTCTGTCATTTCCAAGTCTCCGTTGGTTGCTTCTCATCCCACCAGCCCTTCGCCAATGGCAAAGGTCGGGAGCTACCGATGGCCGAGCGGCTCTGCTGTTACGCGCGTTACTCTTGGCTCGGGACCGGACCGCCACAGACTGCTGCTGGCATCGTGGGGGAGTCGAATTGCCTACGGATCGTCGATGTGGTGAGGTCTGTGTCGCACAAAATCGGCTTGAGGCCATCGCCACGGTCTGTGCATGCTGAGCGCTGCGCTCCGGACATATCGAGGCTAGCTCTTCGGGAACTGCATGTCACAATCGCGAAGTCCGATGTCGGAGGTTCCAGCCCTCAAGGACGTGCCCGTGCTTATCGTCGAAGATAGCTGGCACGTGGCGAAGGCCATGAGATCGGCGCTGGAAGTCTTGGGAATGCGCATCATCGGTCCGACAGCGACCACACGGGAAGCGAGGCGCCTAGTGGCGGAACAAATGCCGAAGTTGGCGCTGGTCGATATAAACCTCAAGAAGGAACTGGCCTACGACCTTATCGAAGAGCTTCACCGCCAAGGCGTCCTGGTCATCGTCGTTTCAGGGTACGCCGTCCCTAAGATGCCCGCAGAAATGGTGGCAGCTTTCGTGCAAAAGCCGTTCAACGATGCTGATTTGATCACGGCAATCCGCACAACAGCCGCCGCCCGGCTCCACTGACCGCAGCGAACGATCGAGTGCCGTCGCTCAGCCACTCCGTAGGTATCTCCAGGTGGCAGCGAAGTCCATTGGCAGCGAAGGCGAGGTCAACTTTACCACCGAGCTCATACGGGATGAGGTCGCGAATTACCTCCATTCCATATCCACATGCTTCGGGAGCCTGAACAGTGGGACCGCCGGTTTCTCGCCATTCGATGGTAATTCGGGCATCTGCATCCCGTTTCAATGCGCCGTGCCAGTGAACGGAAACTTGTCCATCGTGGACCGAGAACGCGCCATGCTTTGCGGCATTGGTCGTCAACTCGTACAGCACCATTGACACCACTTGGCCCGCCTCCGCGCTGAGCGTCACCTCGGGACCGCCGATCTCGGCGTTGTTGCCGGTGGCATACGGAGCAAGCACGCGCCGGACCAGCTCTGACAGAGACACACCATCCCACCGCCGCGAGCTCAACAGCTCGTGTGTCCGTGCCATCGAGCGAATGCGTCCATCGAGCGCCGCCACGAAATCAGCGATTGATCTACTTCCTTGCTGGGTATGGGAGACAACGGCGCTGACAGTCGCCAGCGCGTTCTTGACGCGGTGGTCGAGCTCGGCCATCAGCACGCGCTGCTGCTCCTCCACCTGCTTGCGGTCGCTAATGTCTTGAATCACGGAGATGAAATAGTCGACGCCACCATCCGTCTTCCTAACGCAGCCGACGGTGAGACTTGCCCAGATGATACCGCCGTCCTTGCGAACATAGCGCTTCTCGATGCAGTAGCCGTCGGTTTCGCCGACGAGTGTCTTGTTGCGTATCGAGAGGTTGCTCGCGAGATCGTCCGGGTGTGTGAGGTCCTGGAAGGTCCTCACCTTGAGTTCCTCGATGGAATAACCGAGCATCCCGGCGAAGCTGTTGTTGGCGCGCAGGATTGACCCGTCGGGCGCCACCATCGCAACACCCACCGCGGCGTTCTCGAACGTGGCCCGGAACCGTGCCTCGCTATCGGCAAGCGCGTGCCGTGCCTCGACCTGCTCCGTCCTGTGCTCGGAGAACAGGAGCGCACCGCCGATACTTCCATCGGCCCGGCGCCAGGGAGCCATGGACCAGTTCAACCAGTGGGTGCTCCCGTCCTGGCGCGCGAATTGGTCTTCCTCCTGCGACAACTCCTCGCCGGCCAGTACGCGGGCATGAACGTCGCGCCAGCGCTGCGGGATGTCGGGAAAGATCTCGTAGTGCGACCGGCCAATGAGCAGTGCATCTGGAGGAAGACGGAAATCAAGGATGTAGCGATGCGAGACGGCGACGTAGCGCATGTCGTGATCGAACATGGCAATCGCTGCCGGCGCGTGCTCCACGAACACCGCCAGCTGCGCCTGTCGTTCTGCGAGATCCGCTTCAACCCTCTTGCGTTCGCTGATATCGACAAGCATGTTGACGGCACCGGTCAACCTTCCAGATTCATCGAACAGCGGCGTGGGATAAGGGATGAAAGGAACCCGCGTGCCGTCCGGGCGCTCGGCCACCGCTTCCACGCCGCGGATCGGTCGCCCCTGAAGCAGTGCTATTGCCATCGGGCACTGGTCGTGCGGCAGCAGCGTGCCATCCGGCCGATACAGCTTCCAGGAACCGCAGAACTTACACTCACCCAGCTGGGGGCGGCGGCCCCAAAGCTCGGCCGCAGCTTCGTTGTAGAAGGTGACCCTTCCCTCCGCATCTGTCATGTAGACGGCGGCGGGAAGCGCCTCGATCGCTTCCCGAGACAGACCGTTGACGTCACCTAAGAGTACGGGTCGTGCCTTGATCATTTGGCTGTGCCCCAACGGCCGTCCGTGTTGAAATCCATCATCTCGCCATTTCAGACCGAACCTGCAGATACTCCAGCCGAGACAGTGGAGCAAAGACGGCTTTCTCCTCCGGCTTCTATCCTAGCCCGTCCTGAGGGAGATACAGCTCTAACTGAAGTGGGCAAACGAGCGCCGGCACTTGCTGCAACGGGGCCCCCAAACAGACGGCTAGCTTCTAGATTGCGTCTAAGTTTTGCGCTGCGATGGCGGACAAAGCTTTAGGACGGCTGAGTGAAAATGCGACCTTTGATGACTTGAAGGCCGATGTCCGCTTTGCCCTCGAATGTGTTGCTGAACTCCCTTCAAGAGCAGACGTGGCCGCACCGATCGGACCCATTTCGGGGGAGTCGAATTGCCACGGGGGAAAGCGCACAGCGACCTAGTGCATGATTGGCCAACAAATTTATCAATTGTCGACCACCTCTGCGAACCCGCGTCAATGCTGGGTTTCTGGTGGCCAATAATTCGGTGCGAAATTGGCCGGGTGTTTTCGATGCCAAAAGTCGGCTACGCGCGGGTCTCTTCAAAGTAGGACAGAACCTGGATCGCCAGCTCGGGGCTCTGGTTGTGGCCGGATCTTTCAGGAGAGGGCGTCGGGCAAGAGCATCAAGAACCGACCGGAGATGGAGAAGGCCATCAGCGCGCTTGGTACAGGCGACGTGCTGGTGCTGGCAGAGTGGGATCGTTGTACCGCAGCATGATCGACGGCGTGGCAATCATCGGGCGCATCAACGCCAGGGGCGCTCTGGTGAAGGTGCTGGATAAGCCGCACTTGCATCTGATCACGCCGCTCGGCAGGGGCTTCCTGGCCTTCCTGAGCGCCATGGCGGAGGACGAGAGGCAGAGAATTGTCGGGCGAGCCCATGCCGGCCGCAGCGCTGCGCGCCAGCGCGCGGTTCGGCCGCAAGCCGGCCCTTTCGGCGGATCAACAGGCGGACGCCAGGCGGCGCCTAGCCGGGGGGGAAAACGCCAGGTCGCTCGGCCGCGCCTATCGTGTCAGTCACACGACCATTGCTCGGCTGGGGCCGTGAGTGACATGCGGATGATGTCTTTCGCGCGGCCGAGGACTGGACGGACAGCGGCGTCCGGGCGCCGGGCTTTAAGAGCGCGCCCAGGCGTTTGACAATGCCTGGGGTGTCCTCGGCAGGCGACAGCCCCGTCATCGACGAATACGACTCCCGTCTGGCGCACGTAATTCTTGCGCATGTTGGCCAGTGTGAAGGTGAGGTCGCGCAATTGACGTCCGTGGCCTTGAACACAATGCTCGGGGCGAAGATCACGCACGCGCCTGAAGAAAAGGGCGGCAGGATTGACCTTGCCGCCTCGACAATCCGCTTACTTCGGCAAGCAGGTCTTTCGCGGCGACGCGACAAATCGAGCTCATCAGGCCTGCTTAGCGGTGGCGCATCGGATAGACGCTACGCGTGATGCAGCACATTCAAGATGATCGGCATCCACGCGACCAGCAAGGTGCCGATGAAGATCGCGCCAATTACCAACCAGGCGCGCATATCTCCGGCCATCCGCCGCGCGTCTTCCACGCTGCGCTGACGCTTGTTGACCATCCATTGATACATCGCTTGGCTCCTTACAGGGACAACCAAGTCTTTGTCGCCGCGTTCCGAAGCATTTCAGGCATGCAGCCTGGTTACATGCGGAACAGCACCAGCTGGGTCGGGTTACGTATAGGAGCATATCGTTCCGTATCCGTCCGACGGAGAAGCCGAGACAGCGGCGTTAATCCTGCATGTACTACAAGCGACCAAAATATCCCCAGCTCAAGAACGTGGTCTTCCTTGACCGCGTCGGCGACGGGTTGCGCCGGGCCACGACGGATATCGCTAAGGAAGACCTACCTGAGAACATCCGACTACTGCTGCGCCGGCTTGAACGACTAGAGAGAAAGGAAACGCTTAAGAAGAACGATGTCTGATTGTTCTTCGAATGCGTTTGGCAATCATGCTCCTCCGGCGCCGCGAAACCGAAGTCACTGCAATCTTTGAGGGTGTTCATTTCGAAATGTTGGACGATCTGAACAAGCGCGTCCGATGCTTTCACACCCGCGCCGGCTTCGAGAAGATTGCCGAAACCGAATGTCTCACGGAAGACGAACTGCGTCGCCTCTTCATCGTCCATCGCGAGGCGCTTGAGCGTCTGGCTAGTGCGCTCTACGAGGCTCCTGCGTCCCATATAGCGTGAGCTGCTTAGCCGCGCTCCCCTACGCCATGGCCCACCGTTGATGGCTGTCAATCCGAGGTGGCATTGGGTAGTGGGTCAGTTTGAAATTTGCGACGCGGTCTTGGCGGTATCCCCCTGAGAGCCTCCCCTTCGTCACCGAAAGCAGGGGGGCTCTATTTTAGAAGGTGTCCCTACTGGCCGTAAGCGGCGCGTGGTAAAAAGGCATACGCAACACCATGACCGCCCAGCTACGCGCTCATGGCCTTTTGCCAGTCGATCATTACGCTTGTTGCGCGTCGAGGATTGATCGACGGCTCGGGATCCCTGCGGCCCACCAAAAAGCGACCGCCCCCCTGGCATTTGCGCTTAGCCGCGCCTGGATAGTCCGATGAACAGCACCAGCTTGGCTGGTTGCTTGATCCTCGTTTGCGAGGATGAGCCTCTTATCGCGATGGACATCGCTGACGCTTTCAAATCAGCCGGCGCGAGTGTTGTGACTGCGCGGTCACTGCAAGACGCTCTCATTGCTGCGGAGAATGTCTTACCATCGGCTGCCATCATGGGGCACACGTTGGGCGATGATGACGGTTCAAAACTGCGCGAACGGCTTGAGGAGCTAGGCGTGCCGATCGTGCTCTATAGCGGCTTTAGCCAGGTCGACGGAGCGCGCGGCGACGCCGTGCACATCTCAAAGCCCGCCAGTCCCGAGGTGCTCGTGACTGCGGTTACTGGTCTGCTGCAACGTCGCCCTACCCTCCACCTTGATCTATAGGGACAGACAGCATGAGGCCTAAGAAGTCCGGGACCGGCGGGGACGGAAAGTTCCCCGCAGGGCATTTGAGGTCACAATCTGTGACTTCAAGCCCAGCGGGTCATCTGTAGTTGGGTAGCCTTGGGTTGGGCGCCACCGCAGTCATCGCATCCTGCGGCGGAAACCTGGCTTTGGGTTAACTGCGAGAACGTGAAGTGCCTGCAAAGGGCGCCGACGGCGCTGACCCCGCTGATCATCCGATGGGGAGGAGAGGCTTCCAGCGATCTGCTGCGTCGGTGCGCCCGGTGCTCCAAGTGCGGCCGGAAGGGCGCCTCGCTGACGGCGCCGAGTTGGGAGAGACTGGACATCGGGTTCGCCCTGTTCCCAGTCGAGCGCCTCGCCGGCTCTTGACGGCTTTGACGCATACCAACCTAAAGCAGCCGCCCCTGCGAGCTCGGGGGCTTTGACGGACGCGAGGGCCTCGAGGGCTGTTGCGGTTCCATCGTCCAGTTGCCACCGTCCTCGTAGGTGCGCAGCAGCTCTTTGACGTCCGCCAGGGGAGCCTGGATCTCGCCCAGCCAAGTGGCCCACGTCTCTCCCAGCAAGATCGCCGGCATTCGGTCGGTGATGCGGGCGATGAGGGCATTGGGTGATGTCGTCGCCATCACGAAGGTGTCGAGTACGTCGGTGCCATTGGTCCACTGCTCGCAGATCACCGCGATGGCAATCGGCAGCCGATCTTTCGGCGTGATGACCCACTGCTTGGTCTTGCTTCCGATCTCCTCGCCCTCGTTGAAGGTCGCCACCATGAGAATCCCGCGGGCCTCCTGGAAGGCCTGGGCGAATGTGCGTAGCGTATCGATCGTCTCGCTGCGGGCGTGGATGTGCCGAGGCTTCGAGGGTGTCTTGTCGTTTACACCGGAAAAACCCCACCGCATCGGCACCATGACCCGCTGGCCGCCCGGGTCGAGACGCAGGATGTAGGCTGGCCGCATTGGCGTGCTGACCACCAGATCATCGGGGCGGTCGCCAACCAAGGGTTGGCTGAAGGCATGGACCTGCTGCCAGGAGTAATGCTGGGTGAACTTGCCGCACATGCAGCACAAAATCTCCGTCTAGCGATTGGCCCTTGGGCCTTGGGCGCTAAGCTTGCCACGATAGTGAAAGGTATTGCTTGAGAAGTCGGAACATGAACCGGCATTTGATGAATGATGGTCGCAAGTCGGACGAAGGAGGCCCCGGAGTGAGGCTGCGGGCCGGAACTCGCGCGAAACGCTAGCCGCTAAGGTAGGCTTGAAATCCCAAGTCAGTCGTAGTGACGCCTTGAGCCCGCTCACCATGCCGGATGTTGCTCGGATGCAAACTACGCCCAGAACTGACGGATCTTTTCCGCCTCGCTCTTGGAACGCTCGTAGCCCGCCCTCAGTGCAGGTTCGATCTGTTTGGGATCCAGCAGGTTGATGCCTTTGGGCGTGCCCGCAATGATGAGCATTCCCTTGGTCCCGACGGCCTCGATGTTCTTCATCTCTTTGTAGATGTCGTGAGGGATGCCGCTCAGCAAGCTGCCCTCGTAGCCGTTGGTCAACGTAATGACCAAGGCGCGCTTGGAGCTCGCGACCACGTCGGTGTGTGCCCAGATCTTGGAAATTCCGCCATCCATGCAATAGCGCTGGCCGAGCAGCGTTGGTCCAATCACGCCAGGCAACGACGAGCTGGCGGCCACGGCGTGCGCCAAGGGGATCTTGTTCTTTCTCGCGACTTCCTGCCCCACGACGAGACGCTCGCCGGTGTAGCAATCGTTGGCCGTCGTATACATCTTCGCGACCGGCCAATCGGTTCTGCTGTCGCCGGTCAGAAGTCCCGCCAGGCGCTCGACCGCATTGCCGTTGACCTTGTTGTCCGCCGCCAGTGCGGCGTGGCCGATGGCGCGGATCGAGTCCGGCCTGCCGTCCTTGACCCTGAAATTGATCTCCTGCGCCCGCTTCTGGCTGATGTTGGGCGCAGACACCGGGGCAAGCTTGGCGAACAGTCCCGGGAAATGACCGAAAAACTCAAAGGCCGCTCTTAGACGATAAAACTCCCCGGACGTAAGCGATGATCCGGCGTAAGCACCGGCTGAGGTGCCTACCACCATTTCGGCAACGTTGAGGTCGACGCCGTTCTCAACGAGTCCGTGGAAGAACCCACAGTACCAGGCAACGTAATATTCTCCGCCGCCCCCAAGGACCAAGGTTCGATCGAGCCCTTTAGCCAAGTTCGACGCCGTGGGGGTATTCGGTATCGGACGGGCCAAGCCATCGTCCGCGAACAGGTTCGCGGATATGGCCGCTGCCATTGCAGCTGGATCGTAATCCTTCCCCGCGACCGGGTCTGGCGATTGAGCCAATGCGTTAGCCGTGGTGAGAGCGGCTGCACCGGCCGTTGCTGACGTGAGAAGTGAGCGGCGTGAAATCCGTGTCATGAATACAAATGCTTACGTTGAAATGATTACGACGCGTTACAATTGACTCCTTGTTTTGTTTCAACTCATCCACCAACTAGGCGCCGCTGTCATTTGAGCGACAAGCCAGGCATCTCAAGCACCACGTCAGTCGCCTTTTTGTCTTCCCGTAGTCCCAGGAATGCCGGGTGGCGCATCTCGCCGCCGCTGGTCCACTCGGTGAACTTCACCTCCGCGACCAGCTTGGGTTTGATCCAGGTCGTCACCGCCTCATCCTTGATGCGCTGCTTGAACGGCGACTTCGCCGTCCGCAGCGACAGCATGTTGGCGTGGAGCTCCTCAAGCACGGCGTGCGAGAACCCGGTGCCGACATGGCCCACATAGCGCCAGTCCTTCCTTTCACGCACGGCAAGCACCAACGCCCCGAAGCGCGGCCGGGTGCGTTTCGGCGCTGTGAACCCGACGATGACCGCCTCCTGGCGCTTGCCGACCTTGATCTTGAGCCAGTCCTTGCTGCGCGCGCCGGACAGGTAGCGGCTGTCGGCCCGTTTGGCCATGACGCCCTCGAGGCCTTGGTGCTCAGCTTCCCTGAACAGCCGCTTGCCATGCTCCGACCAATGTTCGCTGTAGATCAGCAACGGGTCCTTGGGCAACAGCGCCTTGAGGCGCTTCTTGCGCTCGACCAAGGGCTGACCGCGGAGATCTTCGCCGTCCACGAACATGACGTCGAACACGCAGTAGTGGAGGTGCGCGGTTGTGTTGAGAGCATTCTGCAGCAGTTGGAACCGAGAGACGCCACGCCCATCGAGCGCGACGAGCTCGCCATCGATGACGGCATCTTTCTTGGTCTTTTCCAGTGCCTTGGCGATCGGCTTGTAGTTGTCGCTGACGATCAGGCCGCCGCGCGAGTAGAGGGTGACGCTTCGGTCCTCGATCTTGGCCACCAGCCGAAAGCCGTCCCATTTGGTCTCGAAGACCCAGTCCTTGCTGTCGAATGGCGCATCGATGAGCGTCGCCAGCATGGGCTGCAGGGCCTTAGGCACTTTGGATGGACGTGTCATTACGGTTCAGGAGGCGCCTCGGCCGGCAGGCAACTCGGTTTCTTCGTCACGATAGGCCGGTGGAACGTACACGCTCACTGTCTTCAACAGGCTGCGCCCAGTGTTGCGGATTTCATGTCGGTCCCCGGCTTCGATCAGTACGATCGTGCCGACCTTGAGTTTGGTTTTATGGCCGTTGACAATCGCTATTCCGCTTCCTTCGACCACGTAGAGCCATTGGTCGGCGCTACGGTGGAAATTCTCGGGATCGCCCTCTTTGCCGCCAACTGCCAGTACCATCACGGCGCCTTGCGACTTGGCGTTGCAGACGGAAAGGCGAAAGCCTGGCCGAAAGCTCAAGTGGTCGCTCTTCATGGGGTAGGCCTCTCTATTCGCTCCAGCTTGAGCGGAACAAACAGGCGCTCGCGTTGTTCCCATGGCGCATCTCATGGAGGCCCACATGCTTGCTCCCGAATCTGTTCTGGCCTGGGTCATCATCGGCGCTGTTGCCGGATGGTTGGCTGGCGTGTTGGTGAAGGGTTACGGATTTGGCCTGATCGGCAATATCGTAATTGGCATTCTCGGCGCCGGGTTAGCGGGTATTCTGGCGCCAAGCTTGGGGCTCTATACCGCCTCGACCGCAGGCAACATCGTGGCCGCCACAGTAGGCGCACTCATCTTGCTTTTCCTCATCGGCCTCGTGCGCCGAACGTAGCATGCGCCTCACCGAAGTTTATCTGTTCCAGTGTGATGGTGGCGAACTCTACGCCTTCTCTGTCGATAAGACCGGCTGCAACCTTCCACAGTCCGCCTGCAAAAATGGCTGGTTGCTGCGGGGGCAGCTAACCGCCGCCGATCTGATTGATGCGCAATACGGCGGGGCGCTGACGGGCACGGCTGAACAAGGATTTTATATCCTTAGCCAGACGCCACCGAGCTGGCCGCCGAGCTGAGCACCGCGTCTCGATCCGACAACAGATCGATCCAGATTTCCAACTGACGGAAGTAGTCGCGGCGCTTACGGCCCGATCCACAAGCCAAAAAGAACGGAAGCCCCTATGAGCGCAATCAGTGCCCAGAAATACATGGCAAGCCCCAGCATCAGATCAACCCGCCGAGTATAGAACGGCCGTGCGATCACCGGTAGGTCAGGATGGATCGCGATTGCCAGGGTCTTTGAGCTTCGCTATCTGCACCCGTGGCTGACCTGTGCAGCTCAGAGGTTCGTCGCGGAAACGCCGACCTTTCAAGTCTTGCTGATCGCGATATATCGAGGCTGGTCATGCTCATGCGATCAGCAACGAGCGGAACATGACGAGCGCATCTACGTAGCCTTGGGTCGGATGGCAGAAGGCGAGCGGAAGGCGACCGACCACCTCGAAGCCGAGCACCTTCCAGAGACCGACAGCGCGCTCGTTCGTTGAGACAACGAAGTTGAACTGCATGGCGCGGTAACCACGCGAGCGAGCGTGCTCCAGCGAGTGCTCGCACATGCGGCGCGCTATGCCACGACCGGATGCGGCCTGATCGGTCATGTACCCGCAGTTCGCGACATGGGCGCCCGCGCCAGCCTGGTTGGCTCGGAGAAAGTACGTTCCGACAACGCCGCCCTGCTCCTCAGCAACGAAGGTATCGCGGTCTGATCCCATCCAGTAGACGAGCGCATCCGTCTCGCTCATGTCGCGGTCCAGTGCGTAGGTTTCACCGGCGCGGATGGTCGGGCCAATGACCCTCCAGATTGCCTCCTCGTCATCCTGCGTCGCTGGCCGTATCATCATGATGTCTCCTCACTGGGCCTCCGGCGGTCGAAGCGTTCCGTAAGACGCACGCATCTTCAGAACCGTCATTCGGGGAATAGGGTTCAACAGAGCCACTCCGGTAACGTCGCACGATCAAGTTTCTACGACGCCTCAATGAGGCGATCGCATGGCATTGTCATTGGTGAGTAGCGCCGCAGAAACATCATCATTGTGCGACATGCGAGGAATGGATTCTGTTGACCCTATTCCCTGAACGAGCACTAACCACATGCGCAATAGTGAACTGGGAGGGTGAACGCGGTGTCTCATGACAATGTCTCCGCAGAAGCAGCATTGCTGCGTCGTCTCGAAGAGGAGCTCCTCAAACCTGAGGTTCGTCGCTCACCGGGTCAAGTTGGTGTCTTGCTCTCGGATGACTTTGTTGAATTTGGAAGCTCGGGCGGTGTCTTTAACAAGCAACAAGTCATCGAAGCTCTGGAGCAGGAGGGTCCGCCTGATCCAAGTATCCGCCTAACGCTGGTGGACTTCATTGCGAGGCGCCTCGCATCAGACGTCATCTTGGTGACTTATCGGACCGTCCAGAAAGTCGGTCCGGGAGCTAAGCGAGAATCCAGATTGCGAAGCTCAATTTGGAAGTTGATCCAAGGTCGATGGCAAATGGTCTTTCACCAAGGTACGCCTTCGACGCGGCTTGGCTAGGGTGTCGCGTTCGTTGCCGCGCACGCCTCATACGTCTTGGTTTGGAAGCCCAGACGCCTCTCAGCCGCGCGCACCGATATCTCCGTGGGCCGGTCTGGCAGGCGACTTCACGAGTGTGTTGCGTGCATTGCTGCAATCACAACCGGCAGCCATACGACGAGCAGAGTACCCACGAATACCGCTCCAATCAGCAGCCAAGCTTTCACGTCCTGGTCTTTCTGACCTTTCAAGCCCGCTTCGCCGTCCTTCTTCAACATCCATTCGTACATGGCGCTCTCCTTGCCCGACATATAGGGAGCGCCGCGTGTGTTTGCTGCTGATTGGCGGCACAAATCAGCTAAGCGCCTGTTTCCCGCGGCACAGCACGGGACATGAAATCTTCGTAACGTCCGAGCGCAGCCAACGGAGGAGCTCTACCCGAGCCGTTTGATCAGCATGCGCCCCAGATCGAAGTACCCGCAGTTGGCCAACATCGTCTTCCTCGACAAGGTCGGCGAAACATTGCGTCAGGTTACGAGCGATATCACCCGGGAAGAGCTACCCGAGGACATCCAGCTCTTGCTGCGTCGGCTCGAGCGGCTCGAGCGCAAGGAAACGCTTAAGAAAAACGATGTCTGATGGTTCTTCGAGTGCGGTTGGCCATCATGCCCCTCCTTAATGCAACCTCGCCATCTCCTCCCCACCGCCAAGCCTCATCGCAACGCCGGTAAGCACGTAACACCCGGCCACTTTTTTCAATCAACCTGGAGCACGCACTCTTGGGCGGCACATGATTTCTGTGGTGACCCCGACAGGATTTGAACCTGTGACCCCCAGATTAGGAAGAGGCCGCCGCCCTCCGGGCGGCGGTTGCTAGTGTAGCGCCCACCGGCCTCCAGGTTGCGTTCAAACCCGGAGACTGCCCACATGCTCACTTCCCTTCACAACCTGATCCCCCAACTGCGGCCCGCCCTCACCTTTGGCGAGCTGGCCCGACAGTGGCTCGCACACGGCGAGGCACAGGGGCTCAGTCGTTCGTACCTGCGCGATAGCCGTAAGCTGCTCGACGTCGAGCTGGCGTGCTTCACCCTCCAGCGGGCGGACCGAATTACGCGCGCCGCCGTGACCGACGTGCTCGACACGATCACCAAGCCCTCCACGTTCAACTCCGCGATCTCGGTGGGATCGGTCGTGTTCAACCTGGCGATCTCGCGCGGGAAGCACGAGGGCATCAACCCGTTCGCCGGCCGCGAGAAGCGCAAGTCGCAGCCGCGTGAGCGCGTGCTCACGCCCTCGGAGATGAGGACACTCTGGCACACTGCCGAGCCGTCGCGGATGTATGACATCGGGCGGATTGTGAGACTGCTCCTGCTCACGGGAGCGAGGCCATGTGAAATTGGCGGCTTGCAGTTGAGCGAGGTGGACCGCGCGGGCTCCCTGCTACGCATCCCAGCGGCGAGGATGAAGGCACGCCGTGGACATCCCATCCCACTCCTACCGGCCGCCCTCGATCTGTTGCCCCAAGAGCGCGCCGGCTTCCCTAACGTGTTCGGCTTGCGCCCGGGCGCCGGCTTCTCTGGTTGGAGCAACGCCAAGAAGCTGCTCGACAGTCAGCTCGGAGGCATGGCGCCATGGACATTCTACAGCCTCCGCAAGACCGTCGCGACCGGGATGGGTGAGCTGGGCGTCGAGGACGGTGTGATCTCGCGCGTCCTTGCACATGCGCCCGTGGGAGTGACGCGAAAGCATTACTCGTTCGCGGAGAGGCTGGCGGCTCAGACCGCCGCGCTTGAGCGATGGGCCGACGAATTGGCGCGCATCGTAGGCGCCTAGTTGCCCTTCGCTTGCGACTCACAATACGGAGGTGGGATGATCGACTCCCGCCTCTCACCCCGCATCGCCGTCGAGCTGGATGCGCTACGGCGCTACATGGAAGCTAACGTCGAGCGGATCGAGCACGTCGCAACCTTCATGTGTCGGGGGCAAGCCGCCGTCGCCCCGCGTGAGGTGTTCGAGAAGGCCGGGCGCTTGAACCACAAGTTGGCGATCTGCCAGCGCCGGCTCGCTCGGCTGAAGCGGTTGCCGCGCGCATAGCCAGGCTACGGCTGCCACTCCGCTATGCCTGCGGACGGTCCTCTACGTTCAATATGGAAAAGCCGTGTCGAACGAGATGTTGAAGGGCCGAGGTCATATCGTCCGGGAACTCGTCGGGGCCGAGTTCGCCGCGCAAGAGCCACGCAGGAACTGCCAGAGGTACGTTGCATCCAGTCTTGTCTATCGACAGGGCGTAGCGATCCGTCTCACCGGCCTGAAACAGGTAGATCGTGGTGGAGGTGTGCATCGGTGTCCAGGGTCAGAGCGAGGATTGTGTACCCTCGCCGAGAAGTTGGGCACCGGTTTGAACGAGGACACTGGGCGGCGTGGGCTTTTTAATGTGCGGTGCATCTTGGCAGGCTGCAGCGAGGACACTAAAGCCGGTGTAGTTGACGAAGGGTATTGAGCGTTCTTTGAGCCGGGCACACAAGGCAGTGCTGTCGTGATCGCCTATCGCGTGATCCAGAACGACTGCGGAGAGATCGTCGCTCTCGATGAGGGTGAGGGCTTCGCGATATAAATTCGTCTTAGCGACGCGCGCGCCGGCCTTCTCGAAGGCCTGTGCTACGTCGAGAGCGATCAGAGGCTCGTCCTCGACAATGAGGATAGAGCGCCCTGCGAGATTGAGGCCTTGCATGGGACACCGAGAGCGCGGCTAGGCGCGTACTGCTGGAGGCAGGGCGGTCTCTTTGAAAGCGGGCCGCAGGTGTCCCGAGCGCTGGTCAATCCCTAAACGCGCAACAAGCGTGATGACCAGCCATTTGAAGGCCGACCCCGCATAGCCAAGGCGGAGCCGGTGCTGCACGAAGGACATTAGCACAGGGGTGCGGGGCGCGTTGCACCAAATGATGGTGGTGGCGGAAAGAATGGCGAGCCGCGCAGTTTGGAGAGCCCGGCAGCCCGCCAGGTATTGATCCAGTTTGACGCGAAACAATCACAACCGGATTGCAGCGCTGTAGCTGTGCGATCACGGCCGCTGCATAGGCGCCGCATGCCCAACGATAAAGTGTTGGGCGGCTATCGCATTAAAGAATGAGGACGCGGTCGGAAGAGCATTGCGAAAGAGTGCCGCCCCCGCCTGGATCAGGGTTTCTACCGATTTATGTTCCCGCTCACGGGAGCAAGATCGTCATGCAGCCCACTTGGATGGCTGCGTACCATCGTCTTTTTCTGGGAGGCCAAAATGGGACTACTCGATCAAGTGATCGGTGCGGCGCTCGCATCAAGAGGTCAGCCCACGCAGGGCCAAGCCGCCTCTCAACCGGTGCAAGATCAATTCTCGCAAATTGCGTCAATCCTAACGACGCTCTTGGCTCCGCGACCGGCAGCAGCCGCGCAGCAAGACCAGCCCAGCGGCCTGGATGGGCTCATTAATCAGTTCAATAAGAACGGCCTCGGTGATGTCATCAATTCCTGGATCGGCACCGGGCAAAACCAGGCAATCTCTCCCACCCAGCTCCGCGAGGTTCTCGGGCGGAAGACGGTCAACGACCTCTCACAGCAGGCGGGCGCCCCGCGGGATGACCTGCTCTCACAGCTCGCCAAGTATCTGCCGGCTGTCATCGATAAGCTGACCCCTAACGGCCAGCTTCCAAACCAAGCCGATCTCCGTTCGGACTATCGAACGCACTAGGAGATCACGTCGGCGGACCGTGCCTGCCGCCCAACCACCGGGTGTTGTCATGCGTAGCCGGATCCCTGTCGGCCTGCTCGTGCTGATCGGCTGCTGCGGTGCGCCTGTTCAAGTTGACGCGCAGTTCAAATCCGAATGCGTCGTGCTCCGCAACTGCGACAAGCTTGCGAGGCCGAATGGGTTGAGCAGTGCTCAAAGCATTGGGATGCCGCAACGAACATGAGCAAAGAGGACTACGTCGACACTTCTGAACAACTCGGGCTTGCGCCGCATCTCATAAAGCCACCACGCTAAGGCGACAATCAGCAGCACCGGTGGCAACCACCAAAGCATGGTGCTCCTCCTTCTTTCCGTTCGAACTGAGACACTACCAAGGGCCCGGGCGCATTGTCGGCCTCACCTGAGATTGGCGCAACCGCGCCAGTGCCCCGCGGCCGGTGGGCCGAGGTGCTGGCCGGGATCGTCGCCCACGCGCTTACCAATTTGCTCGTCGTTCGTTGTCGAGGCGCTGCTCAACCTGATAGGTGGCCACGAGGCGGGGCGCCGGCACCTACAATCGGGCTCGATCTGCGGCAGAAAGGCCTTGCTGGGGGGGCGTGCGGACGATGCGTGCCACGCGATTGGCGCGCCCCCGCGGCAGCGCTCCAGGGACGGGCTGTACCCCATTCTGAGTAGGAGAAGACTGCATCATGTATGACGGCGCGAACGTGACGTATTCGATGCGGGAGGACCGCCGAGGGTGGTGGATTGCACTTGATGACCTGGCGTGGAAGATCACCATCACCCCCGACGGCGAATACAGTGTCGATTGCGGACAGGAGGGATGCACACAGCCTCACAATCTCGACATTGAGGTTTGGGCGAAGGGTGGCACAGGCCCTCAGAAGCGGGAGCCGACCCCCGCCGAGCTGGAGTTCCTATTCTCCTTCCTTTTCGAGTTCGGCGAGCTACCCAGCACGTCTGACCCCGCGCTGCGCCAGGAGATGGCCAAACTAGACAGCTAAGTCCACCCGCAACGGGGCGCGAGGGCGCGATCCTGCCGACAAAAGACCCCGCCCGCGGCGGCCTTCAGCGGCCGCGGCGACCGCCTTCTTCAAGCCGCTTCATCTCCCACCAGCCCCGGCTACCAACGGGAAAGGCGTTGGGGTCCGTCTCGTAGTAGTGGCCGGCGTTATCGTAGGCCCACGCATTTTGCAGTTGGCGTGGTGTGGCTGATGGATATCTCTGCGATAAGCCACCGTAGTAGTAGCCATGGCGTTTGCCGCCTGCGTCGGTGGGGCCTGCCAGGACGACTACGAGGGCGACAGACAAACCGCCGGCGATGATTGTTCTCATTGTTGCCTCCAATCTACGCAAAGGCAGAGGAAACCTGGGCGACCCGCCAGCACCGCGGAGCGTGCAGCGAGCCGCACCGAGAGCGCCCGACGCATTACCAACGGGCACGCTCATTGGAGCATCTGCAACGTTAGTCTTTCGTTACACTGGCCAAATGGGCGCTGGGCCTATCTACGGCCTATGCACAGGGGGATGCACAATCCGGGCACGCGGGGGCTACGCCAAATGCACCAAAGTGTCGTGATTTCGCGACACTTGTTTCCCAGTGGTTTTTGGATTTTTTCGCGAGGGGTCACAGCCACTGCCTTGGGGCCCCGCCACGCACCCTTGAGCCTCCCCACCCGGCCGGGGGAAAAGCCCGCCCTCGGAGGCGCAATGAGTCAGGCGCGTGGCCTGGGAAGATGACTGTCGTTTGGGACACGAAAGCATTGCTGAAGCCGTCCGAAAGTCGGGCCCTGGGGAACCGGCACTTCCAAAGGGGCCCCAGAGACACGCGGACCGGAAAAAGGGGGTTTCTGACCCCGGCTCCCCTCTCGTTCGGACACAATTTGACAAGTAACACATTGATATTATTATCGTTTTTGCATATTAGCGAAGTGCGTAATCTGACTTGGTTCTGGCGCTTGCCTCCCCCTGGAAGGGGCTCGTTGTTACCGGTGATGCACTACACGGTCACGGCCAAACCCCTACATATCTCTTGGCTGACCGCCTGGGGGTGTACGGAGTACACACCCACACCAGGCAGCTCCGGTCACTCGACTTGACCACGCGGTCAATCGTCTTTGTCGTCTTGCTCCGGCCCCGTCCAATTCCAGCCTCCCTTCCCATCGGGTACCGACGCGACGCCCAGTTCCTTCTTGGCCCTACGTAGGGTCTTCAGGCTGAACCCCGCCTTACCACCGCGCCTGATCAGTGCTGCGGCCGGTCGCGTTCCTGGAGTGAGTTGGGCGAGCAGCCACTTCTTGGCGGCGCCAAGTTTCGAGCGCGTCTGGCTCGGTGCTACACCCGCAGCTTTCGCGCCAGTCCATCGCAACTGGCCCAGATCGCTGTCGGGCACCGGCTGGATCAAATACTCAAGATCATCCGGTGGCGCACCGATATTGCCCTTGGTCCGCTTCAGCCATCGCTTGGCGCCCGCTCCGGTGACGGACAACTCCGTCCGGAATAGCGCCACCTGCGCCATTGAGCCGAGACCAGAGTGCAGTTGGTTGTCATTCTTGCTGCCCTTGCGGCGATGCCGGACGAAAACAATCGCGCAATTCGTGCCTTGCGCGATCTTCTTGAAGGGCGCGAGCCAGGTGGCTACGTCATTGAAACTGCCTGTGTCGGTGTTCGCGTCCATCCATGTCGTCAGCGAGTTCGATGATCAGCAGTCCAATCTTCTCCTCGCGAATGAATGCCTCGATCTCGGCGTGACCCTCCTCGTTCATTCGGGCTATCTCATCTGTGATCCAGACGCGCTCCAACGTGGCCCCGTGGTTCTGGAGTTGCGGTTTCAGCGTGTCTCCTGCGTCATCCTCGCTGGACATGATCCAGCAATTCACAGGCGACATCGCGCTGTCGCCCGGAAGGGCACGGCCGGCCGTGAGGTCGCCCATGATTGAGCAGAGGATCGTGGTTTTGCCCACCCCTGGATCGCCCAGGAGCGAGCCAAGCTTCCCTCGCGCGTACCGCCCCTTCCACAACCACTCCACCTTGGTCGTGGTCACCTCTTTGGCGAGCACCTTCTTGAAATGCGGCTTCGACCGCGGCCGCACCAACACTGAGTTGATCGACTTTTTGGCTCCTTGATCCAAGGCGACTTTCCCGTTAGGCGCGGGATCTCCATCTATTAGTCCGTCCATACTGCGTCCCTTTGGTTAGGCCAGCCACGGGCGAGAAACGTCCCCAAGTGGGATTGCCCTCTGCGGCTCATTGGCTGGCTTAGGATTGGCTATTGTCGGGTCCACACCGCACTCGCTGCTCAGCGCTTGTGCGGGTGGCGACCTCTGCGAAGAAGATGACACAAATGGTGCTTGCCGGTCACGGGCAAATTCGTTTGATTGAGACCGTCAGTCAGCGGACCATCTGTTCGCCACAGAGGTAAATTTCGAGAAGTGTCCGCGACACAATGATCCGTCATCGGAATATCGCGCGTTTAAACGCGAATGATGCAGAGCGCAGAAAGTTTGTTTCACGAAGTTGACCCCACCTTTGTCATCCGCATTTCGACAAAAGCGCATAGCGACGGGTTGCGCTCGGTTGTACGGACTCGCGTTCCGGAGTCACAGGAGTCGTTACAACTTGATCCGATGTCGGACTTTCCTCTCTGATTTCTCAGCTTTCCGCGCGTAGAGTTTTGCACCGATTAGTCGTCCACCAGAAACCCAGGATCGACGCGGGTCCGCGCGGGTGGCCGACAAGTCCTGAATTGTGAACCACCGGAGCATTCAATGCGGAAGATCGGCTATGCGAGGGTGTCCTCGACTCACCAAAACTTGGAGCGCCAACTTGGTGCGCTGGTAGCGGAGGGCTGCTCGAAGGTCTTCAAGGAGAAGGCGAGCGGCAAGAGCACCAAGAACCGACCCGAGTTGGAGAGAGCCATCAACACGCTCGGCACCGGTGACGTGCTCGTCCTCGCTGAATGGGACCGCTGCACCCGTAGCATGATCGACGGCATAGACATCATCGAGCGGCTGCACGCGCGCGGCGCGCTCATCAAGGTGCTCGACAAACCTCACCTCGACCTGACCAGCACCATCGGCAAGGGCTTCCTGGCGTTCCTGTCAGCGCTGGCGCAAGACGAGCGGGAGCGGATCGTCAAGCGTGCCAACGCAGGCAGGGAAGTCGCAAAGGCGCGAGGCGCACGGTTCGGGCGCAAACACAGTTTGAAACCCGATCAGCAAGCCGACGCCCGCCGCCGATTGGCTGCCGGAGAAAGCGCGAGGGCTCTAGGCAGGCTTACAACGTCAGCCATTCCACAATCTCGCGCCTGCGGGAGGCAGCAACCTGTGGCGGGCATCTGGCGCAGCGGAAGCCGCAATCTCCTCCCCCTCTTTCGCCGTTCGGTGAAAAGGCCGTGCAGGCCTATGGACACGCGTGTTGGGCGTCATGTGCTTCGTTGGCCCGCCGTACGTTTCGGCGGGTTCTGCTGGAAGTTGTTTTTCCACGCCAACCCCCACTCAACTCGGGCTTTGCCTTAGCCCGCTCTTGTCATTCTCGCTGAGCAATGCAGAAATCTGCGTCAGCCCTTTGGTGGAGGAGCGTCAGTGAACTGCGGATCTCGACCCTGGGCTCGCGTGCGGGTCAGAGGAACGCATGAGCAGCATTGGCCTCGTGACCCGTGACCGTCTGAGGTGGATGCCCAAGCACCTACGGATCGCTCATGAATATTGCTACTTTCTCCATGACGGGTGCGCACGCCTGCTCCGTGAGTACGAGGTAGAAAAGGCCGGTCATATTGAGGTGAAACTCAAGGGAAAAGAAGAGGGGAAGGCCTTCACCAAACTGGCGAAGTCCAGTCCTATCGAGGCGCTGAGGAGGCTCGGGTACGCCAATGAGGCGAAGCGGCTGATCCTAAATCAGCTCACGATGGCTCTTACTTCTGATTTCCTTCACCACGTGTTCGAGGGATTGCGATGTTTCGAGAGGCGGAAAATTGTTGTCGCCTTCAACGTGCTTCGGAAGCCGTTGAAGGACAACCTCGCATATCTGTCGTGGATAGTAGCCGATGCTAACGATTTCTATAAGTCGTTCACAAATGGTAATCCCGAAGATATCGCGCCGAAATTAGGCTGGGTAACAAAAGGGCAGCGCTATTTGCCGGGGCGATCGGGCGAACAGAGTTGGCAGGGCTTCTCGATCCGGGGTGGCTCCACGATGTCTTGTAAAGTCGGAAAGACCACGACGGTTTCGAGATGCTTTTCCAGCATGCGGTGCATCTGGTAACGACAGCCCATTTGGAATTAAGAACAACCCCAGAGACTTGAACTTCATCTTCAAGAGCCCTACTGACGATGATCTCTACGATTTGGCTTACGCACACCTGCCAGCTGTCTTGTTGTTTGCCGAGCACGTAATCGCCCGCGCTTTTCGCGATATCCATCCAGGGGACGAAGCTGGTCATAAGGCAGCCAGCACGCGTTCAATTCTCGGGTACCGCCTAATCCGCAATGTGGAAGCCGACGCGATACGCACCGCATTTGCCACACTCAACGGCAAGTTCACCTGTCCCGACTGCAGAGCGGGACTCAAGCTGACCCACTACAACGTGCTTTTCAAATGGTGCTGAGCAAGTCGGTTCGCTGCACATACTGTTATCGAACAGCGGCCTTCCCATTCTCCTATATGGTATAGCGTCGCTCCCGCGTCTCGGCTGCACAGTCCCGGGCCAATGCAAGAGCCGAAACGCGCTCCAAAGGCCTAAGGCGTGCGTGGTTCGGGCTGTTCACTCCAGTTTGCGCGATCACCTCGACGACGCGCGCCGCACTTCGCACGCTCAGCCTCATCATCGTACTATGCCGCGCACAGCTTGCCAATCCGTCTGCGTGAGAGACCGCGTTCCTCCATGCTGCGACCGCTCCCCTGGTAGTCGACCCCGTTCGGTCGCGAGCGGTTGCCGAAATACGCAGCACTTGTTCTCCGGCGATACCCTCGCGCCCATCTGCGGCTACTGTGCCATGTCGATTGTGTGAAGCCGGGATTAGGTGTGGATAGCTCGGGGGACAGGTGTGAGACGCAAGAATTTATTGCAGAAGTCGAAGTGGTCAAACTTCGAGCAGGTACGAAAGCGAAGGCCTTTCTAGCCGGCGACCTGTCCAGAAACATTCTGCAGTTGCTGGTTCTATTGGTGGCCGCCGGCTCCGCCGGATTCGTGTACCTGTCACTGGAGAAGCAGGAGGAGGGGAGGAAGGTGAATGCGACCTTCCAGTTCATCAAGCCTCTGCAAGAAGATGTGCATACCAAAGCGCTATGGGAATTGCTGGAGTTCACTAAGTGCTATGAGGCGAACAAGGGTGACGCTCTCTCGTTCATGCGTTACGACGAGGTAGCGACGGCCGAAAGGCAAGAAACAACATCCGCCCTGCTAAAGGGTTGGTGGGAGCATGTTGAGAACGACGACCAGCCGACGTATTGCTCGCGTGAGGGGTTGCCTCGACGACCCGGACAACTGGAAGAACAGCTATTCACGGTCTACAGCCGATTAGAAGCATTGGCATCTTGTGGAGTAATGGGCCTCTGTGACCTGGACCTGATAGTAAAGCATTTGACAGAAGGGGAATGCAAGGAGCGCTACGCAAGAGCGTGGGGGATGGAGTTTACGGCACTAGCGAAACGGACAGACAAAGTCAACTCGCTACTGGAAAGCTTTGACTGGCAAAGCATGCTGGCGATCTCGAACTACATTTTGCTTTCAGGTTGGGTGGCTCGGGAATGGTCCGGGATGAGCGGCAATTTTGCGCGTCTCATACAGAGATTCGAGGGTGGTGGAATGTGAGGGCGGGTTCGAAGAGAAGAAGCTCAAAGAGTTGCGGGCCGTAAGGAAGGGATACGGCAAGACGGCGAAACAAATCGTAGACGAGAGTAGGAAGGCTCAGCTCGCGAAGAAGAAGTGATCGCTAGGCTGTGAACCCGAGCCCTGGCTTCCATCCAATCAGCTCGGCGCGCTGGTCGCGAATGTGTCACCGGGAGGGAGAAAATTCGGCTTCCCGATTATTGGCCGCCGCGTCCTGCGGCCAATATGGGCGCACACTGCTGCGGGACGCGGATTGACCACGCCACCCACGCGGAGCCCACTACGCTGGCTCCCCAAACACAGTGCCGGGATTGTTGGTGATGAGACTTTCATGCAACAATAGTTTGTGAGGAGTAGATGGGGTGACGAGCGATGCTACGCGCGGTCTGCAGCGCCGGCATTTTGTTGCTTTTGGCAACTCAGACAAGTGACGCACTCCAGCGTGGCTGTGCGAGCCGGGGAGGGCCTGGCTGGCGCACCGCCGAGGGGCAGTGCGTGGGATGGGACGCACTTCCGAAGAAATGTGGCTTCCCTCCAGAGAGAGGATGTACCTTTGAGGGTGCTGCCTATGCGCACTCGGTTCCGCCGGGCGCGAGCCGAGAAATCTGGAGCGCCTTGCGCGACGCCTTCCATCGGCTTGGGGTTCGGTTCAGGAATGCAATCGGAAAAGATCGGCCGGATGAGACGCTGTCGCAAAAGTAGCGACCGCTCGGTTCTTGAGGCGCTGGCGACCTGGAAGACGACAGCGACGCGAACACTCTCGGACGCTACCTGTCCGCCGTCGGCCTCAATGTCGAGCCGGGGCGGCTGAATGACCTGCTGACGCTCCTGGCCGTGGTGATGATAGAGGCGGGCGGGGGACTGGCGCTCGCGCTCGGGCTTGCGTTGACCCCAACAACTCTGACACCCCCGCCGAACAGTCGGCCGAACGCTCCCGAACACCCGCGGCGGACGCAGCGAGCACACGCAGCGAATGGTCTGAACGGCCCGTGTCCGCCGTCCGTCGGGCCGCCATGCGGCCGTCCACAGTAGTGGATTGGCTGGCGCTCGTCGCCGGCGGCAGAGCGCAGACAGCATCCGGCGTTAGCACCTGAGATCGGGCATCCCCCGCAGCAGACCAGATGAGCGCGCCGACTTTAGCCGCCGGCGCGATCACGATGGCGACGGGACCGCGGGGGACGCAAATTGCCGCCGCAGACGGACTAATGACCCGAACCTGCCAAACGGTCATGCCGCCAGTGTGAAAACGCGGACTTCATGCGGCTGCTGCTGCAACAGTCGTTGTGTGCGCGGTGCCCGCTGTGCTCCGACGGCCTTGTTTCCAGCAAAGTTCAAGGTTAGAAAATGCCGTATGAAAATTCTATTCGCCTTTGTTGTGATGGGAACACTGCTGGTACTGGTCGTTGGCGGTATCGGCGCGGCTCTGATTAGGAGCGACGAAGGTAATCGTCGCGAGGACGCGCGGAAACGGGAACGCGAGGCCGCCGAACTCGCCTATCTGGAAGAGCGGATCTCGGTGTGCCGACGCCAAGGTGGGATTGAACAGCTGGCACGCGAGGGGAAGTACCTCGGCTGCAACCTACCAAACCCGGCCTTCAAGTTGTTTCAAGCGAGAAACTAGCGCGCCGCCTGTCCGGTGGGTCGGCGCCATACCGAGCGCGACGCAGGCGCCGGTTTTATCGGCCAGAAGCTCATCGTCAATGCGGACGTTGGGCCGGGCGTCGAAGCCACTGCTTTCGTTCCGCTGACGTTCCTCGTCGGGTTTCTGCGGAACGACCCTGCGCTAAGCTATTGATTTTGCTGGTGACCCCGACAGGATTTGAACCTGTGACCCCCAGATTAGGAATCTGGTGCTCTATCCAGCTGAGCTACGGGGCCGCCTGGAGTGGGCCCTATAGCACACAAGGTCGGCGCCGTGCAGTCTCCGCCAACCGCTACAACAGAACCCGCTTGATCAGCAGCGCCGTCAGACCGACCGCGCCGACGCCGGCCAGCCACAGGGCGGCGAACCACAGCAGGCGGCTTGCCAGCGGGCGCTGCTCGGGCTCGCCCGGCATCAATGATAGCCGCCGGTGGTGCCGACCTTGCCGCGGAATATCCAGTAGGACCAGGCGGTGTAGGCCAGGATCAGCGGGATCAACAGCACCGCCCCGACCAGCAGGAAGCCGAGGCTGGCGTCGGGTGCTGCCGCCGACCAGATGGTGATGGTGGGCGGCACGATGTAGGGATAGAAGCTGATGCCGAGGCCGATGTAGGACAGCACGAACAACGCCTCGGCGGCGAAGAACGGCGCCATCTCCCGCTGCTTGTAGAGCCCGCCGAACAGAACGAGGGCCGCCAGCGCCACGAAGATTGGCACCGGCGCCGTGTAGAGAATGGCCGGCCAGGCAAACCAGCGCGCCATGGCGACCGGATTCATGAACGGCGTGATCAGGCTGACGAGGCCGATCAGAGCCAGCGTGGCGAGGCCGGTGATCCAGGCGAAGCGGTAGGCGTGGCGCTGTACCGAGCCGGTTGTCTTCATGATCAGCCAAGTGGAGCCCAGCAGCGCATAGCCGACCATCAGGGCGACGCCGGTGAGCAGACTGAACCAGGTCAGCCAGTCCCACCAGCCGCCGGCATAGGCGCGGCCCGACACGGGAATGCCCTGGACGAGAGCGCCGAGCGCCACGCCCTGAGAGAAGGCGGCCAGCATCGAGCCGCCGGCGAAGGCCCAGTCCCACAGATACTTGGCCCGCGTGGTGCGCCAGCGAAACTCGAAGGCGACGCCGCGGAAAATCAGGCCGAGCAGCATGGCGATAATCGGTGCGTAGAGCGCCGGCAGCACCACGGCATAGGCGAGTGGAAAGGCCGCCATCAGGCCGCCGCCGCCGAGCACCAGCCAGGTCTCGTTGCCGTCCCAGATGGGGGCCACCGAGTTCATGGCCTGGTCGCGACCCTTCTCGCCATCTTCGCCGACGATGAAGGGAAACAGGATGCCGATGCCGAGATCGAAGCCGTCGAACAGCACGTAGGCCAGCACGGCGAAGGCGATCAGAACAGCCCAGATGAATGCCAGATCGAACATCGCACTAACCCTCCGATCGCCCGGCTGCCGGCCCGGTAGCCAGCCCCGAGGCCGGCGTAATGCCGGCGGCGCGGACCGGCACGCCGCGCTCGATGTCCGGCTCGTCCGTGTCGGGTGTGTTGCTCATCAGGCGCAGGATGTAGAACGTGCCGGCGCCGAACACGGCGAAATACACGACGATGAAGGCCAGCAGCGAGGCGCCGACCGCCTGCGCGTCGATCGGCGAGACCGACTGGGCCGTGCGCAGCAGGCCGTAGACGGTGTAGGGCTGGCGCCCGACCTCGGTGGTGATCCAGCCGGCCAGCACGGCGACGAAGCCCGGACGGGCCCATGACGACGGCAAAGCGGTGCAGTGCGCCCCAATCGTACAGCCGGCCGCGGAGGCGCGCTGCAAGGCTGAACAGGCCGAGCAGCACCATCAGCAGGCCGAGGCCGACCATGATGCGGAAGCTCCAGAACACGATCGGCGAATTGGGCCAGTCCGCGCGCGGCCAGGCTTTCAGGCCCTTCACCTCGCCGTTCCAGGCGTGCGTCAGGATCAGGCTGCCGAGCTTGGGCACCTCGACCGCAAAGCGGGTGGTCTCCGCCTGCATGTCGGGCCAGCCGAACAGGATCAGCGGCGCCCCGCGCTGCGTCTTGAAATGGCCTTCGATGGCGGCGATCTTGGCCGGCTGGTGCTCCAGCGTGTTGAGGCCGTGCATGATCGCCAGCGATGATCTGAATTGGAGCCACCACGACCGCCATCCACATGGCCATCGAGAACATCACGCGCGCACGCTCGTTGTGGCTGTCGCGCAAGAGGTGGAAGGCGCCGACCGCGCCGACCACGAAGGCCGTGGTGAGGTAGGCCGCCAGCACCATGTGCACGAGGCGGTAGGGAAACGACGGGTTGAAGATCGATCGCCCACCAGTCTGGCCGGAACGAACTGGCCGTCGGCGTTGATGGCGTAGCCGGCGGGCGTGTGCATCCAGCTGTTGGCCGACAGGATCCAGAAGGCGGACAGGAAGGTGCCGAGCGCCACCATCAGCGTGGCGAACATGTGCAGGTTCTTGCCGACGCGCTCGCGGCCGAACAGCATGACGCCGAGGAAGCCCGCCTCGAGGAAGAAGGCCGACAGCACCTCGTAGCCCATCAGCGGGCCGATGATCGACCCGGCCTTGTCGGAGAAGACGCTCCAGTTGGTGCCGAACTGGTAGCTCATGACGATGCCGGACACGACGCCCATGCCGAAGCTGAGGGCGAAGATCTTCTTCCAGTAGTTGAAGACCGACATGAACACGCCGCGGCCGGTGATCAGCCACAGCGCCTCCAGCACGGCGAGGTAGCTGGCGAGCCCGATCGTGAAGGCCGGGAAGATGATGTGGAAGCGACACGGTGAACGCGAACTGGAGCCGGGCCAGCATCAGCGCATCGAAGAGCTCCATTGGCACGGCTCCTCTATCGTCTCGTCGTGTGCGCCGGCTCAAGGCCGGCGGTCGTCAGGCCTTGGCAGACGACGGCCCGAACGGATCGTGCCTGCGGTCGCTGTCTTCGGCAGGCTCGGGACCAGGGTCGTCGGGTGCGTGCGGCGGCACGAAAATCTTGGGCTCCGCTGGTTTGCGCGGGCGAGCTAGGCGAGAAGCCGGCCGGGCGCGTTCGCTCGAACGGTCTTGTTGCGGAGCAGGGTCGATGCTTGTCTTGGATGCTGCAATTTCGGCTTGGGTTGGCCGCGGCTGCTCCAGGCGTGGCGTCGGGTCAGGCTCGACCACCGACGATTGAGGCTTCGGCTGCACGGTCTTGGCCGGCGGCAAGACGATCACCTCTTCGGTCACCGGCGCGGGAGCCGGCTTGAGCGGGGTCGGCTTGACGAGGCGCGGTTCGATGGTCTCCCCGCGCACGGTCTCGGCGGCGGGCTCAGTGCGCTCGCGGTGGTCGATGACAGGCTCCGCTCCCAGGCCGACCAAGGCTTCGACTTTGGCGCTGAGCAAGGCTCCCGCGCTCTCGCCGACCGCCTCGACCGGCACGCGCCAGCGGAAGGCATCGAGCGCACCGGTGACCGGAGAGGTCGGCGCCCAGTGGTCGGAGACGATGTTGTCAGCCGTCCAGGCCGGATCGCGCGGCGCGTGCACCGCCCGCGCCAGCCATTCGCGCACGCGGCCGGTGTGGCCATGCTGCTCGGCCTCGATGCGGGCCATCAGCGTGCAGACACGTTGCGAAAGGCGGTTATCGAGCAGGGGCTCCAGCGCGTCGCGTGCCTCGTCCCACTCGCGGGCTTCCAGGGCCGCAACGGCGATGGCGATCGACGCCTCGGTGTGATTGGGTGTGATACGGCCGAGGTGGCGCACGCGCACCAGCCGATCGCGCGGGCTGTCGCCCGGCCGCACATAGGCGTAGGCCGCAGCAAGCTCGGGATGGGGCGCGAGCCGCCAGGTCTTGAGCAGCACGCGGGCAGCGCGCGGGGTATTGCCGCGCGAGGCCAGGATGCGGCCGGCGATGGCCGCGGGCGGAACGAGATCGGGCGCCAGCCGATGCGCTTCGAGGGCGAGTTCGAGCGCCTTGTCGGTGCCCCCATCCTCCGCGGCCTGCGCCTGGGCGGTCAGCAGCACGGCGCGACGGCGTCTGGCGACCGTCTTGTCGATCAAGCCGTTGCGGCGGCCGATCGAAAGGGTGTCGAGCGCGCCGCGCCAGTCGCCAGCATGGCACTGCAGGTCGAACAGCGCCTCCACCGGCCAGCCGAGCTTGGGGTTGAGCGCCACGGCACGCTCCGCAAACTGGCGGGCAGCCTCCGTCTCGCCCTCGCGCTGGGCTTCGAGGAAGAGACCACGCAGGCCAAGCTGCTCGGTATCGCGCGAGGCCAGCATGGCCTCGAAGATGCGCCGCGATGTGGTGCGGTCGCCCGTCAGCTGCGCGGCCTGCGCGCGCAGCAGATGGGTGAGCGGCTCGTTCGGCAGAGCCTTGCGCGCCTGACCGGCATAACGGGTTGCGAGCGCACGGTCCCCAGCACCGATGGCGATGATGCCGCTCGACAGCGCGTCGAGACCGCGCTTCTGCCGGCGCCGGTGCAGGACGCGACCAAGGTAGGCCGGGCTCGACCAGATGTGCCGCAGCAGCGACCAGCACATAGCGAGCAGCGCGATCAGCACGGCAAGCATGACGAAGGCGCGGAACACCGTAGTCTCGGCGATGTGGTCCTGCCACTCGACGACGATGGTGCCCGGCCGATCAGCCAGCCAATGCAGGCCGGCGGCAATGGCGAGGACGCCGAGCAGGAAGAAGACGAGACGCATCATCGGCGTGGCTCCGTGCCCGTCGGCCGGTTGCCGGCGAGCGATGATTTGAGCTGGCCCTCGATGTCGGCCATCGCCTGATCGACGGCCTGCCGGGCCTCGACCTGCTTCAGCCAGTCCTCGGCGGCGAGTTGGGCCTTCGGCGGCAGCTTGCGGCCCTGCTCCAGCACCTCGCTGAGATGACCATCCTTGAGAGCGGTGTCCATGCGCGCGACGGTGGCCTCGAGACCGGTGTCGTCGGCGCCATGCCCGGCCTTACGTACGCGCACGATGGAGCGCGCGCCCGACAGCAGGCGATCGACGATCGATGCGTCGGATGGTTCGGCCTCTGCATCGAGCATGGCATTGGAGACCTTGCGAAACGACTTGGCGATCTCCGCCGTAGTGGGCACGCCATCTCGCATGTAGCGCTCGAGCGGCTTGAGGTCGAGCTGGTCGCCGGCGGCCTTCCTGACCGCCGCCAACTCGGCGACAAAGGGTTCGCCACGATCCATGACACGCTTCAGGCCGGCCAACTCGAGCGACAGAAGCACGCGCGTCGCATTGGCGCTGCGGTCCGCCTCGCTGTTGAGGAAGGTCTGCAATTCCTTGTCGATCGAGGCGAGCCTGGTCTGCACGGGTGCCAGATCCTGGGACCGCGCGGCGCTTTTCAGTCGCTCGTCGACGTCGCCCTTCAGAGCGTCCATGCGCTGGCCGAGGCGGCCGGCCTCTGTCCGGATGGCGGCGAGCTCAGCGGCGGTGGCCTTGGCAGCTTCGGCGGACTGGCTAGCGGACTGCGCAGCCACTGCCTGCTCGAGCTTGGCCATGCGTGCGACCAGATCGTCCGGGGCGTCTTTCCCGCTGCCGGTCTTGCCTTCGAGCCCCTTTATGTCGCTCGCGAGTTGCGCCTGCGAGTCACTCAGATCGCGCACGGAGCGCGACAGCGCCTCGGTCTTGGCAACGAGGCCGCTGGTGTCGCCGGGCCGCACACCGAGGACGGCCTCCATGTCGGCCAGCCGCCTGGCGACGGCGCGAAGCTCGATGGTCCGCTGCGGGTCGGGCGCCTGGGCAGGCTGGAAGGACTGGAACAGACTGCTGACAAGAACGACGATCAGCGCGCCGAGCGCGCCCGCACCCAGATGCGACAGCGTGGGGCCCGGACGGACATGCGATGCCAGGCCTTTGGCCCATTCGGCCACCGCGCGAGCTCGGTCAGCGAGGTTGAAACGGCCATCCCCATCAACCTGCGGATGGCCCGGCGACTCGGTAGCCGCATCCGGTTTGGTCTCGGCCTGGGCGGACTGATCGACGTCGGTGGCCTGCAGATCGAGGGTTGCATAGGGGCGCTTGCCGGCCGCGCTATCGCCAGGTCGAGGGGGACCCTTGCCGGTCTCGTCCTTGGGATTGGCCATGCGTCCTGATCTCCCGGGCAGCGCGCACCCCCATGCTCGCTGCTTTGGATTAACGAAATCCCCCAGGGCATTAACCAGAATTTCGCCGGCCCGGCTAGCTCTCCGATTGTGCCGCAGCGGCGTCGATCAGGGCAAGCACTTCCGCCAGGTGCGGATTGTCGGCAATCTGCACCCGGAGCGTGCCCAGCGGCTCGAGGCGGCGAGCCACCGCCGGCGACAGGCAGAAATGCACCAGGCCGCGAGCCACGCTCGCCAGCCCCTGCTTGCGCATGACAGCCGCATATACCTGAGCGGTGCGTGGCGACAATAACGTGACACCGTCGATCTCACCCATGGCCAGCTGCTCGACCGTGTCCTCGGAGAGGGCGGTGGCGGGGAGCATGCGATAAACCTGCGGCTGGAGCACGCGAAAGCCATGCTGTTCCAGCGCGCCCCTGAGGTCGCCGGCCAACGCATCCCCGGCAAGATGCAGCAGCAGGCCGGCTGCAGGGTCGAGCGCCGAGACCATGTGCACCACCAGCTCCTGCGCGGTGCCCGCGCCTGTCACCACCACCTCGAAGCCGAGCGCACGCGCTTCCTTGGCGGTCGCCTCTCCGACCGCGAACAGCGGTAGTTGGCGGGCCTCCGCCAGCGCCGGGTGCGACTTGAGAGCGCGCAGCCCGTTGCGGCTGGTGGCGATCAGCGCCTGCACGCCCTCCAGGTCGATCGGATCGGCATCGTCGAACGACACCCGCAGCAGTGGCTCGACTGCGGCTTGATGCCCATGCTCCTCGAGCAAGGCTCGCAGCTTCAGCGCATCGGGCTCCGGGCGTGTGACGAGTAGGCGCATCAGGCTAGTGTCCCGCTGGCGCTTGGCCGCTGACGACAAATTACGCGGCGCGCATTTTGTTAGCCCGCTGGCGGCGCACGTGCGCATCCGAGCCAGTGGCTGAATTGATCCGCATCAGACTGTATCGCTGCATGCGAAACCGTCGCACGAAAGCCAGCATGGCATTCTTACAGTAGAGTGCGGACCATCAACAATGGGGGAGGCTTTGGTTGCTATGAAGATGCTGAGAGGTTTGAGCGTGGGCACCGTAGTTGCCTTGGCGACTTTCTCCAACAGTACGGCCGCGCAAGAGAAAAAGGCGACCATTCCAGCGGTGAAGACAGCGCGCGCGTGCAATGCATTGGGAGACGAGGCCGCATGCAAGACCCGCAGCGACTGCAATTGGGTGGCTGAAAACAAGGATGACAAAGGCAAGCTGCTGCGTAAGGCGTACTGCCGCGCAAATGCGGCTGCGGTCCAAGAGGGCAAAGCGAAAGCCAAGTAAGGGCTGTTGGCCTGCCTCTCTACTTCTGCCGAAGGCGTTGGCGCACCGGGTAAGATGACCCGACTTCGACACCGGTCGTGGGTCGTGCCCGGCGGAAGTAAGCTTGAACCCGCTTTCGGCCGGTGTCAGGGTGCTAGCGGTGACTCCCTGCAGCGGCCTCGGATTCAACCCTATACGAGTACGCATCGGTCCTCGCTGCAATATCGGCGAAATATAAAGTCATGCCCATCGAGCAATCACGCGACCCGGGGCAATTCTCCGTTTTCGAGTTGTCGGGCTGGGACGCCAATGTCGCCGGCTACGACCAGGCCTTCGGCGCGGTGGCACGCCAGACGGTGCAACCCATGCTCGATGCGGCGCGTGTGGCCCCGGGCATGCGGGTGCTGGACGTGTGTTGTGGCCCCGGCATGCTGGCGGCCGGGGCATTGGAGCGCGGCGCGGAAGCGATTGGACTCGATTTCTCTGCAGAGGCGGTCGAGCTTGCCCGCAACCTGGTGCCCAACGGCCGCTTTGAGCGCGGCGACGCACAAGCCCTGCCGTTTGCAGCGGCGAGCTTTGATGCCGTGGTCTGCGGTTACGGTCTCATGCACTTGCCGGAACCCGCGGCGGCTCTGCGCGAGGTCCTGCGCGTGCTGCGCCCCGGTGGCCGCGCGGCGGTCAGCGTTTGGGATGCGGCTGGTGCGGGTTTTACCCTGGTCTATGAGGCGGTCCGTGCGCGAGGCAGCATGGCCGGCGTGACCCTGCCGCACGGACCCGATTTCTTCCAGTTCGGATCGCCGGAGCGAATGTCAGCGGCACTGGCCGAGGTGGGCTTCGCCGACGCGGCAGCATATTCCTTGCAGCAGGACTGGCACGTGGCCGACGCGGACCGCTACATCGAATCCATTCTGACTGGCACTGTCCGTGCGCGCGCGGTGCTTGCCTCTCAATCAGGTGCGGCGGCGGCCGGCGTGCGCTCCTACATCGCCGACTACCTGGCCCGCTTCCGAGCACCCACCGGCGAGTTGGTCGTGCCAATGCCCGCGATTGTCGGCAGCGGCGCGCGGCCTGGCTGAAGCGTGACTTGCCGAGCGACCACAACCTACGTTGCTGGCACCAATTCACCGGACAGGGCCGACGGTGAGCTGTCTCCTATTCGACCACGACATGCATAGGCGGGAGACGCGGCTGGTCATAGTCGAGTGCACGGCCTAGCGAGCACCAAGAAAATTGGGGCCGGCGCGGGCCAGCAACTCGGTCGGCGGCGTCCTCGGCCAGCCGCAACGCCTCCTCGGGGCGGCCTTCGCGGCGCGTCGCGTGAGCCTCGCGGCCATCCGGCGTGAGGATCATGCCGCGGAACACCAGGCGGCCGCCGTCTAGCTCGGCAAGCCCTGCAATCGGTGTCCGGCAAGAGCCTTCCAGCCGAGCGAGAAAGGCACGCTCTGCCGTGACGGCCAGGGCGGTCGCCTCGTCGTTGATCGGGGCCAGCAGCTCGGCCATCAGCATGTTCCCGCTGCGCATCTCGACGCCGATGGCACCCTGCGCCACGGCGGGCAACATCTCATCGGTGGCGATGGCCGACGTAATGCGATCGGCAAGCCCGAGACGGCGCAGGCCCGCGCAGGCCAGCAAGGTGGCGTCGGCGACGCCATCCTCGAGCTTGCGCAGCCGCGTCTCCACGTTGCCACGCATCGGCACGACCTTGAGATCGGGGCGCACATGCAGCACCTGTGCCTGCCGGCGCAGCGACGACGTGGCCACCACGGCGCCCGCAGGCAGCGCAGCCAACGACGACGCCTTGCGGCTGATGAAGGCGTCGCGCACATCTTCGCGCGGCAGCAGGCAGGCAATCGTCAGGCCCGCCGGCAGCAGCGTCGGCATGTCCTTCATGGAATGCACGGCGAGGTCGATCTCGCCGGCCAGCAGGGCTTCCTCCAGCTCCTTGGTGAACAAACCCTTGCCGCCCGCCTCGCTCAGGGGTCGATCCTGGATGCGGTCGCCCGTGGTCTTGATGACGCGGATGTCCGTGACGTGCCCGCCCGGGCCGTGCGCCTTGTCCAGACGGGTGCGCACCTCGGCGGCCTGCGCCAAGGCGAGTGGCGAGCCGCGCGTGCCGATCCGTGATCGTTGCTTGCAAGGGTCGTTCTCCCGGTGCTAGTGCGATGGCTCGCAAATGCCGACCACCATTGCGGCTCGGTAAGTCTCGGCAATTGCGAGTTCTCAATCGCACTAGCAACCAATATATTGACTAGTGTCCTTCCGTCTCCGAATTGCCGAGGCACCAGTGCGGCAAAGGGGTCGGCAATTCGGAGACGGGACACTAGGCGGTCCAGACACCGTGGGCTCGCCGTTTATGCCTCTCAACGCGCGCCTGCGCAATTGCTGATGAAAGCGCGAATTCGCATGAGCCAAGCCCTACCTGAGGAAGCGCGCCGGACGCCGGCCGGTTGCCTGATCCTCGGCATCGAGACGAGCTGCGACGAGACGGCGGCGGCGGTGGTAGCCCGCGCGGCCGACGGCAGCGGCCGCATCCTGTCCAACGTCGTGCGTGCGCAATGGGAGAAGCATCGCCCCTACGGCGGGGTCGTTCCCGAGATCGCCGCGCGCGCCCACGTCGAATGCCTCGACGAGATCATCGCCGAGGCGATGCGCGAGGCGGGCCTTGCCTTCGCCGATCTCGACGCCGTCGCCGTCACCGCCGGACCAGGGCTGATCGGCGGCCTGATGGTGGGTGTGGTCAGCGCACAGGCCATCGCGCTGGCACACGATCTCGACCTGGTGGCGGTCAATCATCTGGAGGCGCATGCCCTGACGGTCGGTCTGACCGACAACCTGCGTCCGCCCTATCTGCTGTTGCTGATCTCCGGCGGACATACCCAGCTGCTGGTCGTCGACGACGTCGGCCGCTATCAGCGCCTGGGCACCACCATCGACGATGCGCTGGGCGAGGCGTTCGACAAGACCGCCAAGCTGCTCGGCCTCGGCTTTCCCGGCGGACCGGCGGTGGAGCGGGCTGCGGCTCAGGGAAAGGCCGGACGCTTCGATCTGCCTCGGCCGATGCTCGGGCGGCCCGAGCCGCACTTCTCCTTCGCCGGCCTCAAGACTGCCGTGCGGCACCGGGCGCAGGCGGTGGCGCCGCTGACCGACGCGGTGGTGGCGGACCTGTGCGCGGAGTTCGAGGCAGCCGTTGCCGAGAGCGTGGCGGACCGGGTGCGGCGGGCGATCGCCATCGCCGACCACCGGCTGGCGCCGCACGGCAGGCACCTGGTGGTGGCGGGCGGCGTGGCGGCCAACATGCGGTTGCGGGCCGGGCTCGCGGCCGTGGCGGCGGATTGTCGCTACGCGTTGCACGTGCCGCCTGCGTCGCTGTGCACGGACAATGCCGCCATGGTGGCGTGGGCCGGCGCGGAGCAGCTCGTGCGCGGTGGCGCGTCACGTGGCGCCATCCAGGCGCGTGCGCGCTGGCCGCTCGACCCCGACGCTATCCCCGCGCTGGGCGCCGGCCGGCTGGGTGCGAAGGCGTGACCTCCCTCTCCCGGTCCTTCCGCCAGGCCAGCTGAGGGACCACGGCAGACACTCGCGGCATGGCCGTGAGCGAACATCTCGCTTGAGCTTCGGCAACTCGGGTTATTCGCTGCGCAGGGCGTCGATGGGGTTCAACTGGGCCGCGCGCCGTGCCGGCAGGAAGCCGAACAGGACGCCCGTGCCGGCCGCCGCCGCCAAGGCCAGCAGCGCCATCTCGGGCGCAATCAGGATCGGCCATTCGGCGAAGCTCGCGGCGAGGTAGGCGGCGCCGATCCCCAGCGCCACGCCGGCCAGGCCGCCCAGCATGCACAGCGTCACGGCCTCGATCAGAAACTGCGCGGCGATATCCGAACCGCTAGCACCCAGCGCCTTCCTGAGACCGATCTCGCGCGTGCGCTCGGTCACCGACACCAGCATGATGTTCATGATGCCGATGCCGCCCACGATCAGCGAGATGGCGGCCGTCGCACCCAGCAGCCAGCTCAGCGTCGCCTGCGCCGCCGTGCGCGCCTTGATCGCCTCCGTCAGATTGCCGACGTTGAAGGTGTCGTCATCGCCCGGCGGCACGCGCCGGCTTTCGCGCAGCACCTGCTCGACCTCGCCCTGCATCTCGGCAAGATCGGCGCCGTCTTCGAACTTCACCGAGATCTGCCCGACCTGATTGTTGATGACCTGGCGCCAGCCGATCAGGTATTTGCGCGCCGTCGACATGGGCACCAGGATGCTGTCGTCATGGTCGTCGCCGGTCATGTTCCTGCCCTTCGAGCTCAGCACGCCGATCACCGTGAAGGGCATGTTCCTGGCACGAAAGGTCTGACCTATCGGGTCGTTGTCGCCGAACAGCGCCTTGACCACCGATTGGCCCATCAGCGCCACGCGCCGACCGATAGCGTTGTCCTGCGCGGTGAATGTTCGCCCGGCATCCACTGTCCAGTTGCGCAGCTCGAGATATGGCTCGTGCACGCCCCAGATGCGCGTCCAGCTGTTGGCCTTGCCGCGCACCACCATGGCGCTGGCCCACAACTGGCCGGAGATGGCCACGACGCCCGGCACTTTCGTTTCGAGGGCGGCCAGATCGTCCTCCGACAGCGGCAGGTTGGTGCCGGCGCCGCTGGACCGGCCGCCATAGACGCGCGCGCTCGGGTTGATGACCAGCACCTGCGTGCCGAGGCTGCTGATCTGCCGGTCGACCTCCGAGCGCGCGCCGGCGCCGACGGCGCCCATGACGATCACGGAAGCAACGCCGATGACGATGCCGAGCGTGGTCAACGCGCTCCTCAAAGCGTTCGTGACGATCGCCCTGCCCGCGATCTCGATGAAATCGAGCAGCGTCAAGGTGGTGCCTCCGCCAAAGCAGAGGACACGCTGGCGTGCTCGCGCCGGGCCTGCGGCGCATCCTCGATGACCTGGCCGTCGCGAAACAGGATGCGGCGCCGGGCGTGCCTGGCCACGTCGGCATCGTGCGTGACGAGCACGATGGTGATGCCCTGCCGGTTCAGCTCCTCGAACACCTGCATGATTGCCTCCGACGTCTTACTGTCGAGCGCACCCGTCGGCTCGTCCGCCAGCAGGAGCTGCGGATTGTTGACGAGCGCGCGGGCGATGGCGACGCGCTGCTGCTGGCCGCCGGACAGCTGTTGGGGACCGTGGTCGAGCCGCTCGCCGAGGCCCATCTGCTCCAGCCGTGCCCGCGCCATCGCTTCGGGTTGCGCGGCCCGTGGCTTGGCGTACATCAACGGCAACATCACCTGACGCAGCGCCGTGGTGCGAGGCAGCAGATTGAACTGCTGGAACACGAACCCGATCGTACGGTTGCGGAACTCGGCCAGCGCATCGCTCGACAGTCGCGTAATGTCGTGTCCGGCGATGCGCAGTTCGCCGGCTGTCGGTTGATCCAGCGCGCCGATCAGATTCATCATGGTCGACTTGCCGGAGCCGGAAGGCCCCATGATAGCCACGTACTCGCCGGCGCGGATATCGAACGATACAGCCTCGAGCGCTCGCACGGACTGCTCGCCGAGCTTGTAGGACTTGTGCACCCCTCGTGCGGAAATGAGTGGCGGATTCTCGCCGTTGCTACTGGCCGCTAGCGCCGAAGCCTCGCGCGCCCAGTTCATTTGCGTGCGGGGGGGCGCGCGCGCAGCACCACCTTGTCGCCCTCCTGCAGGACGTCGCCCAGTGCTTCGGCGAAATAGCTGTCGACGAGGCCGAGGTCGAGCTGACGGCCCTCGAGCCCGCCCGCCGCGTTGAGAACCCAGACCATCACGTCATATCGGCTCCTGCGGCCCGCGGCCGCCTCGCGCCGCGCCTTCCACGCCTCGAACGCGGACCGCTGCGCATCCGTCACTACGCTGGCCACGGCTTGCGTGAGGCGTTGCATGGCCCGCGCACCCGTCTCGCCATCGAGCGCAGGCCGCGTCGAGCCCGACGCAAACGCCGAGCCGGGGCCGGTCTGCTTTTCCTGCTCGGCGGACGCTCCCTTCAGTATGGCGGCGATCCGTGCCGCCTGCTCGGCCGTCAACGCCAGCTCGCTTTTGACCCGCTCTAATTCACGATCGAGCTGCTGCTGCACCAGGTTGCGCGACGAGGCCGGCAGCGCAGCGCCGCGCAACTTGAACCGCAGCGCGTCGAGGGGCAGACGCAGGGCTCGATCCACCTTCGCGCTTTCTATGCTGGCCTCTGCGGTCATGCCGGGCAACAGGATGCGGTTGTCGTTCGCCGCCTCGATCATGACCGTGTAGGTCACCACGTTGTTGAGCTCAGTCCCGCCCAGCCGTACCTGCGCCACGCGGCCCTGGAAGCGCCGCTCCGGATAGGCATCGACGCGGAATTCGACCGGGTTGCCTTCGGTGACCGCGCCAACGTCGGCCTCGCTCACCTGCGCCTCGATGCGGATGCGGCGCAGATCCTGCGCGATCTTGAACAGCTCGGGCGCTTGCAGGCTGGCGGCCACGGTCTGGCCCACATCCACCGTGCGCGCGATGACGGTGCCATCGATCGGCGAGCGGATGCGCGTGCGTTCCAGGTCGATCTCGGCTTGCGCCAGCTGCGCCTGACGCTGGGTGATGACCGCCTTGGCGTTCTCCAGCTGGGCTTTGGCGACCGCCACGTCGGCGCGGGCCACCTCCGCATCACGCGTCGCGTTGTCCAGCGTGGCGGTGGCGGCGATACCCTTGCTGGCCAAGGTCTGCTGCCGACCCATCAGGCGCTCGGCGTTGCGCTCGATCGCCTCGGCCTTCAGCAGCGCCGCTTCCTGGTTGGCCAGCATCGCCGTGGCTGCCGTCAGGTCGGCCCGGCTTTGTGCCACCTTGGCCACGAAGCTCTTGTCATCGATCACCGCCAGCTCGTCGCCAGCCTTCACCTCGGTGTTGAAATCGGCTTTCAGCTCGTTGATTTGGCCCGACAGCTGCGAGCCGACGCTGACCGTCACCAGAGCGCGCACCGGCCCCGAGGTGGTGACGAACTTGCGGATCGGTCCATAAGTGAGGTCTGCCGTCTCGTAGACGTAGGCTCCGCTCGTACCCCCCAGCAGCGTGGGCGCCAGCCAGCTGATCAGCACGAGAGCGGCGACTGCGAGCGCCGGCACGAACGCATACTTGAGTTTCATAACCCTATCACATCGGGACACTATCACATCGGGCTTGAGCCGATACCGCCGCCGATCAGCCCTGAGACAGCAATCGCAGCAACCTAGCGCAAACGCCGCCCGACTCCAAAATCTGAGTAGCCGTGGGGTTACCGGTCGCATGCGGCCGCTGGCCGCTAGACCCCAACGCCTATCCCTGCCTGGGTGCTGGCAGGTTGGGTGCGAAGGCCCAGTGGGCCGCAATCCCCGATTCCGACCAACTTTCGTTGCAAGGCAACTTCGGTGAAATCTTGCGCGACAGGGCGAAACAGGGGCCTCGCGATGGGTGGTGCGTTTGTCACACGACGAGCCTTGCTGCGTAGCGTGGTCTTGGTCGGTCTTGCTGGCGAGCTGAGACGTGGAACGGCAAGCGCGCTGGCCCAGGGCACAGCCGCCGGCGAGACCGACATGTTTGCCTACATGATTCAGAGGTTGGGCGAGCCCAAACACGCGAGCAGAATGACGACTGCGGCCGCCGCCGGCTATGCCGATCGAGTTCCGGAAGCGCTGACCCGTTTCTGGGTGGAACACGGGCGCGGCGCCTATCTCGATGGCATGTATTGGATCTGTGACCCGGCCCCCTTTGATCCTTTGCTGCAGCTGATCTTCAAGGATGATCCTGAGTTCGATCCCGCGGACATGACCGTGGTGGCCTACACCGCCTTCGGTTCACTCAAGGTCTGGCATCGGCGGCGACGCATGGTGAATGTCGGCCTGCTCGTCGGACAGGTCTTCAATCCGCCGGAAAGCTCATGGCACGACGCCAAAACAGGACTGCCCTTCTCCGAGAATTTTAGCGTCAGCTGCTTTGTCGGCATCGTGCAATCGGAATATACGCCTGACGAGCGAACCTTTCTTGCTGCGGCCATTGCCGCCCATGGCGCTCTCCGTCCGGGTGAGGTCTATGGCTTCTTTCCGGCCCTGCAGTTGGGCGGCAGCTACGCTGTCGAGACCCTGCGACGTGTGAATGCAATCGAGCACTTCGTGCTTCTGGCGCAGCTTTCGCGCTTTGAACTTGTCAGCTTGACCGCACCGCAGCTACCCGCCGATCCTTACGGGCGCACGCAATTCGTACGGCACATCGGGCCAGACCGAGGCTAAGCCAACGGCACGGAATTGGTGCGGCCCAGACTCAACTGGACGGCGCAAAGGCGTCGCGCATGGCCCGCGCGTGGCGTGACCAAGCCCGCGGCAGCAGAACAAGCGGGGACAGGCAAAGCGCCAGCAACGAGCCGAGCGTGATGGCCCGGTTCCACAGCATCTGCTGTCCGATATCAGTGGTTACGCTGGACGGGTCGGCTTTTGCTGTGAGGAGGTGGACATCGTGATGTGTCATGGGCAGGTCGATGAAGAAGTAGTGCAATTCCGATCGGCGCGTTGCGCCTGCAGTCGTCTGCTCCACTTTGATATCGCACGAAAACAGGACGAGCCGCGCCTTGCAGCGGCCCTCCGCCACACGAGCTTGCGTTGCTGCCTCTACATTGCTGCCGATGGCAAAGTCGCGCATGAGCAGGGGCACGTGGCGCCAGGCGACATAAGCGCCGCACGCCAGAAGGAACAGGCTGGCCAGAATGACCCCCAGGAAGCTGCGGAACGGTGCCACTGGCTTCTCCTTGACCGCTCGGAAAACGCCCGGGGTAGACTGCCGCGCCAGGCGCAAGCAGCTCGCTAGGTTTGCGCTGCAAGGCATCTTCGGCACAAAGAAAATGGCGAAATCCGCACGCGCTGCCCTGCAAACGCCTTTTGGTATCATTTTATTGGTCTTACCCGCGCCAAGGTGCAGCAATCCTGCAACATGCATGCGACGCTGCTTGGGGGCGACGGCGCGACGGTCGCAACCGACCAGCCTTGTCCGACTTGACCTCGCTTCGGCTTGAGCGGGGCCGCCGGTGATCTTATCTATCAGTCGGCGCATTCGCGCTTCGAGGAACCCGTCCCATGCGCTTTTTCAATCGTGGCCCCATCGTCCCGGTGCTGCGCTTGTCCGGACCGATCGGCATGGCGACGCCCCTGCGTCCGGGCCTGGGACTGGCATCCGCGGCCGGCCCAATCGAGCGCGCCTTCAGCGCTTCCAAGCTGCCGACGGTCGCCATCGTCATCAACTCGCCGGGCGGCTCGCCCGTGCAGTCGCACCTGATCTTCAGCCGCATCCGCCAGCTGGCCAGGGAGAAAAACAAGCGCGTCTACGTGTTCTGCGAAGACGTGGCGGCCTCGGGCGGGTATTTCCTCGCCCTGGCGGGCGACGAGATCTACGCCGATCCGTCCTCGATCGTCGGCTCGATCGGCGTCATCTCGGCGGGCTTCGGCTTCGACAAGCTGATCGACCGCTTCGGCGTCGAGCGGCGCGTGCACACCTCCGGCAAGGACAAGGGCACCCTTGATCCCTTCCAGCCCGAGCGTCCCGACGATGTGGCGCGCCTCAAGGAGCTGCAGCGCGACGTTCACGACGTTTTTATCGGCATCGTCAAGGAGCGCCGCGCCGCCAGGCTGAAGGGCACTGACGACGAGCTGTTCAACGGCGCCTTCTGGTCCGCCGCCAAGGCGCTGGACTACGGCCTGATCGATGGAATCGCCGATCTGCGCAGCAAAATGCAGCAGCTGCATGGCCAAAAGGTGCGCTTGCGCGCCATACCCACGGAACGGGGCGGCCTGCTGTCGCGGTTCCGCAGATTGCCGGGATTTAATGGTGGTTTCGCTAACGATGGAATTGCGCTCCCGGCTTCGTTGACCGATGATCTGATCTCAACCGTGGAAGCGCGCGCTTTGTGGTCGCGCTTCGGCTTCTAGACCGCGCGGAGGTGCGTCATGCCCCAGCTCGTCGTCCTGGCCCTCGTCGGCGCCGGCCTCTACGCCGGCTATCGCCTCTTTGCCCACACCTCGGAGCGGCTTGCTGCCGAAATCAAGCGCACCGAGGATGAGTTGCGCCAGCGGGCGCACGTCGCCGTGAAGGAGATGGGCAAGCTGGAGTACGATCCCGCCAGCGGCGTCTACCGTCCAGCCAAGCGCGGCTGAGAGATCAATCAGTCCGCAGCCTTCGGCCCGGCTTGCAATCGGGGGATGACCGGCTGGGCTTTTTGCGTATAGTGCGGCGCGCTTCAACACGTAGCTCGCCATGCCACCCAGCACGCACATCAAGGCTGCCAAGTCCGCTCCCGTCGCCAAGGCTACCAAGCCGGCGGCCGGCTCGGCCTTGCGGCCCACCCAAGTCCTTCCAGGACCTGATCCTCTCCCTGCAGCAGTTCTGGGGCGAGCAGGGCTGCGTGATCCTGCAGCCCTACGACATGGAGGTGGGCGCCGGCACGTTCCATCCCGCCACCACCTTGCGCGCGCTTGGCCCCAAGCCCTGGAACGCGGCCTACGTGCAGCCCTCGCGCCGGCCCAAGGACGGCCGCTATGGCGAGAACCCCAACCGGCTGCAGCACTACTACCAGTTCCAGGTGATCATGAAGCCGTCGCCGCCGGACTTCCAGGATCTCTACCTGCAGAGCCTGGCGCGCATCGGCATCGACCCGATGCTGCACGACATCCGCTTCGTCGAGGACGACTGGGAGAGCCCGACGCTCGGCGCCTGGGGTCTCGGCTGGGAGGTGTGGTGCGACGGCATGGAGGTGACGCAGTTCACCTACTTCCAGCAGGTCGGCGGCTTCGACTGCAATCCGGTCTCCGGCGAAATCACCTACGGGCTCGAGCGCCTTGCCATGTACGTGCAGGGCGTCGACCGCGTGTTCGACCTCAACTTCAACGGCCGCACCGACGACGCGCAAGCTCACCTACGGCGACGTCTTCCTGCAGGCCGAGCAGGAGTACTCGCGCTACAACTTCGAGTTCGCCGACACCGAGCTGCTGCTCGCCCACTTCCGCGACGCAGAGAAGGAATGCAAGGCGCTGCTGGAGGCCGGCGCGCCGAAGCCCGGCGACGAGCAACGACAAGCGCCACAAGCTGGCGCTTCCCGCCTACGACCAGTGCATCAAGGCATCCCACATCTTCAACCTGCTCGACGCGCGCGGGGTGATATCCGTGACCGAGCGTCAGAGCTACATCCTACGTGTGCGGGATCTCGCCAAGGCCTGTTGCGCCGCCTGGTTGCAGACCGAAGGAGGCGGGGCGTAAGTCGCCGCTTCCCTGAACGTTGCAAGTTGCTGTCATCCCGGCCGGAGCGCGAATGCGCGGAGAGCCGGGACCCAGCTGCGTTGTACAAAATCGCGATCTTGGTCCCGGATATTTCGCTGAGGCGAAATTCCGGGATGACAATTCAGAGGTAGACCGATCATGACCACACCCAAGACCCTGCTCGAGATGTCCGGCGCCGACCTGAAGCCGCCGCCGCTGTCGGCCTCGGCCCTCGTCATCATCGACGCGCAGAACGAATACCTCGACGGCAAGCTGGCGCTGCCCGATGTGAGGCCTGCGGTCGACGCGCTGGCCCGCCTGCTGGCCAAGGCACGCGCGGCCGGCGCACCCGTGGTCCACATCCAGCACAAGGGCCGCGCAGGCGGATTGTTCGACCTCGATGCACGCGGCGGCGCCATCATAGATGCGGCGATGCCGGCAAGCGGCGAGCATCTGGTGCAGAAGCCGCTGCCCAACGCGTTTGCGCAGACGGGACTCGACGCCACCCTCAAGAAACTCGGCCGCACGCAACTGGTGATTGCTGGCTTCATGACGCACATGTGCGTCAGCTCTACCGCCCGTGCCGCCCTCGACCTCGGCTACAAGGCAACGGTGGCGGCGGATGCGTCAGCCACCCGCGACCTGCCCGATCCGATGGGCGGGGTCATTTCCGCCGCCGCCCTGCACCGGGCTGTGCTGGCAGCATTGGCCGACCGGTTTGCCATCGTCGCCAAGGTCGAGCACATTCCCTCGTAAGGCGGACCAACCGCCATCGAGATTGCACCGGCGCACCAATAAGAACGCCGGACACGGGCCGAGGGAGGGGTTTCATGGCCGAGGATGGGCTGTTCGCCAAGCCCGATGTGCGGCACGAGAGGCAGGCCGACGGCTCCATCGTCATCCGCTCGGCGCAAGACGCTGGGCGCCGTGCCCGCATCGCTGGGCGTGCTGCTCGAGCAATGGGCTGCGGCCGACCCGCAGCGCGTGTTTCTTGCCGAGCGCGACGGGACGAGTGGCTGGCGCCGCATCACCTACGGCGACGACTGCCCGCACCGCCAGGGCCATCGGCCAGTCCCTGCTCGACTGCGGTCTGGGACCCGACCGCCCCCTGCTGATCCTGGCGGAGAACGGCATCGACCACGCTCTGATGGTGCTCGGCGCCATGCACGTCGGCGTTCCGGTGGTGCCGGTGTCCACGGCCTACGCGCGGCTGAGCCAGGACTTCGGCAAGCTGCGCCACATCTTCCGGCTCACCGCCCCCGGCATGATCTACGTCGACGAGGCCGACCGCTATGCTGCCGCGCTGCAAGCCATCGGCGCGACGACCACGCAGATCGCGGCCAGCCGGGGCACCCTGCCGGGCGTTCGCCTGCTGCCCTTCGCGGCGCTCGTCGCGTCGAGGCCCGGGCCGGCAGTCGGCGCCGCGTTCGCCAAGGTCGGGCCCGACACGGTGGCCAAGATCCTGTTCACCTCAGGCTCGACCGGCGAGCCCAAGGGCGTCATCAACACGCAGGGCATGCTGTGCGCCAACCAGGAGAGCATTGCCGCGGGCTGGCCGTTCCTGTCGCACCGGCCGCCCGTCATCGTCGATTGGCTGCCCTGGAACCACACCTTCGGCGCCAACCACAACTTCAACATGATGCTGCGCCACGGCGGCACGCTCTACATCGACGAGGGCAAGCCGACGCCGGCGCTGATCGGCCGCACGGTCGCCAGCCTGCGTGAGGTGTCGCCGACCGTCTACTTCAATGTGCCGCGCGGCTATGCGGCCCTGCTCGACCATCTGGAAAAGGACGCAGCATTGCGGGACAGCTTCTTTGCTCGTCTCGATATGCTCTTCTATGCTGCCGCCGCCCTGCCGCAGGGGCTGTGGGACCGGCTGGAGCGGCTCGGCCGGCAGGTGCGCGGCCACAAGGTGCCGTTCGTATCCTCGTGGGGACTGACGGAGACATCGCCGCTCGTCACCATGGTGCACTTCCCCATCGACCGGCCCGGCAATATCGGCGTGCCGGCGCCCGGCAACACCGTCCGGCTGGTGCCGGAGGGCGACAAGCTGGAAATCCGTGTGAAAGGGCCGAACGTCACGCCGGGCTACTTCAAGAGCCCGGAGCTGACAGCCAAGGCCTTCGACGAGCAGGGCTGGCTGCGCACCGGCGACGCTGTGCGCTTTGCCGATCCGGCCGATCCGGCGCAGGGCTTGCTGTTCGACGGCCGCACGGCGGAAAATTTCAAACTGTCGTCCGGCACCTGGGTCAATGTCGGCATGTTGCGCACGGCGGTCATTACAGCGGGCGCTCCCATCATCGAGGATGCCGTCATCACGGGCCACGACCGCGACGACATCGGCCTGCTGATCTTCCCGAGCCTGGCCGGGTTGCGCGGGCTGTGCCCGGACGCCGAGCCGAGCACCGGCCTTGCCGGCTTGGTCGGTCGCTCCACGGTGCGCGAGGCGCTTCTGGCCGGTCTCGCGCGCTACAACGCGCAGGCGCAGGGCAGCTCGACACGCATCGCGCGTTGCATGCTGCTCATCGAGCCGCCCGGCATCGATGCCAACGAGATCACCGACAAGGGCTATATCAATCAGCGCGCCGTGCTGACGCGCCGCGCAGCCCTAGTCGAACGCCTGCATGCCGACCCGCCGGCCGCCGAGGTTATCGTCATCGCTTGATCAGGACGCAGACGCACTCGTGTGATGATCGAGAAATTCGCCGGGTGCCATGGTGATAAACGAATTTCTCGATCTGAATCACACTAGCAAATCTATACTTCTAGTGTCCCCCATGATTGCGAAGTTCGCTCGGGACGCTAGCGGCGAGGTTTGGCGAACTTCGCAATCGGGACACTAGACCATGCTGACCAACACCAGGCTTATCCGCGTGCAATGGGGTGACTGCGACCCCGCCGGCATCGTGTTCTATCCGCGCTATTTCGAATGGTTCGATGCCTGCAGCATTCTGCTGTTCGAAAAGGCGACGGGGATGATCAAGAAGAAAATGCTGGAGGTCTATGGCGGGGCCGGCATCGCCCTGCTGGAGGCGCGCGCGGTCTTCAAGATGGCTTCGCATTACGGGGAGGACCTTGAGATCGAGACCGGCATCACCGAGTTCCGCCGCTCGAGCTTTTTCGTGCATCACAAGGTCACCAAGGGTGGCCTGCTCGCACTCGAAGGTTTCGAGACGCGGCTTTGGACGGTGCGCGATCCCCAGGACGGCGACAAAATGAGGTCCGCGCCGATGCCCGCCGAGATCCGCGCCGCCCTGGAAAGCACCTGACCGCACGGGGAAACGTCCCACACCAGTGGGATGCAAGCAGTCAACGATGCTGCGGTTCCATCAGAGCCCGAAGGGCTTTAGACTGGCGCCGACAAATCCCAACACATCCCTTGCAAATGCCCGCTGAGGAGACGCGCCCATGCCAGATCAGACCGCCCCGTTCCGCGCCGACATGGTCGGCAGCCTGTTGCGCACCGCGCCGCTCAAGGATGCACGCGTCAAGCATGCCAAAGGCGAGATCACGGCCGCTCAGCTCAAAGCCGTCGAGGATGCGGAAATCAATAAGATCGTCGCCAGGCAGGAAGCCGTCGGCCTCAAGCTTGCCACTGACGGCGAGTTTCGCCGCGCCTGGTGGCACTTCGATTTCTTTTGGAACCTGAAGGGCTGCGAGCGCGTGGCGGCGGATCACGGCATCAAGTTCCATGGCGTGGAGACCAAGGCCGAAAGCCTGAAGGTCACGGGCAAGCTCGATTTCCCGACCGACCATCCGATGCTCGAGCACTTCAAGTTCCTCAAAGCCGCCACCAAGGTCACGCCCAAGATGACCATCCCGTCGCCGTCGGTGATGCATTTCCGCAGCGGCCGCGCCGCCGTCAGCACCCAGGCCTACCCGGACATGGAGGCCTATTTCGACGACCTCGCCAAGGTGTACGGCAAGGCCATCAAGGCGTTCTATGACGCCGGCTGCCGCTACCTGCAACTCGACGATACGGCCTGGGCCTATCTGTGCTCGAAGGAGCAGCTGGCGGAGGCGAAGAAACGTGGCGAGGACGTCGACAAGCTGCCCGGAACCTACGCCCGCGTCATCAACACGGCGCTCAAGTCCAAGCCGGCCGACATGGTGATCACCACACATGTGTGCCGCGGCAATTTCCGCTCCACCTGGATTTCGGAGGGCGGATATGAGCCGGTCGCCGACCTGCTGCTGGCCGGCATCGACTACGACGGCTATTTCCTGGAATACGACACCGAGCGCGCCGGCGGCCTGGAGCCGCTGCGCTTCCTGCCCAAGGGCAGGAAACGAGTGGTGGTCGGCCTTGTCACGTCGAAAAGCGGCACATTGGAAAAAAAGGACGACATCAAGCGCAGGCTGGAGGAAGCAACGCAGTACGTGGCGCTCGATCAGCTGTGCCTTTCCCCACAATGCGGCTTTGCCAGCACGGAAGAAGGCAATGTCCTGGCCGAGGAGGAGCAATGGGCCAAGCTCAAGATGATCGTCGACATTGCGCGCGAGGTTTGGCGCTGACCGAAGGGCCGAAAATCAGACCGCAATTTCGGCCCATCGCTGTTTTGGAGACCGCTCCGCTTTAGCGGACAGCAATCAGGCCCTCGGCGATATTCAGAGGAAGGCCGCACCGCAAATCAAAAGGGGCAGGAAAACCCTGCCCCTTTTGCGCAAAATCTGCTGCGGCGTCGCTGATGGAAGACCATCAGATCAGGAAGTCGTCCTTGTTCGACTTGCCGCCCTTGGTCGCCGCGACCATCCAACGCGGCATTCTGCCGCGACCGGTCCAGGTATTGTCAGGGTTCTTGGGATCTCGGTACTTGGGAGCCACGCTGCCCTTGCCCTTGCGGCCCTTGCCCAGCACCTCTTCGAGAGACAGCCCGTGCTCCTTGGCCATGTCGGCCAGCTTCTGGCGCAGCGCCACGCGTTCCGCATTCTGCTTTTCGACCATCAGGCGGTCGATCTGCGTGCGCAGCTGGGCCAGCTCCGCGTAGCTCATTTTGTCGATACCATTCAGTTTCGCCATTTGTTCCTCTCGGGGTGCGGGGTAATTCGGTATTTGTTCAATATCAATTGCTTCGGTTGATAAATTCTTGCAACAAAAATCTAGACTTGATTTGCAAAATCACCGGCCGGCCACGGGCGGGCTCTGTATCTTGGTTCCGGCGGGGAAAGGGACGCGGACGGACGTCCGGCATACCAGTTCAAAACTGGTGGAAAATGCTAATTCTGAGGAGAATAACCGCCACCGTCTATCATTGTACCGAATAATGAGATGCAACTCGGAGCAATCGGCGATGATCGCGGGCGCACGTGCCGCCCTACAGGCGCCGAGAACAGCGGCTTCCCGGCCGCTGCAAACAATGCACGGGGAAGCGTGAGAACCTACCAGCGCGGAGCGGGTGGCCTTATGCCCGGTGACGCCGGCTGGCGAGCTCCGCGATGATGACCGCCTGCTCGCTGTCATCGTTGCTCGTTGCCGGCATGCGCATCGGCACCACCGGAATGCACAGCTCGGTGCGCCGATGCACCTCCCGCGTCAGCTGCGGATCGTTCAAGTACATCGCCACGAACGGGCGGCCGAAGTCGATCGACAGACCGCGCTTGGGGACGGCCACACGGCGCATCTTCGAGAATGCTTCGCCGGTGCCCTCGTATGGACCGACGTGGGCATGCACCGCATAGGCGCCGCCGGCCAGCGTCTGGCGGCTGATGCCGGCCTTTGGGTCGGCATCGGGAATCGACTGCACCGGCACAATGCACGCGTCATAACGCAACGCATCGGGCGAGGTTACGGTCGGGTCGTCGTGGAACACGCCAAGCCCGCGCCGGAACAGGTGACGCACGTTGTGCAATTCCAGCCAGCCGTGCATGGTCCGCCATGCTGCGGCAACCGATATCGTGTAGGCGCCGATGCCCCGCGCATACAGCACGACGCACGGCCGGATGTAGCGATACGTGACGCGCACAGAGCCCTCCCTGTCTGAAGCCGCGCACGTTAGGGGTGCTCTCTTGTACAAGAACTAATCAAATGGCCCACAATTGGCTCAAATTTTACGCGCCCAAGAATTGAGCAAACGCAATTTTCGATCAAAGGCTCGGCAGTCTCGCAGCGCCCCCTCTACATTCATTTGAGATGCGAGTGCAGCGCATGGATTTTCCGCGGCGCGGTGGACGAATCCACCAGACAATGCGCGCGCGGTTGTGCAATGGTCCGTCCGCGTTGGACTGGTTAATTGCCAACGAGATGCGTGCCGAAGGGGAGGTCAATCGTGAAACTCATCGTAGCGATCATCAAGCCGTTCAAGCTTGAGGACGTACGCGCCGCGCTCAGCGAGCTCGGCGTGCAGGGCATGACGGTCACCGAGGTGAAAGGCTTCGGCCGTCAGAAGGGCCATACCGAAATCTATCGCGGCGCCGAGTATATCGTCAGCTTCGTGCCGAAGGTGAAGGTTGAAGCCGTCGTTGCGTCGACCCTGACGGATCGCGCCGTCGAGGCGATCCGCCGCGTGGCCAACACCGGTCAGATTGGCGACGGCAAGATCTTCGTGTCGAGCATCGATCGCGCCGTGCGCATCCGCACCGGCGAGATGGACGATGCGGCGCTGTAAAAATCCATCACGACGGAGCAGCGCTCAGATGCTCCGTCGTGCGCCTATTCGGTACGTGCGCAGCCGCTAGGCGGCCGTGCCGCCGCGGTTCCAGCCGCGCCCGCCCTCACCGTAGATCTCGAAGCCGTTCTGCGTCACCGCTATCGTGTCCTCGAGCTTGATGAAGCCGCGGCGCGGATGCAGCACGGTGGTCTCCACCGACACCATCATGCCGGCCTCCAGCGGTCGATCGCCGTCGAAGGCGTCGTAAGGCACCGGTCCCCTGGCCGTGAGGCGCGGCGCCTCATGGCTGACGAGACCCATGCCGTGCGCAAGAAACTGCGTGTATTCCTTGTGCTTGGATTTTTTCAGCAGCGGCTCAGCCGCCGCGTAAATCTCGCCGCCGATCAGGCCGGCCTTGATCGGTTTGAAGGCCGCGCGCTGGATGGTCTCGATCTCGTCCAGGATCTCGACCAGCTCCGCATCGGGCTCGCCGTGGATGGCCATCCGGCACAGGTCGCCAATGTAGCCGTGATAGTTGCCGCCAGAGTCGAGCGAGAGAATGTCGCCCTTGCCCCAACGCACGTCGGACGGCGCGCGGTTGAGGCTGGTGCCTGCCGTGATCAGGCAGTATTCGAAGTTCATCCCCCGGCTGACTTCCTCGCGCCGCAACGCCTCGGTCAGCTCGCGCTTGGTGGCACCCGGCGCATGCTTTGTCATGACCGCCAGCATGGACTGGACGACGCGCTCGGAAGCCTCGCGCAGCATGGCCAGCTCGTCGGGGCGCTTGCGTGCGCGCAGCCGCTCCAGCGTTACCACCGCGTCCTTGACGTCGGCCTCGGGAAAGGCGCCGCGCAGCGAGTTGGCGGCATCGGCCGGCAGGAACGGCATCTCCACACCGATGTTGCGCGTTGAGATGCCGGCGCGGCGCATGTACGCAACCGCCTTCTCGATGGCATCGAGCGAGCCGTTGGTGGTCGTCTCGGTCGAGCTGGTCCAGAACGGCGCCACCTCGGTCTGGAATTTCTCCAGCCGGTGGCCGATGTAGGCCGCCTTGTCGCGGCCGCCCTTCGGGTAAATGACGATCGGCAGGTAGCGGCTCAAGCCGGTGGCATCCATGTAGTCGAAGAACAGCGAGCGGTGCCCGCCCAGCAGGTACTGCACGTTGTGCTTGGAACTGGCGACCAGCACATCGATGCCAGCCTTCTCCATCAGCCGGTCGAGCAGATCGGCATCGAAGGGAATGGCGGCGGTCTGGGTGAGCTGTCCTGAGTCGGGCATGGCTGCATGCTCCTCGCGTTTCGGTCCCGGGCCGGAGATTGCCGCACGAGGCCGGCACAAGCAAGGCGATCGCGCAACGTCCGTCTTACTTGCCTCCCCCTGGAGGGGGAGGACGCAACGCCACGGGCTTAGCTGGCGCATCTCCGTGCGAGCGGCTGGCACAACCCGCGAGCTAAGTCCGATGGCGTTGCTGGTGGGGGTGAAGAGGTGCCGCCGGCCACCACCCCCACCTGATGCGTCCAGCGACTTAGGCTGGCCGCCGAGCATGCAGCAGTGTCAGTACTGGCCAGCCTAAATCGCTGGACGCATCTTCCTCCCCCCTCAAGAGGGAGGCGACAACAACCAGTCCGCCTCATCAATTCGCACCTTCCAGCAGGCGGCGGGCGATCACCTGCGCCTGGATCTCGGCAGCGCCCTCGAAAATGTTGAGGATGCGCGCGTCGCACAGCACGCGGCTCACCGGATACTCCAAGGCGAAGCCGTTGCCGCCATGCACCTGCAGGGCGTTGTCCGCATTGGCCCAGGCGATGCGGGCGCCCAGCAGCTTGGCCATGCCGGCCTCCAGGTCGCAGCGGCGGCCCTGGTCCTTCTCGCGCGCGGCAAAGTAGGTAAGCTGGCGCGCGATCATGGTCTCCACCGCCATCATCACGATCTTGTTGGCGACGCGCGGGAAGGAGTAGATCGGCTTGCCGAACTGGTTGCGCTCCAGCGCGTATTTCAGCGCCAGATCCATGGCCGATTGCGCCATGCCGATGGCACGCGCCGCCGTCTGGATGCGGGCCGCCTCGAAGGTGGTCATGAGCTGCTTGAAACCCTGGCCCTCGACGCCACCCAGCAGCTGCGAAGTGGGCACCTCAAAACCGTCGAAGGAGATGTCGTATTCCTTCATGCCGCGATAGCCCAGCACCTCGATCTCGCCGCCCGACATGCCCTTGGCCGGGAACGGCTCGGCGTCGCTGCCGCGCGGCTTTTCAGCCAGCAGCATGGACAGACCTTTGTAGCCCGGCTGCTTGGGATCGGTGCGTACCAGCAACGTCATCACATCGGCGCGCACCGGGTGGGTGATCCAGGTCTTCTGGCCGGTGATCTTGTAGACATCGCCCTCCTTGACGGCGCGCGTCTTCAGCGAGCCGAGGTCCGAGCCGGTGTTGGGCTCCGTGAACACCGCCGTCGGCAGCAGCTCGCCCGAAGCGATCTTGGGCAGATACTTTTGCTTCTGCGCGTCGGTGCCGGCACCGAGGATCAGTTCGGCGGCGATCTCCGAGCGCGTCCCGAGCGAGCCGACGCCGATGTAGCCGCGCGAGAGCTCTTCCGACACGACGCACATAGACTCTTTGCCGAGCCCCAGACCGCCGAATTCCTCGGGGATGGTCAGGCCGAACACGCCAAGCTCACCGAGCTTGGCCACGACCTCGGCCGGCACATACTGGTTGGCCAGATGCCACTGGTGCGCGTGCGGCAGCACCTCGGCTTCGGCGAAGCGGCGCATCTGCGCGCGCATCTCGGAGAGCGTCTCATCCAGGCCCGTATCGCCGAAGGTGGTCACCGCAGGCTGCGCAGCGATCAGCCCTGCCAGCCTGGCCTTGAGCGCATCGTCCGTGCCGGCGTCGATCAGGTCGCCAACCTCCTCCTCGAAGCGGCGGGTGTCGGAGCGGGCAACGCCCAGCGCACCAAGGCGAACCGTTTCTCCCTGGCTCATCGGGATGCCGCCGGCGATCTGGGCCAGGTATTCGCCGAACGCGGCGGTCAGCAGCTGGCGCTCGAACTCGCCCAGACGCTGCTCGGCTTCCAGCCGCTTGGCCCAGCCCAGCATCTGCCGCAGCGCCTCGACGTAGGTGGCAAGCCAGGCCAGCCCATGTGTGGCAGCCTGCGCGGCGTCGAGTCCGCCGCTGGCTACCTCGACCGTGCTGCGCACGCCGGCCTTGGCGAGGTGGAGAAGCCGTTCCGCAGCGGTAACCGCCTCCGCACAGCTTGCGAACAGGCTCGCCTCGGAAGCGCCACGCGCTCCCTGCTTGGAGCTCGCGATCGTCATACACCCAACCCCATATTGCCGCGCGGCATCGCCCGTGCTGCAGTGCACAATATCGCGCCTAGCGCTTTGCGCAATGCATCTTTGCGGCCGTCATCTGTGAGGGAAGCATTGGACGGCAGGCCCCGAGCCCGCTCAACGCCGCCCGAACAGCCGCTCGATGTCGGACAGTTTCAATTCCACATAGGTCGGCCGGCCGTGGTTACACTGACCGGAGTGCGGCGTCGCCTCCATCTCACGCAGCAGTGCATTCATCTCGGGCGCGGTCAGCCTGCGCCCGGCGCGCACGCTGCCGTGGCAGGCCATGCTTGAGCACACCGCCTCCAGGCGCTCCTTGAGCGGAGAGCCCTCCGCCTCGCCGACCGCCTGCCGGGCTAGGTCACGCACCAGCCCGGCGACATCGGTGTCGCCGAGCAGCGCCGGCACCTCGCGTACGGCCACCGCGCCCGGCCCGAACGCCTCCAGCGCCAGGCCCAGCTCGGCCAGCTCACCGGCTTGCTCGGCAAGTGCTGCGGCCTCATCCGCGTCGAGCTCGACGATCTCGGGGATCAGCAGCATCTGCCGCGCCACCCCGCCGTTGGCCAGCGCCGCCTTGACGCGCTCGTACACCAGCCGCTCGTGGGCGGCGTGCTGGTCGACGATCACCATGGCATCGCGCGTCTGCGCCACGATGTAGGTCTCATGCAGCTGCGCCCGCGCCGCACCCAGCGGCCGGTCGATCAGATCGGCCTGCACCGGCTCGGCCGCGGCGCCGGCATCCGCACTCGGCGTCGCAAGGTCCCCGAACGGCGCCTGCATCGCCTCGGCAAACCCGCGCGGGAGGTTGTCGCGTGACGCTCCGCCCGCCCACGCACGCGTGCCGGGGTATGCGGGCGATGCGCCGGCGCCGGCCTGCACGCTGCGCGCCAGCGTCTCGATCGCCTGCGCGCCGCCAGCCGATGACGCGCGATGTCCAGCTGCCTCCAGGGCCTGGCGCAACGCGCCGACGATCAGGCTGCGCACGGCGCCCGCATCGCGGAACCGCACCTCGGTCTTGGCGGGATGCACATTGACGTCGACCGCGCGTGGATCGAGCGTAACGAACAGCGCGAGCAGCGGATAGCGCGCCTTGGGCAGCAGGTCGCCGTAGGCCGCACGCACCGCACCGATCAGCAGCCGGTCCTTTACCGGCCGGCCGTTGACGAACAGATGCTGCTGGCCGGGGTCGGGCCGGTGCAAGGTCGGCAGTCCGGCAAACCCGGAGAGGCAAAGCCCCTCCCGCTCCGCATCGATTGCGAGCGCATCGTCAAGGAAGTCGCGGCCCATGATGCGCCCCAAGCGGACCAGATGTCCGTCCGCGCCAAGCGGCTGCGCCTGCAGCCGCAAGCCCGTGCGCTCGCCGGTCGTCAGCGAGAAGCCGACCGTCGGATGCGCCATCGCCAGTCGCTTGACCACCTCCCCGACGGCCATGTTCTCGGCCCGCTCGCTCTTCAGGAATTTCAGGCGCGCCGGCGTCGCCGAGAACAGCTCGCGCACCTCCACCTGCGTTCCACAATTGAGCGCGGCCGGCCGCACGCCGCCCTTGGCGCCGCGGTCGACCACGATCTCCGAGCCTGCCGCTGCCTCGCGCTGGCGCGAGCGGATGGCCAGATGCGCTATCGAGCCGATCGACGGCAGCGCCTCGCCACGAAAGCCCAGCGTGGCGATGTTGAACAGATCCTCGTTGCTGAGCTTGGAGGTGGCATGCCGCTCCACCGCTAGCGCTAGATCGGCGGCGCTCATGCCGTGCCCGTCGTCGGTGACACGGATCAGCGCAAGCCCGCCCGCCGCCGTCACCACCTCGATCTCGTGCGCGCCGGCGTCGACGGCGTTCTCGACCAGCTCCTTGACCACGCTGGCCGGCCGCTCGACCACCTCGCCCGCGGCGATGCGATTGACGATCTCGGGACTCAATTGGCGAATGGGCACGGGTACGGCTCCTCGCGAATCGCGATCGCGCGCTTCACCCTCTTACCCGGCGCGCACCGCGATATCCAGCCGGCCCCGAGCACTGTGCGGCCGGTCCGCTGGATACCCTCAGCTTCGCGCCGCCGCCGAGCCTTACTGGGCGGCCAATTCCACCTTGTCGGCGTCGATGCTGTAGCCCGCCTCGGCAAGGCCGGTAGCGGTCGACGCCACCTTCAGCATGCCCGTCACGTAGACCGCATCGAAAGACCCTTGCACGTCAAATCCCTTGTCGGTCTTGACGTAAATGATCTGATTGGAGGGCGGGGCGGGCACGTGGATGCAGGCTCCCACGAACGGCACGAGCAGAAATTCCTTGATGGTCGTTGCGGCGAAATCGAGTGGCACGATGTAGCCGCCGATGTGCACGCGCTTGCCGTCCAAGCCTTCGACGACCGGCGCCGGTCCGCGTGACTTCCTGGGCACCGACATCCAGCGGCCCTCCTGCATCGGTGTCGGCAGCGGCGTGCCGTCATCGGGGACCGAGCCGATATCGTAGCCGCCCGGCGGCAAGAACGACGGTTTGCGCGCCTTGGGCGGTGCTGGCGGGACTAATTGATCCCATTTCAGCTCCACTAGGTTGGATTCGGCTGCGATTGGCGTGCCTGCTCCGCTCGACATCAGGAGCAGGGCAACGATGGCGCTTGCGATGGGCTTTGCTCTCACGATCATCGTGCCTCTTGTTAGACCCTCACCGTCATTCCGTCTGCCACGGACAGCCGATAGGCCCGCATGGCCGGCAACAGGCCTGCCACGACACCGGCCGCTACAATCGAACCGAGCAGAAGCATCTCGCGTTGGCCGGGCGGATCGATGGCCAGATGCAAGCCGTAGGCCCGGTCGATGAACGGCTGCAGCAGCAGCAATCCGGCGTACAGCAGGATGACGCCCAGGCAGGACCCGGCCACAATCAGCAGCACGGCCTCGGCCGTCAACAACCCGAGAATGGTGCGCGGCCGAGCGCCGACCGAGCGCAGGATGGCCATCTCCCGTCGCCGCTCGTTCAAGGTCGTCAGGATCATGGTCACCATGCCGAGCAGCGCCGTTACCACCACCATCGCCGACACCGCCGATAGGGCAGTCTCGGCGGTTCCCACCAGGCCCCACAGCTCCTGCAAGGCCGCACCGGGCAGGATGGCCGAAAGCGGCTCGGCCCGATACTCGTTGATGGCGCGCTGCACGCGGAAGCTGGCCAGCTTGGATTTCAGTCCGACCAACGCCGCGGTGATGGCTTTCGGCCGCAGATCCATGCCGCGCGCCTCCTCGGCCGACACGGACTGCCCGGGAACGCGCGCCCCGCTCTGCCAATCGATGTGAATGGCCTCGATGGCTTCCAGGCTCACGTGCACCGTGCGATCGACCGGAGTTCCCGTCTTGGCCAGAATGCCCACCACGCGAAACGGCTTGTCCTCATGCTCGACGAATGAGATGGCCCCGGCGCCGTGGGCGACGATGACCGATTGGCCCACCTTGTAGTGCAGGGCGTCGGCCACGTCGGCACCGATCACCGCATCGAACAGGTCGCTGAAAGGCTGCCCGGCGCTGAATTCCAGCCCATGTGTCTGGCGATACCTGTAGCGCGTGAAATAGTCGGGCGTCGTGCCTAGCACCCTGAAGCCGCGATGGCTGTCGCCCAGCGACAGCGGCACCGTCCAGGCAATGTCGGGCGAAGCAGCAATGTCCTGGTAGCTGGGCCAGGTAATGTTGTTGGTGGCGTTGCCGATGCGAAACACCGAATAGAGCAGCAACTGCAGGCTGCCGCTTCGCGCTCCGACGATGAGGTCCGTTCCCGAGATGGTGTCGGCAAAGCTCTGCCGCGCGCCGGTGCGCACCTTTTCCACGCCCAGCAGCAGGACCACGCTGACGGCGATCGCCAGCACCGTCAGCAACGCGGTAAGCCAGCGATTGGCGAGCGATTGCAGGGCGAGGCGCAGCACAATCATGCCGCTACCTCGCGTGCGATCTCGGCGAGGGGCACGACGCGGTCGAAGCGAGGCGCAAGGCTCTGGTCGTGACTGACCATGATCAGCGTCGCGCCAGCATCGCGCACCTGGGTGAATAGCACGTCCAGGAATGCCATCTGCCGATCGCGGTCGAGCGCTGAGGTCGGCTCGTCGGCAACGATCAGCTCTGGCGACCCGATCAGCGCGCGAGCGGCGGCCACACGCTGCTGCTGCCCCACGCTCAGTTTGGTGGAGGAGCGTGCCGCAAACTCCGGGCCCAGGCCGAGGCGCTGCAGCAGCGAAAGCGCACCCGGTTGCACGGCGCCTGCCCGTCTGCGCCGCGAGGTTGCGAATGCCAGCGGCAGGATCACGTTGTCCAGCACGCTGCCGTAAGGCAGCAGATTGAACATCTGGAAGATGATGCCGAAGTGTTCGGCGCGAAACTGATCGCGCGCCGGCCCGGACAGCGCCCCCAGGTCGGTGCCGAGCACCTCGATGCGGCCGGCCTGCGGACTGACGATCCCGCACAGCAGGCTGAGGAAGGTCGACTTGCCGCTGCCCGAAGGGCCGATCAGCAGGACGCGCTCGCCCAGGCGCAAGCGGAAGTCCTCGATGGCCAACGCAAAGGCGCCTCGCCCCGGCCAGGCGAAGCGCACACCGGCCATGCGCACAATCTCGGCCGGCACGGCCGCTCCCTCGTTTGGCGACATGCAGCGAGCTGGTGCTACATGGCGCCGGTCAGATCAATGCGCGGCTTGCCGCGCTTGACCTCGAACTTGGTCTGACCCTTGGTGGTAACCAGATTGACCTCGAGCTCCTCGGCGCCCGGGAACTTGCGAAAATAGGGAAACTCGATGGAGGTCAGCTTGTCCACGGCCTTGCACTCCAACACGTAGTCGGCATTGAAGTCGGAGTGCCCGGCGCCGGCCGGCTCCTTCGGCGCGCCGGCCGGGGCGTCCTTGGGCTCTTCGGCGCCCTCGATTTTCACATTGGCCTCCTTGACGCTGCATCCGGCGCCCTTGGTCAGCACGAATAGAGACAGGGGAGCGGCGAGCTCGGCCTTCGCCTTGTCGATGGCGGCCTGCTGCGCCTTGGTCGTTGCGGCGTGCTCGAAACCGACGATGTCGGCGCCCGGCACATCGAGCTCCATGGAGACGCGGCCCCCCTCGATGGCGATATTGAGCGTGCCATGCCCGTGCTGATGAGGGCCCAGCTCACGGTGCTGCGCCTGGGCGGTCCAAGCCGGTACGGCAATGCCGACTCCGGCAGCAAGCAACACGGCCATGCGCATGATCGACCCTCCGGTTTTTCCAAGTTCCCCGCCGACGCTCGCGTGCCACGTACGTTATAATATTACACATGGCTTTGACCAGCGCATGAACCTGCGGCATGCACGCATTGCGGTGACGGCCTTGATCACATTGTCGGGATGTCGGGCTCCGCCAGAGCAGGGACCGGTCAGCGTCCGCGCTCAGGACTGTCGCCGACGAAACGCAAGGATTCATAAAGGCTCTCGCCGCTGCCAACGACGACCGCATCCTGGGCTTCACTATGATCGGAGCCGATGCCGGCTAGCTCATGGCTGCGGCGCACCCGTGATGCCGGCAGATCTGCCGTATCCGAGGCTCCGCAACGCCATCATGGCGCATCCGGCCATGGCGGTAGGATTTGGCTTGCTGTTTTCGAACGTTCCGTCTTTCGGCGGGTTGCAATTAATGGACGCCGCCTAGGGCTGGTGCTGCAGCTTGCCGGGAACATGGATTGCGAGGCTTGGGCACTGATGGCTAGCCGCATCGAGGACTACGCGCTGATAGGCGACTGCGAGACGGCTGCCCTCGTCTCCCTGGACGGCTCCATCGACTGGCTCTGCTGGCCGCGCTTTGACTCAGCGGCGTGCTTTGCGGCCCTGCTGGGCGACGCGAACAATGGCCGCTGGCAGATCGCCCCGGCCGCCGCCACAGCGGTACGCGTGCAGCGCCGCTATCTCCCGGAGACGCTGATCCTGGAGACCGAGTTCGTCACTGCCGACGGCAGTGCGGCCGTGCTGGTCGACTTCATGCCATTGCGCGAGGGTCGACCCTCGTCACATCTGATCCGTCTGGTGATCGGCAAGCGCGGCACCGTGCCAATGCACACGGAGTTGATCGTCCGCTTCGGCTACGGCGGTTGGATGCCCTGGGTGACGCGGAGCGAAACCGGCGAACTCCTGGCAATTGCAGGCCCCGACCGGCTGGTGCTGCGCACGCCCATCGAGCTGCGAGGCGAGGGGTTCACCACCGTTGGCGACCTCGTCGTCTCGGCGGGGCAGCAGGTGCCTTTCGTTTTGACCTATGGGCAGTCCCACGTGGCGCTTCCGGAGCCGATCGATGCAATGGCGGCGCTGCGCGCGACCAAGGAGTTCTGGCAGTCGTGGGCCGGCCGGCGGCGTAAGACCGATCATTCAGACGGGATCGTCTCGCGCTCGCTGATCACATTGAAGGCGCTGACGTATGCGCCCACCGGCGGCATCGTCGCCGCGCCGACGACGTCGCTGCCGGAGCAGCTGGGCGGCCAGCGCAATTGGGACTACCGCTTCTGCTGGCTGCGCGACGCCACACTCACCCTGCTCGCGCTGATGCACGCGGGATATTATGAAGAAGCAAAGGCGTGGCGCGATTGGCTGCTGCGCGCCGCTGCAGGAAGCCCGGCGGACATTCAGATCATGTACGGGGTGGCAGGCGAACGGTGGCTGGCCGAGCGCGAGGTGCCATGGCTCGGCGGCTACGAGGGCTCAAAACCGGTGCGCATTGGCAACGCCGCCTCCGACCAGCTGCAGATCGATGTGTACGGCGAGGTCGCCGATGCCCTCCACCACGCCCGCGTCGGCGGCATCCCTCCTTCGGGGGACGCGTGGGACTTCGGAGGCGCACTGCTCGCGCATCTGGAGACGGCGTGGTGCAATCCCGATGAAAGCATCTGGGAGGTCCGCGGAGGACGCCGCCATTTCACCTACTCCAAGGTGATGGCATGGGTCGCCTTCGACCGCGCTATCAAGGAAGTCGAGGTGTTTGGGCTGCGTGGACCTGTGGACCGGTGGCGCCAGCTGCGCGCAGAGATCCATGAGGAGGTGTGCCGAAGGGCTTTCAACCCCGCACTTGGCGCGTTTGCGCAGTCCTACGACAGCGATCAGATGGACGCGAGCGCGCTGCTGATGCTGCAGGTCGGCTTCCTGCCACCCGACGACGCCCGCGTGCTGGGCACCATCCGCGCTGTCGAGCAGAGGCTACTGCGCGGCGGGTTCGTGCTCAGGTACGACACCGGCGCAACCGATGACGGCTTGCCCCCCGGCGAGGGCGCCTTCATCCCCTGCAGCTTCTGGCTTGCCGATGCCTATGTCCTCACCGGGCGAATGGCAGACGCCCGGCGCCTGTTCGAGCGACTCGTCGGCTTGTGCAATGACGTTGGCCTGCTTTCCGAGGAATACGATCCCGTCGCCCAGCGCGCGGTCGGCAATTTCCCCCAAGCCTTCTCCCATATCGCGTTGGTGAATACCGCCTACAACATCGCAGCCAAGAGCAAGCCGTGCGAGCAGCGTTCCGGCAACCCGAGCGCTGCCGCACCCGGCCGATCTTGAACGCCGCCGCTTCTGTCGTATCGCTGGATGGCAAGGCATGCCGATATCGCCACATTCGCGCGGCGAGGCGGAGGCAACGACTGCGCTTGGCCGAGTTTCCGCAAAACCATGCAAGTTTAAGCAAAAGAGGAGGAGAGTTTAAAGGCGTGCGCAGCTTAGCTCACGATCTGCTCGGGCCCTGTAAACGTCGGTCCGGAACGGGAAAACCCGACGGCAGTTCATCTATGGACTCGACTGGCAAGAGCCGAGCTGGAAATCCGAATGACGATGCCGCATCGAACAGTGTTTCTCGTCGACGTGGACAACACGTTGCTCGACAACGACGCCATCCAACAGGATCTCAAGGATCATCTTGAGCGCGTCTATGGCGCGGCCTCGCGCATTCGTTACTGGAGCATATTGGAAGACTTGTTCCGGGAGGTCGGCTACCGCGACTATCTCGGAGCTTTGCAGCGCTACCGGCTCGAGCATCCGCTCGAGGTGGAGCTTCTGTCGATGTCCTCGTTCCTCGTGGACTACCCTTTCGCCGACCAGCTGTACCCCGGCGCGCTCGACGCGTTGAAGCGGCTCGCAAGCTGGGGTCCGACAGTTATCCTCTCCGATGGCGACGTCGTGTTTCAGCCGCGCAAGGTGGAGCGCGCCGGTCTCTCCGATGCGGTGGACGGACGCGTGCTCATCTACGTTCATAAGGAGGAGGCGCTGGATGATGTCGCGCGCAGATACCCTGCCGATCACTACGTCCTCGTGGACGACAAGCTGCGGATATTGACAGCGGTCAAGAAGGCCTGGGGCGACCGGGTGACGACCGTGTTTGCGCGGCAGGGCAGCTACGCCCACGACCCGAAGGTGCTCGGCGCGTTTCCGCCGGCGGACGTGACGATCGATCACATCGGCGACCTGCTGCGTCGTGATTTTCCGCAGCTCGGCGTGACGCCGTGGCGTGCGCCATCCAGCCTGGAGGTGACGCAATGAAGGCGACCCGCACTCTCCAGGAGCTAGGCCAGAGCCTATGGCTCGACAACGTCACGCGCTCGCTGCTGAGCAGCGGCACGCTGCAGCGCTATATCGATCAGCTCTCGGTAACGGGGCTCACGTCGAACCCCACCATTTTCGACCATGCCATCCGGAACAGCTCGGACTATGACGCAGACATAGCCCGCAACGCGCGCTCAGCGAGATCGAAAGAGGATCTGTTCTTCGACCTGGCGCTGGCGGATCTCGGCCGGGCGGCGAAGCTGTTCCAACCGATCCACGAGCGCACGGATAGGGTGGACGGGTGGGTCTCGCTCGAGGTCTCGCCTCTTCTGGCCCACGATACCGCCAGGACCGTGAAGGCTGCACGCGATCTAAGCAGCCGATGCGGCGTGCCCAACCTCTTCATCAAGATCCCCGGTACCAAGGAGGGTCTGCCCGCCATCGAGGCGGCGATCTTCGAGGGGGTGCCGGTCAATGTCACCCTGCTTTTCTCGCGCGAGCAATACCTCGCGGCTGCCGACGCCTACCTGCGTGGCGTTGAGCGGCGCATCGAGGCGGATCTGAACCCGGCAGTCGCCTCGGTCGCCTCGATCTTCGTCAGCCGCTGGGATGTGGCCGTCGGCAGCAAGGCCCCGCGCGAACTCGCCAATCGGCTCGGCGTCGCAGTCGCGCAGAACACCTACAAGGCTTACAGCGAGCTGCTCGCTTCGCCGCGCTTCCAGCGCGCTGCCAACGCCGGTGCTCGCGCCCAGCGTCTGCTATGGGCTAGCACCGGCACCAAGGACCCCAAGGCCTCCGACACGCTCTATGTCGAGGCTCTCGCCGCACCTTTCACGGTCAATACCATGCCCGAGGGCACCCTCAAGGCATTCGCCGACCACGGCAAGCCAGCCGCCTCGCTTGCTGCCGATGGCGGCGACAGCCAGGCCATCATGGCCGACTTCGCCAAGGCCGGTATCGACGTCGGCGCGCTGGCGATCCGCCTCCAAGACGAGGGCGCCGCATCTTTCGTGAAGTCCTGGAACGACCTGATGTCCTGCATCGAGCTCAAGAGCACCGCGATCAGGGAGGCCAGCTGACACAGATGGATGTAACCTCCCGCCAGCGCAAGCGCGCACCTGTTTCCGCCGGGACGCATGCCATGGGCAAACCAACATTGAGAACGCTCGCGGCTTGGGGTGCGCTGCAGCGGCACTACGAAAGTGTGAAGCGCGTCAATCTGCGCCAACTCTTCGCAGACGACCCGCGACGCGGTGAGAGGCTGGCCGCTGAAGCTGCCGGACTCTATCTCGACTATTCCAAGAACCGCGTCACCGACGAGACCCTTGGCCTGCTGGTCCAGCTCGCGCAGGAGTTGGGGCTGCGCGGTCGCATCGAGGCCATGTTCCGGGGCGACGCGATCAACATCACCGAGAACCGCGCCGTGCTGCACGTGGCCCTGCGCGCACCGCACGGCGCTTCCATCATGCACGATGGCCGCAACGTCGTGCCGGAGGTGCATGCCGTTCTGGACAGGATGGCGGATTTCGCCAACCGGGTGCGTGGCGGAACCTGGAAAGGCCACACTAGCAAGCGCATCCGCAACGTCATCAACGTCGGCATCGGCGGATCGGATCTGGGACCGGTGATGGCCTACGAGGCGCTAAAGCATTACAGCGACCGCGCCATGACCTTCCGGTTCGTGTCCAACGTGGATGGCACGGATTTCGCCGAGGCGGTGCGCGATCTCGACCCGGCGGACACGCTATTTATCGTGTCCTCGAAGACCTTCACGACACTCGAGACCATGACCAACGCGCGCACCGCGCGGGATTGGTCACTGGCCGGCATGAGCGGAGACGAGAGCGCCGTCGCCAAGCATTTTGTCGCCGTTTCGACCAACGCTCAGGAGGTAGAGAAGTTCGGCATCGACACCGCCAACATGTTCGGTTTCTGGGATTGGGTCGGCGGCCGTTATTCCATGGACTCCGCCATCGGCCTCTCGACCATGCTGGCCGTGGGCCCGCACAATTTCCGAGCCATGCTCGACGGCTTCCATGAGATGGACGAGCACTTCCGCTCGACGCCGTTCGAGCGCAACCTGCCGGTCCTGATGGGGCTGCTGGCTGTCTGGTACAACAATTTCTTCGGCGCCCAGACCGTCGCCGTGCTGCCCTACGACCAGTATCTCAAGCGTTTTCCGGCCTATCTCCAGCAACTGACCATGGAGAGCAACGGCAAGCACGTCACCCTCGACGGCGCCCGCGTGGATTATGATACCGGACCGATCTATTGGGGCGAGCCCGGCACCAACGGCCAGCATTCCTTCTATCAGCTGATCCACCAGGGTACCCGGCTGATCCCTTGCGATTTCATCGCCTTCGCGCGCGCCTTGAACCCGCTGGGCCGGCATCATGACATGCTGCTCGCCAACGTCTTCGCTCAGACCCAGGCGCTTGCCTTCGGCAAGACCGCCGATCAGGTCAAGGCGGAGGGCACGCCGGACTGGCTCGTGCCGCATCGTCAGTTCGAGGGCAATCGCCCCTCCAACACGCTTCTCCTGGAGGTGTTGACTCCCGCGGCGCTCGGCAAGCTGGTCGCGCTCTACGAGCACAGCGTTTTCACACAGGGCGCCATCTGGCAGATCGACTCGTTCGATCAGTGGGGAGTGGAGCTGGGCAAGGCCCTCGCCCAGCGCATCATTCCTGAGCTCGAAAGCGCCAAGAACCCTGAGCTCAAGCACGACAGCTCCACCAATGCGCTGATCCGACGCTACCGCAAGCTCAAAGGGTCGGTCTGAGCACCGGGCGCCGAGCGCAACATCACGAGGAGTTTAACCGATGCAACTGGGAATGATCGGCCTGGGCCGCATGGGGGCCAACATGACGCGCCGGCTCATGAAGGGCGGGCACCAGTGCGTGGTGTTCGACAGGTCTGCCAAACCGGTTGCCGAATTGGCGAAGGAGGGCGCGGTCGGCACGGCATCGCTGGCGGAGTTTGCCAGGAACCTCGCGAAACCGCGCGCGGTCTGGCTCATGGTGCCGGTCGGTGCAGTCGATCAAACCGTCGCCGATCTGCTGCCCCATCTCGACCGCGGAGACATCCTGATCGACGGCGGTAACTCCTACTACATCGACGACATCCGGCGGGCGAAGGAGCTGCGCGTCAAGGGCATCCACTATGTCGACGTTGGCACCAGCGGCGGCGTCTGGGGCCTGGAGCGCGGCTATTGCATGATGATCGGCGGCGAGGCCGACGCGGTAAAGCGCCTCGACCCGATCTTCGCCACCCTGGCACCAGGCCGCGGCGATATCCCACGTACACCAGGGCGCGAGAAGGCCGGCGGAACATCGGAGCTCGGCTATCTGCACTGTGGGCCGAGCGGCGGCGGCCATTTCGTGAAGATGGTGCACAACGGGATCGAGTACGGCGTGATGGCCGCCTACGCGGAAGGGCTGGCGGTTCTCAAGGCGGCCAACATCGGCAAGACGAAAGGCGCGGTCGACGCGGAAACCACCCCTCTGCGCGATCGCGAGTACTACGAATACGATTTCGACCTGCCCGACGTCGCCGAGGTTTGGCGGCGTGGCAGCGTGATCGCCTCCTGGCTCCTCGACCTGTCCGCCGCCGCCCTGATCCAGGATCCCCAGCTAGCGAAATTCGCAGGACGAGTGTCCGATTCCGGCGAAGGCCGCTGGACGATCAAGGCCGCCATCGACGAGGGCGTTCCAGCCCACGTGCTGTCGTCCGCTCTCTACGAGAGGTTCAGCTCGCGCGGCGAAGCCGACTTCGCCGACAAGCTGCTCTCGGCCATGCGCTTCCAGTTCGGCGGACACCTCGAGAAGCACGCAATGTCCTAGTTGGCGAAGCGGGGACTGGAACGGAGGTCAAACGGCATGACCAACGAAGAGCTTGATCAATTGGCGATCAATACGATCCGCACGCTCTCCATCGACGCCGTCCAGCAAGCCAACTCCGGCCACCCCGGCACTCCCATGGCGCTGGCGCCGCTGGTCTACACCCTGTGGAACCGGGTCATGCGCTTCGATCCGAAGGATCCGATCTGGCCCAATCGCGATCGCTTCGTCCTGTCGAACGGGCATGCCTCGATGCTGCTGTGGTCGGTCCTGTTTTTGACGGGTACTCAGGCTGTGAATGCAGACTACGAGCGCCTCGGCAGGCCGTCTGTCACCCTCGACGACATCCGCCACTTCCGCCAGCTCGGCAGCAAGGCGCCGGGGCATCCCGAATATCACTGGGTCTCGGGCGTTGAGACGACGACCGGTCCGCTCGGCCAGGGGATCGCCACGAGCGTGGGCATGGCGATCGCACGCAAGTGGCTCGCAAGCCGCTACAACCGGCCGGGCTTCGATCTCTTCGACTACAACATCTACGCCGTCTGCGGCGACGGCTGCCTGATGGAGGGTGTGGGCTCGGAAGCCGCCTCACTGGCCGGTCACCTTGGCCTCGACGACCTGTGCTGGATCTACGACAACAACCACATCACCATCGAGGGCAAGACGCGCATCACCTTCACCGAGGATGTCACCGCGCGCTTCCTCGGCTACCACTGGAATGTCCTGCGGGTTGGCGACGCCAATGATCTCCAGCGCATCGAGGATGCGCTCGCGGTCTTCCGCAACACCAAGGGCCGGCCCACCCTGATAATTCTGGACAGCCACATAGGCTACGGCTCCCCGCACAAGGTCGATACTGCCGCAGCCCACGGCGAGCCGTTGGGCGAGGAGGAGGTTCGCCTCGTCAAGCGCGCCTATGGCTGGCCGGAAGACGCGAAGTTCCTGGTGCCCGACGGGGTCATGCAGCAGTTCCAGGCGGGAATTGGTGCGCGTGGTGGCGACGCGCGAAGTCGGTGGCAGGCGCTGTTCGCCGCCTACCGCGGCAAATTTCCTGAGCGCGCCGCGGAGATCGACCAGATGCAGCGGCGCGAGCTGCCGTCCGGATGGGACCGCAACCTGCCAAGCTTCCCGCCGGATCCCAAGGGCATCGCCGGTCGCGATGCTTCGGGCAAGGTGTTGAACGTGCTTGCCCAGAACATTCCCTGGCTCCTGGGTGGTTCGGCCGACCTCGCGCCGTCCAACAAGACGCTCCTGAAGTTCGAAGGCGCCGGGGACTTCGAAGCCGAGACACCCGGAGGCCGCAATCTCCATTTCGGCATCCGCGAGCACGCCATGGCGGCCATCGTCAACGGTCTGTCTCTCTCGAAGCTGCGCGCTTTCGGTGCGACCTTCTTCATATTCAGCGACTACGCGCGGCCGGCCATTCGCCTCTCCGCACTCATGGAGCTGCCCACCATTTTGGTCTTCACGCACGACGCCATGGGCGATGGCGAGGATGGGCCCACGCATCAGCCGGTCGAGCAGCTCATCTCGCTGCGCGCTGTTCCCGGACTCACAGTGCTCCGGCCTGCTGACGCCAACGAGGTCGTCGAGGCGTATCGCTACGTCATGCAGTTGCGTCACCGGCCGGCGGTGCTCGCGCTCTCGCGCCAGGCGCTGCCGACCTTCGACCGCCGCAAATATGCGCCCGCCAGCGGCGTCGCGCGCGGCGCCTATGTCATGGCAGAGTCCGCCGGCGGTACACCGCAGATCATCCTCATCGCCTCCGGCAGCGAGGTTGCTCTGGCGATCGATGCATACGAAGCGTTGACGTCGCAGGGGGTTCGCGCCCGCGTCGTCTCCATGCCCTCCTGGGACATCTTCGAGAGCCAGCCCCAGTCCTATCGCGAGGGTGTGCTGCCGCCCAAGGTCACGGCTCGCCTCGCTATCGAGCAGGGTTCGGTGCTGGGATGGGACAGGTATGTGGGGCCCGCAGGCCGCGTCATCGGCATGAAGACCTTCGGCGCGTCGGCGCCGCTCAAGGAGCTGCAGCGCAAGTTCGGCTTCGAGCCCGAGCGGGTGGTCTCGGCCGCCAAGGAGCTGCTGGAGGGGTCGTGAGGCCGAGGCGGCACGCATGCAGCCGATTCTCATAGCCCCGTCTGTGCTGTCGGCCGATTTCACGCGACTGGGCGAGGAGGTCCGTGCGGTCGACGCTGCGGGCGCCGACTGGATCCACGTCGATGTGATGGACGGGCGCTTCGTGCCCAACATCACGCTCGGCCCTCTCGTGCTGCGTGCGATCCGGCGCTCGACGGCCAAGCCCCTCAATGTGCATCTGATGATCGTCGAGCCGGAGCGGTACCTCGCGGCCTTTGCCGAAGCGGGTGCGGATCATCTGCTGGTCCACGCCGAGCCAGGATCAACCACCCATCTGCATCAGGTGCTCACTCAGATCCGGCAACTCGGGAAGAAGGCGGGTGTCGCGCTAGCCCCCGCGAGCCCTATTGAGCTCATCGAATACGTTCTGCACTTGTGCGATATCGTGCTTGTGATGACCGTCAATCCGGGGTTCGGCGGCCAGCGTTTCCTGCCCGAGATGCTTCCCAAAATCCGGCGCCTGCGCGCGATGTGCAGCGAGCGCGACTTGCATCCGGTGATCGAGGTGGACGGCGGAGAGACCGCGGAGACGGCCGCGCAGGCAGTAGCAGCCGGGGCTACCGCCATCGTGGCGGGCACTGCGATCTTCGGAGCTCAAAACTACAAGGAGGCCATCGCCAACATCCGGGCCAGCGCCCTGGCCGCGGCACCCAAGCCATGAAGGCAGTGTCTCGTCAGGCGGAGGCTTTGGCCAGCTTCAGGACCTTCCCCGCCGCCGGACTTGGAACGTTGCGCCAGACAGCCTCGTCCCAAAGATGGATGCCACCCGTGATGCCGTTGGCATTCGAGGCGATCCGGACGTTGCGAGGAAGACTGGCTACGAGGTTCTTGGCGTTGCCGCCGCCCAGGTACAACGTATCGTAGTGCAGGAGTGCATCGACGGCGTCGATCATCTTCAGGACGCGCCGGCTCCACTTCTTCTTTCCGTCCCGATGCAGCGCCTCGTTGCCGACGTACTCGTTATAGGTCTGCCCGTCATAGAGAGGGTGCTGCGCCAGCTCCAGATGTGGCGCCAGCCGTCCATCTGCGAACACGGCGCTTCCCAACCCCGTCCCGAGCGTCAAGACAACCTCCAGACCTCGGCCTGCAATGATGCCCAGACCCTGCACCTCTGCATCGTTGAGCAGACGCGCTGGACGCTCCAAGCGTTTTGCCAGGGCTGCTGCGAGCGGATAGCCGCGCCAAGCCTTGTTGCCGAAGTGCGGCGCGGTCACGACGTGGTCGTCACGAACGACCCCTGGAAATCCAATCGAGATCCGGTCGAACGCCGGGAGCGGAGCCACGAGCTTTTCAAGCGCATGCAGCAGGACCTTGGGCGGGCACGGATAGGGTGTCGGCAGCCGTACGCGCTGCACGATCATGCGGCCGTCCGGGTCCAGCACCGACGCTTTGAGGCCGGTGCCCCCGATGTCGATCGCTAGCGTGTGAGGGTGGAGACTGTTGGGGCTCTGCATATCTGCTGCATCTGTTTGCGGTGCGTGGTTGGGATCTTGCCGTGTCATGTCGCCTCGCTCGGTGCCGCTGCACGGTCCATGAAGAGGCGCACCGTGCCTTGCACGGGATGGAGGCGCGCAGCGGGCAAGTCCGGATCGCCTTCGAGCAACCGCTCGACCACGGCGCGTTTGGCCGCTCCCGTCACCAGGAAGGCGATCTCGCGGCTACTCTCGAGCGCGGGATAAGTGAGCGTGATGCGCGGCTCAGGCTTGGCGCCGACCACCGCGCCGACCCAGCGCGTGCGCTCGCCAAGGATTGCCGTGCCTGGGAATAACGAGGCGATATGTCCCTCCGGGCCGAGGCCGAGGAAGGTGATGTCAAACAGTGGCCGGTCGGGGCTCAGGGTCGCCGTGCCGTAGTAGCGCTTCAACTCTCGCTCGTAAGACAGCGCCGCTTCGCCGGGCGTCAGGCCCTCGGTCGGAATGGGATGGACATTCTCCGGCGGCACCGGGGCACGGGCAAGCATCGCCTCCCGCACCATGCGGTAGTTGCTATCCGCACTCTCGTGCGGCACGAAGCGCTCGTCTCCCCAGAACCAGTGCATACGTGTCCAGGGAAGCGTTTCGCGATAGGGCTTGCCGGCCAGCAGCTCGTACAGGCGGCGCGGCGTCGAGCCGCCCGAAAGAGCGACCGCGAATCGCCTGTCGCTTCGCACCGCTGCCGCGGCCAGCCAATTGGCGACATGGCGGGCCAATGCCTCGGGGTCTGCGAAGATCTCCGGTTGGGCGACGGACGAGCTTGGTCATAATCGAGCCTTGGAGGTGGACACGCCACATCTGGCAAGCGTGGACTTGGCTGCCCGCGGGCCGGAGCGCCTGCCCATCCTCGCAGGCGTGTGCTCGTCAATTCTTGCTGCCGGTTTGCAAAAATGATGCACTATTGCTGGTGCCTACGAGCCTGGCGCCGAGCGTCAGTCATTGCTTACGACTTATTAACCGCAAGAAGTGCCGAGCAATCGCAACTTCGACCCGATATCGATTGCTGGCAGATCCGACCACTCGGCGTCGAACCAACAACCGCGTTCGTCTGCCGAGAGTTCCGTCTTGCGCCAGCTGCAGTGCGAGCCCATCTGGCTCGCAGGGGTCGGCGTAGGCCCAGGGTGGGTTGTGGCTCCGAGCCGCGGGCCCACTCATTAGGAGACTTGGCGAAGCCATGCCGATCAAAGTTGAAGTGGGCCGACCGCAGATTGCCATCCACTATGGTCAGACGGTGCTGGTGACCGAGCTTGATGCACACATCGGCTGGCCAAGCGAGCGCGGATTGTTCTTCTTCGACACGCGCGTACTCAGCAGCTGGGCAATCTATGCCAACGGCGTGCCCTGGGACCTCCTCAACGGCGGCGCCGTTACCTACTACTCCTCGAAAGTTTATCTCACCAACCGCACGATCCTGACCGAGGACGGTGCCATTCCGCCGCGTACACTCGGGCTCGTCGTAAGCCGGTCCATTTCCGGCGGCATGCACGAAGACCTGGACATCACCAACAACAGCATCAAGCCGGTGCGCTTCCAGCTGGAGGTCGTACTGCGCTCCGATTTCGCCGATATTTTCGAGGTGAAGTCGGGCAGCATCGTGCGCCGCGGACGCATAACGACCCTGTGGTCGGCTGCCGGCCAGCGGCTTCGCACGACCTATCAAAACGCCGATTTCATGCGCCAGGTGACCGTCAAAGCCCGGAGCAATGGCGCAAAGGCCGTCCACGCCAACGGCCGGATCAGCTTCGAGGTGTCGCTGGCTCCGGGAGAAGCGTGGCACTGCTGCCTCTTGTATTCCCTAAGGGACGGCGATCGGAATTTCGCGGCTCCGGAGCACTGCGTGTCCGACAGCCACAAGCTGGGGCACGCCGAGACGCTGGCCGACTGGCTGCGGACAGTCCTGAAAATCCGCACCAGCAACGAGGAGTTCTATCGTCTCTACCGTCAGGCGCTGGAGGATATGGCGGCGTTGCGCCTGCCCATCGGCGGCACCGATCACATCGTGTTTCTTCCCGCCGCCGGCCTGCCCTGGTTCGTCGCGCCGTTTGGCCGAGACAGCTTGATCGTGTCGCTGCAGAACACTCTGATCTACCCGGAGTTCGCCCGAGGTACCCTGGAGATATTGGGGTCACTGCAGGCGCAAGAACGCGATGATTATCGCGATGCCGAGCCCGGCAAGATTCTGCACGAGATCCGCTATGGAGAGCTTGCCCACTTCAAGTTGATTCCGCACACGCCCTACTACGGAACCGCCGATGCCACCCCGCTTTATCTGATCACACTGCACTCGGCATGGCGCGCGACCGGCGACCGCGGCTTGCTCGAGCGTCACCTGGGCACGGCAGAGGGCTGCCTCTCCTGGATCGACAAGTATGGCGACCGCGACGGCGACGGATTTCAGGAGTACCAGACACGATCACCGGTCGGCTACGAGAACATGGGCTGGAAGGATTCCGGAGACGCCGTGGTCTATCCGGATGGGTCGCTCGTGAAGGGGCCGAAGGCGCTCTGCGAGCTGCAGGGCTACGTCTACGCCGCCTGGCTCGGGATGGCCGAACTCTTCGATGAGCTTGGCAAGCATGATCGGGCTCGCGAGCTGCGCGCCAAGGCCGCGGACCTCTTCAAGCGCTTCAACGACATCTTCTGGGACGACGATTTCGGCTTCTACGCCTTTGCACTCGACGGCGACAAGCGGAAGGTCCTGTCGGTGGCCTCCAATCCCGGGCACTGCCTGTTGACCGGCATTGTTCCTCCCAAGCGCGCCGCCAAGGTCGTCGAACGTCTGATGGCGCCCGATATGTGGACCCGCTGGGGCATCCGCACCCTGTCCAGCCAGCATCCTGCGTTCAATCCCTACAACTACCAGACCGGCTCCGTCTGGCCGCACGACAACGCCCTGATTGCCCTCGGCTTCAAGCGATACGGGTTCGGCACGGAAGCGGCGCGGATCGCCCGAGCGATCAGCGAGGCGGGAAGCCATTTCCTGTTCAACCAGCTGCCGGAGCTCTATACGAGCACGGAGCGCATCGAGGCCGCCTTCCCGGTGCAATATCTCGGCGCCAACGTGCCTCAGGCCTGGGCTGCCGGCTCGGTATTCGCGTTGCTGAGAGCGATGCTGGGCTTCATGCCGGACGCATCGCGCGGCAAGCTGTACGTGGATCCGGAGCTGCCCGCGTGGCTACCCGATTTGACGGTGCTCGACCTCCGTCTCGACCGGCACAAGTTTGATATCCGGTTCTGGCGCGAAGGAGAGCAAACGCGGTTCGAGGTGCTGCGCGGCGATCCGAAGGCTGTCGAGCGCCGCCGCATGGGGGCGATGTTCGAGCGATTGAGCAACGAGCCGGAGGTTGCCGCGGTCTAGCTCGTGCATGCGGCCGCCACGAGAGGGGCGCCTCATGCCAGGAAGATGCTTCAATTCAGGATGTAGCGCTCGACAGCACGAGCGAAGCCTTCGTCGTCGTAGGATTCGGTGGTTGCGCTTGCCTGCCGCTTTACCTCGTCGCTGGCATTGCCCATGGCAATGCTGAAGCCCGAGCGTCGAAACATGAGCACGTCGTTGGGTTGATCACCGATCGTTGCGATCTCGGCCCGCGGAATGCCGAGAGTCCGCGAGAGATAGTCGGCCACGAAGCCCTTGTTTGCGTCGTGGTGCGTTACGTCGAGGTAGTAGGGCTGCGACCGTGCCGCGGTGGCGCGCTCACCGATGCTCGCCTGGGCATCGGCTTCGCAACGCTGGACGAGCGCGTGGTCGTCGCTGACACCGACGATCTTCACGACCGTATCCAGAACGCGGTCAAACCCCTTGGTAACCGTGGGCGGGAACTTGACCGTCCACGCCTCGCGATCGACATGCGGCGCCTCGGCATTGCGCACCAGCCAGTCGTTCCCGGCATAGACCCAGACATCAAGCCCGTGACTGAGGATCAGGTCGATGGTTAGCGCCGCTACGTCGGGGGGCAGCGTTCGTTTCTCGATGATGGAGAGGTCGGGGCGCACGAAAAGTCCGCCATTGAACCCGGCGATGGGCGTGTCGAGGTGCAGCGGTTCGATGAGCATGGCCATCCCCCTCGGAGGACGGCCGCTGGTAATGGCGAAACGGATGCGCGCGTCCCGCATCCGCCGAACGGCGTCTTGAGCGCGGTCGGTCAGCACCTTGTCGTGCGTAACGAGCGTGCCGTCGACGTCGGCCAGGAGCAGGGAGATTTTGCCGGGCCTCTTCATCCCCGATGCCTCCGGCGCGGTCCGGCGCCGATAGGCAGCCAGGCGTGTCCGTCACGCGCGAGCAGTTGATCTGCCGCTTTCGGCCCGGAGCTGCCTGCGGCGTAGTTGGGGAAGTCGCCCGGTGGCCGAGCGGCCCAGGCATCGAGGACCGGTTGCACGGCGCACCAGGCTGCCTCGACCGTGTCGGCACGCTGGAACAACATCGCATCGCCGATCAGGCAGTCGTAGATCAGCGTCTCATAGCCGACGGCCGTCAGAGGCTCGAAGTAGTCGCTGTACGAGAAGTCCATGGCAACGCCGGCGATCTCGATGTCCTGGCCGGGGCGCTTGGCGCTGAAGCTGATGGACAAGCCCTCGTCGGGCTGGATGCGCAGGGTCAGGATATTGCGGGGCAACCGCTCCACCGGCGTCTCCCGGAACAGCGCGTAAGGCGCCTGGCGGAAGTGGATGGCGATTTCGGTGGTGCGCGCCGCCAGGTATTTGCCGGTGCGGAGATAGAAGGGCACGCGGGCCCAGCGCCAATTGTCAATTCCGAGTTTGAGGGCGACGTATGTCTCGGTCGTAGAATCCGGCGCCACGTTGGGCTCGTGCCGGTAGTCGCGCACGGGTTTGCCGAGCACAGTGCCCGCCCCGTACTGCCCGCGCACGGCATCGTCCGCCGAGATTGGATGAATGGCACAGAAAAGCTCGGTCTTCTTGGCGCGCACTGCGTTGGCGTTGAATGACACAGGTGGCTCCATCGCGATCATGGCGAGGAGCTGGAACAGATGGTTGGGCACCATGTCCCGCAGGGCGCCCGTAGCGTCGTAGAACTTGCCCCGCGTCTCGACGCCTACCGTCTCGGCCGCGGTGATCTGCACATGACTGACATGGTCGCGGTTCCAGAGCGGCTCGAAGATGCCGTTGGCAAAGCGCAGCACCAGGATGTTCTGCACCGTCTCCTTGCCGAGGAAATGATCGATCCGATAGATCTGGTCTTCGCCCAGAATTTTCAGAATCTGCGCATTGAGTGCCCGCGCAGAAGCCAGGTCATGGCCGAACGGCTTTTCGATGATCACGCGGCGCCAGGCACCGTTGGTCTGGCGGGCAAGGTCGGCGCGGCCGAGATGCTCAATGATGGGCCCGAAGAACTTGTCAGCCACGGCCAGATAGAACAGCACGTTGCCGTTGCCATGCTTGGTGCTCTGCTCCGCAAGCAAGGTCTTCAACCTGCCGTAGACCTCGGGCTGGGTGAAGTCCCCATTGAGAAATGTCATGCGGCGCGCAAGCCAGTCCCAGGTCTCCTGATCGATGCCATCGGCCCGGAACTCGCCGCCGCCATCGGCAGCGAGCGACTGCATCATTTGCTGCAGCTCGTTACGCCAGGACTGCGTGTCGGTATCGCCACGACCGACGCCGACGATCGAGAAGCCATCGGCCAACCGTCCCGCTCGCACCAGATTGTAGAGCGCGGGCATGACGAGACGCTTGGTGAGATCGCCGCCTCCGCCGAATATCACGAGCGTCGCCGGCGGAGCCTTTTTGTCCGCGCCAGCTCGGGCGGTTTTCGCGACGGCCGACGGCGCCACGCTGGTTGCTGAGGTCATGTCATGGCTCCTGCGCGCTAAAATGCGCGGGGTTAACGGATCGCGTACGAGCGGCCGAACACGAGAACGCCGCGCTACCGACAGACCGGCACCGCCGTGTTCGCCTAACGAGTGCCAGCAATTCCAGAACGCAATGGTGCGGTCTTGCGCGCAGTTTGCACAAAAACGTGAATATTGCTCGGAAGGCGCGCGATCAGCCGATCGCGGTCCCTGCGCCACGACGACTGTGACCATGGCGCCTGACAGGTTTTGACGCCCGTAGGGGAGCAAGCCTCAGAGCCGGGTGACGACTGCAGTTCCGCTAGCTGTTTGGCGGCTCAAACAGGCACTGGATCACGACGTTGCTGTAGATGTCGGTGGTCAGGCAGATATGCCAACGCAAATCACGCGACGGACGCCGAGGCTCGTCGTGTCCCACCAGGATGATCCTGCCGTCAACTGTCGTCATCCACAGGCCGCCACGCGTGCTGCGCACGCTTGCTACCGGACGGCAGTCTTGGTTGTTGCAGCACTCCAAGGGATACCACGTGACCGTCGTTCCTTCGGGGTCGAGAGGCGTGTGGGAGTACGCTGGCGGTGAGACCATCATCATCCACGAAGCAAGAAGGATGGCAGCGCGGCGAACTGTCCTAAGCATGCAATACCCTTCGATGGTCCTGACTTGTTCTTCTACGTCTCACGATTGCGCTCGCGGACGCGGCCGTTGGCGCGGCACGACAGCACTCACCGCCGTGCTGTGCGTGGAGCGTTGATGATCGGCTTGGTCAGATAGCCGTCTGCCACGGCGGCAATGACGCAGGCCGCGGCGCCAAATGCACTGACAGGAAAATATCTGCTCAGATCCTTCCTCCTCGCCATTGAGGTCGCATGCAGTATTGCAATAGGTGTTGGTTCTATCTCCTCACCATAGATTTCCTTTTTGGAAAGATTGGGACGGCCGCAAACTCGCGCCCGGCCCTCACACGACGTGGGGAAGCATTCGACACCTGCGCGTCGGTCAATCGACGGGATCGGCGTTTTCGTCCGCGCGGCTCTTGGCGTCCTTCATCAGCTGCACCATGTCGACAGCACTCGACAGCGTAGCAGCTGCCCGGATTTTTTGGAGCCTGGGCGATAATGACTGTTGCCCAGCTTGCGGCGATTGCAGTGATCACGGCTGTGGCGGCGATAATGATCAGTTTGCGCATTTGCTTTCTCCTAATCGGAAGTCGGAAGTCGAAAACACGCCCGGGCGCAATTCCCATCGGGTACCCGGGCGCACAGAGGGACCGCGCGTGGCGGTCCATCTGCTGCCAAATCAAACGCTGTCTGCTGGGCCGATCCGTCGCCGCTTCGGGCAAGGTTCTCGAACAGCAGAGGCTAGGCGCGAACGCTCGTACGCAGGCAGCGCACGCATCCGCAGACTATTGCGAGGTCCCGCTTGGATTGCGGACCGGCCCGTTGCGCCACATATAGTAGCCGTCCGACTTGATGCCCCTGAGAATGGGTTCCGGGCTTATCGGCAGCGGCATCGGTTCATGCACGCCAAGTGAGAAAGTGGCCTTGAAGCGCCAGCCCTCGACGCAGGAGCTTGCGGGAAGGTTTGCCCCGCTGCGATCGCAGGTGACGGCAAGGATTGGCTCGCAGCCGCACTCGAACAGATGGGCTACCGAAGCGTCGTCATCACTAGCGAGAGGGTGGTCATACGGCATTGTGCTGAGCCGCCTCGAGGCATTCCCGACACCATGGCGTTCAATGAACAGTCCGGAGCTTAGGAGATCGTTAAAGGGGTCGCGTATCCTGAGCCGGTCAATCCGGGGCGGCGCGTCGACCGACGCCATTACCGGCTTCGTCCGTTGCGCACCACACGCCCAATTTCAGTGCGATGGATACCGAGATCCTTGAGCATCTGGTCGTCCAGGAGCTCGAGCGCGCACTCGGCACGCCACAGCGTCCAGTGCTTTGCCAGTTTGGCAAGGTAGGGCCCAATGCCCCAGCCCCGTCCGCCGTGAGGCGCCTGGGGCGCAAAGCGCATGGTCAGGGTAGTCATGATCAATCTCTCTCATTGGCCCGGACTTGTGAGCGCCCGAAGCAATCGGTTTTTTAGCTAAAGACCAGGCAAGGTGCTTGAAAACACCGCACCGCCGGCAGCCTGTACGGCACACTCAGCCGCGCCGACAAACGAAAGTTGGTCATGCTATGCTCAAATCCAGCTCATGCATGACGGTTGCTAAATTGACACTGCGCGACCGCCGGGCCTCCGCAATTACCCAAAGATCGCCATGCGACGCTTGCCACCGCTCGACACCCTGCGCGTCTTCGAGGCCGCTGCACGTCTCAAGAGTTTCAAAGCGGCGGGCGATGAACTCAATGTGACGGCAAGTGCTGTCAGTCACCGGGTGGCAACACTCGAGGAAGAATTGGGCACGGCGCTGTTCGTGCGGCACACGCGACGGATCGAGCTGACGCGTGAGGGCGAAAGGCTCGCCGCCGGAGTGCGTCGCGGTCTCGCCGAAATCGGCCGCGCCGTCTCCAGCATCGACCAGCGCGACCGCACCCGCATTCGCATTACCGGCATTCCGTCCCACGTCACGCGCTGGCTGGCGCCGCGCCTGCATCGGTTCCGGGCAGGCCATCCCGACGTCGAGCTGCATGTCACCGCCGACCTCGCCGTGGCCGATCTGACGCAGCGCACGTTCGACGTGGCGCTGCGGTTCGGCACCGGCGTCTATCCTGGCCTCCACGCCGAGTATCTGATGGACGATTGGATCTTTCCCGTCGCCAGCCCGCGCTATCTTGCCGAAGCCGGCCCGATCGACAAGGCAGCCGACATGCTGTCGCTGACGCGCATACTGGACGTCACAGCCGAGGACGACGAGAGCGGCACCAATTGGCGCACCTGGTTCCAGCACCATCGCCTTCCCACCGACACCTTTGATCGCGGCATCCAGTTCAATGGTGCCGCCATCACGCTGGAGGCTGCGGCCGGCGGCCTCGGGGTGGCCATTGCCCGCAAGAGTCTGGTCGGAGAGGAGCTGCGCAGCGGCCGGCTGGTGCAAATCTTCCCCGGCGAGATCAAGACGAATTGGCAGCACTATGCCCTGACGCTGCCTGACGTGGCGGACTGGCCACCCGTGCGCGCCTTCGTCGGCTGGCTGCGTGCCGAAGCACGCGACACCTGATGTTCAGCCTCGGCCGTCGTCGGATAGGCACACGGTCTCCTCCGGCTCGTGGGCGGCACACCGGGCTGGCGGGTGGCACGACCTTTGCCTAGTTTGGACCGCAGTCAGCCGGAGGTCGTCCCCGATGCAGATCCGTCCACGCCGCAGCGTCCTGTATATGCCCGGCGCCAACGCGCGTGCGCTCGAGAAGGCCAAGACGCTGGCAGCCGACGGCCTCATTCTCGACCTCGAGGATGCGGTGGCGCCCGAAGCCAAGGAGACCGCCCGCCGTCAGGTGTGCGACGCGGTCAAGGCGGGAGGCTACGGCAAGCGTGAGCTGATCATCCGCATCAACGGGCTCGACACCCCGTGGGGAGCGGCCGATCTCGCCGCGGCGGCGGCCGTCGGCCCCGATGCCATCCTGATCCCCAAGCCGTCCGCGGGCGCTGATGTCGTGCGCGCCACGGAGGCCATGGCCAGCGCCGGCGCGCCCGACAGGACGCGGCTGTGGGCCATGATCGAGACGCCGCTCGCCATCCTCAACGTCGGCGAGATCGCGGCTGTGGCGCGCAGCAAGGGTGCGCGGCTGGCCTGCTTCGTGATGGGCACCAACGACCTCGTCAAGGAGACGCGCGCCGATCTGTCGAGCAATCGGCGCCCGGCGTTGTACTGGCTGTCGGCGACCGTCACGGCTGCCCGCGCCTACGGTCTCGACGTGCTGGACGGCGTCTACAACAACTTCAAGGATATTGATGGCTACCGTCGGGAGTGCACGCACGGTCGCGCGCTGGGCTTCGACGGCAAGACGCTGATCCACCCCGACCAGATCGCCGCTGCCAACGAGGTATTCGCGCCGCCGGCCGCAGAGGTGGCCTGGGCCAAGAAGATCATCGCCGCCTTCGATCAGCCCGACAATCGCGGCAAGGGCGTCATCACCGTGGAGGGCCGCATGGTGGAGCTGCTGCATGCCGAGACGGCGCGCCGCACGGTGGCGATTGCCGAAGCCATTGGGGGCGCTGCATGAAGCTCTACCGTTATCTGACGGGACCTGACGACGCCAGCTTCTGCCATCGCGTGACGGCGGCGCTGAACAACGGCTGGCAGCTCTACGGCCAGCCGACGCTCACCTACGATCAGGCCAAAGGCCACGTTGTGTGCGGGCAGGCGATCACCAAGGAAGTGCCTGGCGAGTACAAGCCTGGCATCAAGCTGTCGGAGCAGTGAGGATTGTCATGGTCGGGCTAAGCCCGACCATCCATCCAACCGCTTGCTCCGGTGTTCGTGGAGGGCTGGATCCTCGGGACCAGCCCGAGGATGACATGGGAAATCATGTGTTGGAGCCGGAACGCTGAGCATGGGTGAGAACAAAGCCAAGGTCGGCAACTTCTTCGAGGACTTCGCGGTCGGGCAGGTGCTGCAGCACGCCACGCCGCGCACGATCGGGCCAGGCGATGTGGCGCTGTACATGGGCCTGTACGGGCCGAGGTTCGCCGTGCAGTCGTCGGAGGCCTTCGCCAAGGCCATCGGCTACCCGCACGCGCCGATCGATGATTTGCTGGCCTTCCACACGGTGTTCGGCAAGACGGTGCCGGACATCTCGCTAAACGCCGTTGCCAATCTGGGCTACGCCGAATGCCGCTTCCTGAAGCCGGTCTATGCGGGCGACACGCTGTCGGCTGCCTCCGAGGTGATCGGCCTGCGCGAGAATGCCAACAAGACATCGGGCGTCGTCTACGTGCGTACCACCGGCCGCAACCAGGGCGGCGAACGCATCCTTGAGTATGTGCGCTGGGTGATGGTGCGCAAACGCGACCCTGCATCCCCCGCGCCGACCGCACTGGTGCCGAAGCTCGCCGAGCGGGTCGAGCCTGCCGACCTCGGCGCCGCCGTGCCGAAGCTCGATCTCGCCGCGTATGACTTCGCGCTGGCCGGCTCGCCCTACCGCTGGGGCGACTATGCGGCCGGCGAGAAGATCGACCACCTGGACGCAATGACACTCGGAGGAAGCCGAGCACCAGATCGCCACGCGCCTCTACCAGAACACGGCCAAGGTGCACTTCAATCTGCATGAGCAGGCCCAGGGCCAGTTCAAGCGACGGCTGATCTATGGGGGCGTAGTGATCTCGCTGGCCCGCGCGCTGTCCTTCAACGGGCTTGCCAACGCCTTCCACATCGCGGCCATCAACGGCGGCCGCCACGTCGCGCCGTGTTTTGCCGGCGATACCGTGTACGCATGGTCGGAGGTGCTGGAGACTGCCGAGATTGCCGGACGATCCGACATCGGTGCGCTGAGGACGCGGCTGGTCGCCGTGAAGAACCGCGCCTGCGCGGACTTTCCTCTGCGCAACGGCAAAGGCGATTACGAGGACGGCGTGATCCTCGATCTCGATTGCTGGCTGGTGCTGCCGCGCTGAGGCCTAGATAACTGGTATACAATACACCTTTGCCTTTGCCACAGGCCGGCAAAGCCGTATGAGACATTGCGGCGATTGCGGAGCCGCGCTGCGCCGCGTTAAAAGGCCGCGACAGCAGTTCCGGTGCAGGAGACTTCCGACATGGCCGAGGCCACGCGAGTGATCGAGCGTCCTCTCTCTCCGCATCTCTCTGTGTATCGGCTGCTGATCAACACGGTGATGTCGATCGTGCATCGGATCACCGGCGCGGCGCTGTATTTCGGTACGTTGCTGCTGGCCGCCTGGCTGGTGGCCGTGGCCATGGGGGAGCGGCAGTATGCGATGGTCAACAATCTGTTCGGCCATCCGCTCGGCAAGCTGATCCTGTTCGGCTACTCCTGGGCCCTCTTCCACCACATGCTGGGTGGCCTCAGGCATTTCCTGTGGGACACGGGCCGAGGATTTGCGATCTGGCAGGTCAATCTGCTCTCGTGGCTCACCATCATCGGCTCCATCACGCTGACGCTGGTGACCTGGGCCATAGCGCTCAGCTTGCGCGGAGGGCTGTGAGATGACCAGCTTCCGCACCCCGCTGGGCAAGGTCCGTGGGCTCGGCTCCGCCAAGGAAGGCACCGAACATTTCTGGAAGCAGCGGCTGACCGCCGTCTCCAACCTCATCCTGGTGTGCATTTGCATCGTCCTGGTAGTGAAGCTGGCCGGTGCCGACTACGCCATCGTCAAGCGCACCCTGGCCAAGCCGCAGAACGCCATCCTCCTGCTTTTGCTGGTACTTTCCGGCATCATCCACATGCGGCTAGGTATGCAATCGATCATTGAGGACTATGTCCATTCGGAAGGGCGGAAGGTGGTAGCACTCATGCTAAATTCCTTCTTCACGCTGGTGGTGGGTTTGACCTGCGTGTTCGCCGTGCTGAAGCTGAGCTTCGGGGCCTGAATCATGCCGGAGAACGTTCACGACAAGGGCAACGGCGTCGCCAAGCCGGCGCAGAACGGCAAGGCCTACCCGATCACCGACCACACCTACGATGTTGTCGTGGTGGGCGCCGGCGGGGCGGGCCTGCGGGCCACGCTCGGCTGCTCCGAGGCTGGTCTCAAGACGGCCTGTATCACCAAGGTATTCCCGACCCGCTCGCACACGGTTGCCGCCCAGGGCGGCGTGGCCGCCGCGCTCGGCAACATGGGCCCGGACGACTGGCGCTGGCACATGTACGACACGGTCAAGGGTGCCGACTGGCTGGGCGACCAGGACGCCATCGAATACATGTGTCGCAATGCCCCGGAAGCCGTCTACGAGCTCGAGCACTACGGCATGCCGTTCAGCCGCACCGAGGAAGGACTTATCTACCAGCGCCCCTTCGGCGGCATGTACACCGATTACGGCGAAGGCCCGCCTGCCCAGCGCACCTGCGCGGCTGCCGACCGCACCGGCCACGCCATGCTGCACACGCTGTATGGCCAGTCGCTCAGGCAATCGGCCGAGTTCTTCATCGAGTACTTCGCCATCGACCTGATCATGGATCAGGACGGCGCCTGCCGCGGCGTCGTGGCCCTGTGCCTGGCCGACGGCAGCCTGCACCGCTTCCGCGCCAAGAAGACCATCCTGGCGACCGGCGGCTATGGCCGAACCTATTTCACCTGCACGAGCGCGCACACCTGCACGGGCGACGGCAACGCCATGGTGCTGCGCGCCGGCCTGCCGCTGCAGGACATGGAGTTCGTGCAGTTCCACCCGACCGGCGTCTACGGCGCCGGCGTGCTCATCACCGAAGGCGCGCGCGGCGAAGGCGGCTACCTCACCAACGCCAACGGCGAGCGCTTCATGGAGCGCTACGCCCCGCACGCCAAGGACCTGGCCTCGCGCGATGTGGTCTCGCGCGCCATGACCATCGAGATCCGTGAGGGGCGCGGTGTGGGCCCCGACAAGGACCACATCTTCCTGCATCTCGACCATCTCGATCCAAAAATCCTGCACGAGCGCCTGCCCGGCATCAGCGAGAACGCCAAGATCTTCGCCGGCGTCGACCTGCGCCGCCAGCCGATCCCCGTGCTGCCGACCGTGCACTACAACATGGGCGGCGTACCCACCAATTTTCACGGCGAGATGCTGATCCTGCAGAACGGCAATCCCGACTATGTGGTGCCGGGTCTGATGGCGCTGGGCGAGGCGGCCTGCGTGTCCGTGCACGGCGCCAACCGACTGGGGTCCAACTCGCTGATCGACCTCGTCGTGTTCGGCCGCGCGGCGGGTCTGCAGTGCGGCAAGACCATCGAGCCCGGCAGCCCGCAGGCCGAGCTGCCGAGCGATTCGGCTGAGCTTGCCCTGTCGCGCCTCGACCGGTTCCGCCACGCCAAGGGCAGCACGCCGACCGCCACCCTGCGCCTGAGGATGCAGAAAATCATGCAGACCAACTGCGCCGTGTTCCGCGACGGCCCGGTGCTCGAGGAAGGCGCAGAGAAGATCGCCGAGGTGTGGAAGGCGACGGACGACATCAAGGTGTCCGACCGCTCGCTGGTGTGGAACTCCGACCTGATCGAGACGCTCGAGTACGACAACCTGATCGTGCAGGCGGCCGTCACGGTCGCTGCGGCCGCCAACCGCACCGAGAGCCGCGGCGCGCATGCCCGCGAGGACTACCCGCAGCGCGACGACGTCAACTGGATGAAGCACACGCTGACCTGGGCCGACGACGCCACCCGCACGGTGCGCATCGACTACCGTCCGGTGCACACCTACACCATGACCAACGAGATCAACTACATCGCCCCCAAGGCGCGCGTGTACTAGCCTTTACACTGTGGCTGAACAGCGCCTCGGCTCGACCTGTCATCCTCGGGCTTGTCTCGAGGATCCATCCATCAGCGGGCTCGGGAGTTTCTTGGTACGCTGGATCCCCGCAACAAGTGCGGGGATGACCGTTAGGCCCGGAACGACCGTTCAATTGTCGATCGAAGAGACCCTGGCCGAAAGCAGCCCCGATCGCCGCTCCGGTCGTTAATCCGACCCACTCACCCCCGCAGGCCGGGCGCCTCGTGGCCCGTATGCGCCACGTACTCCGTATAGCCGCCGCCGTAGGTGTGGATGCCTTCGGGCGTCAGCTCCAGCACTCGGTTGGACAGCGCGGCCAGGAAGCGCCGGTCGTGCGAGACGAACAGCATGGCGCCCTCGTACGCGGCGAGCGCCGTGATCAGCATCTCCTTGGTCGCCATGTCGAGGTGGTTGGTGGGCTCATCCAGCACCAGGAAATTGGGCGGATCGTAGAGCATCTTGGCCATCACCAGCCGTGCCTTCTCGCCGCCCGACAGCACGCGGCACCGCTTCTCCACGTCGTCGCCCGAAAAGCCGAAGCACCCAGCCAGCGCGCGCAGCGAGCCCTGCCCCGCCTGCGGGAACGAGTCCTCCAGCGACTGGAAAACGGTCTGCTCGCCGCCCAGCAGATCCATGGCGTGCTGCGCGAAATAGCCCATCTTGACGCTGGCGCCGATCGCCACCGTGCCGTCGTCGGGCTCAGTGGAGCCCGCCACCAGCTTGAGCAGCGTCGACTTGCCAGCGCCGTTGATGCCCATCACGCACCAGCGCTCGCGGCGGCGCACCTGGAAAGTCGAGACCCTCGTAGATGCTGCGGCTGCCATAACGCTTGTGCACGCCCTTGAGGCTCGCCACGTCCTCGCCCGAGCGCGGCGCCGGCGGAAACTCGAAGGCGATGCTCTGGCGGCGCCTGGGGGGCTCCACGCGGTCGATCTTCTCCAGCTTCTTCACGCGGCTCTGCACCTGGGCGGCGTGCGAGGCACGTGCCTTGAAGCGCTCGATGAACTTGATCTCCTTGGCCAGCATCGCCTGCTGGCGCGCGAACTGGGCCTGCTGCTGCTTCTCGGCGAGCTGGCGCTGCTGCTCGTAGAACTCCAGGCTGCCCGAGTACGACGTTAGCGAGCCGCCGTCGATCTCGAGCACCTTGGTGACGATGCGGTTCATGAACTCGCGGTCGTGCGAGGTCATCAGCAGCGCACCCTCGTAGCCCTTGAGGAACTCCTCCAGCCAGATCAGGCTCTCCAGATCCAGGTGGTTGCTCGGCTCGTCCAGCAGCATCACGTCGGGCGCCATCAGCAGGATGCGCGCGAGCGCCACCCGCATCTTCCAGCCGCCCGACAGCGCCCCCACATCGCCGTCCATCATCTCCTGGCTGAAGCTCAGGCCCGCCAGTACCTCGCGCGCCCGCCCCTCCAGGGCGTAGCCATCGAGTTCCTCGAAGCGCCCTTGCACCTCGCCGTAACGCGCGACGATATCCTCCATGTCGTCCGCCCGCGCGGGATCGCCCATGGCGGCCTCCAGCTCCTTCAGCTCGGCCGCCACCGTGCTCACCGGGCCGGCGCCGTCCATCACCTCGGTCACGGCGCTGCGGCCCGCCATTTCGCCCACGTCCTGGCTGAAATAGCCGATGGTGACGCCGCGCTCGACCACCACCTGGCCCTCGTCCGGCTCCTCCTGCCCCGTAATCATGCGGAACAATGTCGTCTTGCCGGCCCCGTTGGGGCCGACCAGGCCGACCTTCTCGCCCTTGTTGAGCGCGGCAGACGCCTCGATGAAGAGGATCTGGTGCCCGTTCTGCTTGCTGATGCTGTCGAGACGAAACATGTGCCCATGCGCTCTGCAATCGGTTGCGGCGCTCTTATGCCATCCGAAGCGCCAGCGGAAGAGCGGTACCGAGCCGCATGGCTCCCTCTCCCGCATCTGCCCCCAGCAAGCTGACGCACCCGGCGATGCGGTCTTCCCGCTCCCTTCGTCCCAGGGCAGAGTGCGACCAGGGAAGAAAATTGGACGCGGGGATGCATGCGCCCACTTCGCATAGCCATCGCAGGAGCGGGGACAGCCGGCCTCGCCGCCGCGGCATTCCTGACCCGCGATGGCCACGACGTAGGCATCTTCGAGCGCTTCGCCGAGCCGCGACCGCTCGGCGCCGGCTTGATGCTGCAGCCGACCGGGCTCGCCTGCCTGGCGCGCCTCGCCCTCGATCGCGCCGCCATCGACAGCGGCGCCGCCGTGCTGGGCATCGACGGCAGCACCGTGCATGGCGCGCACATCTTCGACGTCAGCTATCGCGAGCTGTCGCCGCGCCTGTTCGGCATCGGCATGCACCGTGGCGCGCTGTTCGGCCTGCTGTACGACGAGGTCAGGCGGCTGGCGGTGCCGGTTACCGCGGCAGTCGAGATGCGCGCCAGCCGCTGCACGCCGGGCGGCCGGCTGCTGATCGACGCGCAGGGCAACGAGCACGGCCCATTCGACCTGGTGGTCGACGGCACCGGCCAGCGGTCGCCGCTGCGCGACGGTGCGGTGCAGGTGCGCATCGACCGCCCCTATCCGTACGGTGCCCTGTGGGGCATCACCGCGATGCCCGACAGCTGGCCGCACAGTGACCTGCTGAGCCAGGTCTACGATGGCTGCCACCTGATGGTCGGCATCCTGCCGATCGGCCGTCGGCCCGGCGACCAGCGCCGCCTCGCCGCCCTGTTCTGGAGCCTGCGCGTGCGCGACTATCCCGCCTGGCGCGAGGCCGGCATCGAGCGATGGCGAGCGCAGGTGCTCACCGCCTGGCCCCAGGCGCAGCCGTTCGTGGACCAGATCCGCTCGGCCGACGACTTGACGTTTGCCTCCTACGCCGACATCACCCTGCGCCAGCGCTATGCCGACCACATTGTCTTCATCGGCGACGCCGGGCGGGTGACCAGCCCGCAGCTGGGCCAGGGCGCCAACCTCGCGCTGATCGATGCGGCCGTGCTGGCCGACTGCCTGCGCGAGGAGCCGTCGCTGGCCGCAGCTTTGGCCGCCTATGCAGATCGGCGGCGTGCGCATACGCGCTTCTACGCCTACGCCAGCCGTTGGCTCACCCCTTTCTTCCAGTCGGACAGCCGCCTTGCCGCGCTGGTGCGCGACCTCACCTTTCCGATCGCCGGCAAGGTCCCCTACATCCGGCGCGAGATGGTGCGCACGCTGAGCGGCATGAAGACCGGCCTCTTCACCCACCTCGATCCGGGTCAATGGCACCCGGATTATGCGCTCGGGCTGGCTGCTCTCTCCAGCCAGCCCGCATAGCGCACCAGCAGGCCGCCCAGCGGCAGATGCACCTCGACCTCGAAGCGGTACCGGCCGTCGCGCTGGCTCTCGAACGTGCGCATGCTCGGGTGCAACCCGCGCGGCAGCGCAATGCCGAGGACGAGCACCTTGCGCAGCTGCAACGTCAACCCCTCGCCGGAGACAACGAGCGCAGACACCGCGCTGACCGCTCCGATCCGCTCGCCCAGCAATCCGTCGCTGCGGAACTGTACCGAGCGAAACTGGTGCGCTCCAAACGCGCGCGTCCAGACCTCGCGGCCGGCGTCGGGCTCGAAGCTCACCTGCAGCCGTTGATCTCTGCCGTCCGGCGGCAGCGAGAGCAAGGCGGCAACCAAGCGAGCAAACCAGGCCGGCCCGCGTTTGACATCGGCGCGTCCGACCCAGACCGCCGTCTCCGTCACGTCATGCAGCTCGCGCACGCGTGCCGGCAGCACATCAAACCGCGCACCGAGCAATCCGCGATACAGCGACGGCTCCTGTTGCAAGCGCGCGCTCATGTCGTTGCACTCCGGCCTCGGACCAAGTTGCGACTGGGCGCAACGCTTCGGCGCGCACATCAGGATCGCTCCAGATTGAAACACATCGCGCCAGGGGCAAAGTCGCCGGCCATAAGCGCGAATCGTGGCCGTGCCGATAGTACCTGCGTCGTCTTCAGGGTTTCTCCCGATTTACCCCCGCCCCGCGCGGGTCGAATACTTCCGACCACGGTCAGCACGGGCGCGTAGGCGCGCCTGCGGAGAGCTTGTGCGGCTCGAACCCTGGAAAGGAACCCTCCATGACCAACATCGTGTCAGCCATTTCGCGTTTCCTGACGCCCGAGGTTGTCAGCCAGATGGCATCCGCGTGCGGCTTAGACGGGGCAATGGCACAGAAGGCGGTGAACGCGGCCGTACCCTCCATCTTGAGCGGGCTGGTCGGGGTTGCCGAAAAACCGGGCGGCGCCCGGCTGCTCGCCAAGGCAGTGTCCGAGCAGCCGACCGACCTGCTGGGAAATCTCGTCAGCAGCCTCAACGGGTCCGCCCAGATGGCGGAAAAAGGCACCGGCCTTCTGTCGTCCCTGCTGAGCGGCGGCGGGTTGGGCATCCTGACTTCGACCGTGAGCAAGTTCCTGGGCATCGGCGAAGGCTCAACACGCACCCTGATGGGGTTGCTTGGGCCGGTCATCATGGGGGTTCTCGGGCGCGAGCAGGATACGGCCCATCTTGGGGCCAATGGCCTCACCCGCATGCTTACCGAGCAGAAGGATACGATCGCCGCCGCCTTGCCGCCCGGCTTGGGCAAGCTGCTCGACGCCAGCGGGCTGCGCGACAGCATCGCATCGGCCGTGTCGCCGGAAAGGCGCACCGACCAGATTCGCTCGGCGTACCCTCAATCAGGCGTCACCGACGCTCAGCGGGCGGGTGATGGCGATAGAGCCGGAATGCAGAGCAGGAATTGGGCCTACTGGGTCCTGCCGCTGCTGGCTCTTGCCGCGCTGCTCTGGTTCCTGCTGCCGAACGCCGATCGAGCGACCGAGCCTGTGCAAACGTCGAAGGTCACGCCCGAACCCAAGCAGGCTGCAACCGGCACCATCGTCTACCTGCAGAGCGCACCCGACAGCTGGGTCTCGGTGGGCAACGCCCCCAACACCTACGTCAATCAGGACGTCTTCAGCCGGACGGGCGAGAGGCTCGGCACCATCAAGGACCTGCTGGTGGGGCCGGACGGAAGGATGGCTGCCATTGTCGTCAACGTCGGCCGCGACCTCGGCATCGGCGACAAGGACGTTGGAGTTCCTTACTCGGCGCTCCAGCTCGAGCAGCGTGACGGCGGCCAACGCATGGTCATAAGTGCCACCAAGGAAGGACTGCAGGCGGCGCCCGTTTTCGTGTGGCAGCCCAAGTAGTCGATCTGCCGGCTGTCGCTGCGGCGACGGTAGGTGAAAATTGCTTGCGTTAATTTGCCGACGCCGGGACCGACGCGTCCCGGCGCGATCAGCCGAGCGCGCGAGACGGTCATGGAGGAAGCTGCGCAGCTTCCATTACGACCGTTGTCACGTCCAAACCGCGCCGTCGCTCTCTGGCGCGACGTGCTCCAATCTGAAGCGATCCTGCTCTTGGGTGTCCCCCGTTGATACGACGCCACGGCTTCGTCCGGCATCTACGCCGGCCACCAGGAGCGGCACACCCGTTGCATAACCTGCTCAAGATAGGCCGCCCGGCTCGCCTGCCGCAGTCAGGGCGCGACTATCACTGAAACGCCCGGCGCGTCATTAACGCGCGAGCGTGTGGAGAGACCCCGCCCGGCCTGCAAGCAAGGTCAGGGCGCGGGTCGCCCCTTAAAGCGGCTGACAGTCGGCGCTGCCGACATCGTCTCTGCTCGGTTCAATCGACAAAGGGAAGAGAGGGATGTCGCCCATGCGGCGAGTTTGTCTCCATCGGGGAGTTGCCATGCTCAATCCTGCCTGGTCTGCCACGAGGACCGTTTCGCTTCTGGGCCTCCTGGCCATGTTCGCAGCCATGATGGTCGATTTGCCCGCAGCCGCCCGAGCGGAGGCAATCCGGCGTCCTCTGGATCTCACAGCTGCTGCCCCGAAACACGATGCGGTGGAGTTTGTAGTGCTTCAGCCCTACTCGAGGAGCCCCGTGGAGCGCTTGGGCGACCCGATGATCCGACTGGAGCAGCCGCAGCCACGTCGCAAGCCGGCAGGCATTCAGATGGCGAGCCTTCCGACCGAGGCCGCGCTCGACGACAGTCTTGGTCTTGGCCTGTCGGAGTTGCCCGTTCGTTGGAGTGCATCACCCTTCTGTCTGCACGAGGCCTTGCGCAAGATCGTCGACCAGGTGGCTGCTAATTTTGGGGCGGTCATCGTCAACTCCACCTGTCGCACCCGCAGGCACAACGCCAAGGTAGGCGGCGCGCGACACTCGCAGCATCTGACTGGTGATGCAGTCGACTTCAGCATCGAGGGCAATACACGCACTGTCCTCGCATTCTTGAAAAGCCATCGGTCGGTTGGTGGCTTGAAGTACTACAGCGACGGCCATTTCCACATCGACACGGGGCCTCGGCGCACCTGGTAGCGGGGATGCCGGGCCCAGGCGGTGACGGCATCGCGACGAGGCAGATCACAAGCTTTTGACCAGTCATTGTCCCGGTTCGGCGACCCGATGGGCGCCGACATCCGTATGTACCGTGGTGATTGCAGAACCGCGCAACGGGGCATGCTTGATGAACACGCGGGCAAGACGGGTGATGCTGGTCGCGGCTCTGCTGCTGGCGGCGGCCGCGGGCCTGCTGGCAGTAGGACAGGCGCTGGCGGGCTCGACGGTCGCCAGCCTGTACAGCGGGCTGGTGTCAGACCGCGGGGTGGCGGTGGAAGCGGGCGTCGCCTTCGGGCCGCTGGCACGCGACCGGCTCGACATCTACCGGCCCGCGTCCGGCGACAAGGGCGGGCCGATCGCCATGTTCATCTACGGCGGCGGCTGGCACAGCGGCGAGCGGGCGACCTATGGCTTCGTCGGCGCGGCGCTGGCGGCGCGCGGCATAACGACCGTCATTGCCGATTATCGGCTGTTTCCCGATGTGAGGTTTCCTTTATTTGTCGAGGACGCCGCGCGCGCCTACGCCTGGGTGAGCGCCAACCTGGCGTCGGATGCCGGCAGGCGGCGGCCGATCGTCCTGATCGGCCATTCGGCTGGCGCCTACATCGCCGCCATGCTGGCACTCGACGAGCGCTACCTGACCGTCGCAGGCGTTGCTGAGCGGCCTGCGGGCCTGATCGGCCTGGCCGGGCCCTACGCGTTCGATCCAACCACCTATCCCACCACGGCGGCGATCTTCGCGCCGGCCGCGGGTCGCGCCGACGATGCCCGCCCGGTTGCCCTCGTTCGCCAGGGCGCACCGCGCGCGCTGCTGATGCACGGCCTCAAGGACGAGACGGTGCAGCTCTACAATACGCGCGACCTGACCACCGCGCTGTTGGCCGCCGGCACGCCCGTGCGCACGATCGAATATGATGGCATCGGGCATATGGGCCTGCTACTCGCCATCTCGCGCCCGCTCCGCTGGCGGGCGCCGGCGCTGAAGGAGATGGTTACGTTCATTCGTTCGATTGCCAGCAGCTGAGCGCAGCATCAGCCCCGCGCTACTTGGGCAGCTGCACGAGCTCCAGGCGCACGTCGTCAGGTGTGCCCAGGAACGCGAAGTGCACCCCGGCGGGAGTCAGCAGCGGCCCTTCCTGCAACTTGGCACCGAGTTTCTCGAGGCGGGCGATGTCGGCCTTGATGTCGTCGGTCTCGATGGCGAAGTGCTCCAAGCCGAAATGCGCCGCGGAATTGCCGGGCGCCAATGTCTCGCCGGTGCGGGCGTTGGAGATGGTCACCAGCGTGCCGCCTTCCGCTTGGCAGCGGACGAACCGATCGCCGAACGGGCGCGTCTCGTCGCTGAGGATCTTGAAGGCGAACGCCGCCGCCCACCACTCGGCGGTCTTGCGCGGGTCGGACGCCTTGATGTGGATGTGGTTGATGCGGAACTGCATGGCTTATCCTGTGCTGCTGGATATCGATGACTTAGGTGGCCGGCTCGGCAGCTAACCTAACATATTGGTGTCGCCGCACACGGAGATGGCCTGGCCGGACACGGTCTTGGAGCGCGGGCTGGCCGTGAACACCACCATGTCGGCCAGCTGCTGCGGCGTGACGTATTCCTTGAGTGACACGAAGCGCATCATGGCGGCCTCCTGCTCCTTGAAGGCGACGCCGGCCTGCTGCGCCTTGGCCTCGATGACGCGCCGGATGCGGTCGCCGGCCACCAGGCCCGGCAGCAACGCGTTGACGCGGATCCCGAAGGGGCCGAGCTCGATGGCGACCGACTTGGTGAAGCCGATCACGCCCCACTTGGCCGCGGCATAGGGCGAACGCAACGGGAAGCCGTGCTTTCCAGCCTGCGAGGACAGGTTCATGATGCTGGCGTTCTTGGATTGCTTGAGATGCGGCACGGCGAGGCGCGTGCAGTTGAACTGGCCGGTGATGTCGATGGCGATGCAGCGGTCCCAGTCCTCGGGGTTGATCTCCTCCACCCTGCCGGTCGGCCCGGCGACGCCGGCGTTGTTGACCAGGCAGTCGAGGCCGCCGAGCTGCTTCAAGGCATCGTCGAACAGCCTGGCCACCTGCGCGCGGTCAGACACGTCGCACACCGACTGCGTCAGGGCGGGATCGCTCTTGGCGACGGCGGCGAGTGCCGCCTGATCGACGTCGCAAATATGCACGCGTGCACCCTCGCGCACGAAGGCGCGCGAAATCTCCAGGCCAATGCCGGACGCCCCCGCCGTGACCAGCACACGCAGGCCCTTGATGCCGAGATCCATATAGTGTCCTCCCCTTTCGTAGATCCTTTCCCTCCCCCTAGAGGGGGAGGACGGCGCGCCATGAGTTAGCCCCGCTCTCTCGCTCCGATGGTGCCACAGCCGCAACACGCGGAGCTAACTCATTCGGCGCGCCTGGTGGGACTGCCCCGCAGAGAGCAAAAATGCACCCCCACCCCATGCCTCCAGCGACTTAGACCGGTCGTCGAGTGCGACATCCGGTCAGCGGCGCCGGTCCAAGCCACGGACGCATGCCCCTCCCCCCTCGAGGGGCAGGAGAAACGCCTCGGGCCCATGCTAGGCTGACGCGCAACCACATACGAGGAGGAGACGCATGCGGACGGTGGGTCTGGTGGGGGTGGGACTGATCGGGCGTGCATGGGCGAATGTGTTCGCCCGGGCGGGTTGGCAGGTGCGCATTTGGGATGCGGACAGCAGCGTGGCTGCCGAAGCGCCGGAGCTGATCGGGCGATCGCTCCAGGATGTCGCCCGGCATGGGCTGGCCCAGGATGCCGCGGCTGCCGCCAACCGGGTGACGGTGGCCGGCTCACTCGAGGAGGCCGTGGCTGACGCGGAGCTTGTGATCGAGAGCGGACCCGAGCGGATCGAGGTCAAGCTCGAGGTGTTCGGCAAGCTCGATACGGCGGCGCGCGCCGATGCCATCCTTGCCTCCTCCTCGTCGGCGATCGTCGCCTCGCGTTTCACCGAGAAGCTAAAGAGCCGAGAGCGCTGCCTGGTGAGCCATCCCGTCAATCCTCCGCACGTTGTGCCGATCGTGGAGCTGGCCGGCGCGCCCTGGACCTCGCGCGAGACGATCGCAAAGGCGCGGGCCATTTTCGAGAGCGTGGGGCAGGTGCCGATCGAGGTGAAGAAGGAGATCGACGGCTTCATCCTCAACCGCATGCAGGCAGTGCTGCTGTCGGAGGCCTTCCGGCTGGTCGGCGAGGGCTATGTCTCGGCCGAGGACCTGGACAAGACCATCCGCGATGGTCTCGGCCTGCGCTGGGCCTTCATGGGCCCGTTCGAGACCATCGAGCTCAACGCGCCGGGCGGCATTGCCGACTACTGCGCACGCTACGGCGAGACGCTGCTGAAGCTGTCGTCGACGCCCGTCACGCCGGCCGTGTGGGGCAAGGATAACGTGGCGCGGGCGGCCGAGAGCTGGGGCCGCAATCCGAGCAACGACGACATCGCCGGCAAGAGCCGCTGGCGCGACGAGCGCATCGCCGCGCTGGTGGCGCACAAAAGGGGACAGCCGCGATCGTGAGGAAAAGTCGGTCGCTCAAGCATTGAGCGACGAGCACAGCAATGTGCTCGTCGCCTCTTAAAACGCGCAGGCAATATTCGCGGGCAATATTCCCTGAACGGACTAGAAATCTATGACTGACGGCCAGCGGCTCCAGGACGTCTCCGCCTGCATCTCGTCCGCCGTGGCGGGGTCGCGCGGGCCAACCGGCTCGGAGCGAACCTGCGAGACAACACTGATGCTGGCCACCGATACGTTCCTTGCTGACTTGGCGACGATCATGGTCGTTCCCCAGCTGCTGACGATGGCTGTGACGATCGCGGTGGTGGCAATAGTGGTGACGTGGCGCATTGGTCTCTCCTGTTATGGAGCGAAGGCATTGATGTATTGAAATCCCGCTGCCCCTGAGTATCGAGCGACTGCCCATCACAGCCGCTCTGATCTGTAACAACGACGGACACAGATTGCTTCCGTCGCAGGTGCCGAAGGATTTCCGCGACGCTCGATGCTGCATACTGATGCGCCGCCTGCACCGCCACCCAGCAGGCTGGATGCCGGCGCCAGACTTAGGTATGATGAGGGCGCAGAACGCGCGCATTGGGGAAACGCAACCCCATGGCAAAATCCTGCAAAGGCAGTGACTGGACAAAAGGGGCGTGGCGTGTGCAGAGACCGGCGATGTCAGCGCTTGGCCACAATGGCATGCTGCCATGCGCACAACGTTATGCGCATTTGGAGATTGAGATTTGGCCATCAGTTCTTGGCTGAAGAGATCCTTCAGCAGATCCCAGAAAACTCAGGATCGTGACGAAATAGCTGCCCTCCTTACCGCCTGGAAAGCATTCGCACCGGCGGCCCTCGCACTACTGGTTGCGGCAGTATCGACGACGACGCCGGCGGCGGCGCGGCCACTCGACAGCCTGCTGATTGTTGCGGACGGTGCAGAGTATGATGCGGCCGGCTACAGCAGAGTCGTTAGCATTGGTCGCCCGGTTGTCGACATAGCCGCAGGGCTTGCCGACGAGATCGAGGCCGGCCAGATCGAGCAGGATGGTCCGCGCCGGCCCGCCCGGCTCGCTGCCTTCTCCGACGCCGTTCTTGCCGAGGTGCCGGACCTCTTCGCCTACAAGTCCGTCGAGGTCGTGTCGCAGACCTTTTTGCCCATCGAACTGGTCGGGAAGGACGGTGTCTTTCTCGGTGACACGGCTGCAATCAGCCATGAATTTGCCGTGCCCGGCAGACGCTTCCGCCGGCCCTTGCCGCGCGAGACCATCTTTGCGAGCTACGTCATCGAAGCCGCGATGCCCATGCCGGAGGGGCAATCCCGGACAGAGCAGGACATCGTGCAGGTGGCGCTGGAGCTGCAACAGGCCGGCGCTTTCCCGGTTCGCCTCAACCTTGATCCGGCGCCTGACAGCCTACGCCGCGGCCTGACACGTAGTGATATCGCCATCCTGCACGTCGACACCCATGGCGCCGAAAAGGGCCGAGCTATCCAGACCACGCATGCCGGTGACCTGATGTCGGTTGGCGATATTCCGCATCCGGTTCGCGTGCCGCTCGTCCTGCTGTTCGGATGCGAGGGTGTCGCTGATGGCGGCTCCTTCGGCTCGGTGCTGCGCACGCGTGGCGCCGAGGCGGTCGTGTCTTCGTTTGCGAAATTCGAGAGCTTTGGCCTGACCGGCGACCCCGCGCGCGAGAAACGCATCTATCAGGCCTTCTTCGCGGCGCTGCGATCGGGCGAGAATGCCGCCAACGCTCTTCTGCGTCTGCGCCAGGCCGCACGCGATGAGATGAAGATGACCGCCACGCGGCCCACTCTCACCCGTAATTTCTTCGCGCTGGTCGGCAATGGCCAATTGCGTTTCAAGCACACGGCCTCGGCGCGCTGAACAACCGGCGATGGGCGGCTTTCTGCGTCCTGCTTGTGTCTTGAGGCATTTCGCTGGACTATAGCGCCGCACACTAAGGCCGCACACTAAGGATGGGAGGCAGCCGTGGCGAAAGCCCGCAAAGTCATCATCACCTGCGCCGTCACGGGCTCGATCCACACCCCGTCGATGTCGCCGCATCTGCCGATAACGGCGCAGGAGATAGCCGATGCCGCGATCGGCGCGGCAGAGGCCGGCGCTGCGGTTGTGCACCTGCATGCGCGCGATCCCAAGGACGGACGCCCGGATCAGTCGCCCGAAGCGTTCGCGCCGTTCCTCAAGGTCATCAAGCAGCGCTCCAACTGCGTGATCAACATCACCACCGGCGGCGCGCCGACCATGTCGATCGAGGAGCGCGTCAAGCCGGCGGCGACTTTCAAGCCCGAGGTGGCCAGCCTCAACATGGGGTCGATGAATTTCGGTCTCTACCCGATGCTGGCGCGTCAGAAGGAGTTCAAATACGACTGGGAGAAGCCGTATCTGGAAGGCTCGCGTGACCGCATTTTCAAGAACACCTTCACCGACATTGAATACATCCTCACCACCTGCGCCAACAACGGCACGCGCTTCGAGATCGAGTGCTACGACATCGGCCACCTCTATACGCTCAAGCACTTCGCGGATCGCGGCGTGGTCAAGCCGCCGTTCTTCGTGCAGTCGGTGTTCGGCATCCTGGGCGGCATCGGTCCGCATCCCGAGGACGTGGCGCACATGAAGCGTACGGCCGACCGGCTGTTCGGCGATCAGTATCACTGGAGCGTGCTAGGCGCCGGCCGCAACCAGCTCCCTATCGCGGCGATGGCGGCGTCGATGGGCGGCAACGTGCGCGTCGGCATGGAAGACTCGCTGTGGGTCGGCGCCGGCCGGCTGGCCGAAAGCAACGCGCAGCAGGTCAAGGCGGCGCGGCAGATCATCGAAGGCCTGGGGCTGGAGATTGCCAGCGCCGACGAGGCCCGCGAGATCCTCAAGCTCAAGGGCGGCGACAGGGTAGGCTTCTGAGCTTGGCTCGGGACACGTAGGGCTCAGCACCAGCGCGGGGCACCCGTGCCCGCGATGAGCCTGAGCCCAGTGGCTCGGGACGGCCGGCGCGGCCGTTTGGCGCGTGCGTCTCGACAAAGCCAACAAGTGCGTCCATAGCACGCCCCGAGGCGGGACGTGAGGATGCGGACATGACCAGCAAAACGCAAAGGCCGGCCAAAGCCAAGCCGGCAGTGAAGCGGGCGAGCGCAGCCAACAAAGCCAAGGCGAAAGGCAAAACGGCGGCCGGCAAGAACCCGCTGCTGGAGCGCTGGACGACGCCATACGAGATGCCGCCCTTCGACAAGGTGCGCACCGCGCATTTCCTGCCGGCCATCGAGAAGGGCTTCGCCGAGAACCTCGAAGAGATCGCAGCCATCGCCAACAACCGGGCGGCGCCGACCTTCGCCAACACCATCGACGCGCTCGAACTCGCGGGCCGGCTCCTCGATCGCGTATCTTCCGTATTCTTCAACCTGTCCGGCACGGACACCACGCCCGAGATCCAGGCCATCGAGCGCGAGGTATCGCCCCGCTATGCCAAGCACGGCATGGCCATCTACCAGAACGCCAAGCTGTTCGCGCGGGTGGACGCGCTGATGAAGGATCACAAGAAGCTTGGGCTGACGCTGGAGCAGACGCGCGTACTCGAGCGCTACCATCGCGGCTTCGTCAAGGCGGGCGCCAGGCTCGACAAGAAGGCCAAGGCGCGTATGGCCGCCATCGCCGAGCGGTCGGCGACGCTCGGCACCCAATTCGGCCAGAACGTGCTGGCCGACGAGCAGGACTACTTGCTGGTGCTGGACGGAGAAGCTGATCTCGCCGGCCTGCCCGACGCCGTGCGCGCCGCGGCCGCGCAGACGGCCGCCGATCGCGGCAAGCCCGGCAAGCATGCAATCACCCTGTCGCGCTCGAGCATCGAGCCGTTCCTGCAGTACTCGGCGCGTCGCGATCTGCGCGAGAAAGCCTTCAAGGCATGGATCAAGCGCGGCGCCAACGGCGGCAAGACGGACAACCGCGGCATCGTCAAGGAGATGCTGGGGCTCCGGGCCGAACGTGCGCACCTGCTCGGCTACAAGACTGCTGCCGATTCGACCCTCGAATTCTCGATGGCCAAGACACCGGCCGCGGTTCGCAAACTGCTGATGGACGTATGGGGGCCGGCGCGCAAGCGGGCGCTGGAGGAGCGCGACCTGCTGCAGCAGGCCGTTCAGGCCGAGGGCGGCAATTTCAAGCTCGCCGCCTGGGACTGGCGCCACTACGCCGAGAAGGTGCGCAAGTCGCGCTTCGACGTCGACGAGGCCGAGATCAAGCCCTACCTGCAGCTCGACAGCGTGATCGCGGCGGCCTTCGACGTGGCGGGCAAGCTGTTCGGCGTCTCCTTCAAGGAACGCAAGGACCTGCCCGTCTATCACCCGGACGTGCGCGCCTTCGAGGTGCTCGACAAGGCCGGCAAGCACATCGGCCTGTTCTTCGGCGACTACTACGCGCGGCCTTCCAAGCGCTCCGGCGCCTGGATGTCGGGCTGGCGCGAGCAGTACAGGCTCCACGGCGAGGTGACGCCGATCGTCGTCAACGTCATGAACTTCGCCAAGGGGGCGCCGGGCTCCCCGTCGCTGCTCAGCCTCGATGACGCGCGCACGCTGTTCCACGAGTTCGGCCACGGCCTGCACGGGCTGCTGTCGAACGTGACCTATCCGGCCCTGTCGGGCACCAGTGTCGAGCGCGATTTCGTCGAGCTGCCCTCACAGCTCTACGAGCACTGGCTTGAGCAGCCCGAGGTGCTGCGCAAGTTCGCCAAGCACTACAAGACCGGCAAGGCCGTGCCCGAGGCCCTCATCAAGCGCATCAAGGCGGCGCGCACCTTCAACCAGGGCTTCGCCACCGTGGAGTATCTGTCGTCGGCCATCGTCGACATCGACCTGCATGTGCTGAAGAGCGCCGACAAGCTGGACGTCGACAAGTTCGAGGTCGACACGCTGGCGCGCATCGACATGCCCGAGGAAATCGTGATGCGGCATCGCATCCCGCACTTCCAGCACATCATCGGCGGCTATGCGGCCGGCTACTACAGCTATATGTGGTCGGAGGTGATGGACGCGGATGCCTTCCGAGCCTTCGAGGAGACGGGCAACGTGTTCGATCCCGCCACGGCCAAGCGGCTGCGCGAGTCCATCTACTCGGCCGGCGGCAAGCAGGATCCGGCCGAGGCCTACAAGGCGTTCCGCGGACGCTTGCCCGATACGCAAGCGCTGCTCGACAAGCGCGGCTTGAGCAAGCCGATCGCGGCGTGATTTCGCGGCAACCGCAGTTCTCCAGCCCCGTGCCGAGCTCAGTCGAAGCACGACTGCTGAGGACGCAATCGCCCTGCGACGAGCTCAGGGCGGGCACGGAGTATTCCGCGCGGAAGCGGCTTCGCCCTTAGCTCGGCGGAAAGAACAACCCTTTGCGGCGCCTTGCCGGTAGCGAAAGCGCCGTGCGATACACGGCCGATCGATCGCGCTCGGGAACCTGACAATATGCTGCGTGAAAAGCTGGAAGCTCTGCTGGAAGGCGTGCTGTTTGCCAGCCGTTGGCTGCTGGCGCCGTTCTACCTCGGCCTGGTGATCGGCATCGGCATCGTGCTGATCAAATTCGTGCAGGAGCTGTACCACATCGCCGAGAAGGCATTCACGGCAACCGAGGCCGATGTGATCGTCGGCGTACTGTCGCTGGTGGACCTGGCGCTGACCGGCTCGCTGCTGCTGATCGTCATCTTCTCGGGCTACGAGAATTTCGTTTCCAAGATCGACCATTCCGGTCACCGCGACTGGCCGGAATGGATGGGGCCATCGATTTCACGGCCCTCAAAATCAAGCTGCTTGGTTCGATCGTGGCGATCTCTGCGATCCAGCTGCTCAAGCAGTTCATGGAATTGAGGACCGCATCGGATCGCGACCTGTGGTGGTACGTGATCATTCACCTGGTGTTTGTCGGCTCGAGCGTGCTGCTGGCCTTGTCGGACCGCATCAGCGGCGACGATCATCGTGCCCCGCCGCAAACGGCGGCTGGCTCGAAGCCGGAGGCGGATATAAAGTCGAAAGCATAGTTTCGCGCGCCACGCAGATGGCCTCGATCATCAGCCGGGAGAAAACGCATGCAGGCATCCATCAACGGCATTCGCATGAACTACGACGTCTCCGGCCCCGAGAACGCGCCAGTGGTTGTGCTGCACCATCCGCTCGCCACCAACCTATCCATCTGGGACGAGCTGACACCGGTGCTGGCGGGCAAGTATCGCGTGGTGCGGTTCGATGCGCGCGGTCACGGGCAGAGCGAGGCGCCGAAGGGGCCCTACACCTTCGAAACGCTGGCGGCCGACGTGGTGGCTCTGATAGATCACTTGAAAATCAAGAAGGCAGACTTCCTCGGGCTGTCGATGGGCGGCATGGTCGGCCAGTACCTCGGGCTGCTGCACGCGGGGCGCTTTTCAACGTTGCAGCTGGTGTCCACCAGCAGCCGCATCCCCGACGAGGTCAAGCACATGTGGGTCGACCGCGTGAAGGTGGCGCGCGAGAAAAGCATGGCCTCGCAGGTGGAGCCCGCCTTGGGGCGCTGGGTGACGAGTGAGAGCCGGAAGAAGCCGGCGCTGGTGGCGCGCCTGACCAAAATGATCGAGACGACGCCGCTGGAAGGCTATGCCGGCTGGTGCCAATGCATCCACGGGCTCAACGTAACGGACCGTCTGAAGGGCATAAAGTTGCCGACGCGGGTGATCGTCGGCAAGGAGGACCCGGCCACCCCGGTGGCGGCCGCCGAGGCGATCCACCGCGAGATTGCGGGCTCCGATCTGGTCATCATCCCGAACGTGTCGCACATGCTGTGCGCCGAGGATCCGCCGGCGTTCCACAAGCCCGTCCTGGAGTTCCTGGCCAAGCACCCGACGGCATAAACCGCATCCAAACGACGCCAGCCCCGCGGCTCAGGTCGGTTGACGACTTGAAGCGCACACTGAAGCCGAGCCTTGAGCTTGGCCGAGACTGATCATGGCAGGTGATGGGCAGTCGCCCCCTGCGATCTCGGGAGAAGGCCCGATCACAACTCCGGCCCGTCTGATGGACACTCGCCTTGTTTTCAGGGCGTTGGGCATCGGAGGTCGATCATGCGGAACATGCGCACAGCGTCGGTTGGCATCGCAGGTCTCCTCGTCGGCGCGGCGGCTCTCCTGTCGCCAGCCGACGCCAGACCGATAGGGGGCGGTGTGCGTGGGGGCGGCGGCCACGCTGCCTTCCGTGCTCCTGGTGGAACCGCCTATCGTGGATCGGTCAATCGCAGCCGATCTGTCAGTGGGAACATCAATCGGGGTATCAACCGGAACGTGACTGTCAATCGGAATGTGAACGTCAATCGCAAGTACGCCTACCGCAATGGCCAGCGCGGCTTCTGGCGCAACGGGGTCTGGATCGTCGCACCCCTCGCCGGCGCTGCTTATGGCTACGGCGGATCATCCTGCAACTATTTGTACAATCAATGGCAGAATACCAACAGCATCTACTGGCGGGATCGCTACCGGCGGTGCGCGAACGGGAACTGACGGACTGTGCGAGCAGTCACCACCAGCTGAGCCGCGCCAACGACAAGAGCCCGCCCTTGCGGGCGAGCCCTGACCAACGTCGCTCGCTAAAGGCAGACCTATCGTTCGCGGTTAGCGGCCAAGCACCTCCATGCTGACACGGGCAACACCCTGCCCGGTCATGCCGATCTGGCCGGCCGCCGCCTTGGAGAGGTCGATGATGCGCCCGGCTACGTAGGGTCCACGATCATTGATGACCACATCGACCGAGCGACCGCTGCTCAAGTGCTTGACGCGAACGCGCGTACCAAACGGCAACGTCTTGTGTGCCGCTGTCATGGCATTGGGGTTGAACCGGCCACCCGAAGCAAGAGCTTGCGGCTGCCAGTAGTAGGAGGCGACGCCGGTTTGACCTGAGCCGGATCGAACGCGACTTGCCCTTCACTTGGTGGCCGTCGCGCTGCGCATGAGAGCGAACAGTAGCGCCCTCGCCGCTCTTGGCGTTTGGGTTAACGCTGGCTGCCGCTGGAGCTGCCAAACCGAGTATTAGGGCGATAGAAAGAACAAACGACTTCATCCAAACTCCTTTGCTGCATAACGGGTCAGTTGTCGGCCCGAGCTTGAGGTTGTTGGGGGATCGCCAGTCCTGGGAGACCAATCGAGGTCTTTGCGCCAGGTAGGTGCGAGACGCGTAATATCGGTGGATAGGGCCTCTATCCAACCCCCGTTTTGGGGGAGACTCGATGAAATCGGCCCCCTGAGCGGGCGCGGTGTGCCGCCCAGCCATGAGAATTTTTGACGGGCCATCTTCCCAGGCTTCGCGGTCAGTCTGCCGGGTGGAGGTACGATTTGACGCAGTCGAGGTCGAGGAACGCTGAGCCGTTCGTGACAACAACTGCCTTTGCCATCTTCACAGGTGACGGTGAGGAGAGTTCATCGTGGGACCCGCCAAGGCCGCGAAGCTCAGTGTGCTCGCAGCCCTACCCCCTGGGATCACCGCCCGCGTCAAGGTCGCCACGACGGACGAAAGGTAGCCGCACGAGACCCATCCGGGCACCGTCGTGGTGGTCGAGTGAGGGGGCAGCGGCTCGGTAGAGGTGCGATCAGCCTCGCGGGCAACACCGGCTATGCCTGTCAAGAATCCGGCACCACAGGCCAAGTGCGGTCGGGAGCACAAGCATCATGGACCTCGCCCGCGTCCTAAGTCCCGGCCGGGGCGAGCATCGCGAAAGACGTGACGGTGTTCGCCGCCGATCAGATCACTGCCTGCCGCCCGTACCGTCACGACCAGTTTGGCGCATGCTTTCCCACCATGCACCTGAGCCGACGGGATACTGATCGGGGAACTCATAGCCATACTGCGAAGGGATGCCCTGATAGCCGTACAGGCCAGGACCCAACGGCTGATAGCCGTAGACGGGAGCTGTCGCCTGATAGCCGTACACGAGAGGAGCCGCCGGCGCATAACCGTACACAGCGGCACCAGGCGGCTGATACCCGTATACGCGGGGACCACGCCTCGTGTTGGGACCGTAAGTCTCGACGCTGCGACACCGCCGTACACCCTGTTCCATCGAGCAAACTCGATGCTGAACCCGCTCTACATTGTTGGTCGCATCTGGTTTGAAATCGGTGACAACGCTTCCCAGGGAAGCCGACTGTGCGGCTCCCGTCATAGCTGCCAATGCCAAAGCCCCGACCGTCCCGGTCAACCACTGCTTCGATGCCATCTCGGCTCTCCGTTTGCCACTTGCAGCTTTTCCCGACAGCGTCAGGAAGCATCTCGTCCGGTTGGCATTGAACCTTTGGCCATCGCAGGCGTCGATCCAGAACAACCCGCAAGTCCGGGCTGAGAACTACCGAGTGTGCCTGCTTCGTGAGCCGCCATAGGCCGACCGACTCAGCATCGTCCGTGTGCCTTTTGCACATCTGCTCGAGTTGCCGGTGCCTGCCGCCGGCACCGTTCTGTTCACCACCACTTCGAGTGCAACAGCTGAGTAAAAACCAGGAGAAATTACCCAGGGTTGCTCCCAAGTGCCTGCCGGGTTGCCAAGTGGCACTCTTGCAAATGTGAAACCAACAGAAGGAGTGCCGCCATGCGTAAGCCGGTCCTTGCGTGCTTGCTGTTCGGAGCGTCAATCGTCGCGGGCAGTAGCGCTGCGTCAGCGTGTGATTGTTACGGCTATAACGCCGGCTACTACGGCTACGCAGCCCCGCGCGTCTACGCTTACGCGCCGGCTCCGCGTGTATACGCTTACGCTCCAGCGCGGCGCGTGTACGGCTACGCTCCGGCTCCGCGCGTCTACGGATACGCCGCGGCTCCACGCGCCTACGCTTACGCGCCAGCAGCACCCGTCTACGCCTACGCGCCGGTTACATCCGTCTACTACGATCCCGTTTGGGGATGGACGAGCTGGTAGTCGTCCAGCGTAGGGACCTCTGACCGTCTCGCTTATGAAACGCTGCTGTGCAGGCGGCAGACCACGCCTGCCGCGATAGCCGCGGTGGTCCTGCCAGCGCGGCGTTCAACCAGGGTCTTGTGGATCACCAGGTTAGAACCGCTGCGAGGTCGGAGCTTGTCCCGATATCCCGACGACCGAGAACGCCCCACACTCGGCCCCGGTCACCTTGTGGCAAGGAGTGGCGGAATGTCTTCGAGACCAGTAGCGGCGGCGACCCCAGCCACTCCTCTTCTAACCAAGTTCACCGACCACGTAGGCAAACGGGATACGCCGCACGGAGTGCTCGATGCCCTGAACGACCTAGCCTCAAAGTGTGGTCACGTGTCGGTTCTGGGGGCGGCTCGCTTCCCGCTGAAGACATCGGACTGGCGTTCGACGCGGCTTGAGAGAGATGTGTTCCTGCATTCGTCGGCCCCAGAGGGTTGGTGGGATGAATATGCTGCGATGGCTAAACGGGAACCCGACCCAAGCATGATGATGGCCAAGTCCAGCCTCATGTCGTGCACCTGGACCGAGACCATGAAGATGCTTGAGCCCATCGGCATCGACCGCTGGCCTCACGATCTGGCGCTCAAATACGGGATGCGTGACGGGCTCACGTGCTCCGTCGGACGGCGGTGGTTGGTGGTGTATTGGTCTCCCAAGGTGCTCACCGAAGTGCTCACGCCACCAATTCGGATCATCCTGTTCGCTGCTGCAAGTTTCGCGGCGCTGCGCATGGAGCAGTTGACCAGCCATAATCCGAGATGGCCGGAGAAGACCCGTATCACCCCCCGTGAGCTGGCCGTGCTGCGGCTCGTGTCGCTGGGCCGACGGACAGACGAGATCGCCAAACTCCTCGGTCTAGGCGACGAGACCGTGCGTAGCCACCTCAAGAAGGTGCAGAGCAAGCTCGGTGTGCGCAACCGTGCTCAAGCGGCCGTGGAGGCCGTCAGACAGCAGTTGATACCCTGACCGCGATGGCTCCACGGGGATGTTGCATCGGGCGATCCTCGAAGGCGGCAGGTTACGACGATCGCAGCAAACCATGCGGCAAGCGACTCAAAGTCTCCCCCAAAAAGGGGGCGAACGGTTTGCCCAGCACGCTAAGCTCTTTGGGCACGATCGTATGATCGGGGGTTTCGGGGGAGAGCAGGGCCACACTCGGCAAGCATTTGCCTGGACGTTGCATCAGGGACAACGTCTGTGCGCAGTGTCAAAGGGAGGACGCTGGGAGTTGAGTGTGGCCCTGCAAACCCAAGGGCTCGACGCGTCCTCAACGCATTTGATCGTACGCGCCCAATGTCGCTCCATAGCGGGATACGTCGTCGCCGTGGTCGATCGCGTTCCGATCGGCTTTGGGCGGCAACGCCACCGCTCAGCCACCTTGCATCAGCCTGTTGACTGCCTTGGCGTAGCGTCCGCGAATGTCCGATGTGCGAACGTGGCGGCCGTCCATGACGACGTGAAGACCGCCAGCAAAAACATCTCGGACGACGTGCCCGGCAGCGAATATCCATGCGTCCAGCACGGCATCATCGGTCCGCCCAACCAGAGCGGGATGAGTATCGTCAAGCACGACGATGTCTGCAGCTTGTCCAGGAGCAAGACCGGTGCTCACTGGGTCGAGGGCGAGAGCTCGTGCACCTCCGGCGCGGACCGCCTCGAACAGGCCGCGGCCGGTTGAGGCACCGGCCACCCCCAGGCGATTTCGCCGCTGATGACGCAGGCGCTGGCTGTATTCCAGCGTGCGCAACTCTTCGTTGACAGCGATGCGGATGTTGCTGTCCGTGCCGATGGCAAAGCGTCCACCTGCCTGCTCGTACTCGACGCCCGAGAAGGTGCCGTCGCCGAGGTTGGATTCTGTGACGGGGCACAGGCCGGCAACCGCACCGGAGCTGGCAAGCCGCCGCGTCTCGTTTGGCGTCATGTGCGTGCAGTGGATCAGGCACCAGCGCGGGTCCACCTGCAGGTGGTCGAGCAGCCACTCGACGGGCCGCGCCCCAGACCAAGCGACGCACTCCTCCACCTCGAGCACCTGCTCTGCGGCATGGATGTGGACGGGTCCTGAAGGGAAGGTGCGCACGAGGTCTTTCAGCTCGCCGGCATCGACAGCGCGCAGGGAATGGGGCGCAATGCCCAACCTGGCGCCTTCAAGTGACCGAAGGTGTCGCCGGCCGCCTTCAACGATTGCCACGAAGCCATCGAGATCCGAGAGAAAGCGCACTTGACCTGGCTTGGCGGGCTTCCCGCCGCAGCCACCATGCGCGTACAAACACGGCAGCAGCGTCAGGCCGATGCCACTGTCAGCAGCGGCGGCGACTATGCGTCCGGCGGTTTCGGCTGGATCGGCGTATTGCGATCCGTTCGCCGCATTGTGCAGGTAGTGGAACTCACCGACCGTAGTGAAGCCGGCCTCCAACATCTCGACGTAGGCAAGTGCCGCGACGTCCTCGATATCATCCGGCGTCATCCGAGCAAGGAAGCGATACATCACTTCGCGCCAAGTCCAGAAACTATCGTCCTCCGGGCCACGACGTTCGGTAAGGCCCGCCATGGCGCGCTGGAAAGCATGGCTGTGCACGTTGGGGAGGCCAGGCACGGCAATGCCGGCCATGCGTAGCGCATTGGCTGGAGACGGCACGTCCGGCGCGACGGTGGAAATCGTGCGCCCCTCGATGGTGATCAGCACATCGCTGCGCCAACCGTCCGCCAGCAAGGCTCTGCGTACATACAGCTGGGTCACGGCAGTCCCCGTTGAACCTGCAGCGTCGCGGACAATGCGACCCGCGTCAGACAAGGCACATTGGCCGGTCGGGTGTTTGGCAGTCCAGAGGAAATCTCAGCAGAGTGTTGGCTCTGCGCGTAGACCGACTTTGGGCGGACACCAGAACGCGACGCTTGATGAAACACCGGAAAGCGAAAGTCCACCGCGTCAGCCACACAACCGTTTCTCGGTTGGGCGACGTGGCTCTGGTTGCGGGTCGACGCGCGGCTACGACGTGCGAGCAGGAGAGATCGGGTGCTCGCTGTTCTTCACTGCTTGGCCGGCCCCCCAAGACATGCTGTCAAATACCTCGTCACGGAAGATCAGCGCATGCATCAGTGCGGCAGCCAGATGAGCCAGGAAGCTGGCGAAGAGGAGGAGCGCCAGCACCGTGTGGGTTGTACGGAGTGTCGCAAAGAGCGCCGGGTCCTTCGGCACGATCGGCGGCAACTGCCACGGCCCGTAGAGCAGAACGGGATACCCACCCGCTGACAGCATCGCCCATCCGACCATGGGCAGCGCAAACATCAGCCCGTAGAGCAGGACGTGCGAGCCATGTGCGGCGAACCGTTGCCATGCCGGCATTCCTATGGGCAGAGGCGGCGGCGGGTTCAGCAGCCGATTCACCAGACGGACTGCCACCAGAGCGAGAACCAGGATGCCCAGTGGCCGGTGGATCGAGAGGAGCCAGTGGTAGTTCGACAGCGAGGCAACCATGCCGATGCCGATGAACAGCATCACCAGGATCAGGGCTGCCATTGTCCAGTGCAGGATGCGCGACAGCAGCGTGAATGGGTGATGCTGCGTCATGCTCAAGACCCTCTGTCGGCCGTGGCGGGAAGCTGAATGGCACTCGGCGTCTTCTTCTCACCCTCGCGCCGCCTGAAAGAGTCCGCGTAGGTGGCCGACCTGGCGCTGAGGATGGGATCGTCGGATGGCTCGATGCCCCACGGCAGCACCAGCGGATCGAAATTAACGTCGCGGCAATTGCCGGGCGCTTCGCTCTCCGCGTGGTTGATCGTGAGCGTGCCGACATCGACGCGTTCACGATCACTTGGCCAGGCTATCGTCGCATCGTTGGTTACGTCGCCCGGCTGGCCGATGGTGACGATTAGGTGCCATTGCAGCGGACCGCGCCCCAAGCGCGCAATCAGATCGTGGAAGAGATAGCTCTTGTCCGGGCCCTTGCCCTGGTCTGCGGTCGCCGGCGTGAAAGGCTCGCTCGCCACCATTGACCAGCGCACGGCGCGTGTCGCGCCCGACGCATCGACGAAGCGGAATGCGTTGAGGCTGTTGTAGCTGGCGTCGGCGAAGCCGGACGGCAACGGACGGCTCTTGATCACCTGGATGGCGCGCACGAATTCCGGATGGGCGGCCTCAAAGGCTGCCATCTTCGCCGGGTCGGGCTGCCCCGTTGCCGGGTCGGGTTTCAAGGCGAGCAGTTGATCGTAGAAGCCTTGCACGTCCTTCACGATGAATACAGGCAGGTCGACGGTCGCCATGCGCCACTCCTGCCCGCCGGCCGGACGCAAGCTCAAGGCCATGGCGTATACGTCCATCGGCCCGTCGGGCATTTGGGGATTGCCGCCGCCAAGCGAGAAACGACCGATGACGGGCACGCGTCCTTGTTTGAACACAGTCGCCCTGGAGAGACGCGCGCCCTGACCATTGCTGTCGAAGCTGCCTGTGATGCAGACACCCTTGGCGTGGTTGCGCCTGAAGCCAGGATAGACGCCGTCCATCTGCTCGAACCTGTCAATCACACGTGCCTGAGTGAGACGGCCCGGTGATAGCCAGCCAGCCGCATAGGCGAAGCAGGCGGCGATTGCCAGAACGACGGCGCCGACAATGGCCAGCCCCGCGCGCGTGCTTTTGTCGGACAGGGATAACTTGTATCGCGCGGAGGCATTTCGATCGTCTGACAATCGTCGGCTCCTCGGATCGCGCGGAGTGCTTCGGGGTACGCACGGCGGCCCCGATCCGCGTTGGCGCGGCCTCTGGCGCTGGTAGGCCTGCTCAGACGGCAGTGTCTTGTCGCGGATTGCCGCGATATTCCTGGATTGCTGTATTGAGTGGTCTTCAGGAGGCCTTAGCGCCCCGATCCGCGCCGGCCACTGCCCGTGACTTTGGCTGCGCCAAGCCGCACCTGCTGGATCGTCTGTCTGGGGGGCGTAGGTGCGATCCGCCTGCCTGCCACGCGTCGGCGCCGTGGAAGGTCTGCGGCGAGCGGCGGCGCTCCCCAGCACCAGGGATGGTGGGGAGCGCCCGTCAGGACCCCTGGGGAGTGGCCCAGACGATAGTCCCACCTATCGGCCAGGCAGCGAGTGTCCGTATGTGGGGAAAATCAATTCCTGGAGGTCAAGCCGCTGTTAGCGCGCTGATGGTGACGTAATATCCGTCAGGATCTCGGAGCGAAAACTCCACAGTTCCAGTGCTGGGATTTGTGTGTGGCTCTTCCTCCAGCCGGCCGACCAGAGCCCGCGCCCTTGGCAAAGCCACATCAAAGTCGTCGACCCGGAAGAACAAGAGGAGGCCATTGCCAGGCTCGGCGTATTGAGGATTTGTCAGCGAGGGATGCTCGTGGGCACCCCACTCGTGGAGACACAGCAGGACCGTTCCATCCGCGTCGAGGATCTGCCCAAAGTGGTCGTGGGCTGGAGCCGTCTCCGATAGGCCAAGTAGCGACTGGTACCACTTAAAGCTCTGGGCCACGTCGGCTACGCCAATGATCGTCCAGGTGCGCTTCATAGGTCCATCGGCAGCATGTCGAACTCGAAGAGACCGAAATAGTCACACGGCATGGGCGGCGCGCCCGGTCGGCAACTCTTGATCGGGTTGCATCCTTCAATCAACGGATCCTGATGCATCGTATCGGCGATTTCTGCACGCTCATACCGACATGACCGTCGAAGCGATCATCACAAGCATCATCGCGACCCTCATCGCAGACAAGCTCCACATGCTCATTGCGTTGGGAGATCTGCCGGACTCGAGTTTCGGCGTACAAGCGATTGGCGAGACCGCGTTTGTGTTGGCCGCCTCACCGAGATACTTCAAGGCGCCACTAGAGATGAGCAAGGATTTGGGGCACCCTTGCAGGTCGCTGTGGACCTCTGTGCCGCGACATGCGCCAATATTACCAAGCCAGCGGACTTCCACTGGGGAATACTCTCGTGCCGACACAACTAGATGCTGCCATCAATTTCGAGGATCTGCGCAAGCTGGCTAAGCGCCGACTGCCGCGGATCGCCTACGACTTCATCGATGGCGGGGTCGAGGACGAGCATGGGCTGGCGCGCAACGAGGAGGCGTTCCGCCGCTATCAGCTCGTGCCGCGATACGGCATCGACGTGCGCACGATCGACCAGAGCACGACCCTATTTGGCCGCACCTTTTCGGGTCCGATCGGCATCGCGCCGACGGGACTTGCCGGCCTGTTCCGGCGCGGCGGCGACCTGATGCTGGCGCAAGCCGCGAAATTTGCCAACGTGCCCTTCATCATGTCGGGTTCCAGCAACGCGCCGCTCGAGGAATTGGGCAAGCTCGCGCCCGAGCACGGCTGGTACCAACTCTATTTGGCCCGGGACCGGAAGATTTCTGAAGACATGGTGCGTCGGGCGCGAGATGCCGGCCTTTCCACCCTCGTCATCACTGTCGACGTGCCGACGAATTCGAAGCGTGAGCGAAACTTGCGCAACGGTTTCGGCCGCCCCCTAAAGCTTGGCGTGAAGGTGAAGTTCGAGGCATGCCTGCACCCTGCGTGGATGGCCGAATACCTCCGCCATGGCATGCCCATGTTCTCCAATTGGGAGAAGTATGCGCCGAAGGGTGCCAGCGCCGACGCGGTTGCCGACCTCGTGGCGGCGCAGACGCCTACCCCGGTGACCTGGCACGACATCGATACCATTCGGCGCGCCTGGCCCGGGGCGCTCGTCCTCAAGGGGATCATGCATCCCGCGGATGCAACGCGCGCATTGGCAATCGGCGTCGACGGCATCATGGTCTCCAACCATGGTGGACGGCAACTTGACCGTGCGCCAGCGCCGATCGATGTGCTGCCGGCCATCAACGCGGCCGTCGGCGACAAGATGACTCTGATGTACGACAGCGGGATCCGTCGCGGATCGGACGCGGTTACCGCGCTCTGTCTGGGAGCAAAATACGTCTTCGTCGGCCGAGCAACGCTTTACGGAGTCGCGGCGGGCGGCTGTGCCGGGGCAACCAGGGCACTCGCCATCTTCAGAGACGAGATCGATCGAACCATGATGCATATTGGAGTGCCGGACATTAGAGGCCTTGGTCCGCATCGGCTCATGTGGAAGGACGATGAGGATCTGCGTCGCAACATACCTTAACGGCCGCAGTAGCATGGGGCGTTGATGCCGGAGGAATGGCCGTCTTGATTAGTGGCGATAGCTGCGGAGTAGCGCGATGACAGGCCGCGTCGATGCCAGGAAACTGAAGGCATGGCTCTCCGACGGAGACGAGATCGCTGTTTTGGATGTGCAGGAGCATGGCCAGTACGGGGAAGCTCATCTGTTTTTCGCGGTTTCGCTGCCCTACAGCCGTTTCGAGCTCGGCCTTCCCGCACTGGTGCCGAATCCCAACACCAGATTGGTCCTTTGCGACGGTGCTGACGGCGTAGGAGATCGCGCTGCGATGAGAGCCGAGGCGTCGGGATATCGCAACGTGCATGTCTTGTCGGGCGGCGTGGATGGGTGGAGAAGCGCCGGCTACACGCTCTATGCAGGCGTCAATGTGCCGAGCAAGACCTTCGGCGAACTGGTCGAGCATGAGAGGCACACGCCACGCGTTACCGCGCAGGACCTGCAGGCTATGCGCACGTCGGGCGAGGACATCCTGATCGTCGACGGACGCCCCTTCGCCGAGTTCCAGAAGATGAACATTCCGGGAGGGATCTGTTGCCCGAATGGCGAGCTGGCACTGCGCATCGGCGGCTTGGCCTCTGACCCCAAGACGAAGATAATCGTCAATTGCGCAGGTCGAACGCGCTCCATCATTGGTGCGCAGACGCTAATCGATTTCGGCGTCCCCAATCCGGTCTTTGCTCTCGAAAATGGGACTCAGGGCTGGTTCTTGGCCGGGCTGGAGCTTGAGAACGGAGCAAGCCGTCGCTTTGGCCTCCGAGCAGGAGCAGCCGATCTCGACAGCCTACAGGCGCGCTCCCGAGCTTTGGCAACAGCGCGCGGCGTCGCGTTTGTGACGGCTGAGGAGGTCAATCGGTGGTGTGCCGATCCGACCAGGACCACCTATCTGCTCGATGTCCGGACGCCCGAGGAGTTCGCGGCAGGCACGGCGCCCGGCTTCGACCACGCCCCAGGCGGCCAGTTGGTGCAAGGGACCGATCAATGGATAGGCACGAGGGGCGCACGGGTCGTGTTGCTGGATGATGAGCAGGTGCGCGCTCCTATAACGGCGCAGTGGCTGCGCCAGTTCGGCTACGAGGCCTGCGTACTGGAGGGCGGGATGGCGGCCGCGGCCCGGTTGGGCAGGACTGCGCGTTCATTGCCAAATCTGCCCGACCCGCTGCCGATATCGCCCCTGGAGCTGGCAGAGCGACTGCGCGCGGAAAGTGTGCTTGTTATCGATCTGCGCTCCAGCATGAACTACCGCAGCGAGCACATCGATCGGGCCGCGTGGTCTTGCCGGCCGCGGATCGTGGCAACCGCCGCCGATCCGACCAAAACGGTCGTGCTTATCGCCGACCAGCCCGGGATCGCCGCGCTCGCGGCCATCGACCTCCGCGAGGCAGGATTCGGCGATGTTCGCTTGCTGGCCGGGGGTCACGAAGCGGCGCGCGCGGCGGGACTACCGACCGTGGCGACGCCAGATAGTCCCGCCGACGCGGATTGCATCGACTTTCTGTTCTTCACCCATAGCCGCCACGCGGGCGACGCGGTCGCGGCACGGCAGTATCTGGCCTGGGAGATCGGCCTCGTCGATCAGCTCGATGAGCAGGAACGCGGTGCCTTCCGCCTGGCTGCCAAATAAGAAAATCTGCGGCTTACCGGGCCTTGATGTTGGATCGTTGGACGTGATCGAGGTTCTGCCCCTCGATGCGAATGAGCTTTACGGGGGTATCCCGTTTGGGAGAGTGCACGTCGCCGATATCGTAAAGATGCGCGTCGCCCGGCTCCATTAGGTAGGTTTTCAACGGCTCAACCAGGGTAGGCTGATCCCCCTCTCCTTTCCGCACGATTTTCCAGTCGGTCATTTCAGTGGTGCCTATCGCTTGACCGTAGATAGCCCAGCTCGGGCCGTGGTCGTGCGGAGCGCCATTGGCCGGGCCGCTGTAGACGTGGCCGCAAATGCAGAAACCAAGCTCGGAATCCTCATAGAGAACTTCGCGTGGATTGGCGCTCGGCGCGCGGTCTTGCAGGTGTGTGGCGATGAAGGACTGGTCAGAAAGCGCTTTTGATACGTGCTTGCAGACGATCTCCTTTGCCGCTCGACCGCTTGAGCTCTTTAGGGCCTCACGGATGTCGGCGGCGAGCTGCGTCAAAGCACGGGACATCGATCCAATCCTCCCTCACCGAAGCTGAGTTCTGCCGTGGTGACCTTGCCGGTGGCCACGTCCGTCCCGGCGCCGGCTCTTGAAACAGATTAGCGCGAGCGGATCACAGGTGGAAGCGTGCCAATCCGTCCTTCACCGATAGCTCAGATTCCCTGGAGGGCGCTGATCCTTCTCCGGATTGAGCCGGCGAGCTCTCTAGGCTGACCCGAAATGGGGCGACTTGCCCGTCTTCGTCATTTCCCGCGCAGGACGCGGAACCCGCCGGTGAACATCCTCTTCATGTCGACCGGGATATGCTTGCTGATATCCTTGAACGCCGTATCCTCCATGATCGCCTTGTTGGCTCGGTCCCTATCCTCGCGCGAGGCGTATACTGCATAGGAGGACACAACGATCTCGTTGTCGTGCAGCTTCACCGCTTGTGGAAACGAGGTTTCCTTGCCCGGCTTCACGTCGTCAGCAACCAGATTGACGTATTCGAGCGCCCCGTGCTTCTTGGCAAGCGCAGCCATCCCTTCTCCGAACTTCCGGTACTCCTCAACCTTGTCCTTTGGGACCGGCATTACGAAGCTATCGACGTATTTGTCCGACATGGAGCACTCCTGCGGAGATGATTGTTTGGAAAACGCGTTGGTCTCAGGCACGTTCCTTGTTTGCACATGACCTCGGCCAGGCAATAAATCTCAAGCGAGGAATGGGCCCTCGTCGGCCCAAGAAACTGCTTCCTGTTGCACCGCGAAGCTAGCGCTGCGGCGGTTTGGCCAGTCGGTTAGGGTGAGGGACTGCACCGCCTTGTCTAAGCGCCGGCGGATGACCCATCGGTTGCCAAGATCGGCAGGTCGGCTTCGATGTTCTTCGTGCTCGCCATGATCGCTTCGTTGTGTCCGCCGTCGGGAAAATGCCATGGCGTGCCCGCACGATGAGGATAAGCTGCACGCATGGGCAAGAACACCGGGAGGACGGGATGTCCAAATTCATCATCGAGCCGCATTTTCGCCTGCAGGAATGGGTGGCCGAGGAGAAGGGTTACTTCCGAGACGAGGGCCTCGACTACGAATTCAGGGAGTTCGTCCGAGCGAGCGGCGGGACGCACCACGTCAGGGGCGACAAGGTCGGCGCGTTCCAGTCGATCGAAAAAGGCCGCGAGTCCAACGTCACCTGCGCCTGCCACTGGACGGTGAACGTGGCGGCCTCGCGCGGGCACACGAAGCTTTACGCCGATGCGTACTCGGTCGCTCCCTGCGGTATCTTCGTGCCGAACGATTCCGCGGTGAGAAGTCCGGCAGATCTCGCCGGAGTGCCGATCTCCGTTGGCTTCCAGTCGGGCAGTCACTACGCAACAGTACAGGCGCTGGAGCAATACCTTCCGGCGGACCAGATCAAGCTGTCGTATGCCGAGGGCATGCTGTTCGGCCGCATGGAGGCGTTCCTCGACGGCAAGGTACCCGCCTGCACGCTCTTCAGCGGGCCTTACTACTTCGCCGAGCAGCTGGGGTTTCGCAAAGTCATCGACAACACCTTCATGATCGCGACCATGCTCAACGGTTCGCCGGAGCCAGAGGACATACGCAGGTTCTTCCGCGCACTGAGGCGCGCGCAACGCGATATCGATTTGCGACCGGAACTATACACTCATTACTATGAGGCAGAGTTCCCCAACCGCTTCCATGCTCGCATGGACACCCGCCGTTGGGGGCCGGGCGAGCGCATCGTGTTCGAGACCTACACGAAGGAAGTCTACGAGCAATCGTTTGCTTGGATTGCCAAGCATGAGCTGTTCGAGGCAGGCACGATGGGCTCAGGCAGATACGAGGACGCCGTCGTCACGCTTGGCTAGCAGATTGATGGGCGGGTGCGCGCGTGCTGACGTTCGACGCCGACGGCGCTGGGCTCAACTGGTGCTGCCGGACAGGATTGAACTGTCGACCTCTCCCTTACCAAGGGAGGAGTTGTCGTATGCCAACTCATTGACATTCGTCAGCTTTCCTTCCGCCCGCCGGCGCCGCGTGTCAAAGGCGTGTCACTCTCAGGCGTATTGTCCAGCTCATTCACCAAGCGACGGCGATGCTCCGTCACGTCCATGACGTAGCCCATGACAGACCGCTCATCAATCCATCCGCCCTGATCCATCGCGGCTTTTATGTCGCCGCGCATCCTGGTCGCCAGGAGATGCCGGAACCAGTGCTGGGTGATGCGCCCGAGAAGGCGATGGTCGGCCCGTACCTTGGCAACCCAATCGGAGATGCCGGCGCTGCAGGCCTCTCTCCTGCGACGTGCTTCGGCCACGCCCTGGCGCCTCAACGCCGCCCGCGCCCTGCGCTTCATCGCGGTGAACGCTGTACGGTTCTGCACGCCAAACGAGGCCGCGCTGTAGGGTTCGCCGCGATGTGTCAGGAACAGGGGCCCCTCTCGATCATGCAACCGCCCTCGCACCTCCAGGTAAGCCCGCAGCGCCGCTGCTGCTCGCGGATGCAGGTGAGCCGTAACGGTTTCTCCGTTCTTGGTGCCGTGAAACGTGATCTGCTCCCGCCCTGGCGCCAGGATCAAATCCGAGAGGCGACAACCGTGAAGGATCGACGACACGCGCGCGCCGGTCGACCATTCGGTCCAAAGCTGGGCCGCCAGATGCGGACTTGCGTGCGCAATCAGGTGTTCAATTAGGGGTAGGGACAGATCCTGCACGGAGCGACGAGCGCGACGGCGGGGATTTCTGGCCTCCTTGTCGCGATCCAGCATTGGAGGCGAGCCCCATTGGCGGGGTTTCTTGGCACACCAGTTGAGGAACGCCATCAGGGTGTTGACCATCCGCTCACGCGTTGCGGACTTGACCCTGCGGCTGCGCTGTTCGACCCAGGCCGCCCATTCGCCGTCGCGGATATCACCCAGCCTGCGAAGGCCAAAATCACGGACCACGGCCTGCACGTAGGCGATGCTCGACGGCCCAAGCGGTCTCGTGCGAGGCCGGTTCAGGTAGAGTTCTGCGGCGATCGAAAGGTGAGGACCTGGCCCCGCTTCACCCCGGAGTTCGCCTCGGATTTCCGTCTCGATCCTATGCCGTTCGGCATCTGCTTCTGTCCACTTCGCCGGCACCGCTTCAAGGTGAGTACTCTTTCGGACGCGGACTCGGCGGCCCTGCGCGATAACAGTACCGTAGATATGCCAGCACCCACACCGTTCGACGACGGTGAGCCCTGGCTTTCGGCGCTTTCCGCCTTTAGGGCGTCGCGCAGGGCGAGGTACTGGGCCTCGGTCCATACGGGTGTCCTCCCGATTCGTGCATGATACTGGAACCGACGCTGTGTAGGCGGCCGACTTCGATCGTCGGCTAGTTTAGATTGGAGCCACCGCTTAGACTTCCGCAAGCGCGTGGCGACCTCGGCCAAAGTGAGGTTGTCGTGGCAAGGCCGCATGACCTCTGCACTGCTGGTCACGTCACGCCTCCTGGAGAGTGCCGACCTTGCGTTCCTGATCGCACTTCAAGTGCTTCCAGTAGTCTCGAAAGACTTTCTCTTTTGGGACCTCATCATCCCTGAACCCCCAGTTCTTCATCCTCTCGGAGAGGCGGCCCATTTTCTGGCATGGCCGCAACGCCAGGAATTTGTCGATCGGCATTTGCGTTTCGGCGCACTCTTCCGCGACGGCCATCGAGATTTTCTCAAATTCATAGCTAGGGCGCTTGGCCCTCTCGGAGGGGGATTTGTTTTTCATTGTTTCCTTCCCCCATTGCCCAAGCTGCGCTTTTCGCGACCGAACGTATGTTTCGGAGGCGTCTTCTGCGGCCTATCCGCAAATTTGGTTGCATCGTGCGGGTCTTCCACGAAGCGCACGGGTGCCTCAAACAAGCGACCTACCCGTACCGCTGCCTCACGGCCCTGAGCCGTGTTCTTCGGGTTGGTGGGGAGGATCACGATCTCGGTCTTGCCTCGGATAACCCGATGCTCGACGCGTTCTGTGACGTTCGCCTGCTGGTTCAGATCCTCGTTGCGTCGCTCAAGAGCAGACACGTACTCGGGATCATTCCTAGGCTGAAGCAGGTCGCGGTAGCAGTTCTCTAGAGCCTGAACATGCTCCCCGAGCTGCTGCATCAACTGGGAGTCGCGAGCGAGCAGGGTATCCGCTTGCCGCTCCAAATTCGCCGCATCGCCCTTTTCCGCCATGCGGATCTCTGCGGCCGACCTTGCATGCCGGTCCTGCTCCGCGGATGCGGCGATACACTCTCGGCAACGGCCAAGGGCCCCAATGCATGGTCGCTGCTGACAGTTGCTGCAGAGCTTCGAGCGTGTGGGGGTTTTGCTTGTGCGCTGCGCGTTATTGGTGGCCATCGTCTACTCCCCCTGTCCCGCAGCCGCGATCCGCTGGCGTCGAGCTTGGGACACCACACGCGGAGCCGATGTCCCTCTGCGTGTCCCGCTCTGCGCGCGTTTAAGCCGTTGCCACACCTCACAGTTTGATGTGGTGTCCCGCGCGTGTCTCGGCAGATGTCCCGCACTTTTGCCATCGTGTCCCGCTGTCCCGCACTTAGGGACTGGGACAGTGGGACAGTGTTGAATATTGCGACGATCGATCATGCAGATGCCTTCTCTTTGGAAAGGGCGCGTTGCACGGCAGACTTTGAAATACCCAGCTCTTTGCCGATCGCTCGCAGTGACAGGCCTTCCTCCTTCAGTTCTAGGATTTCCGCGCGCCGCGCATCTTCGAGATCGGAGATGGCCCAAACAGCCTTGCCGTCCCTCAGCTCGAGTGATGCCTCGAATGGATCGGTTTCTTTTCCATTCAGCCCGCGAGCCTTCTCGAAGTGCACCTCGAAACGAGCGCCTTGGTTGGGTTCGTAGTCAGACGGGGCTCTCAAGTTCAGAACGACGTCGAGAATGTCTTCGCGGCGAGAAGTCCCCCGCTGTGCCTTTCCTTTCCCTGCGTGATGAACAATCACCACGCTCCGTCCTTGGCGCCTGAGCTTGAGGAGCCAGGCTTGAACGGGCAGCCAGCTTTCGGCTTCGTTCTCGCGGCCCGCAATGAACAGGGTGGACACGTTGTCGAAGATGACGACCTCAGCGTCGCCAAGTACGCGCTCAATTGCGTCTTGCCCTTCGGGTGTCGCGAGATTTGGAAGTCCATTCTCATGCAAGTCAGCAGGAAGGAAGCGAAAATAGCCTTCCTCAGGGGGGGCCTCCACAAAGGCAGCGACGATTGGTTCAATGCGCTCGCGCAGTCCGATCGCTGGCATTTCGCCATCGATGTAGAACACGCGCCGGGGCCGTGGAGCCTTCCACCTAAGGAAGGTGCCGCCGGCCGCGATGGCGTAGGCGAGAGTGAGAGCGAACCAAGTCTTACCGATGCCGCGCCAGGCGAACATCATCATAATGCCCCCCACGTGAAGCAGGGCTTCGAGGACAGCCGCGCGTGGCGTAAGCTCGAGTGCAAGCAAGGCAGCTAGTGTGATCGGCGTCAGAAGGGTGGGTTCAGTGCAACCCTGTGCGCCTTCTTGGGGTGACGTCGACGTCCAATCCGGCGCGTCTTCGCAGCGGGCCAGGAGGTCCTCAAGAGAGTGACCCGCTGCAAGCCAATCAGTTACGTCGGCACCGACAGGCATGTCCGTGAAGCGCACGATACGAACGGAGCACCCTTGGTTATGCAGTGTCTCGGCCGACTTCGCAGCCTTTGCGCGACCAGCTCCGTCGTTGTCCTCGTAGACCAAAATACGACGGCCTTTAATGGATGAGAGGTCGGTCGCGCTTGGGTTCGCAATGGATGTCGAGACTAATCCAAGTGCCTTTAAACTAAGGGCGTCCTTCTCACCTTCGCAGCAGTGAACATCTTGCTCACCGCTCCCTATCAAGTCAGGCAATTGGAAGGGGAGGCGAGCGAGACCTTGAAGATTTTCGATCCAGCCGCCTCTTTCGTCCGGCCTCCGCTGCCGAAACGTCTTCGCGTGATGACCATTGGTGCGTTCCAGCCGAACGTTCTGATAGCTTAGATCGCCGGTGGCGGTGCGGTAGTCGTAGCACGCTGCAATCTTCCAGCCTTTAGTGAGCAGCGTGCTGATATTGCCAACTCCATCCGGTGGAAGCGTTTTGGGCTCGCCATCGTTGAGGCTAAATCCTTTCACGGCAATCGCCGCGATAACTGCTTCCTGCGAGCAGCCAGCGCGACAAATCACAACCGTGGAGCCGCTATCCCCAATCTTGACCGATAGTGATGGGTTCCTGTCATCATGTGCCGGACACAGCGTGATCCATTCATCGCCGCAGCGGCGAGCCTTCTGGCCACCGAGTTCACGAGCAAGCTGTTCCGGCGGCAAATATTTGCGGTCGCTGAACCGGACGCGAGTACCCTCGGCACCATTGTGATGGTCGGCTCTTTGCGTATGTCCGTTGAGAGGAGCGGTCATCGGTACCCTTAATGGAGTTGCCGGCGGCCGCAAAAACGTTGCGGAAAGCTACGCGAAATGATAGTTTCGCGCCGAGTTGAATTTGAGACCTATGGCCGTCGCGGGGTCGCTTCCCGGCGGCCATTTTTGTTGGCTGATTGTGCAACATTGTACGCATGGGGGCTGTCACTCGCGGCCCTGACTTGAGAGCATCGCGAGCACGGGGTCGCGGGGATACAAGACGGTACGGCCGTGCTTCGTGAACGGCAGCGATCTTCCCGACGCCCGGTCGCGCTGCAGGGTCCGGACTGACTTCTTCAACAGCTCTGCTAGTTCTTGCGGCGTTAGGAACAGAGGCAGTTCACAAGCCGCCGAGGGCCAGCGGCTCGCGGACGTCCGCCGCCCTTCGTGTTGCGGGTCATCAATGACGCTGTTCTGGAGCACTTGGCGCCTCCATCGAGATTGCGACGCTGTGTGTCGCTGAGGGGCCAAATGTGGATGAACCGGCACGCTTTGTGCGGACTTTAAATCTGCAATTCACATGCGCGGCCTGCGGTGTCAGACCCAGCAGAGCCAAGCCTTTTAGGAATTTGGCTCGCCGATTTTTTGTCTGGGTGCGCTTGCCAAGAGCTGGACGAGTTCACTTTGTGTCTTGTCCCGCTTCCAAGCCGTATAGCGCTTTACCCGCTTCTTGAAAGATTCAGGAGCGTGTCCAACCAGGTCCTTTCTGTCGGCCTCCTTTAAGGAATGCTTGAGGGCTACTTCGAAGGGTTCTAAGTGGAGTTGCATGCGCTTTTCGGCGTCAGCCAGCACTTGTCCTCCGCCCGGCGGGAGGGTCTTTCCCTTTGGACGCCCGCGGGGCCGGCTCGGCGCGAACTCAGGTTGGGTGAGTGCGAGCGCAATTCCTATGCGTGCCCATGTGATCAAATGAGGTTCGTCTACCGGTACCTTTAAGCGAGCGCGCAGCGCCTTGTAACTCGACCTGGATGCTCGGTCGCCTTGCTTTATGGGGTCATAATTGCGCGCCACTTCTCGGGCCCAAAGTTTCAGCGTTTTTAGGTCTTTTAAGCGAGCGCCCTTGGCCAGTTTGACTGCCCCGGGTCCGCTAGGCGGCTCAAGACAGCTAGGCGATTGCTTGGAGAAGTGAGCTCCCATGGCGGCCAGGCCGCCTATGCGTTTCCACTCCTCGACGGGTGGTGCCTGTTTCGCGGCAAGCGGATCACTATCAGAGCGATCTAGTTGATGAAGTCGATCGGTCTTGCGAGGGGGCATGGACGCTCTCCGGGCGCTTCCAGGGCTACGACGGGGCAGGCCAGCTTGGAGTGCCAGCTTTTCGGGCTGCAGACCCTAGCCGCGTGCTCTCACGTATAGCGCGCCCACGAGCGGCGTAGGTCTCCTGGCCTACTGAGCTCACAGGAAAATCTGCGGAAGAACGCGAAGCACCCGCGAGAATGGTACCAATGATGGTACCAGCGATGTCATGGCACGCGGAAGTTCCTGCAAATCCTTGTGGAAAGTTCACTCGGTACTACGCTTTCCTTCGATTTCCGCCGCGAAGCAGATAGTCTGCACCTAGTTGGTACCTACCTGGTACCAACTCATATCGGGGTACATCCAATGTCTCGAAAACATCAGCAAGCGGCGCGCATGCGCGTCGTGACGCTGGCTGGTACCAAGGGTGGTACCGGGAAAACAACGCTGGCGAGCGCCTTGGCGGTGCGAGCGGCCGAGGACAGCCCGAAGGTCGCCTTGATCGACCTTGGATCCGCAGGAAAGCCTGTCCTCCTGGTGGACACGCCGCGGCAAGACGAAGAACCCGAAGCTGTTCGAGATCGACGCCACCACAGAAGCGATCGAGCTACTAATCTCGCAAAGTTGGCAGTGGGTGTTCATCGACACTGGACCAGCAAAAATCGAACTGATCGAACCTGGCATTGCGGTCGCCGACTTGGTGCTCATCCCAACGCGTCCGTCGGCCTTCGACATCGAGCAAGCGGCGATTGCAGTGGAGCTCTGCGAGAGCCACGGCAAACCACATGCTTTCGTGTTCAATCACGCTCCAGCCGGATCCTCCAAGCTGCTCAAATCCTCAATCGACTTCATTCGGCAAGGCGGCGGCGCTGTACTCGATGCACACCTCAGCTTCCGGAGCGCCTATATGGCGGCTCTGACAGTTGGCAAGGCGGGTCCCGAGGTCGACAAGACGGCTGCCACTCGCAAGGAGATAGATGCGCTCTGGCAAGCGATCCTGGAGACGTTCGCCGAAAAGGTGCCCGCATGAGCGACCTTGAGGGCGAAGACATGCAGATCCTGTCGCGCTTCGCTAAGCGCGACGCCACGTCTACCCTCGCGGGCCGGCGCATGCGCGAGACACGGCCCCTTCAGCCAGCCGATCGGCGCCGGCTTCAGCACGGCAGCACCAAGAGCGCCCAGATGAATTTGAAGGTGCGCCCGGAATTCCGGGACCGCGTGACGGCATTGGCCCTCAACGAGGGCATTCCCATGGTTGAACTGATCGAGCGGGCAGTAGAGGCGTACGCACAACTCAAAGGAGGATAGGAATGCGTGCGCTGTTCGGGGTGCTTGCGGTCTTGCTGGGACTGGCCAGCATCTGTCTGACTGCCCGTTATGGCTACAAGAGCGCGGATACGGTGATCGATGCTGTCATCAGCGCCGTGGTGTTCGGATCCATCGCGCTCTGCGCTTTCCTGTTTGATGCGGCGGCCGTGCGCCTGTGGTTCATGAAACACCACGTGGGCTCGGCATTGATCGGCTTCATAGCCGCGGCAGCTTTGGTCGTGACCTTTTCCAACTCGCTCGGCAGCATCGTCAGTCGTACCGATGCCGTCCTCGCGCAACGCCAGGGCGTGGCGGAGAGCCGAGCCGACAACCGGCGTGAGCTGCTGCGCCTCGAGAAAGCCCTGGCCGACCTCGGCAAGTTTACGCCAGCGGATGGGGAGGCCGTCAAAGCAGCCAAGCGGGCAGCAGACACATCAACGAGCAATAAAATTGCTGAGTGCGACAAGCGCGGACCGAACTGTCGGCAGCGAGAGCTGGACGAGGCTGCCGCTGCAACCAATCTAGCCAACGTCACCGCGGCCAAGACGGCGACCGAACGAGCTCGCAAGCTGGAGGCCGACATCGCCGCCGTGAAGGCGAAACTGGCTCAGCCAGGTAACGCCGAGGTAGGCGCGGTCAACCCGCTGGGGACCGCCCTGGCAAACCTGATCGGCTCGGCTGCCGACGTGTTGACGTCCTGGCAGCAGGCGATCGTGGCCCTCGTATTCGAACTGTGCCTCGTTGGCGTGATGGTGATCTACGAACTACTGGGCCATACCAAGCAGCAGGAGCCAGCAGAGGCCACGGAGGTCAAAGATACCCCAGTGGCGACAGCGTCGATTGCTCGACCATCGTCAAAAGCCGCGTCGAAGCCAATCGTGCACAAGCCTGCCGCTCAGAAGGCAGTGATAGGAAGCGTCTCACGCTTCATTAGCGAAAACGTGTCGACAGCCAAGGATGCCAGAACAGAAATGCGCGACCTCATCCGAGGCTATCGCGACTGGTGCGCCACAGAAGGTCTGCGTGCGATAGACCTGAACAAGGCGTTGGACGAGGTCGAGACCCTCTGCAGCCAGATAGGCATCCAGATTGAGGTAGCACCCGATCAGCGGGTTTTTTGCGTGGGCGCGACACTTCGAGGATCACCTCCATAGTCCAGCAGCATCTGGAGAATCCCATACCGCCGTTTCCAGCCGACATCTTTACCGAGCCCGAACGTCTCGCCGGATGATCTAGGGACGGCCCCATGCTCGGCCAGCGTTGAACATCCGGCTGCACGAACGGATGTGCTATGCACAAGGCCTATTCCACCAGACCGCAAGCAATGCGACCGCCGGCCTCGCCAGTTGGGTCGGTCTTGTAGTCATCCTTGTTGGCATGGACGATCAGTGTTGTGCCCTCAGGGCCAAATAATGAATTGGCCTTGCCCTTCTCCAACGTCACAGCTGCATTCAGCACTTCGACGACGAGCTCGCCACTGGCTGGAATGTGAAGATTAGGCATGTCACCCGCGTGAGAACCGTCGGGCGCCATCATCCCATGCTTCTTCTGGCCGGGGTTGAAGTGACCGCCGGCCGACATGAACGGTGGCTCGCATTTCCCGATGCCATGGACATGGAAAGCGTGCTCTCCCGCAGGCAAACCCTTCACCGAGAGCGCGATCAGCACGCCAGCTGGCGTCTGGGTCAACGTCGCACCGCCCACATCCTTACCGTCCCTATCCTTGAGTGTGGCTTTGGCGCTTTGCGCAGTGGCCGAGAACGTTGAAAGCGTCAAGAGCGACGCAGAAGTTGCCAAGATGTACAGAATCTTCATTGCGGTCCTCCGTTAGGCTGAATTCGTTGACAGTGGACGTTAGCACGACCCTCGCTCCAAGTACCCTTGGCGGGCTATCTGGCCAACGACTCCAACCTTTGCGTCGCCTGCTGCCTGCAGAGGTCGGCTGGTGGCCATGTCATGACGCTTGCAATCCGATTGCAAACGGGGGCTATCGCCGTTGCAGCCTCTCTCGTGCTTCCTCTTCCTGAATCGTGAGGGCAGCCTCCGGCATGGCTTCGAGCCGGGCTTTTGGTATCGGATCGCCGCTCAAATCGGATAGTCCGTACGTTCCTTCGTCGATCTTCGCGAGCGCACGCTCAATCGCACGCAAGCGCTGCTCTTCCACGGCATCAATGGTCCCATCGACTTCGCCTTGTGCCAAGTCCTGGGCGTCGTCTTCGATCTCCTTTGCCTCTCCGGCTCTGGGTACACGCTCACTAGTATTCCTGGCGGTGCCTGTGGTCCGCAGCTGATCGCGCATAGCGGTCAGACGCTTGCGCTGTTGGTTGAGAAAGGCTGGATCGCCGGCGGCTTTCTGCTCGCTCATTGGGTCCTCCAACGTTCCGGGGCGCCTTCGTTGCACAGTTTGTCCAGAAGCATCCTACTTGCAGGACCGTAGAGCCGACACAATTAGTCGACACAGTAACGCTTCAGTTATCAGCATCGTGCGTTCTGGTCCGCCGCCTCAGCGAAGCTGTTGGTCGGTCGTCTTGAGTCTTGCTTGCTCTTCAACGCTAAGCGGGATGAATAGGAACAAAGATGCGCACGTGGCTGCGCCTGACCAGCCTGTTCGGTCCGCCCGACGACACAGCCGAGAGCAGCAACATCATTTGCGCCTCGATAGGCTTAATCCTTCAAGCCGATGCGGAGGACATGGTTCTCGGGCCCATGCCGGAGCAGCTTGCCAAGTTACTTCGCCAGATTTCAAAGGCAGAGCGCGAACAGCGGGCCGTATCCCGCTATGGAGTGACGGCCTCCAACGCCGTTGGCCTGATTGTTGAAGTCACAGTACCCTACGGGACCCCGCCCAATCATTGCGCTGACCTCCCTGTCGCGCAACGTAACAGCCGCTTGGCCGTCACGGGAGTTGACCTCCAGGCGAGCGAGAGGTCACTGAGCTAGACTGGCGTCAAGCGCTGGAGATCACCAAGTTCCGCGCACTCAAGCCGCGATCCGGTCGCCAATCGCGGAAGCTCCTGCTCCTCCCTGCATGACCTGCAGGAGTTCGAGGAATTGGCGCAGCCGACTTTCCTGGTGACCTATTAGGTGCCACGGTTCGGCAAGCATGCCCTGAACCATTGCCTGCGCTTCGGACCATTCGGTGCGCAAACACGCCTGGACGAACTCCTCGCGCGCGCGTGTTCCGGCGCAGTGCGCACCGATGATGTCCGCAATCACCGGCGCCATCTCGTCAAGGATTTGCATTCTTAACCTCGTTGCTGCGGTAGCGAACGCCCGGGCGACAAACGATTGGCCGCGCTCCTCGTTCCGCTGACTGCGACACCATCACCGCGTACTGGGGGAAATCTATATGTCCCGCTTATTCCGCAGCAGGTTGGCTCATCTCGAATCTATATGCGAGCAAGCATAGTTTTCTGGCACCAAGCTCTTTCGGAGGAGGTTTGTGTCATGGTGGAGCGGACGCATTTCGCGCACAAACACGATGGAGATAGGCGCGCACCCGCCGTCGACGGGTGGCCTGGTCCGGTTGGGTGGTGGTATCTGCCGTCGATCTGGGCGATCGTTCTACTCGTCGCTGCATTGGGTTGGGCGCTGAAATAGCGTACCAGCGCGCGCCCGCTATTTCGGTACGTGCGATCGGCCGGTGCGATCGTTCTCGTTTGCCTGCTGTTGGGCTAGTGCTGCGAGGCGCTCCATGAGCGAGGCTGGCTTCGGATCCGAACTCTGTTTCCACCCACGCTTACTCGGCTTCTTCTTGCTGGCCATTGGCGCGCTCCACGTTTTCGAATCAGAAGAATATCACTGAAGGCCATTTCATTGAATCCGCGTTCGGTCCGGCCCTACTCGTTAGGCAAGCAACGCTGCGGGGACATTGAAACATCCGCGCCACCGTGGCCGATAGCGCCGCTTCGATCCGATAAGACCGGATAGAGACGAATTCGCCGGATTGTTGGTCCGCTCGAACGCCGGCATGTAGGGCTGACGGCCCACTTTACGGAGTTCGACGAGCATGGCTGTGCACTACCCGGAAAAGATGCGTTTGCGCCTGCCGCGCGGCATGCCTGAGGCTTTGGCCCTGGCGGCCGGGCAGCACCACACGACACCCGCAGAATGGACGCGCCGGGCTCTCCTGCGCAGCTTGGAAGCTGACGGCGTTTGTCTCCGCGATGGCCACGCCATCTGCGATGAGCGGGGCGGGCCGAAGCCACACAGCTCATAGGCGGGACGGCAAATGGCCGACGACACCAACAACGAACTAGCGACGCTACTAGCGGCCGATATGCCGGTGTCTCCGGCCGAGCGCGATCTGGCACACCGCAACAGGAAGCTGCGCCAGCCGGTGCAGCCGGCCGACGGCACCGCGACTGTCGATCCGAGACTAGTCAGCATGCTTGCTAGCGGGGGCATCGGATCAGACGCCAGAATGCCGGTCGGTCCAGCCATTCGGCCGATGGTCGCAAATCCTGCCTATAGCCTTGGTGGCAAGCGCATGGTTGGACAGCGCCCGTTGACCGACACAGAACTAACCATGCCACGTGCAGCAGCGGAACTTACTGGCGTCCCGCAGGCGGCGGATGCAATTGGTGAGGCCTATGCTGACCCGACGCTCGCCAACGTTACAGATGCGGGCGCGCGCACGGCGATAGCGGCGCTGAGGCCGGGAGCGGCTGCATTGACGCTTGGGGCGGGCTACACGACGGCTTTGGCAAAAGACCTTGGCTTGTTTAGCGGATCTCCGGCAGAGGCTCAGGCAGCCAAGAAGCAATCGGCACCTAAGCAACTACTGCCGGGTCTCGACCCGGCGCAGCAGGCCGCGCTCGACGCCGCTGAAAAGAAGCTGCTGGCTGAAGACTACGAAGGCCCAGCAGGAAGGCAGTTTCTTAAAGACACCGTGAACGAGCTGCGAGGCATATCTAAGAAATACTCAACGGACAACGCCGACAGCGATCGACGCATCCGCGAGTTTGGAGCACTCAAGAAGCAGGACGAATACGATCGAGCCGTCGCCGCTTCGGAAGACGCCTATAAGCGCGAGATGTCCCGTGACAGAAGGTTTTCCGACACCGAAACTGGCAAGGTCTACGACAAGACGGGCGGCCTGGCCTCAGTGCTTGCCGGCGGCGTGTTCGGCGCCGGTTCCAGACTGGCGAGCGGTCCAGGAAAGACGACGGCTGGGTCAATCGCAAAAGACTATGTGATGCCCGCAACGCTCGGCGGGGCTGCTGGCGCCGGAATGTATAATGCGCCACTGGCGTACAACGCCTTTGGGACCGAGCCCGACAATCCAAAGAAGAGAGCCTATGAGGCACGCGGCGAAGCCTTGCCGCCAGATCATCCAAGGCGGCAAGAGTTCTTGGACTACGCGAAGACGCTCCCGGAAGGGAACCCGGTTCAGACCGCAGCCGAGGATGCTTTTTATAAAGGTCTTGGAAAGCGAAGCCTAGTCGGGGCTCTTGAGGGTGCTGGCGGCGGTCTTCTGGGGGCCGACGCGGTTCGCTCAATGTCGCGCGGCGGCGGAGCTATGTCTGCCGCCGCGTCAGGTGTTGGTTCGCTTCTGCGGACTTTGGTGGGTCGAGGAGGTCCGCAACGAGCAGGAGCCACCAGTCCCGCGACTGGCGCCGGTATTCAGTCCGAGGCAGGTGCTTCTTTGCCCATGCCCACTGCTGGCGATGGGTCATCCGCGACCATTCTGCCTCCGACGGCCACTGGGCGACCGCCGCTTGCCGATCGCGTCCGCGCCCAGACGCTCCCTGAACCGAGGAATGACGACCTAGCTCGCATCCTTGCTCAAGATCAACTGCCTTCGCCCTCAACTCCGTCCAGTTCAGATTTGGTAAGGGCACTGGCATCTCCCGCAAACCGTCAACTTGCCGCAAGTCCGCCGAGGTCAAAAGAGGTAAGGACAAATTACGGGCGTCCATTCGCGAAAGACCCGGACGACGGAAGATTTACGACCGATCCAGAGAAGTAACAAGCCAACTGTGCGCGTCCCTGTACCAGCGTTTGCAACCAGGAGACTTGTTCATGAGCAGCACAACCAACGATGGTACGCAGAGGTAACAGCGCTTGCCTACGTCGAGGACGCCAAGGCCGAAGACGCAAAGGCACCAGGACTCCCCATCGGCGTCTATGGCGAAGGAAAGTACGGCGAGTGCCGATCGCTGAGAAAGGAAGAGATAGCGGCAGGGGCCGATGCGCCCGGCCGCACGTTCGGCGCTGAGAAGACGGAGGCCTAACCCATGCCGCGGAATGGCAGCGGGGTGATGAGCATCCCGAACACATTCGTTGACCAAACGCCCATCACGGCTGGCGCCCACAACACCAACTGGTCCGACGCGGCCAGCGAGATTTCCAACTCCGTTGCCCTGGATGGCCAGTCTCAAATGAGCGGCCCGCTCAAGATCGCCAGCGGCACAGTGACTGCTCCAGGCCTGGTGCCTGGGTCAGATCTGGATACCGGCCTCTACCGCATCGGCGGCGACAACCTTGGCGTGGCTTGCGCTGGCGCCAAGGTGCTTGATATCAGCACAACCGGCCTTGATGTGACCGGCGCACTCTCGGCTGGGGGCGCTGCCGTCTATAAATCAGGCGGCACCGACGTTGCCATTGCCGATGGCGGTACGGGCCAGAGTACAGCCACAGCTGCCTTTAATGCGCTATCGCCGGTCACTACGCGCGGCGACCTCGATCACGCGCGACGCGTCGAACAACGTGAGGTTGGCCATTGGCGCCGCCGATACCGTTCTGAAGACAAACGGCACCGATCCTTCATGGGCGAAGATCGTTGCTGCCAACGTGACCGACGGAACGCTGACCCATGCGAAGCTGGCGAGCGGCGTTACTGCGACGCAGGCCAACATGGAGGCGGCGTCGGCAACGGATATTCTTGTCCCGCCAGGCCGGCAGCACTTTCACCCTGGCCACCCCAAGGCGGGCGGCAACCTGAACGGTTCAGCGCACGCCAGCCTTCCGCTCCGGGCGACTACGGCATGGGGGCGGTAACTGACAACGGCGTGGGCGACTATGTCGTGGCGTTCGATACCGCCTTTGCGGATACCAACTACTGGTGCGCCGGCTACGCGCGATGCACGGACGTCGTTGGAAGCACGCATACCGGCGTCATGTCATCCGGATCCGACGGCGTAAAAACAATAAGCACGTTTCAGGTCAAGGGCTTCACTGTGGGCGGCGGGTCGGCCGGTGCCAACACCGACAATACCGAGATCGGCATGATGTTCTGGGGCGACTATGCCTAAGCGCATCGTGTTCACGCGACACGACGGCGGTGTAGCGGTGTGTGCGCCGTCCCTCACGGCGCTCCGCTTCATGACGGGCGGCGGCGGCAGGTGGGACCCGCCACCGGGTAAGATGTGGCATCGTTGGGACGACAAGAGTCACCTGATCGACGTTCCATACCATTTGCGCGGCCAGCGGTTCATAGCTCCGACATGGTTCCTGAACGCACAAATTGATGCGCAGGCAAAGGACGGGGTAGGCGAGCGCGCGGCCCGCCGCTTCGTGCATGCCATGCAGTTTGGAGGATGCACCGACGCCGAAGCCTACGAACTGATGCGAGACCGCTTTTGCGCGCACCACGGGACGGGCATCGAGCTGTGGGACGTTGACGATGTTCCCAAGGATCGCTGGTTCCGTGATGCCTGGGTGAGGTCGCACAACGGTGGGCCGATCGACGTTTCGCTGAGCAAGGCCCGGGGCGTCCAATTCCGCAGGATCAATAATGCTGTCGAGATCGAGAACAACCGCAGGCGTCAGGACATCAACCTGTTTGACCGCTCTGTCCAACCAGACTGGAGCGCAATCCGCGACGCAATCCGCAGGGCGGAAAACGAAGTGGAGCTGCGGCGAGTGTGGCCGCTACCGAGCGCTTGATTGCAGCCATTACCAGCAAGCCAGGACGTACTTCCAATGTCGGCACTAAGAAACGCCCGCCACGAAATCTTCGCCCAGGAAATTGTTAAGGGTGTAAGTGGCCGCGAAGCCTACAAGATCGCGGGATTCTCAGTTTCCAGCGACAACGCCGCAGACGCCAGCGCATCCAGATTGCTAAGGGACGTTAAGGTTCAAGCGCGCGTCGCGGAACTCCAACAGAAAGCCCAGGCACGTGCATTGGTAACCCTCGAAGAGCACATCGGAGAGCTGAAAGACATCCGGGACCTCGCCAAGAAGAACGGCCAGGCCAGCGCCGCCGTAGCGGCCGAGGTCAAGCGCGGTGAGCTGATGGGCTACTACGTCGAGCGCCGCGAGAGCACCAACACCAACTACAACATTTCCGATAAGCCGCTGAACGAGGAGGATTGGGAACGTCAGTACGGCGCGGGGGTGCCTGGATCGCCTCATGGCAAGAGCCATTGAGGCCCCGCATGGATAGCCACAGTCAAACGGTTTGGTCGCCCCAGCCCGGTCCACAACAAGCACTGGTGGAATGCCCGTTTCCTGAGATCTTCTTCGGAGGTGCGCGCGGTGGCGGCAAGACCGACGGCGTGCTTGGCAAGTGGGCCATCAAGGAAAAGCGCTACGGGTCTGACTTCAACGCCATCATGTTCCGTCGGACCACGGTATCGGCCGAAGACGCGGTAGAGCGCTCCAAGCAGATTTACCTGTCCTCTGGGAGCCAAATTCGTAGGCTCGCCCAACCCGACCTGGCGCATGCCTAATGGCGGGCGCGTATCGTTTCGCTATCTCGAAAGCGTGGATGACGCCCAGGAGTGGCAGGGGCGCAATGTCACGGACGCCTGGGTGGAAGAGGCCGGTCAGTACCCCATGTCGGCGCCGATCGACCGGCTGTTCGGCGTTCTGAGGTCTGCGGCTGGTGTCCCCGTGCAGATGATCCTGACGGCCAACCCTGGTGGAGCCGGTCAACACTGGATCAAGGACCGCTACAAGCTATATCCATTCCCCGAAGCGCCAGTTGTGCTGCGGCGCGAGCTTCCCGACGGGTCGATGCATGCCATGGCGGTCATTCCGTCCAGGCTGCGTGACAACAAGATCCTGCTTTCACGCGACCCCAAGTACATCAACCGGCTGCAGCTGGTCGGCAGCAAGGAACTGGTTCGCGCGTGGTTGGAAGGCGATTGGTCGGCTATCGAGGGCGCCTTCTTCGATGAGTGGAGCGAAGGCAGGCACGTCATTCGACCCTTTGCGGTGCCGCCGGACTGGAAGCGGTTCAGGTCCATGGATTGGGGCTCAGCCCGTCCTTTCAGTGTGGGCTGGTGGGCACTTTGCCCCGACGATCACGAGGCATTCAATCTGCACGGCCAATCGCTGGTCATCCCGCGCGGGGCGCTGATCCGGTATCGCGAATGGTACGGCGCAAAAGCCCCCAACGAAGGACTGAAGATGACGGCAGAGGACGTCGCCCAGGGCATTGTGGAGCGTGAGACGGTCAAGACGCAGGATGGCATGCCGGTCCGTGAGCAAATGGCCTACGGCGTCCTGGACCCCAGCGCCTTCAAGCAGGATGGTGGGCCGTCGATCGCCGAGATGATGGCTCGGTCAAGGGTTGGCTTTGCTCCCGCAGACAACACCCGCGTACCCCAGCGCGGCGCCATGAGCGGCTGGAACCAGGTCCGCCAGCGCCTGCGCGGCGATGCCGATGGCCGGGCCATGATGGTGTTCTTCTCAACCTGCAAGGACAGCATCCGCACCCTACCGGTGCTGCAGCACGATCATGACCGTCCAGAGGATGTGGATACCGAGTCCGAGGATCATGCCCCCGACGAGATCCGCTACGCCTGTAACTCGCGGCCGTTCTTGCCCGAGAAGCCCCGCGAGAAGTCTAAGAACTTCACCTACATCGCCGACGCAGCTACCGGCCAGATCAGATCTACCTGGACCATCAACGACATCATCAAGCGCAAGGAACGAGCGCGGAAAGGACTTTGAGCGAAGGGTTTAAAACATGGAGATAAACGTGCTTTGCCTCGCCCGTTACTTGGCATAGGCACGGCTGAACCGGACCCGGAAGGGTTTTTCCTCTGGGTCGTACAGTAAGCAGCAGTTGTTCTGCGTGGCAAACGCCGCAGCCTGCTCTACTGAAGCGAACCCCTTGCCGAAAACGCGCCGGAAAGAAACATCGTCCAGTTCGAGCCACATGTTTGGCTCGAGCCGGTCAAGGATACCCTTGAGATTGTCGAGTGCTTGTTCGCTCATGCCTTTGAGGTGCCCTCGTCGAGCACGCATGTCAAGAGTAGCAAATCTAGATAGTGAGCCAGGTTGAAATCCGCTGAAGTACGATGGCGGCCGCCCGAAAAAGCTGGCGGCTGCCATCCGGTCGTCAGGATTGCGAACTATCCTCGGATTAATTGCCCAATATCCCGTTCATCCAAGATTTTGCGGGTGCTTTTGGTTTGGCTTTCTTCGGCCCCTGCTCTGCTCCCTTGGGCAACGTCCCTGTCTCGGTCGGTGCTCCCAAGTGCTGAAGCTCGAAGCCCGCACCCTTGTGCTCGATGTAGATCGTCACCTTTTGCTGCCGCGCCTTTTGAAAAAAATCGCGCGCTTTGGCGGCATCGCCATGCCCTAGGAAGTATTCCCCAAGGTAAAAATAGGCTTCGGATAACGCCATTCGAAGATCGTCGCCCTTCTTGCGTTCAACCAGCTTGAGCATCTCTTCCGGCGTAAGAATGCCGGCGGCGAGTGCCAAGGCCGGTCGAGGCCAGTCGCCACGAGGCTGGAGAGAGGCTCGCGCAAGGACGGATTCAGACACGGGCCTGCCAAGGCGACCGTAAGCCAATGCGGCCCATAGATCAGCGTAGACACGGCCTTCTGTTTCACCGTCGTCGGCCGCCTTCGACATGTCATCGATCACTTCATCGAACTTGCCGGCAAAAAAGCGGGAAATACCACGCTGGCGGTAGTGATATGCCGTGGGTGATCCCAAAGCTATGGCTCGTGAGTAGTCGGCGATACTTTTCTCCAGCTGACCCGAGCCAAAGTAAACCTCTGCACGACAATGAAGATAGTCTCTTTCATCGTCACCTGACTTAATCGCTACTTCCGCGTCGGCGAGCGCTTCTGTGACTTTTCCAAGATTGCTCTGTGCCCCTGAGCGCATGCAGTAGGACTTCGGCTAGATCATTGCGGGAAAGCTTGCCGGACTTGATCGCATCCGTGGTCTTAGCGATCGTCGTCTGCAAACGGTCGACAATCACCTGATCAAAATCCTTCGGTTGAGTTTTGGCAGGACCGCCACGGATAGCACTTCTGGGGATGATGATTGCCGTGATCTTCTTGTTAAGAGCCTGCACATCTTGCGAATATTTGGCCAGCTGCGGCGCCTCAACGCGGTCTGCGAGCAAGCGCAAGTGCACCGTGCCTTTAGCGATGTTGCCGCGAAAAGCGGACGAGAAGGTGTAGTCGAACGACTTGCCTTGCACAGTGTCCGTGTGCGGATCTGAGGCGACGCGTACTTCTTCAGGTAGCGCCACTTCCAGCGAATACGTCGCGTCGAAGGGAAATGCCGGAAAGAACAAAGGCGCTTCACGCGTCGGCGATGGCGGAACGATGAGGACACCCTTCATATTGCTCGGGACAACCCGAATGAACCAGTTGCCCTCATGCTCGCTAGCGAGATTTGGCACTGTATAAGTCGTATTGACGGTCAAGACGTTGTTGGCAAGGTCATCCTGAATCTCCGGCTCGCCAATCATGACGGTCCCTGGATAACGCGATTGCAGTGCAGACGCATAGAATTTGACAATCTGGTCGCGCGGGAGCCGCTGGTGGGAAACGCGCAGCATTTCGGCGAGGCGGCCGTGGTAGACAGTGCGCCTTTGCATACGCGCATCTTTTCCGAATACGGGCAGTGCTGCCGTCTCAGCAACTTCGTTGCGCACGAGATCGCGATTGTTGGGGCTTACAATCGTCTCAAGGCCGCGTGTCTCCGGGCTGACCAGAAGGGTGCGCGCTCCTTCATGGTACTGACCCATACGATTTAATCGGCCATGCTGACCAAGCACTGTCGGATCGAGGTAGTAGACGGCACCGTTGAGAGCCACGCGTGCAATGACGTGGTCGAAAAGGTTTGGAGCGGGAAGCAAAGCATCGAGCCCATCTCTTTGCTGAGCTTGCAAGAGAACCGCCTTACTCGGCACGCCAAGCGCTTTGAGCAAGCTCATCAAGAGCAGCGTCTTGTCCTTGCAATCGCCATAACGTCGCGTCAGCACTAAGTCCGGCTGGGTTGGGCGGTGCGAGCTTTCGCCCATTGAGACGGAGAAGTAACGTATCTCCGACTGGACAAATTCGAGTGCTCGAACAGCCTGCTCCTCGGTGGTAGGCGCGCCCCTAAGACGCTCGACGAGAGTACGAAACTCCTCACTGGAAGTGTCGCGCGCCTGGAAGAGCGGGTTGGCCCAGTCGGCCACTTCCTGCCAGCTCGCAAATTCGGAAAACTGCAGCCATCGCAAGTTGTGGTAGTCAGGTGGAGTGTAGGATTCTTGATCAATCCGCGGCAGCGTCCTCTCTTCGAAGAGAAGTTTGCGCATGCCATTTTGCATTGTCTCTGTTGGGGTGATCGCTTTTGCTTTAGGAGAGCCTATCAATCGCCAAGCGATGTTGCGCTCGGTCGGATAATTCAGCGTTACCCTACGAAGCGCCGTTTTGTAGCTCTGGTCCCAGCTGGCCGCATCCACAAATTTGCCGGCAAACACAGGGTTCTGCCCTGTCACAGAGTAGGCAACCACGAGCGTATCGCCCACACGCAAGTCGTCGACGAGGATGGAAGCTGTAACCTGACCACTGTAGATGCCCTGTTCGAGTCCACGCTCGCGTTGAAGAAAACGCACCCCGGAGGAGGTGGTTCGGTCGAGAACCTCGGCACCTCGGAGGATCTGAATGGTGTGCAATTGCACGCGGTGATATTCGGGCACAAATACGATGGCGACCTGTCCCGCGGCGCTAAGCGATGCGGCATCATTGGTCATGATCGCGCGCCGCGAATAGAACGTGGGGCTGGTGCCAACCCAGAATTGCGTGTCGGCGAGACGTACGACCACCGGCTCGCTTTTGTCCGGGTCGGGGATTGGAATCGCATCTACCCAAGCTGGAACCGGATTTCCAATTGTGAACGTATCAGGGCCGATCTGGACTTCTTTAAAACCCGTTACGCCACCTGGAGTTTGTGCCCAGCACTGAGCGTGTAGTCCCAGCCCGAGGGCTAGTGCAGCAGCCAGACGGGCGCCTAAGCTCAAAAACATGAACCACTCCCCCTCGATTGCGCAACGGCTTCGGGTGTGCCGCACAGCGCATTTGCTGACCACTACTTGCCGTCGTGGTGACACGGGTCTTGGCGGGCGACTGTCCGGCCAAGCGCTGGAGACCGGTGAAGGCTAGAAGGTCGTGTCATCCAGCCCAACCGACGACATGCGGGTCCTTACCTTCGGTTCAGGACTTCATTAAACGGCGAGAGGCCGGCGCAATCACAAGCTCCATACGAATACCCAGCCGTTGCAATCTTTCCATCCTGGAACGTGACAAGCCAACAATCCCTCCCCTCCGCGAAAAGGGGGGTCTCCCGCATTATCACGGCACAGACGACCGGCCGGTTACCGCCGTTGAGCAGGCCAGTCCACGCCACCTGGGGTCGTGATATTTGTGCGCGCCGTATCTTCTGGCGATCAGTGGTCCCAAGTATCCTGTTGGCAACCAACTGACGGTAATTCGCCGGGACAGCGGTCGTTGCTTTGCCCCGGTCCGTATCCGCTGCATCTGCCACATCGGTTGTCGCGCATCCCCCGACGACCGCAAGAAACGCAGCCACACTACTACGACCAACCATCAGCGCCTCCAATGCATTGCTGCGCATCGGTAACGCGCCGGCAAAGCTCGGGCTACTCGCTTGTGGGCATAGGGCCAATTCGATTTCGGATCGTGCTCACGTGGCCACATTGCTTCTAAGACTGTGACGGTGAAGATCCGATGACAGCGCAATACCTTCCTTTGCGATCCCGCGCCAATAGCGTGTCTCGACTACGCAGGCGTGGTGGCGAAAGGTGTGAGCGAGTACCCAGCCGGCCCTTGGAGCTTCCAATTCAAATTGGCCCACGCTGCCAGTCATGGTGCAATATCCCTATTGCTGGTGCGCTTACGCACTTCCAGCCGCCGTCGCGACCGACTACCAATACATATTGCGAAATGGGGGCCATCGTGCTTCGCGTCTGGTGGATTGCGTTGTCCGTGTTTTTGGCTGGGTGCGCGACGATTACACGAGGAACGATGCAAAGCGTGTCCATCAACACGCCCAATGTGGTCGGCGCCGTGTGCACGCTCCAGTCCAGCTCAATCGGAACCAAGACAGTGACGGCCCCCACCACGGTGTCGTTGGAAAAGGGGCAAGACAACATCGCCGTGCACTGCAAGAAGCAATGCCATACGGACGGCGTTGGCACACTCGTCTCCTCGGTGGAGGGCATGACTGCCGGCAATATCCTGGTCGGCGGCGTCATCGGACTTGGTGTGGATGCGGCCAGCGGCGCCATCAACAAGTATGAGCCGGGCATCGAAATTCAGATGACGCCGATCAAGGGTTGCCGAGCAGCACCTGCCTAACACCGCGCGCCCTGCAGCACTTGCTTGATTTTCTTTGGTAATCGGGATGCGCATCGGTGATGCGAAGACTAGTACCTCGAAGGATGGGAGGGTCGCGTGAAAGCTTGGTTTATCATGGGCAGGGCGCTTCTCGCAGTGGGGCTGATCTATATGGAGGATGCGCTGGAGGGTTTGGGAACAGGAAAATGAACTCCGAAACGGCCTTGGACGCTATCAACAGAGCACTCTTTCCAGCCCACCGAAACAACGAGCAAGGCGTAACGGTGAGCGGGGACGCACACAGCAGTCTTGGGGGCCTGCTGTTTGATCTCAGGCGGTTTTGCGACGTTACAACCTGTGCCGAGCGTGGGCGGGCCTCAGGCGCTGTTACCCGAAACCTATCGGAAGCAGCGACCTCGCACCACTCATGCGGCCGGCGCGTCTCGCCTGATGATGTCCATGACCGTGTTCTTACTCAAGCCGACGTTGCGTCCGATCAATCGATAGCTCAGCCCCTCCCTATGCAGCTGGAACACCTTCTTCGCTTTCTTGTCGCTGGGTCGCTGGCCAACTTGCCGGCCCAAGACGACGCCTCGTGCCTTGGCGGCCGATAGGCCAGACCTGACACGCTCACGAATGAGGTCACGTTCGAACTCGGCCAAGCCAGCCATGATGGTGCGCATCAGCTTTCCGCTGGCGGTGCTCAGGTCGAAGCTCAGGCCGGTTTGCGCAAGGACGCTCACCTTCCAGCTGTGAAGGTCATCGAGGGTCTGCACCAGGTCCTGCGTCGAGCGACCCCACCGGCTGAGTTCCGTTACCAGGATCGCATCGATCTTACGCGCCTGCGCCAGCGCCATGACCTTCTTGCGCTCGGCGCGATCGTTCTTGGCGCCCGAGGCTGTCTCCCTGAAGATGGCGACGATCTCGTGCCCGGAGCGCTTGGCGAACGCACGCAGATCGCGTTCCTGCCGTTCGCAGGACTGATCGTCGGTGCTGACGCGGCAGTAGATGGCAACCTGTCCCAAATGAACCCTCCGGAATGTTTGCTCTGCAAATGCCCATAAACACAAGACATCTCGATACAAATCACTGTATCAAATAAACTAGTGTCTAACAAGGACATAGTGCGCACCGCATGCGCCGAGACCTTCGCAGGTTATGCGCACCGCCGAGGATTGGACGGACAGCGGCTTAAAGGGTGTCGGGTTCTAGGCACTCGATGCCAAGTGACCGCTGAGGAATCCACCTGGTGGGGCTCGGCTTTGTTTCCGATCCCCGCCGCGAGCCTTCCAGTACGCTAGTGAGGTATTCCGGACACGTGTGCGCTAGCAAGTGCGGTATGCTGGCCATCCCATTTCTACGTTGCAACCGCTGGGTTAGATTTGCATGGAGACAGCGCCGCCCGGGAATGGGCGCGATGTCGAAGAGGTGCGCCGATGCCTCTGATCTACCGTCTGCTCCATCGCTGTCCCTCTGCCCCTCCTGCGTCGAGGCGATCTGGTCGCTTATTCTTGCGAGATAGATACGCGTGATGCACGAACCTTTTAGAGATGCGCGCATCCTCGAAAACTTCGGGGGCTCGGCGATCTGGCCGTCTTGGCGCACATCCGTCGATGAATTCCGCAGACTAGCTTCTGGCGACAAACCCGAGCCGTGGTTGCCCTCGACGAATGTGCTTGCCGGGCACTGCGGCGCTGGCATGAAAAGATCGGGACAGCGGCGATCACATCGACTCGCGCTTCCGCCGGGCTACTGATCGTTCGGCAAGCGTGAACTCGCGATCACGTCCTAACGCGGCTCCAAACTACTTCCGATTAGGACTATGCGGCGACCCATTCGGACGGCTGAATCTCAGACCACACGGGCACCTCTTCAATTTTCCGCGCTGAGCCGCGATGCATGTGCCACACCCAGCCGAACAGCCGGAGGAAACGCTTGTGTTGTTTGGCGAGAGCCCCTCTCATCACTAGTCCACACCCGATTATGGTTACGCCCTGCCGGAGTCGTTCCTGAGCAGTATCGTGAGCTTGTGAGGAGAACCCAGCGTCACTGATCTGCCGGAGCAGTTCGCCGAGGTCGGTGTAAGCCGCTGCCGCGACAATCACGACCGGCTGGGCGTGTTTGACGTTGCGTCGGCGATGCTGCTCGAGCGCCGCACACGCACGACGCTCGGATACGCTGGACTTCGGCCGGAACCGTGCTTGAGCGTCCACGCACGCCGGCGGATCCGGCTCGACTTTCCCTTTGCGGCATTCCTGCAAGCAGCTCTTGTCCGATCAGGACCGAGATCCGCCTTGCGAAGCCGAATGTGCTCCGTCTCAAGATCCTCAGGCGCTTCACCCGATCCGCGATCTTCATCCGCCCTACTCCTGGCGCCAGCGGTAGTACCGTGCACCCGCCTGGTCGCGCCAGTGATGCGAACCGCGGTACCCCCAGGCTCGCCATATCGCGAACGCCAGGACGTCGATCGGTCGTCCACGCACTCGCGACCATCACCTTCGTCGTTGCCTCTTCTTCGGCATGCGGTGCCTCCTTCATGCCAATTGGCATACCTCAGGTCGGACCATCTTCAGGGGTGAACGTTCGGCAGCTCGTATGGTTCGATGGAGGGTTGGGTGAATGTCAGCACGATGAACATCGGTTCATGTGGATACCGACGGAAGGCCGGCAAGCGCAGTGGTCATTGCGGTGCCTCTCCCGCGATTTCGGCAAGAAGCCAATCTCGAAAGGCCTTCACCTTGTGACGCTGAAGAGCGCGTGGGGGATAGACCGCGTAATACGCCAGCCCGGCGGGAAGGCTGAACGCGAAGGGCCGCACCAGCCGGCCCGTTGCAAGATCGTCGGCAACCAACGCGCTTCGCCCGAGCACAACACCCTGGCCCAGGACGGCGGCTTGAACCGCGTGATCGGATGAATAGAACCTCGGACCACGGTGTGGGTCGACCCCCTCAATACCCACGGTCCTGAGCCACATGGCCCAATCGACTTGGAATTCTTCATGGATCAGCGTGTGGTGCTTGAGGTCGGCTGGTGTCAGCAACGGGTGCAAACCTTCGAGAAGCTGCGGGCTGCACACTGGAAAAAGGTCTTCCTCCATCAACAATTCGGCCTTGAGATCGGGATATCGACCACGGCCATACCGTATGGCGATATCAATCCCATCACTGACGAAATCGGCAAGCTTCTCCGACGTCGATAGTCGGACGTCAATATCGCCGTGGGTGCGCCGGAACCGGAATAGCCTCGGCACGAGCCACTTGGCAGCGAACGAGTCGAGTGTGCTGACGTTGAGCATGCCCGAGGACTGCTGACCGGCCACCGCCACCGTAGCCGCTGCTAGGTGATCCAGCGCGTCACGAACCTCGGCGGCGTACGATGCGCCGATCGGTGTCAAGCTGACCGACCGGGTCGCCCGTACGAAGAGAGGCACGCCGAGGCGGTCCTCAAGGTGGCGAACGGCCCGGCTCACGGCGCCGTGGGTCACGTGCAATTCGTCGGCTGCCTTGGAAAAACTCAGGTGGCGGGCAGCAGCTTCGAAGCTTGGCAGCGCATTGAGCGGAGGTAGCCGGCGTGGCATGAGTCACCTTCCCATGCGTGAGTTTTAATCACATATAGCAGGCTAGTTACTCGTTTGTCACCAGTGCTGTGTGGGCCCATGTTTGCCGAGAGAGACGGGACGAGATATGCACTAGATGAAAGAATGGAGCAGCAAATGGAACACGTGACAATTACTCATATTGGAAGTGTTCGGCCGCTTGCTTGGTTGGCGTCCTCGTTCGAGGCCACGGTGTCCCTGCCGGTGGTGTGGGTGAGGCGCGTGCGGCAGCGTCGCGAGCTAATGGGCCTGTTAGGTCAGCCCGGCCACATTCTCAAGGATGTTGGCTTGCAGAGACACGACATAACGCGCGAGGGATTGAAGCCATTTTGGATCGCATGAGGTCTGCAAACAGTTGGCCAAGCCGCTCGCCATAGCTTGAATTGGCCGTCGCCCAACTGTCTCGCAGAGACGTTGGGCGACCTCCTGCCTAACCAGCCGCGAGGTTTCGGAATATCCTTCGCCGTCCGCGCCGGCACTCCTCCTAGCCGTGAGCTATCCCGGCCCGAAGGTGCCATTCTCCACGGCAAATCGCATTAGCGCTCCCGGCTGCCCAACCGGGTAAGCACAAAGAAAGCCTACTTTTGGACGGCGAATGCCTGAGCGGGGGAGTTCTTCGTTTAGGGATCGAGGAGGTCCGCCATGATCGAACCGTTTGGGAGACGAAATCGTCCGAAGATCACAGGCCAGAGCGCGCGAAGGTTCACAAACATGCCCGCTCATCGGTTCGTCCTAGGCACGCTGGGCGTGCTTCTACCTTCCGCGCCAAAACCACAGCACGAGGACCGCACCAATCGCTGCGAGGACGAAGTGCATCAGCGGAGAAGGCAACAGCCCGAGGATCACGCTGATATGGAAGCCGATGAACGCGCCGGCAATGCCAACGAGCGCACTGGTAATATCGCTGCGTGTGGCGCCGCCAAGACGTGCGAGCCAGCTTCGCGCGTAACGGTTGAAGGCCAGGCCGGCGACAATGCCGATGATCAGAATGATCAGTAAATTTGCGAGTGCCGTGCTGCCAATTGCCATGGGGTTAGCGCCTCCGCAAGCGAAGTTTCAGTGCAATTGTTGACGACCCAACAACGTCGCGGTCGATGCCTTGTTCGCCTGACATTGCGGCCTTCGGCGAAGGCCGCAATGTCAGGCGACGCTACCTGAAGAGTGCGCTCAATTTGGTCGTTGCTACTTCAGCCCCATGCTTTGGGACGCCTCCATCATCAACCGACCCAGCTCCTGGGCTTGCAAGGCATAGGTCTGCATCGAAGTGTGCGCGTGGCGGGCTTGAATGCCCATCACATCCGTTAGGTCTTTGGCGCTGGCAAGCTCGCTCGCCAGGTTGAAGTACGCCTCGGCATTCTGCTTGGCGAACTTGATCGCGCGATCCTGCACCACTTTGAAGCCCGCGGTCATGGGATGCGCGGGCGCTCCCTGGGCCCACGTGCCCATCGCTTGCGTCATCGCGTCCATGAACTGGCCATACCCCGCCCGTGCCTGTTCCAAGTTTTTCTCAGCGAGCTCCCGCAGCTGCGGCGGGATTTCAAAGTTGGGCGATGCGGCCATTGGGTTTTCCTCCGAGGGGGTTAGAAAGATTGCTACCAGATCGATTACGACGTCAACCGCTGCCCTGAAATAAGAACCCGTGAATGATCCGAGATAGGAAGTGCTTGCTGCTTTTGATGTGTCCGAGGAAAAGCTAAACGGGCCAGCCTAGTGTGACCAGCCCGCTATGCATCGTTCGGTGGTTCAGTCGCGATGACGACCGCGCCGATCTCCGTCACCGATGTACACGCCAACGCTCGGTCCATATCCGAAGCCTTCGACCCAGCGACAATGCTTGCGCCCATTGTACCACCGGCAGCTACGATAACCGACTTGCTCTGCGATCGACGTGCCGTCCGCTGCCTGCAAACCGACGCTTCCGGTCGGTGCCGCCGATGCGGGTGCCATGACGAAGCCGAATGCCACCGTCATCGCAGCAATTGATACCCATCTACGCATTTCGTCTCCGTTTCAGGGCTCGACTGCGGTCCAGTGTGTGGAGATACGTGTGTGTCGCACTCTTGCTTTGCCAGGCACGGAAAGTACTCAAGCACCCGTGGTCCTCATTGGTCCGCCACCTGATGATCAGACGAAATCAGCGCTGCGGGACCGATGGGTGAGAATGAACCTGCCGTTCATCGGCTGCGCCTCCCCTTAGGTGATTGATGCATGGAACCTAAGGCAGCAACCGGAGGTTCAAACGACCTAGCCACGGAGTTCTTCCGTCGGCATCGTGACTACTAAAGGAGTTTCCCATGATTCGTTTCGGTTCGGTATTCGCCGCCGCTACTCTCGTTCTCACGAGTGCTGCATTCGCTCAGACCCAGAACGTTGCCACCGGGCAAGGCGTCTGCGCTGCTGGTTACGAGAAGTCGTCCAAGGATGGCATCATCACCGGCATCAGCGCTGAGAACCTAAAGGTGGTTGACACCAACGGCGACGGCAAGGTTAGCAAGAGCGAGTTCGACAACGCCTGCTCTAAGAAGCTTTTCAAGGAGCAGAGCGCCAAGTAAGGGCGATACTTTTGAGTGCATGCCTGTTCGGCTAAGCGCTGCAGCGTTTGGACGAACAGGTCCTGGACGGAGGGCGCAACTCCCCGTTTCCCCCTGCCGCTTTGTCTAGAGAGGGCGCCCCACGCGGGCGCTCTCGTCCACGCAGACGCACAAGCGGAGACGTGGGCACTTCCCCTAGCTCCCTACGTCGCCGGTGAGCAGGGGCTCTAATTTAGATAGTGAACCTTCCCGCCCGAAGGCGCATTGTTATCGCATACGCAACACCATGACCGTCCCAGCTACGCGCTCATGGCCTTCTGCCAGTCGATCATCACGCTTGTTGCGCGCTGAGGATTGATCGACGGCTCGGGACCCTGCGGCCCCATAAATAGAGACCGCCCCTGGCATTTGCGCTTAGCCGCGCATAGGTGCCGCCATGGAGTTCCCCGCACTGCGCGGGCGCTCAATCCTCGTTGTCGAGGATGAACCGCTTATTGGATGGGATATACGAGAGGCGCTTGAAAATGCAGGCGCTAACGTGACCGCAACGACGACTGCTCGCCACGCGCTCATCTTGATCGAGCATGACGGATTGGCGGGCGCGATCATGGATCATGCGCTAGGTGACGGCGACAGCACAGAGGTGTGTGTCCGGCTGAAAGCCAGGGGCATCCCATACGTCACCTACAGCGGCTACGATCCGGTGAAGGGCGCTAGTCTTGATGCAACGCACGTGAGCAAACCTGCGACCATGGATATCCTGCTGAGCAAGTTGGAGGCCCTGCTCCCACGCTTGCCGCGGATCTCATAGACAGCTGCGCCTACGGCGGGAACGTGTGGATCAGCCATTTATCTTTGCCGCGCACAGGAACTGCAGGGTTGGCGTCGGGTTGTACGGGTGCTTCACGCATCTCCCCCGTTGCGTGAATGTGGCCAACCGGCCGCTTCCCTCACAGCGCCGGCCACTTTGAGATTACGCTCGGTCTTCCCCCTCGTCGGCCGGGCGTTTTCTTTGCGCCAAGGCCATCCAGCCGCCTTGCACCGCGCCCGTCGCCAGCTCTTCTCAACGCCTTGACGCCCGGGAAAGATCGCTCGTCCTGGCTCAAATTTCCCTAGCTCTGCGGGTGAATGAAGACCAGCACACCCAATTGCTCGGCCTTGGTCCAGAAAGGATGAAACTTGGGATCGCCCAGCTCGGCGCCGGCGACGTTACCGCCGATGCTCGCCCCTCGCAGCCCAAATTTCTTCACGCCTTCTTCGAGCTGCGCGGCGGCGAGATCAGGAAACTGCAATGCGACCGTGGCAAACGCCGTGAACCGCTCCGAATTGGCAATCCGTGAATACCAAGCCACCTATTGCGCCGGCCGTTGTCTGCAGAAAGTTTCGGCGGGTGGTCATGGTGGGCCCCCTGGAACGATCAGATCTGATCGGTGTTCGACTGACACGTCTTCATCGAAGGAAAATTCAGCCGACGCCACCCCCCGCGAAGCTTTCATAGCAAATCAGCCGGGCCTCTCGAAAGAGAGTGAGAACGCGACTGGAGCAAAGGCATTCACGAAGTGGCACCTTCTCGGCCACAGCACGTGAAATTGGTGGTGCTATTGTGTGGCCCCACTTGTGCCAGCACACGCGGTGTACGAATTTCAGAATGGCCCGTGGACGTTCGTTTGCGCAGAAGTCACAAGGGCGGATGCAAGTGAAAGAGCGTCGCAATCAGCCTTTGTGCTCTAGTCAAGGCTTATGAACCGCCGCATGCTCAAAGCGACGGGCAACCAGGGAGAAATACGGATGAAACATGCGCATGTTGCCACTGCCATGCTCGTCGCCATCCTTGCTGCGGTTTCGGCTGCGGCCGTGGCTCGGGCCGAGGACGCCCCGGCTTATGCCGTCGCCGCTTTGTGGCCCAATGACCTGCCCGACAACTGGACGTTGGGCCAAGTCGCCGGCGTCGCCGTCGACGGCCAGGACAACGTCTGGGTTTTGCATCGTCCAAGGACGCTGGTCGATGACGAGAAAGGTGCGCAGAAGGACCCGCCCGAGACGCGCTGCTGCAAGCCGGCACCCTCGGTGCTGGAGTTCTCGTCCGATGGCCGTCTGCTGCGGAGTTGGGGTGGTCCGGGCGCTGGCTACGACTGGCCCAAGAACGAACATGGTATCCACATCGACCGGGACGGCAATGTTTGGCTCGGCGGCAACGACAAGGACGACCAGATCCTGAAGTTCACGCCCGACGGCAAGTTCCTGATGCAGATCGGCAAGCCCGATACGCCGGGCGGCTCCAATAGTACGACGCGGCTCGGTCGGCCGGCCCACATGGTGACGGACGATGATGTTGGCGACCTCTATGTCGCCGACGGCTACGGCAACCGCCGCGTCATTGTGTTCGATGCCAAGACCGGCGCTTACAAGCGCCATTGGGGCGCCTATGGCATCAAGACGCCCACCGACGAGCAACTGCCGGCCTACAAGCCGGTGGCCGCCGTCAGCGCGCTATCTAGGTCGTTCTCCAACCCTGTGCATTGTGTGCGGCTGTCGCGCGATGGGCTGGTCTACGTGTGCGACCGTGCCAACGACCGCATCCAGGTGTTCCAGAAGGACGGCACCTTTGTGAAAGAGTTCCAGGTCGAGCCGCAGACCTTGCAGAACGGCTCTGTATGGGACCTCGTGCTGTCGGAGGACGGGCCCCAGCGCTACATCTTCATCGCCGACGGCGCCAACATGCAGGTGCTGACCATCGATCGACAGACGGGAGAGAAACTGGGCAGCTTCGGTCGTCCAGGCCACATGGCCGGCAACTTCAAGTGGGTCCACAATATGGCGATCGATAGCAAGGGCACGCTCTACACGGCCGAGGTCGGCGACGGACGCCGCGTGCAGAAGTTCACGCGGACGAAGTGACGGCCGTCGATTGCCCACGCGTCGGTGCGGCGTCTTTTGACGAGTTCAGCGGGCCGGTTCGAGCCCGCTGGATTTGCGCATCTGAGGTAGCCGAAAAGCCGGCGCTATTTTTCTGTCGGTTGTTCTATCGTCCGGATGCCGGCAGGGCCGCCGCTGACCTTGATGCTCGGCTGCTGGTCGAGCTTCTTGGTACCACGACCCGATAAATTGAAGACCTGGATCTCCTGCTCGACCATGCATTGAAGTAGTATGCGGTTCGATTTGGCCGACCAGACGATGCCTTGGCACCAGTGACCAGTAGGCGTCTCGGCGACCTTTTGCAGCTCCGTACCACGGATCTGGAACACAGCAAGCACGCCGTTGTCGTGGAAGAACGGCGACGACTTCGGTCTGTTGGTCCCGTTCTGGGAGGACACAGCCACGTACTGTCCGTCTGGCGAAATCTTGATGCCTTCCGGGGAGGCCGCAACG
>CAWIZC010000025.1:0-8344 GCA_963840445.1 uncultured Alphaproteobacteria bacterium | reverse complement strand
TGCTCATGATGCTCGGGCAGTCAACGCAGCAAGCGATGGCCCGACGTCCCGGTCCTCAAGGAGCTCGGACTATACCTATGAGTTCGAACTCGCCGTGGGGGCTCGCGGGGCCCAAGGGGACGGACCCTGCGGTCGTCAAGAAGCTGCACGACGCCTTCAAGAAGGCCTACGACGACCCCGAAGGTGCAGGAGCTCTACGAGAAATACGACTACTCCGCGCTACATGAACACCGAAGACTACGTCGCCTTCGTGCCAAGATTGCAGCGAACGAAAAAGCGGCACTGGAGAAGCTCGGGCTCGCGAAAAAAGACTGACGGGGTGCAACGAGCAGCCCGCAACCCGCATCGGGTGATAGTGCATGCGTCGTCGCGAATTCCTGGGTCTGGCGGGGGCAACGCTGGTCGCCGGTGTCCCAACGCGGGCCGCCTCGCAGGCGGCCAACTGGCCGGAACGGCCGGTCAAGCTCATCCTCCCTTACGCGCCGGGCGGCGCGAGCGGACCTCATCGGCCGCCCCTGGGCCGACAAGCTGACCCACGCCTTCGGCCAGCAGTTCGTGATCGAGAACCGCGGCGGGGCGAGCGGCATCATCGGCACGGAGGCGGTCGCCCGGGCAGCAGCCCGACGGCTACACGTTTCTGCTGACACCCAGCGCGCCGCTCACCGTGCAGCCGACGCTGCGCAAGACGCCCTACGACCCGGTCAAAAACTTCACACCCGTCGGCCGCGTCGGCGACCTGATCAGCGGTTTCGTCATTCATCCGGCCGTCGGTCTCAAGACGTTCAAGGAGATGGTCGACTACGCCAAGGCCAACCCGGGCAAGCTCGCCTACGGTTCAGCAGGTCTCGGCACGGCCTCGCACCTGCGGATCGAGATGCTGAAGGTCAAGGCCGGCATCGACATTCTGCACGTGCCCTACCGCGGCAATGCCGACGCGTTCAACGATATCCTCGCCAACAACGTGCAGATGATGAACGAAATCAACCCCATGCCGCACGTCAAAGCCGGCAAGTTGATCCTGCTCGATATCAGCTATCCGGAGCGCCATCCGGATTTCCCCGGTGTGCCGACGCTGTTCGAGCTGGGCTACGGCGAAGCCTATGTACCGAGCTGGTACTCGATCTGGGCGCCCGCCGGCACGCCACGGGGGATCATCGACAAGCTCAACGTCAAGATGGTCGAGATCGCCAAGACGCCGGAGATGAAGGCCAGGCTGCTGGCGATCAACGTGGCGTGCCCCGTGCAGACACCGGAAGAGATGAGCCGGCAGCTGGTCGAGGACACCAAGCGCAACGCCGACCTTATCCGGCTCACCAACATCAAGATCGAGTGAGGCCATGGCCAAGGTGATATGGCAAGTCGAGGGCGCCGTCCGCAGCGTGCTCCTCAACCGACCCGACAAGCGCAACGCGCTCGACGCGGAGATGATCGCGCAGCTGCGGGCGGCCTTCACCGAGCCGCCGGGCGCGGGCGAGCGCGTGGCCGTAGTGCGTGCGGCCGGGCCCGTGTTCTGCGCCGGCCTCGACATGAAAGAGCGCTCCGCCCGCCCCGGCGGGGCCTCGCCCATCGAGGCCATGCTGCACGCCATCGAGGTCTATCCGCTCCCCGTCGTGGCCGTCGTGCAAGGCGATGCGATCGCCGGCGGCAACGAGCTGGCGCTGCATTGCGATCTCGTCGTCGCCAGCAAGACAGCCCGCTTCGGCATGTCGCTGGCCCAGATCGGGCTGGCGCCGAGCTGGTTCTTGGCCAAGAAGTTGCTGGAAGTGGCGGGGCCCGTCACCACGCGCAGGATCCTGCTCCTCGGCGACCCGCTCCCGGCCGAGCGCCTCTACGAGCTGGGTGTCATCTCACACATCGCCGAGCCAGCCGATCTCGAGTCCGTTGCAGCGGGCGTGATCCACCGGCTCAGCGAGAACGCGCCGCTCTCGCTCAAGGCCATGAAGGCGCTGATCGTGCGGGAGATGGCATACCGCGATCAGATCCCGCACGCGGATGTAGACGGCCTGGTCGAGCAGGTGCGCCGCTCGGAGGACGCGCAGGAGGGCATGGCCGCACGCCTTGCCCGCCGCAAGGCCAGCTTCAAAGGGCGCTGAGCCATGTCGATCCGCATGGAGAAGCCGTGGATCGAGCTCACCCCCGAGGCCGTGAAGGCGCTGCCGGGCCAGCTCGGCGTCTATCAGCTGGCCGATGCCGCAGGACGCACCGTTTACATCGGCTTTGCCGGCGGGCGCAGCCTGTTCGGCCTGCGCAGCGAGCTCGAGCGTGCCCTTCGCGAGCGGCCATCCGGCGCCGCGAGTTTCCGCGTCGAGGTCAACCAGCAGTACACGTCTCGCCATCTCGAGCTGCTGATGCTGCACGTCGCCGACCATGGGTCGCTGCCGATGCTGAACCAGGCCGATCCGCCGCCGCGGCTCGGGCGGCTCAGTCCGTTATAATGGGTGAGATGGTGAGTAGTGAGATGGTGAGTAGTGAAGTGGCGGGCGAGGCACTGGTCGGCATCCGAAAACTCACCGTCTGCCCACTCACCACTCACCACTCACCACTCACCACTCACCATCTCACACATGAGTGGCGCCGCCGCTCCGGCTAGACACGGACATTGCCAATGAACCTCGATCCCACCGAAGAGCAGCGCCAGATCGTGGCCACCGTGCGCCGCTTCGTGCGCGAGGAGATCGTGCCGTTGGAGGCCAAGCTCGATCCCGACGCCAGCGAGATCCCCGTCGAGGACTTCAAGCGCCTCACCAAAATGGTGCGTGAGATGGGCTTCTGGGGCCTCGACATTCCCGCCGAGTACGGCGGCGCCGGCGTCGATCTGGTCACCCGCACGCTGATGGCCGTGGAGATGGCGCAGCACCGCGCCGGCCTCTATGCACCGTGCTACGGCGTGTTCGGGTCGGCCGGCCTGGCCCAGCTCTACGAGGCCACGGAGGAGCAGAAACAGCGCTACCTCCATCCCATGCTGCGCGGCGAAAAGCGCGGCTTCTTCGGCCTCACCGAGCCGTCCGGCGGCAGCGACCCCGCACGTGCCATCCGAACGCGCGCGGTCAAAGACGGCAGCGACTGGATCATCAACGGCTCGAAGGTGTTCATCTCCGGCGCGGACCGGGCCCACTTCGGCCTCGTGTTCGCCCGCACTGACGCCGAGAAGGGCCGCGGCGGCATCACCTGCTTCATTGTCGATACCGACATGAAGGGGTTCCACGTGCGCCGCGTCGTGCACACGCTGCGCTCCTCGCACTACGCCACCGAGCTGCAGTTCGAGGACCTGCGCGTACCGCACGCCAATATCCTGGGCGAGGTCGGCAAGGGTTTCGCCATCGCCAACGACCGCCTGTCGCGGCAGCGCATCCCCTACGCGGCGGCCTGTATCGGCGTGGCCATCAAAGCCCAGGAGCTGGCCATCGACTACGCCAAACAGCGCGAGACGTTCGGGGCGCCGCTCGCCACCCGCCAGGCCGTGCAATGGATGATCGTCGACAACGAGCTCGACATCCGCACCAGCCTGTGGCTGACGCTGGCCGCCGCGCACAAGGCCGACACCGGGCAGCCCTACCGCATGGAGGCCGGCATGGCCAAGCTGGTCGCCAGCGAGGCCGGTGGGCGGGTGGTGGACCGGTCCATGCAGATCCACGGCGGCTACGGCATGACCAAGGACTTGCCCTTCGAACGCTGGTACCGCGAGATGCGCATCCGCCGCGTCGGCGAAGGCCCCAACGAGGTCCAGCGCCACGTCATCGCGCGCGATTTGCTGGGGGCGGGGTTGCGGTGATCGCTCGGCCGCGCCATCACCCTCCACCCGTCATCCCGGCTGAAGCGCGCATGCAGGGCATGCGCGTGCGCAGAGCCGGGATCTTGCGGCAAGGGCGTCGCGTGCGGCAGATCCCGGATAGCCTGCGCTGCGCTGCGGCTTCCGGGATGACGGGTGGTCGCGGATGACAGGTGGAGCATAGGGCAAGAGTTGCTGTAAGCTTGCGGTCTCGAGATCACACACGGGGACGGAAATGGCGACGAACAAGAAGAAGTTGCTGATCACGCAGTCCATGTCGAAGGTCGGCTGGGACCTGTTCAAGGAGCGGGGCGATATCGAGGCGGTGCAGTTTCCCAACACCATCACCTCGGCGGATTTCCGCGCGCTGCTGGAGGCGCACGCACCCGTCAACGGCGTGGCGCTTGGCGTGACGCCCTTCGGCGATGCCGAGATTACCGCGGCGCGCGAGATGCTGGTGGTGGCGCGCATCGGTGTCGGCTACGACGCGGTCGATGTGCCGGCGCTGACGAAGAAGAAGATCCCGCTGATGGTGGCCGGCAGCGCCAACTCGCCGTCGGTGGCCGAGCAGGCCATGTTCATGATGATGACATTGGCCAAGCGCGGCGCCGAGCTCAACGCCATGGTGCAGTCCAACCAGTGGGCCAAGCGGATGAGCGCGGTGCCGGTCGACCTGTTCGGCAAGACCGTGCTGATCGTCGGGTTCGGCCGCATCGGCACGCGCAGCGCCAAGCGCTGCCAGGCCATGGAGATGAAGGTGCTCGTTTTCGATCCCTACAAGCCGGCAGCCGACATCAAGGCTGCGGGCTGCGAGGCGATCACGGACCTTGATGCGGGGCTACCACGGGCCGACTTCGTCACCATCCATTGTCCGAAGACGCCCGAGACGGTCGGCATGTTCAATGCGGCGCGGCTCGCGCGCATGAAATCTACCGCCTATCTCGTCAACACGGCGCGCGGCGGCATCATCGATGAGCCGGCCCTGCATGCCGCACTGAGCACGGGCAAGCTCGCCGGCGCCGGCCTCGACGTGTACGAAAAGGAGCCGGTCCAGCCCGACAACCCGCTGCTCAAGCTCGCCAACGTGATCAGCGCTCCGCACATGGCGGGCGTGACGAAGGAGTCGCTCGATCGGATGGGCCTGCAGACGGCCAAGAACATCCTGAGCGCGCTGGACGGCAAGCCGATCCGCGAGAACGTGATCAACCAGGAAGTGCTGGATTGAGCTGCCGCACCAGGGGCAAGCCCCGGATGAAGACCAAGGGAGGTTTTATATGGAACTGCGTATGAACGGACGCAATGCGCTGGTCACAGGCGGCAGCAAGGGCATCGGGCTCGCCATAGCCCGCAGCTTTGCCGAGGCGGGCGCCAACGTGGCCATCGCGGCGCGGCAGCAGAAGAGCCTGGACGAGGCGAAGTCGGTGATCGCTGCCGCGGCAGCCAACACCAAGGTGATCACCGTTGCCGCCGACGTCGGCACCGCGGACGGTTGCCGCAAGGCGTTCGAGGCGGCCGACAAGGCGTTCGGCCAGCTGGACGTGCTCGTCAACAACGCCGGCACCTCGCAGCGCGGCCCGTTCGTCGAGATATCAGACGAGCTTTGGCAGCACGACATCGATCTGAAGCTGTTCGCCGCGATCCGACTGTGCCGCCTGGCCTTTCCCGGCATGAAGGCGCGGCGCTGGGGGCGCATCATCAACATCCTCAACACCGGTGCGAAGGCTCCGCAGCCCAATGGTGCGCCGACGGCGGTGACGCGGGCAGCGGGCATGGCGCTGACCAAGGTGCTGGCTGGTGAGGGCGCGCCGCACAACGTGCTGGTCAACGGCTTGCTGGTCGGGAACATCCAGAGCAATCAGTGGGTCGTGCGGCACGCCAACGAGGGCAAGGGCCGCTCGATGCAAGACTTCTACGCCGAGATGGGCAAGCGCATCCCTATGGGCCGCGTCGGCACCGCGCAAGAGTTCGCCAATGTGGCGCTGTTTCTGGCCTCCGACGCCGGCTCTTATGTCACCGGCACGGCCATCAACGTCGACGGCGGCCTGACTCCGGTCGTGTAGGCGTACGTCCTCGGCAAGGCGGCCGGCAGGCGGTCCTCAGCGTTTGTAGAGGCCCATGATGGCCGCCTTGGCCAGCGTATTGAAATTGAGCTGGAAGCCGACGATTGCAGCCGACGTGGGCCTTCACCGGCAAACTGTCGGCGCTGACGGCGAATACCGTGAAGAGATAGCGGTGGGGATGGTCCCCGGGCGGGGGACAAGGCCCGAAATCATCGTGGGCAGGCCGGCTGCCGCAAGTCACCTCACACCTTCGCGTTTTACAGCGAGGCCACCCGCTGTCGCGGATGGCCTGGCTTGCCCTGGGGCAGACAGTGCTTGCGTCGCCTATTGGACGTCGCGCCGAGTGTCGAGGGCGGTGGTGATGACCGTGTCCGCCGCGGCTGCCTCCACCAGCACCTTGCATGCTGCCGGATAATTTGGCGGCTCGGCACTCGCGTAGCCGTAGAAGCGGTCGTAGGAGTCCTCGGGGACCGTGACGTTGCCGGTCTGCGGGATCTGCACCCACACGAATTCCCGGTTCCACTTGCGCTCGACGAACGGCTCCAACGCGCAGGACTTGCACTCCTGTGTTGGCACGACCTCCGCCTCGTAGCGGTAGTCGGTATTCGAGGGCATGCTGACGCGCACCAGCTCGCTCTCTTCCTTGGCGGCGGCCGCGTCCTCCAAGACCTTGCATGCCTGCGGATAGTTCGGAGGACTGGCGCCCGCGTACGAGTAGAAGCGGTCATAGTACGCATCGGGCACCGTCACATTGCCAATGTCGGGCAGCTTCACCCAGGCAAAGCTCTGGTTCCACTTGCGCTCCACGAACCGGTCCCAGCGACACGCGGGGCAGTCAGTTGGCGTCACCGCAGCCTTCGCCTGGTAGCGGTACACGGTGGCCGCCGGCATGCTGACCCGCACGTATTCCTCCTCCTCGAGGGCGGCGTAGGACAGGATGTAGCTGCAGTCGTCCCAGAACGGATCATCGACGCTGACGCAGCTATAGAAGCGGTTGTAATAGAGTTCCGGGATCGTCAGGTAGCCGATGCCGGCGACGGCGACCCAGAAGAATGCCTTCTTCCAATGCCGCTGTACGAACGGCGCGAAGCGAGGATGGAATTTCAAGGCAGGCGTCTTGGTGAGCGTCAGCTTGGGCTTGATATTCTGCGGCAGAGCCAGCCTGCCTTTGAGGAATTGGTTGCCGGGAGCCGCTTTGTGCAAGGGCAGACTGCGAAGGTTCAGCGTGCCTGTGCCGATGGTGGTCTTCTTCACGAAGGTGGACGACGTGCCTTTCTTGATGAAGGCCGACGAGGTGCCCTTCTTGACGAAAGTGGTCGACGTGCCTTTGGTGATCTTGGCGGTCGGCTTGTGCACGCGCGGCTGCACGCTGCGGGAGGGCACTTTTCGTACGGTTACAGCCCGCCTCTGAACGGCTGCGTCCGCCGGCGTCGCGTCGAAGAGCGTGAGGGCCACGGCAGCTGCCAATGTTGCCGATACCAGCATCGTCGTCTTCATATTGGTTGCTCCCTATTTTCCGCCTGAAAGGGGATGCTCCCCATGCCCCCACTCAACCGGCAGCCCGCACCGTCGGCCGCGTGGGTGGCTATGACTTGGAGGCGTGTCCGTCCAGGGTGCCGCAAATGGCACCGCGAGGCCCGCATGCGGACGCGCCTCCTTTCCGGAGGCAGCCTACCCCACATGTTCAGGGCGAGCTAGAGGCATCGCGGATCCTGAGAAGAGGCACCTGCTAAGCAGGTTCGGCGTCCCCTGGCAGCTCGGCCTCGATCGCATGCGCGACGACCAGCAGCTGCGGCAGATGCAATCTTACCGTGTCCCAAACAATCCGGGCAGCGACATTGTGGTACTCATGGCAGAAAATATTGCCAATTGCGGCAACATCGCTCCAAGGAATCTTGGGAATACTTGCCCTTGATTTCTTCGGGTACGTGGCGTGAAGCTTCAGAGATCACCTCGATGCACCGCTCGACGGCTCGTTGGGTCTTTGCGTCAGAAGAATACTGATCAAACGTCATGTCCTGGGTATAGGACCTTGCCTGCTCAATGTAGTCGAGCATCTCATTCGATAATGAGATCAAGCGGGCGGGCCATCAGAACACGTCGACCGCATCGATCAGAACGCGGTGCAGACGATGGGGCCGAAAGGCGTCGCGGGTCGCCACATGCACCCCTAGCCCCGTCAGATGCTTCAGCAGACGCTCAACGCGGACCAAATCATATAGGGTAAACGGGCGCTCGGAATCGTATCCGATCAGCACGTCGAGATCGCTATCATCACGTTCGTCGCCGCGAGCTCGAGAACCGAACAGGGCAAGGGAAGTGACGCCCTGCTTGCGGATCTCGCTTGCGTGCGCTTTGAGCTCCGCCACGATCGCGACCAGATGCGCCGGTGGCTGTCGTTTCTTCGGGCGATGCTGTTGGATCGTGTCGGCCATGCCTCAGAATATCATGGTCGCTCGAACTGCGACAGATCGATGGGCGACGGCTATGGGCCCTCAGCCGGTCTCGGCCTGCA
>CAWIZC010000024.1:0-383413 GCA_963840445.1 uncultured Alphaproteobacteria bacterium | reverse complement strand
TGCGCGATCTGCGGCGAGAACCCCGCCTGTGTCGTGATCGCCGTGATGATGTCGTGCAGACGTGGAGCAAGATCGCGCGGGACCATCACGAAGGCCTGCCTCCGCGCTCGCGCGCCGCCAGCCGGCCGCGAGTACGCGCAAGGGAGTGGCGCGACGGCAGCGCGGCGACCAGCCCCTCCCGGTGCAGCACGATGCGAACGCGATCGGCAGTTGCACCGGCGGCACCAGAAGCCCAAATCCAGATCCGCCCAGCACCAACACCACCAGCTGGGCCGGCGAAACCATCTCCCGCAGCGCCAGCGTACGCCCGGATGGGCGGCCTTGAATGCCTGGAGGAGAAGCCGGGCAGCACGCCGTAGTCGGCGAGGGGGACGAAACCAACACGCAATCTGCCCGCCGCCGCCGGCGGCCATCCCGCCGCCGACCGGCTAGGCCCGCTCCAGTCGCGCCACGAAGGCGCCGCGCCTCCGCGAGGAAATGCGTACGCCCTCGAGCCGGGCGGCATTCCACACGGCGGCGCGAACGCGCGAGCAGCCGCGCGCCGAGCTTCGCCCCAGCCCCTGGATCGAGCGCGACAGCGGAGGCTGTGAGAATTCCCAAGGTTGCGGCGGCGCGACCGAAATGCAGGCGCTCGGCCACGGCGATGAAATGGCGCAACTGCCGGAGGTCGGGGAGCGTGATACTCATGAGGTATCACAGAGAGCCCGATAATGTATTTTCGTCAAGAGACGCGCGGCTCTACCTTCACACCGGGCTCCCCTTAGGGACGGTGCAAGCATGGCCACCAAATATCGCAACGAGACCACCCCGCCGAACCGCCGGTCGAGGCTGATCACCAACGGGGTGGCTCGGTCGCCCAATCGGGCAATGCTGCGTGCGGTCGGTTTCGCGGACGGCGATTTCGACAAGCCGATCGTCGGCGTCGCCAACGGCCATTCGACCATGAACCCCTGCAACGCGGGCATCCAGCCGCTGGTCGACAGGGCGGTCGTCGCGTTCGAGGCAGCGGGCGCCAAGCCGCAGGTGTTCGGGGTGCCAACCGTCACGGACGGCATCGGCATGGGCACCGAGGCCATGAAGTACTCCTTGGTCTCTCGCGAGGTCATCGCCGACGCCATCGAGACCGCGGTCAACGGTCAGCTGATGGATGGCGTGCTCGTGATCGGCGGCTGCGACAAGAACAAGCCCGGCGGCATGATCGCGCTCGCCCGCATGAACGTGCCCTCGATCTACGTTTACACGGGCACGATCAAGCCCGGCACCTGGAAAGGGCAGGACCTGACCGTTGTCTCCTCCTTCGAGGCGGTCGGCGCCTACTCCGCCGGCCGGATGAGCGAGGAGGACCTCGTCGGCATCGAAATGAACGCCTGTCCGACGGTCGGCGCCTGCGGCGGCATGTTCACCGCGAATACCATGGCGTGCTCGTTCGAGGCACTCGGCATGAGCCTGCTGGGATCGTCGCTAATGACCGCGGTAGGACCGGAGAAGGTGGAGTTGACGGAGGAGTCCGCGCGCGTCCTCGTCGACGCTATCCGTGACAATCTGACCCCCAGCCGCATCATCACAGAGAGTCTATCGAGAATGCCGTCGCCCTGGTCATGGCCACGGGCGGCTCCACTAACGCAGTTCTGCACTACCTCGCCATCTCCTCAGCCGCCGGCGTGCCATGGACAATCGATGATTTCGAACGCGTCAGGCGCAAGGTGCCCGTGTTGTGCGATCTCAAGCCCTCGGGACGGTATGTTGCGGTGGACTTTCAACGCGCAGGCGGAGTGCCGCAGGTCCTCAAGATGTTGCTCGTCAATGGCGTCCTCAATGGCAACTGCCTTACCATCCGGGGCAAGACCATCGGCGAGCTGCTCGATGACGTGCCCCCGGAGCCGCCTGCCGGCCAGGAGGTGATCCGGCCGTGGTCCAGTCCGCTCTATCCGCAAGGCCATCTCGCCATCTTGAAAGGCAACCTCGCTCCCGAAGGCTGCGTCGCCAAGATCACTGGCCTCAAGGAGCCGGCAATCACCAGTCCAGCGCACGTGTTCAACTCGAGAGAACGCATGCATGGAGGCGATCCTGGCCCGGACCATAAAGTCTGGCGACGTGCTCGTCATTCGCTATGAGGGCCCGAAGGGAGGCCCTGGAATGCAAGAGATGCTTGCACCCGCTGCTGCCCTCATCGGACAGGGGCTCGGCGGGTCGGTCGGGTCTCATGACGGACGGGCGTTTTTCCGGAGGCTCCTGGGGGATGCTGGTCGGACACGTGGCGCCCGAAGCCTACGAGGGCGGCACCATTGCGCTCGTGGAAGACGGTGAATTCCATCACCATCGATGCCACCAAGCTGCTCGTGCAGCTGAACGTCCCACCCGACGTGCTCGCAGCCAGACGGCTGAAATGGAAACGACCGGCGCCGCGCTATACCAAAAGGTGTGCTCGGCAAGTACGTTCGACTGGTCTCGACGGCAAGCAAGGGCGCAATCACGGACGGTGACTAGGTGATAACGCCGGATGCAGATTTCACGGATGGCGAGCCAGCGTTGCCTCTCGGATCCAATCTTGCCGACAAGACCCACGCGCAATTTCGGGAGTGTCGGAATGAGATGCCTCGCTTCGAGGGTACCTCAGAACATCACTTATGCCTAGAACCCGCAACCAGCTGGGCCAAGATGGTTATGAGCAGAATATATAGCAACATGGAGAAAGTGAGATCTTGGTTCTTAATAGACTGGCCGAGCCGTCTGCTTGGGATTGCCTTCATTTGCTTAGGCCTGCTGTTGGTTGCCCCGGGAATGGACCAGGAGCATCGCCCCCATTGCGCTGACCCCAGAAGAGATGCACCGAATGGGGCAAGGCGCGCTCTCGGCCCCGGGAATGGAGCAGCTAAATTTGGTGGGCGATCCGTCCAAGCCAGGGCCATACACGCTGCGCCTGAAATTCCGAAAAGGGCTTAGGATCGCTCCGCACACCCATCCCAACTCACGCGAACTCACGGTTCTGTCTGGGCTTTTGGCGGCAGGCTACGGCGAGAAGTTCGATGCCGATCATCTCAAGCTCCTGCCAGCTGGCAGCTTCTTCACCCAGCCAAAAAACGTCCCCCATTATATGGAAATCAAAGAGGATACCGTATTGCAGATCAGCGGTATGGTTCCAAGCCAAGAACTCTTTGACGCTCCAATGGAGACTACCAGGTGATCGCGACTAAAAACACTTACTTCCGTTCCGCCTGCGAGCCGGGACGGTGTAAGTGCATCTGTAACCTGACGGGGTCGTTGCAGAGCCGAAGAATTCAAAGCCGCGTGTGCAACGTCGTCTGGTCGATTACACCGCGAAGGCAGAACGCGATGAGAGCGCCGATCTCGCGGTGCAGAGTACGGAGCTGATCAAACGGCAATGCTTGGATTTCCGGGGTCATTAGCAGGCTCCTTGTTGATGCGGTGTTTCAATCCACCAGTCGCGGGAAAACCGATGATGGTGGAGCGCATCCGCGAGCAGAGCTGGCAGGTGGCGCAGGTAGTCCCTGGCGTGGTGTTAATCGGGCAGACAACGACGGTGCGGCCGTTCGGCGTCTTCGTGTTGTCTACGGTGCCAGCCGGGAGAACAACGGTGACTGGGGCGATGCGCAGGTCGGATAGGGCGTCAGCGTGGTCGAGCGAATTTGCCGCTTAGATTGATAATCTTCTTTGCTTCGTTGATCGCTTGGCGGTTGGCGATATTGGTAAGCACATCGTAGTGGGTGAAGGTGAAGCCGCGCCGTCCCTTATTGGCATCGACAATGGCGCGCAACGCGGCGCGGTCTATCGTGCTCTGATTGTTGCTCGCGAGATCGCCCGACGAGGACGAATGGAGCCCAATTGGCTGGGTGCGCATCGGCGGGGGTGCCGCTGCCGATCAGCCGCGCCATCGACCGGCGCAGCGCCTCGGCACGGCCGATGATTGGATTGGCGTTCAGCTCGGCAAAGGTGCCGGTCATCAGCTTGACCGCCGCATCCGAGTGGACATACCAGTGCGACACCAGCAGGGCCCGCGCCTTGGCGTAGAAGAAGGCGCGGGCCAGACCAGACAGGGCCTCGGCATCGCCCTTGTCGCCGGCAGCCGTGTTGCAGGCCGACAGCACCACGAAGTCCGCATCGAGATCGAGCTGCGCCACCTCGGAAGCCGTGAGCAGGCCGTCATCCTCTTCCAGCTCGGCTGCCGAGGGCGTGCCCTTGGGCGGGGTCAGGATCAAGGCCGGTTCGGCCTTGGCCCTAGGGAACGCGTGTGCCGCTTCGGCGACCCGTCCGTGGTTTTTTGACGCGCCGATGTCTGCCTTTGGCACGTTTCGACCGTTCGCGGCGCTGCACCAATCCTTCCGCTCTCAGGGGGTAAGCCGACGCTTGGCGGACGTGGCCGCGAGGACCGTTCGTGACCCTTCTGAGACATCGTGGGTGCGACGCAGCATCGGTCCTGCGCGTCTGCTATAACTATCGGCACCTGTTAGATTGACCGCCGTCAGATTGGACAGCCGGTAGCCAGCCGCAATGTTGAGCGTTCGAGAGGCCAAACACCCTGAAAAAAAGAGGCGACCTAGCGGGCCACCTCACAGTTGACGTCATGGCTCGTGACGTCGAGTTAAAACGATATACTGATAGTTTGCGGCCTTCAACGGTGCTGGCCTTCTTTCTTGCGCTTATACTCTCAGCCATCAACGCCAAGCTCGAGCCGACTTATCACTTCAGTGCGCAATTGTATCGTTGCCGCCAACCTCCGTTCGGCCGCTGAAGCATCGCACAATCGATGGCTTTGTAGTATACATCGCTTCATCGTTGTCCGGCGACGCGCCTTACAGAGCGTGCGCCGTACGGCGAGCATAATTGGTTGTCCGTCATCATACTTGGGAGGAACCTCATGCGGAAAATCGCGCGACGTAAGTTCCTGAAGATCGCAGGCGTGGGCGCCGCTTCTGCAAAAATTGGCGGCATCGCCGGCATCCTAGCAACCGGTACCGCACCAGCCTACGCGCAGGCCACGACGGTGCATTGGCTGCGCTGGAATGACTTTGTTCCGGCTTCCGATCAGCTGCTGCGCAAGGAGCTGCTGCCCGAAGCCGAGAAGGCACTCGGGATCAAGATCAACTTGGAGACGGTCAACGGCAACGATCTGCAGCCGCGCATCACGGCGGCAATCCAGTCGGGGTCCGGTCCCGACCTCATCATGCTCTTCAACAACCATCCGCAGCTCTATGCCGCAAGCCTCGTGGACATGAGCGATATCGCGGAAGCGCAGAACAAGGCCGAGGGTGGCTACTATGCTCTCGTCAAATCGAACTCGAATGACGACAAGCAGTGGATTTCCATGCCGTGGACCATCGTCGGAGCCATGATCGCCTTTCGCAAGTCGTGGTTCGATGAAATTGGATCCCCGGAATTCCCCGACACGTGGGAGAAGTATCGCGAGGTCGGCAAGAAGCTCAAAGCCAAGGGCCGGCCCATCGGTCAGACGCTCGGTCACACGTTCGGTGACGCCCCGACGTTTACCTATCCCTATCTGTGGTCGTGGGGCGGCAAGGAGGTCGAGGCCGACGGTAGGGTGGTCATCAACAGCAAGGAGACCATCGAGTCCGTCAAGTTCATGACCAGCTTCTGGAAGGACGCGCACGATGAGGGCGGCCTCGCCTGGGACGACACGAACAACAACCGCGCCTTCCTCTCGCAGACCATCTGTGCCACGCTCAACGGCGCCTCGATCTACATCGAGTCGCTGCGCAACCCCGACAAGTATACGACCGAGAAGGGCGCGCCGCTAAAGACCGACATCCTGCACGCGGCTCTGCCAAAGGGCCCGGCGGGCCAATTCTCAATGCACACCTACTTTTCGCACGCGCTGCCCAGCTATTCCAAGAACCAGAAAGCAGCCAAGGACGTGCTGAAGTACATGCATTCGAAGGACGTGTACGAGAAGTGGTTCATCTCACAGAAGGGCTTTGCCACCCCGCCGACCGCTGAGTGGGAGAAGCACAAGGTGTGGGACGAGGATCCGGTGATGACGCCCTTCAAGGTAGCGGGTCGCCTCGGTCGCACCCCCGGCTTTGCCGGCCCGGCGAACGCGAAGGCGGCTGAGGTGCTCTCCAAATACGTCATCACCGACATGTACGCGAAGGCCGTGCAGGGCATGTCGGCCGAAGAAGCGGTCAAGTGGGCCGAGGGCGAGATCAAGAAAGTATATAGCTAAGACGCCCGTGTCGCCTCGGGGCTGAAACTCTTATCGAAAGTCCTCCTCTCCCGCGCGCACGGAGAGGAGGAAGGGCGCAACCGTGTCTGTCAGGACCGCATGAACCCTTCAAGCTCGCCCTCTGCCCAGGCGAGCGTTTTTTCCATTGGCTCGCCCTGGAAGTGGCGAACCACCATCTTGGTCATGAGCCCCTGCACATAGATCTGCACGGCAATCTTGTGCGGTGTCGGTGATGCGGCGACCGACAGGATCTGATGGCTATGCGGATTGGGGTAGTGATAGAGCGTGCCTTTGGGTGGTCCTTCCTCTGCCCAGGTCTTGAAGTCAGTCAGCGTCTCGCTCGATCAGGCCGGCGACGCTGCGGCGCATTGTCCGACGACTGCTTCGGTCAAGCGAGGCCTCGTCTCAGTCAAATGTTCTTGTCCTCGAGTTGACACTCGGATAAAAGCGATTATGTCTCCGATGGAGACAATAGGACAATACAATGAAACAAGCGATCTCGCAGCCGTCAAACTTTGCTGCAAGCATGATGCCGGCATTCTGGATAGCGCACCGCAAAGGCTTGTACATCGGTGCTTCGGTTTGGTGCGCAATCGCCATTGGAAAGGCGTTGGGACACTCCTTGCTCGGCCCGATCGAGGTCTTGTTTCTGCTCGCGCCACTTGTCCTCGTCCCGCTTGGTTTCCACGTTGCCCAGCGCATCGGGGGCGAACTCACGCCGCCCGGGCGGGCAGCATATGCGCTGCTGACGGCTGCGGCCGTCGCGGCAGCGGCTTCTTGTTGGCTGCCCAAGGGGGCGACCGCGGCCAGCCTGGCGTCGGCGTGGCTTGTCGTATGCGGCTTTGCCGCACTTGACGGGTTGTGGCGGCTCATCCGAAGCGGTTATCGGTCAGTCGAAGGTCTCTCTATCTCTGCCAGTTTTCTCTATCTGGTTGTCGGTAGCGTGTGGTTCGTGCTGTCTCGGCTGGGCGTTCGACCCATGCAATTGCCAGAGCAGACAGTGTTGCTGGCTGCCTTGCACTTCCACTTTACCGGTTTTGTCCTCCCGGTGGTGGCGGCCGCGACCGCGCGGGCTCTGCGATTGCGTGACCCATCTGCGCCGTTCCGGTTCGGCACCGCAATCCTTCCAGTCCTTGTGATCGGAATCTTTTGCGGTCCTGCGCTGCTGGCGACCGGCAATATCCTTGCAGTTCCTCCTCTCAAGCTCCTCGGCGCGCTGGTCCTTGCGGCAGCTTCGCTGGGTCTGGTGGCCGTGATGCTTACCGTACTGCCGCAGATATCACCGCCGCCTGCGAGGGTGCTGCTCGGGATCTCGGCCGTCTCGCTAGCCATAGCCATGACACTGGTGGGCATCTACACCGTCGGCGAATTCACCGGCCAATACTGGCTAGTCCTTCCCCAGATGGCCCGCTTCCACGGCACAATCAATGCTCTTGGCTTCGCTCTCTGCGGGTTGCTGGGCTGGGCGCTGGTTCGCGACCTGGAGGACGTGTGATGAAACAGAATGTCACGCTAGCAGGCATGGAGACCAAGTCATCACAAGGCCGCTGCTCTACGCGGTCGGCGCTCCTCATCATACTCGCGCTGCGTTGGTCCTAGCCGATGCCCATCCCAGGTAGCGCGGAGTTCTTTGGTTCACTGCGCGAGTTCGCCACGCGCTTCGCCGATGCCGAAACATATTTTGTCAAGGAGGCATCAGAATTCGCCGCAGTGACGCCGGCGTGGCACGACCGCATGCCTTCGAAAGCGGACCTTGGGCCAGCGACGCGATGACCCCTTGCCGGACCATAAAACGGCACCTAAGTCGCCCCTCGCCTCTTCGCGATCCCTCGGGCAGGGTGGTAGGACGTCAGCGCAGACCTTTGATAAGCATCCTGCAAATGTCGGCGATCTCACTCTCAGCTTTCTTCGGTGCGAGGCGGAACCTCTGATAGAGGATTTGTAGAACAATCCCTTGCAGCGCCGACGCAAAAACAAGAGTGCGCACGCGCGCGGCCTTGGCGGAAGTGCCAGCGTCCAAAAAGCCCTTAAGGAAGATGCTCAAAGCGCGCACGGTTGCTTCGTTCAAATCCTTGAATCGGGTGTCCTGATTGAGACGCGGACCTCCCATGAGGTGAAACAGGTTCGGATGCCGACGCGCAAACAGAAAGAACGCCACGCCCGCAGCTACCAGGGTGTCTTCTCCTGACTTTTTGCCAGCGATTTTCTCTTCCATTCCCCGCCCCAAACACCGCCAGCCCTCCTCCGCCACGCGGGCCGAGAATGAGAGCTTGTCGGGAAAGTGGCGATAGACGGCGCGGTGATTGACACCGACATCGCGGGCCAACTCGCGCAGGCTGAGTGCATCGGCGCCTTCCACCTCGAGCCGCACCAACGCCGCGGCGACAAGAGCGTCAGGCAGATTGCCGTGCCGAAATGTCTTTCGCTTCTGCTGCCAACCGCTTGTCATTGCGAACCGAACTGGCGATCAAGTTTTCTTGTTCTCTTGCGGGATAGCATCTCTTAACTCAACTGCTAAGCCTTCCATATGTCACCAACGGTGACAATGCCCAGAAACATGGGCGCAAGCGCAGGAGAGACTCCATGGTCAATGTTTCCCCGGATATTTTCATGGAAGCCGCGATGGCCTATCAAAAAACGGCTGCGATGAAGGCCGCTATCGACCTCAAGTTGTTCACGGCAATTGGTTCTGCCGCGCGCAGCGCGGAGGAGATCGCTTCACGAACCAGTGCTTCCGCCAGGGGCATTCGTATCCTTTGCGATTACCTGGTCGTTCAATGCTTCCTCAAGAAAACAGGACAGCAGTACGAACTCACACCGGTTAGTCTGGCGTTCTTGGATTCCCGCTCACCTAGCTACATGGGCGGCGTCATCGAATTTGTGGCAGCTCCAGAGCTGGTGCGCTTGTTCCTGGAAGACCCGGCTTCGTTTGTTCGGAAAGGGGGCTCGCCAAGCCTTTCGCATTTGGCGTCCGACCATCCGATGTGGGTGACCTTCGCAAAGGCGATGGTACCGCTGATGGCACCGAGCGCGGCGGCCATCGCTGTGGAGGTGGGCGCGTGGCCGACCAAACCCCGCAAGGTGCTGGACATCGCGGCCGGCCATGGCGTGTTCGGAATTGCCGTTGCCAGAGCGGCGCCGGATGCGCAGATCGTGGCCGTCGATTGGGACAGAGTACTTGCAGTTGCGCGTGAGAACGCCGCCAAAGCCGACATCACCAACCGGTATCGCACAATGGCGGGAAGCGCGTTCGAGATTGATTGGGGTACGGGCTACGATCTCGTCCTGCTGACCAATTTTCTGCATCATTTCAACCCCGACACGTGCGTGGCTCTTCTGCAAAAGGTGCGGCGGAGCCTTACACCGCAGGGCAAAACTTTGGCGGTCGAGTTCGTACCGAACGAGGACCGCGTATCCCCGCCCATGCCCGCAGCATTCGCGTTCACGATGCTTGGATCGACGCCGAGCGGAAATGCTTTCACCCTGTCTGAACTGACGGAGATGGGGCGAGCAGCTGGTTTCAAGCGAGTAACAGTGAGTGCATTGCCCCCAACGCCTCAATCGTTGGTGGCATTCGAGACGTGATCTCGATCGCTAGTGCGCCTGAGCAATCGAGCGCGAAGTCTAACAGGCTGAGTGGCACCTTACCGTTAGTGAGCGCTGTAAAGTGTCAGAACCGTTCATGAGCGCAAGCAAAGACAAATCCCCGCGGGCATTGACTGAAGGTTCGGCCGCACCGCCAGACGGTTGGAGGACGGAAGCCGCCCGCGTGGTTAGACACATGTGGGAAGCATATTGGGATTGGCGCCTTCGCCAGGCGATCAACCAAGGAGTAAGCATGACGACATCATCAGTGGACAGTGCCCGTGTCATTACGCGGCCACCTTTGCTCTACCTCGCGGCACTATTGATGGCTCTTGCCCTCCATTGGTTCTGGCCGATGCCGATCTTGAACGACGGCATTGTCATCTGGGTCGGCTCGGCCCTAGCAGCGTTCGGCATTGCCATCGCCATGTGGGGACGGCGAGCGATGCTTGCCGCGGGCACGAATGTGGACCCAACACTCCCCAGCACGGCGATCGTCACGTCGGGACCGTTTCGGATAACCCGAAATCCGCTTTATCTCGCACTGACGCTCCTGTATGTCGGCCTCACCTTGGCGATCGATACCTGGTGGGGCTTTGTCGGGCTCGTTCCCCTTCTCGTCACCATGCATGTGGGCGTAGTCCTGCGCGAGGAGCGCTATCTTGAGCAAAAGTTCGGCGATGAATACCGTCGGTACAAGGCCGCAGTGGCGCGCTATCTGCCGCTAACCGGATCGCCGTAGCGTCACGTCACGCGGGCGCACTTGTCATCGCTCTTGGTGTCGCTCTCTCCGCAGAGGAATTCGGCAATGACCCCTCACTTCATAGCGCCGCAACTCGCTCGTCCCCATGGCCTGCTCGGACGCCCCATTCGCTGGCTCATGGCCTCGCTGGCCAGCGCGTCATAGAGGATCAGGCGGAGCGCGCGCTGTTCGTCAGGTTCGAGCTTCGCTTCCTCGCCGGCCGTCGTCGTCTCGAATTCTTGTGCCACACGAAGTCCCCCTGCAAACTGGCTGCCTTGACCAGTTATAACTCGGCACGTCCAGGAGTTCGGCGATGATCGTACTGCAGCAGACCACTGCAAATTCGCAGCCTACTTCGTGTCCACATTGTATTGACCGTGAATCCATGCACGCGCAGCCTCTTTTGCCAGTACAGAGGAGGCCCAATGATCTCCGTCGCGTTCACCGCGCACGCTCATGAATGTTGGCGTCGCAGTAACCGCAAATGCTGCACCGAAGGCGGCCGCTGTTCGATCCACGGCGCATCCCTGCCATAGCGTTCAATCAGTGGCGGCACGCAGATTGCTCCTTGATGCCGGCAAACTTGGCACACGACGACCAACGTCATTTTCGTCGCTGCGATCTGACCGCGTTCGTATCGGCTCTAGCTCCCGAGCCATCTTGACCGTTCGTCTTCTCAGTTGAGCTGCCGCCACGCCCGCGCGCTGGCCAAGGCGATTTGCCGGCTAGGAAGCCGCCTTCCAACCCAGCGCTGAGGTGCTGCGGCCGGCTAGATTGGGCAAAAGAAAACGCCCGGCCTGTGAGGGGAGGGCCGAGGGGATGTCCAAGCCTTCCGACAGCCAATGGTACCGTCGCGCCTGCTTGCGCTCGCCGTTCATACCCTGCTGGACGACGACCCACCGCCCGTCATCGGTCGCGATGAAGCCGTGCAGGTAGAGTTCAAAGCCGTCCGGTACCGCCGCGCTGTCCACCTTGGCCACCAGGCGACTGGCTCTCGCCAGCGCCGCGCCTTCGAACCCCGACCCGCGCCCCAATGCTCACCAACTCCTGCGGCGTGCTTCGCGAGTGCTTGCCGCGTCCGCCGCAGACGTGAACGCCGAGCTCCTTCTCCAAAGGACCAAGCCCGCGCTTGAGGGCACGGACGACACTCGTGGTGATGCCCGACGAGTGCCAGTCCATCCCCATGACGGCGCCGAAGGATTGGAACCAGAACGGGCTGGCAAGGCGTCGGAAAAATTCATCGCGCCCATAGTGATGAACAATGGCCTCCGCCATCACCGCGCCAAGACGGCTCATCCGCGCGGCCAGCCACTTCGGATGACAGCGCATTCAGTTGCGAGGAGTCGAAATCTGGCTGGTAGCCTCGCGCACGGTAGACCAACTCTGGCACGTCCATCTTGGTTCCGCCGTCCGTTACGCGGGCGTCGCTTCCTAGCCGCACCTGGTAAACTCCACGCGCTTCCTTCATGGGCAGCCCCATGCTTTGCGCCAAGCAAATAGGGGTTAGCAGCAAGATGCGATAGGGTGGCGCTACGAAATCCTCGGCGTGCTTGGAAGCAACTCCTCCAGTGCGCTGATGAGAAAGTCCATGGGGACAGGCTTCGTTATATGCGGTGTTTCCGGATAGGCACCGGCAACCGCTGAGTAGCCGCTGTAGCTGATATAGGGAATGCCGCGCGCTTTCAGCCGCGCACAAAGATTGGTGCTGTCTCCGTCGCTGAGCGCGTGATCCATGATCGCTCCCGACAAGCCGTCATGCTCAATCAGAATGAGCGCATGGCGCACAGTCGTTGTCATTGTGGCGCGAGCCCCTGCCTTCTCCAAGGCTCCAGCAATATCCAAGGCGATCAAAAGTTCGTCTTCGACAACGAGGATCGAGCGACCCCATAGTCCGGGGTGGTTCATAACGGCACCTGTGCGCGGCTAAGTGCAAATGCCAGGGGCAGGTCTCTTTGATGCGGGCCGCAGTGCCCCGGGCCGTCGATCAATCCTCAAGGCGCAACAAGCGCAATGATCGACTGGCAGAAGGCCATGAGCGCGTAGCTGGGGCGGTCATGGTGTTGCGTATGTACCGTGCGCCCTCAATCCCCGCATTGGCCACTGTCTATTTTGGAGCCCCCAGACGTCACCCGCGCGGTGCGCAAACAGCCCCGGTCGAGGGGTCAAGGTTATCCACAGTCAGGTACTTCCCGAGTCTCAAGGCTCATCGGGCAAGTGTGCGCCCGTACACCCACGCGGGAGCGTAGCGTTTGCGTTCTGTAAGCCCACGGATGCCAATGGTCCGGTCCCCAGAAGGTCGGGCCATTGGTGTGTGGATGAGCGGCGCTAGTGCACCTCGTCTATCAGACAGTGCTAGCGCCGGGTCATGTCCGGAACTGTGTCAAGACGCGCCAGCGCGCGAACGGCCAACAGGTCATAAGAAGCAGCGATCTTCTGCAGCTTCTCTCGGTAGACGAGGTCCAACGCTGCATCGGCGAGCCGCCGGAGATCTGAAGCCCGCATGCGCCAGTGCGAAGGGTCGTTGAGCAAGGACATTGACCGACCGTATACGCCCCGCGCGCGTTCCGCCCTAACCCAAATCAGTCTGCCGAAAGACGCAGATCGGGCCCTAGACGACACAAGAGCCGGCACCCGATGGGATGCCGGCCCTTTTCAAGTGACCGATTGGTTTCTTGATCCGCGAGATCAGAGAATCCGATCGGCCTTCCGGCGGTCGCTCTTTCCATCGTCGTGGAGATAGAACCGCTCACCGCCGCCGAGGGACAGGACAGCCTTGGCCAGAACCGAGGCGGGATAATCGCCATACCGATCGCCGCGGTGCGCGATGCCCCACCAAGAGATTTCCGCCAACTCCACGACGTCGGTCCATGAGGTTTCCGGACGCTCTATGATGCGCTTTTCCAAGGGGCGCACCTCGTCCACCATTCGCGGCCGCGCGAGTATGGAGGAACTGACGATGAAAGCCACGCCAGGACTATTCTCCTGCAGGCGTGGTTCTCGAAGACCCCCATACGTGTTTCAGAGATTTCTGTGAGTAGTAGTCTTCCCATCCGAGAAACGGCTTAAATTCGTCGTCGAAAGATTTCATGCCAACCGATCTGGCGGGCGATGCGTCGTAGGCTCTACGCAGGCATGCATTCATTTCGAGCAAGAGCCCAAATATGGCGCCGAGCACTGCCGCAGTCGGCAGGACGTTGCCGCAGCTGGTCATACCCAGGTGGGTAATGGTCCGGTCCCCAGAGATTCGGGCCGATTGGTGTGTGGGTAGCGGCTCGCATTGGGACCAAGGCAAACCTCGCAGTAGGAGGCCGCGATGATCGGACTGTTGGACGATGCACCAAAATCAGGGAGAGGGCGTCGGATGACGCTCGGCGAAATGGACTCCATCCCCCGCGATGCTGCAAAAATTCGGACACTGATCGATGCGATCAAGGAGGCTAAGATAGCGGGCTACATCAACCCCGTCCTCGCCGATTGGGTCTTGGAGGAACTCAAGCAAGGAACTCGTTAATTCATCCAGGTGCATTTGTCGTTGGAAACGCGCTCGTCGAATGGGCGCGTAGGTCTTGGGGGAGCAGTATCGGTGGGGATGTAGGCGCGTGCTGCAGGCGCCGCCTTCCCGTACGCGCCGTCTGCATCTGCTGCCGTATCGGTTTGCGCAACCTGTCGAAGCGCCATTTCCAAAATATGGCGTCCTACTCTCGCGCGCTACGAACGGTCGGTCGCTTCGTCCATCCGAACTGCTGACAATCACAGTTTGCGTGAGTTAGACGCGCCGCGAGTGGACGCGGGTTCCACGGAGTCTTGCTGATCTTTACCTGTGACCCAACCCTTCTCAATGCTGATCTCCACTCGGTTGCGGCGGCCGCACCCAGTCCGAAACGACACGCATACCACACCTCGCGGAGTCGTCAGATGGTGGGGGCATTTCGGACGTGCGGCCGCGACCTCCGGACCGGTCAAAATCAACAGACCGGCTGGAGTCTCCCCAAATGGGGATACGGCAAATCGTCCCGTTGCGGTAAACTGTCCGTCAAATGCACCTTCGCCTAATCCACGGGCGCAAATTCCTAGTCTAGAAAAGGAACAACTGTGCGAACGATCCTGCTGCGATGCGCGGTAGCGTTCTGCGTGCTGTGTCCAGTGGCCTGTCTCGCTGAGCCGATCAAGCTTAAACTGGCGTTCTTTTCCTCTGATAGCGCACTCTTATACCGGGGCGGCGTCAAGCCGTTTGTCGATGCTGTCAATTCCGAAAAGGAGGGTGGGCTTGAGATCGAGGTCTTCTTTGGAGGTGCGCTTGGTAAGGTTCCCGTTCAGCAACCCCAATTAGTGAGGGATGGGTCGGCCGACATCGCCTATATTATTCCGGGCTATTCCGCGGAGCAGTTTCCGGACAATGCCGTCATTGAATTGCCAGGGCTATTTCGCGACCAGCAGGAAGCGAGCCTTGCTTACACGCGAATGATCGCAGTAAACGCATTGCGCGGATATGAGGACTTTGTCGTTATAGCGGCCTTCACCGTTGAACCGCACAGCATCCACACTCGCCGACCGATCGCCTCCCTCGATGACCTCAAGGGACTAAAAATACGTGCCAATAATCCGACCGAAGTCGCCACGTTCGAGAAGCTTGGCATGCGGGCCGTTGTCATGCCCGTAAATCAGATAGCCGACGCGATCGGTAGCGGTGCGATCGATGGCGCAGCAATCCCGCCCGCGATGCTTGCAGAGTTCGGTGTCGGTCGCTTGGCGACCTACCACTACATCATACATGCCGATGCACCCTCGCTGGCGCTTGTCATGAACCGAAGCAAGTTCGCCACGTTGCCGCAAGCGGCTCAGGACATCATTCGCAAATACAGCGGCGAATGGTCAGTGGTCCAGGCCAACAAGTTCTTTAAAGACATCAACGCCAAATCCATGCAGGAGCTGATAACTGATCCAAGACGACATGTTATATTTCCTTCAACCGCGGATCAGCTCCGAATTGAGCGAGCCTTTGCAAGCGTCATAGATGATTGGCTAGCGGGGAACCCTCGCAATGCGGAGCTACTCCGCATGGTGCGGGGAGAGATCACCAAATCTAGAGTGGCGAACTCGCAGCGAGAATGATCTCGATCCTCAGCAAATCCGCGGCACGCAGTATTATTGGCTTCGTGGCACTGCTGTGTATCCTTGTCGGCGGTACATGGGTCGTCGTGCAAATCACAACACGGTACTTGCTCTATCAGAATGCTACCGGCGCCGCGCGCAGCTGGGCGCAGTACTTGGCCTCAAACGTTGCCGATCTTGAACAGATCGCCGCTGGAGAGAAGCCATCCCTCGCCAGCATGGTCTTTTTCCACCAATCGCAGAAATCGGATCAGGTGTTCCGCTACGAGATATACGACCGCAATGGATTTTCTTTGCTGATATCAGATCATGACGAGGTCACGCTTGCCAGCGTTTCGGATTTCAGCACCGAAGCGGCACTCGTGGCCAAGACAGCACAGCCTATTGTGGAAACGAGGGACGGGACAGGATTGGATCAACCACCCTTTTTTGCGCGCGCGGTCATGCCCGTCACCTCGAACGGACGCGTTGTCGCCGTCGTTGCGGCTTATGTGGATCAGACCGCACAAAGAGACAGCTTCTATGACACTTTCCTAAGAGCAGCCGCCGCGCTCTGCCTGCTTACCAGCCTGTCCTTTGCGATACCAGCCATCGCATGGTACCGCCGATCGAAGGAGAAACACCGGGCCGAAGAGAAGTTGGTTGCTGCGCAAGCTGTGGCCGAAGTCGCCGCTCGGGAGGCCCGGGAGGCCCACGTCACGCTTCTCGAGGCGTTTAGGATTGTTCCTGAAGGCTTGGCGCTGTTTGATGCCCAGGATCGCCTCGTCCTTTGGAACACCCGGTACGCCGAACTGTACGGCGAAAACGCCGATGAAGTTGTCGCGGGACGGCGTTTCGAAGACTTAGTGCGTGCCGGCCTTGCGCGTAGACAATACCCCGACGCAAAAGGATGCGAAGAAGCGTGGCTTGCGGAGCGCTTGGCCCGCCATAGGCAGCCACAACACACACATGAACAGCGTCTGCCCTATGGACGCTGGCTACGCATCCACGAGCGTCGGACCGCCGATGGTGGATCAATTGGTGTCCGCATTGATATCACAGAGCTAAAGCGGCGTGAGCAGGCCTTGCAGGCGCAGAACCTGCGATTTGACACAGCTCTCAATAATATGACGCAGGGACTTTGCATGTTCGACCACGAGCAGCGACTGGTGGTCTGCAACGGCCAATTTGCGCGAATTTATGGCTTACCTGTACGGCTAACCGCGCCCGGAGCCACCCTGCAGGAAATTGCTGCGCACCGCATAGCGAGCGGGCTCTACGCCGCCGATGCGGAGAGCGGCCAGGCGCAAGAGGTGTTTTCAGTCGCTGCCCAGAACGTTCCGACCACGCGGATCACCGAACTCAACGATGGTCGCTCCATCCTCATCAAGCACCGGCCGATGCCTGGCGGCGGTTACGTCGCTACTCACGAAGACATCACCGAACAGCGCAATATCGAAGCGCGGATTAGACATATGGCGCATTATGATGCGTTGACTGATCTTGCTAACCGGTCACTTCTGCGAGAACGACTGGAGCGTGTCCTCGAGTGCCCCGAACAGGCAGGGCCAGTCGCGATACTTTGGCTGGATCTCGACCGTTTCAAGGAGGTCAACGATACGCTCGGGCACGCCACCGGCGATGCGCTTCTCAAGGCCGTTGCGCGGCGACTGATCGACACTGTCAGAGCCGAAGATACCGTTGCGCGTTTGGGCGGCGACGAATTTGCGGTCCTTCAGCGCGGCGTCAGCCAACCGGTGGGAGCAACATTCCTTGCCTCCCGCTTGATTGAGTCCGTCGCTGCACCTTACCAGATTAATGATCACCAGATCGTCATTGGCACCAGCGTCGGCATTTCTGTCGCGCCCTCGGACGCGGCCGATCCAGAGCAGCTCTTGAAGAATGCTGATCTTGCCCTCTATCGCGCCAAGAGGGAGGGACGGGGCACCTACAGGTTCTTTGAGCCCGAGATGGATGCGCGCATGTATGCGCGCCGCAAGATGGAACGGGATCTCCGCAATGCGATGGCAAGCTCTGGTTTCGAATTATTTTACCAGCCGATCGTTGATATTGAGAGCAACAGAATTACCGCCTTCGAAGCGTTATTGCGATGGAACCATCCCGAACGCGGGCGCATCTCGCCAACGGAATTTATTCCGCTAACCGAAGAGACCGGGCTGATCGCCAGCATCGGAGAGTGGGCGCTGCGCGCGGCCTGTGCGCAAGCTGCCACCTGGCCGCGGGGCATCAAAGTGGCTGTCAATCTGTCGCCCCTGCAGTTCAAACAAAGTGATCTGGTCCAAGTCACCGCGGATGCGCTCGCCAGTTCAGGTCTATCTGCGAGTGAGCTCGAACTGGAAATCACCGAGTCGGCGCTTCTGGAGAACACGGAGAAGACCCTGGCAACCTTGCACGCCCTGCGTGGTCTGGGCGTGCGCATTTCGATGGATGATTTCGGCACCGGCTACTCGAGCCTGAGCAACCTGCGCAGTTTCCCTTTTGACAAGATCAAGGTTGATCAGTCATTCACGCAAGGCCTCGGCAAGGAAGAGCAGTGTGAAACCATCATTCAGGCTGTGGTGGCACTGGGTCACGGTTTAGGGATGACGACAACCGCCGAGGGAGTCGAGACCGCCGATCAACTGGCTTGGGTACGCGCGATCGGCATTGATGAAGTGCAGGGGTTTCATCTTGGCCGGCCGGTGCCTGCGAGCGAGATCGGCGTCATGCGCCGCAAATTCAACGATACGGCAGACGTCGCCGCCTAAATCCCCACATTCAGGAAGCCCAAATGGAAGGCCCTACCGAATCTCAACCTCGCAGTGCGAAGAAATCTTCGAATGGGGCGCGGGGACGGGCGATGTGGCAGGTCCGGGTCGATGCTGTCGACAAGGGATTGTGGGCGCAGGCGACGGTGATTCCTGCTGTTTGTGGGCGGCGGGAGTGCTCCATGATCCCGAAGTCTCATCTGCTTCGCCGCCTCAACGTGTTCGCAACGGCCGTACTCACGGGTCTGCATGAGCAGCCCGCGAACATGAGCTCATACAGTCGCCCATAGACGCCGTAGAGCACCGCGAGAACATCATCGCGCTCGGGCTGGGGCTAGCCGCCTGGTTTGCAACCTGGCTGGATGGCACGCCCGAGCAAGCTTTCAGCCTCATCAAGGCATTGGATGCCGAGCGAATGCAGATCGTGCAGTCGGGGTTCGAGAAGAAAGATCTGCTGCTGGCAGCCTAATGCTTCGGATTGAATCCTAGAGGTGGCGTTTATGAGCGAGATCGATCGACAACGTATCACTGCCGTCAAGATTCTCGATGCATTGGGCTACACGTTCGCCGATGGCAAGTGGCATCCCGCCTCAGGAGTGACCGCATGGGCAACGCCGGAATCAGACCGGATGCACGCACTTCTCGTTGAGAGAGCCGATGCGTTGGACGGTTGTATCGAAGGGTCGCCCGAGGCGCGGGAGCGCGAGGCAATCGCCAACGTGCTTGAGGCCTACGAGGCGAAGCGCTGGCCAGCCGGTAAGGAGTGCGGCGGGAAGGGCTAAATGTGGAAGCCGCGGCGCATCAACGACGGCGCCGAAGCGGCGATACCATATCGGGGGTTAGCGGCTGCGTTGGTACCTGACAGGTTTCGCGTCATTGGCGGGCAGCAATCGCGTACTCTGCCTAAGCGCATCCCGCAAGGTTGCCGGCCGGTGATGCTTCTTCAGCAGATCACCGAACGCCTCGGCTGTCAGCTCCTGCAAGGTTCTGCCCGTCTCGTGCGCAAGCTGGGTGAGGGCGTGCCAAGTCTCGCCCTCGAACTCCAGCCGGCGGCGAACCGAGACGGATGACTTGCGCGACGGATCCGCCATCATGCACCTTTAAGGAACCGGCCGAGAACCCAGACAACAACGAAACACAGGCGTCGTGATTCGAAAGGCCGGATTAAGGAAATCGAAGATGTGGCACAGGTTCTCGGTCGACCTAGCGTTTGCGGCTGCGGACGCTGTCGAGCTCGACCAGGTTGGTAGTGTCGACGGTGGATGGCTCACTGTTGATGTGGCGCCAGATCGCCAGCCACACCGCCTGAGCCTCCACCGGGTGCGCCAACAACCATTTGACCCGATCGGCCTCGAACGCATCCCACGCTGGATAATCGCGGTCGGAAATCGCACCGGCATCGACAAGCTCTTGCATGTCGAGCGCCAACAAGCCCCGCAAGGCCATCTCGAACTTGGATAGCGGACTCATCCCTTTGCCACCTTCCGCTTCGGGCGGCACTTCTTCCTTTTTGGTGGGCTCGGCCTTTTTCGCTGAAGCCTTGGCCTTGCTGGTCGAGCCCTCAACACTCTTGCGCAACGCCTCCATCAGGTTGACCACGTTGGCCGGACGTGGCGTGGCCTTTTCCTTCGGCGCCGGCAAGCCAGCCTGCTTGGAGCGGATCAGCTCGATCATCGCCTGCTCGTAGCGGTCCTCGAACTTGTCCGGTTCGAACTCGCCCGTCATGCGGTCGATGATGTCTTCGGCGAGCTTCACCATCTGCTCGGGAAGCTTGATGTCGGGAATGTCCTCGAACGCGGCGTCTTCGCCGCGGATCTCATAGGGATAGAGAAGAGTGGTGCCCATCAATCCTTTGCCGAAGGGCTCCAGCATCATCACGCGCTCACGCCTGGCCATCACCACGCGGGCGATGCCCACCATCTTCTTTTTCTTCATGGCATCGCGGATGACCGCGAACGCCTCCTGACCGACCTGATCTTCCGGCGCCAAATAATACGGAGTATCCCGATAGCGGTCGTCGATCGATGCCTTGGGCACGAACTTCTCGATGTCGACGGTGTGGGAGCTCTCGATGGCGATCTCGGCGAGTTCGTCCGCCTCAACCATCACGTGCTGGTCCTTAGCGACCGCATAGCCCTTCACCTGCTCGTCGCTCTCGACGACGTCGCCGGTGACCGAGTCCACCATCTGCCGCTTCAATCGATTGCCGGTAGCGCGGTTGAGGGTGTTGAACGAGACCTTCTCGGTGGCGGAGGTCGCCGGGTAGATGGCGATCGACGCCGAGACGAGGGAGAGCTTGAGATAGCCCTTCCAGTTGGAGCGGGGTGCCATGGCTAGCCTGCGGTTACGCGGAACTACACAAGATATTGTGCCCTAACGCGCGGCGGTCAATCGTGTTGTTGCTGCGACCTATCGGCCAAGTAAAGAGCATCTCGTCCCAGGCAATAAGCGCCGTCGTGCAACCGGTGGCTTTCTGCATCACCAACGGCGGCACATCCGATGCGTCGACAACGTGGATTGTGCGCCATCTCCACCCATACAAAAATCCGGGTCAGAAACTGCCTTCCAAAGAGCGCACAAAATGGGCCTCGGTGAGCACCTCTTTCATATATACAGAAATGTGTAGATGAACGCCCAAGTCAATTTTCTTAATCTCATCAACTGTCTTGGCGAACGCATCTTCTGGGAACTGAGCCTTCCAATTCAGGAACTCTTCATATTCGAAGCCCCATTGCCCGACCGTTATTTCGCTCGCCTTCTGGCGCTTTCTCTCGGAGATGGCTCCCTCGATCAGCGAGAGGATGTTTGTCTCATCGATGGTCGCGGCGCTTTTGAAGCGTTTCCGCAGTAGGGGCAGCAGAGTGTTTATGTCACCGGATATGCCAGCAGTTAGACAGCGCCAATCACGTCCTATGCCTGTCCCTTTGTAAGTAGTCCATGCTTCCCCACGTCGCTGCTGGTGAGCGCATCGACGCAGACGACAATCCGCGCTGTTTCAACAATCGCAGCGGAGCAGGTGAGAGCAATACAGATCGTCCCGGTTTTCCTAGGTCAGACGCTTGCCGGTAATGCCCGCAGCGCCTTCTCCGTGCGAGCCTCGTCCTCGACGCCCAGCGCAGACCGCGCGTTGTAGCGGAAATCGAACTCGGCAAGATAGCGGTGCAAGTGCTTCTCTGAGCAGTGCTGATAGACGCCGTTCATGCCGCGCTTGAACACGCGAAATAGCCCTCAACCGTGTTGGTGTGGATCGACGGGACGGCCTTCCTCGTAGCGCACGTACTCGTCCTTGCTGTGATTGACGCGGTCGTGGCTCGCGAAGCCTCGTCGCCGATCTTGTAGTGCTTCGCCTATCCGTCATGACGCCGCCTCCTTGGCGACGTTCGCGCACGATGGGGATGACCTCGTTCATTGTGCTGCCGCAACGTGAAAGCTGCGCACCTTGCCGCCGCGCTCCACGAGCGACAGGACGGCGTTCTTATGCGCCGAGTTGGTGATGCCCGTTCCTTGACGGCCTGCGGCCCTTGGATGCGTCGAGCGCGGCCATCGATCGTCTCGTCGATCTCGACGATGCCGCTACCGCCGCCGCCCATGGGAGCAAGCGCGCCCGTGCGCATGGCCTCACGTAGCCTGTGCGAGGCGAACCATGCTGCCTGGTAGGTGACTTTCAAAATGCGGTGCAACTGATGGCTGCTGATGCCCTTCTTTGGAGCACAGCAGATGCGCAGCCTGAAACCATTGTGCAGCGGGATATGGCTGCTTTCAAACACAGTGCCGACGCGGGCCGTGAACTGCTTACGGCAGTGGCCGCACTTCTTGAGGCCGAGACGGTCGACGCCTTCCGGGTTCTTCTTGCTTGCTTTGGACCGCACGCCCTTGAGCGGATAGATGCGATCTGGCGCCGCAGTGCGGGCACACCGGGCCATCCGGCCATACGATGTTTTCGAGCTTGGCGAACGCCGCTTCCTCATCGTGAAAGTGGGCGCGTTGAGAACAGACATGACAAACTTTTCCCTGATTTCTAAGGGAAACAGTGCCCAATTTCCGTGGGTTTGTCAAGCCGATAATGCCCAATGCAGGTCAAGAACGAAATAGGAACATCGCTCGGTTTCAGCAGCAGCCATATCGGAAGATTAGCCAGTCCGCCTGCGTGTCTGTCGCTCGGCACAACGCGCTCGAATTGTCGACCACCAGATCGACGTCGCTCCGGCTAAATTGGAGCGCAGGCCGATTTCGAGCTGCGCCCTTTTTCTGTCACGGCACTCGCAGTTTTCTTCGCCATTCCCTTCGCCATTCTGAGTTCCTGCAACGTCTGCCCGGCTTGCATCGCGCAGCCGGTGCGCCGCGTTACGGACCCATTGCGCGCCATCAATGAGTACCCGGCATCGTGCCGCAGGTAATGCCGCTATGGAGCTCGTTTACGCTCTACCGCTTCGAGACTAACGTCCGCTCCGCGACCGTGCTCGGCATCGTCGGCGCCGACGGCATTGGGCAGTCCCTCTACGAGAACATCCGCGCCTTCCAGTATTCGGAGACCGCGACCATCGTCATCATTATAGTGCTGACCTTGATGCTGATCGATATGCTAAGTGCGCGCATTCGCAAGGTCCTGCTCTGAGGCCATGACCCGATGAAGAGGCTCGGGCTGGAGCCACTGATTGATCCGACCGCGACTGTCGAGCATTGCCGGATCGGCCACTACACCGCGGTTGGCGCGCGCACGCGTCTGATCGAGACCGAGTTCGGCGACTACAGCTACATCGTCAATGACGGCGAGATCATCTACAGCCGCATCGGCAAGTTCTGCTCGATTGCCTCGCATGTGCGCATCAATCCCGGCAACCATCCGATGTGGCGCGTCTCACAGAGCCACTTCACCTATCGGGCGAGTGCCTACTTTGAAGGCGAGCAGGACGAGGCTGAGTTCTTCGACTGGCGTCGGTCGCGGGCGGTCAGCATCAGCCACGACGTATGGATCGGGCACGGCGCCATCGTGCTGGCCGGGCGGACGGTCGGGACGGGAGCCGTGATCGCCGCGGGGGCCATCGTCAGCAAGGACGTCGCGCCCTATACCATCGTCGCCGGAGTGCCCGCCAAGCTGGTCAAGCCGCGTTTTCCGGCCAACATAGCGAGGCGCATCGAAGCCCTGGCGTGGTGGGACTGGGAGCATGAGAGGCTGCAGGCGGCGCTCGCCGATTTCCGTTCCCTCTCGCCCGAGGCCTTCCTCGAGAAGTTCGGCGGCTAGCGTCCGAAACAGCATCAGTTGGGATTGAACAGCGCACGGGCCTTGCGCCGCTTCAATCGGCTGGCTCCGTGGCAGAGGGACCAGAGCCCAGCCTACGCCGCGTGCGAGGCAGCCGGCTCGGTCAGCACCGAATAGAGCGCCGCGCGGTCCTTGGCAGCCTTCAGCTTCTCGATGGTCGCCGGCTCGCGCAGCAGCCGCGAGATGCGCGCCAGCGCCTTCAGATGGTCGGCGCCCGCATGCTCGGGCGCCAGCAGCAGAAAGATCAGGCCGACGGGCTCACCGTCGAGGGCCTCGAAGGCGATCGGCTCCTCCAGCCTAGCGAACAGGCTGACGATACGCGGCAGCGCCGCAATGCGTCCATGCGGAATGGCAATGCCCCGGCCGACGCCGGTGGAGCCGAGCCGCTCGCGTTGCAGCAGCGTCTCGAACACGTCGCGCGCATCAAGACCCGTCAGGCCAGCCGCCTTCTGGGCGATTTCCTGCAGCGCCTGCTTTTTGTTCTTGGCCCTCAGGGAGGGAAAAACCGCTTCCGGCGACAGAAGATCACCGAGATCCATCGTTCTTCTCTTCAACCTGATATGCGCTGTATCCGAAGCCCCAACGCCTTCATGCACCTTTTGTGCCGTACCTGCGCTCATCCCACTCGGGCTTGGCGCGCTTGCGCTACGCGAATTGCTGGGCACCCCTGCGCCCATCTTGAGTGATATCCCATGGATATCCCCCGATTCCGTCCCGCAGAGCGTCCCCACGCAATCTGGGCAGGAACCCGAACGTCATCCGCAATGCTCCCCGATCGGTTCACCAGGTCTTGCCTGGGCATCTTCCGAACCGTGGACCCACCATTGCCACTGCAAGATGACGATACTTGTGGCGCCATCTCGACCTCGCGAGTGGCCCAAAACGGGGCGGACCGTAGATCAGGCAGTACGGGGTGTCAAATGCGCCCTGGCACAACTTTTGTTGCAGCGGGATACGCCATGAAACGGCCCTGCAAGGAACTCCTCAGCGCCTCAGACGCTTGCATCCAGGCGGGCGGCCATCTGCTTCTCGCGCCGCCGTTGCACCGAGGACGGAATGCGCAGCGCCTCCCGGTACTTGGCCACCGTGCGCCGGGCAATGTCGATACCGTCGCGCTTCAGCTGCTCGACGATCTTGTCATCGGAAAGCACGGCTGCCGCCGATTTCGGCATCGATCAACTGGCGGATGCGATGACGCACAGCTTCGGAGGAATGCGCCTCGCCATCGCAATCGGCCGAAGCGATCGCCGAGGTGAAGAAGTACTTCAGCTCGAAGATGCCGCGCGGGGTCGCCATGTACTTGTTGGAGGTCACGCGGCTGACGGTCAACTCGTGCATCGAGATGGCGTCCGCCACCGTCTTCAGGTTGAGCGGCTTCAGGTGTTCGATGCCGTGCGTGAGAAAGCCGTCCTGCTGACGCACGATCTCCTCGGCCACGCGCATGATGGTGCGTGCGCGCTGATCTAGGCTTTTTACCAGCCAGTTGGCGTTCTGCAGGCACTCGACAAGGTAGCCCTTGTCCTGCTCGGAGCGCGCCGTCTTGGACACCGTCGAATAGTAGCCGCGGTTGACCAGCACGCGCGGCAAGGTCTCGTTGTTGAGCTCCACCAGCCAGCTGCCGTCGCGCGCCGGGCGCACCATGACGTCGGGCAGCACCGGTTGAATCTGCACAGAGCCAAACCTCAAGCCAGGCTTGGGATTGAGCTGCTTGATCTCGGCGATCATCTCGGACAGCTCTTGCGCATCGACACCGACCGCCCGCTTCAGCGCAGCCAGGTTGTGGCTACCGAGCAGGGCCAGATTATCGAGCAGCCGAGCGATCTGCGGATCGTAGCGGTTGCGGTCCTTGAGCTGCAGCGCCAGGCATTCAGCGAGGTTGCGCGCGCACACCCCTGTCGGGTCGAACCCTTGCAGCTGGCCCAGCACCTTCTCGATGAGCGAGTTCGGCGCGCCGAGCTTCTCGGCCAGATCGTCGAGGTCGCCCTGCAGGTAGCCCGCCTCGTCCACCATGTGGATCAGGTGGGAGCCGATCAGCCGCTCGGCGGGCTCGGTGATCAGCATCTGCAGCTGCTCGTTGAGATGGTCAGCCAGCGAGCGCCCGGCCGCCACGAAGTCCTCGAGGTTGACGTCCTCACCGCCGAACGAATTGTTGGTTCTGGGCTTTAGCGATGCCCAGCCCGACGCATCGGGCTCAGCAGCGCCGCCTTCGCGCGGTGCGGTGTCCGCGGAGCTCTCCTGCGCTTGTCCGTTGACGAGCACGGGCACCTCCTCCGTGCTCCAGTCCCGCTCGCCGTCCGCGTCTTCGGCGTCGTCGGAGCGTTGCACTTCGGCGCGCTCGGGCGGCTCTTCCGGAGCTTCCGTGCGCTCGAGCAGCGGATTGCGCTCCAGCTCCGTCTCGACGTAGGTGCACAGCTCGATGTTGGAGAGTTGAAGCAGACGAATAGCCTGCTGCAGCTGGGGTGTCATCACCAGCTGCTGGCCCTGTCTCAGCTCCAATTTTGGCGTTAGCGACATTACGGCCCCGATCGTCGCCACGACACGCTACGGGGTCAAGTTATAAGCTTGCCGCATTAATCGAACATATCGCCGAGGTAAACGCGGCGTACGTCTGGGTTCGATTTGATTTCCTGAGGGTTACCATGTGTTAAGACCCGGCCGTCGTAGATGATGTAGGCACGGTCTATCAGGTCCAGCGTCTCGCGGACATTGTGATCCGTGATCAGGACCCCAATTCCGCGCTGCGTCAAATGGCGCACTAGATCCTGGATGTCGCCCACCGCCAGCGGATCGATGCCGGCGAATGGCTCGTCCAGCAGCATGAACGACGGCCGCGAGGCCAGCGCGCGGGCAATTTCGCAGCGTCGGCGCTCGCCGCCCGAGAGTGCCAACGACGGCGACTTGCGCAGCCGGGTGATCTTGAACTCCTCGAGCAGGCTGTCGAGCTGCTCCTTGCGCTTCTTGCGCCGCGGCTCCACCAGCTCGAGGACCGCCATGATGTTCTGTTCGACGGTCATGCCGCGGAAGATCGAGGCCTCCTGCGGCAGGTAGCCGATGCCCAGGCGCGCCCGCCGGTACATGGGCAGGCGCGTTACATCGCGGCCGTCCAGCGTGATGTTGCCGGCGTCGGCGGGCACCAGCCCCGTGATCATGTAGAACACGGTCGTCTTGCCGGCGCCGTTGGGGCCGAGCAGGCCAACCGCCTCGCCGCGGCCGGTCGCAATGCTGACCCCCTTCACGACCTTGCGGCCGCGATAGCTCTTCTGCACGTTGACCGCGGTCAACCAGCCTGGCCCGCCATAGATCTCTTCTTCATGGTGAACCGGCGCCGCCGGGTGACCGTTGCGAAACTGGCGCGGCCGCCCAGGAACCGCCGGGCGATTGGGCGGCGGCTTGGGTTTGCTACGCAGATTGAAGGGGAATAGGCGCATCGCCTAGTGTCCTGATCGCGAAATTCGTCTGAGTGTGCGGCTAATGGGGAACGAATTTCGCGATCTGAGGGACACTAGCCAATTCATGATTCCAGTGTGATTCAGATCGAGAGATCCGCCTCCCGACCCAGCCCGAAGCGATGTAGCGGACTTCTCGATCATCACACTAGTTGCCTCGGATGACCGAGCTGCCGCTTGTGCTCGGTTGCCAGGCCTCGTCGATCGCCGGCCCGCCCCCCTTCTTGATCGCGCCTTGGGCTCGCTCCTTGGCCTCCTGCGGGAAGAACAGCAGGCACTGCTTGCCGGGCGGACAGGCGCGACCCGTTGGCGTCTCTGCGGGGCTCGACGACAGAGCCGGCCCGGTGGCTTTGGCCGGCACCTCCGGCGTACCGGACGTGGACGGTCGCACGGCGGCCTCATTCTCGCCCTCGAAGCGGTAGAAGCCGCTGGTGAGGTCGATCTTCAGGCGCGGGCCCTCGGCCACGTCCTTGCCGCGCGAGACGACCACGTGGCCGCCCAGCAGCACCGTGTTGGCCTTCACGTCGAAAATTGCCCAATCGCCCGTGGCGGACTGCCCGTCCTTGGAGGTGATCAGCACCTTCTCCTTGGCCTCGACTTTGGTCAGCTGCGAAGTGGGTGAGGAGCCCTTGGCATCCTCGCCCGTGCCGCCCATGCCGAACGCGGACTGGCCGGTATAGAAGGCCGTCAGCTCGACCGTACGGATGACCAGATCGCCCTGCTGTGCCTTGACGTTGGTCCTGAACACCGCCTGCTTGGTGGCGTCGAACAGGTCGAGCGTATTGGCCTCGATGTCCATCGGCGCATTGGGATCCGCCTTGAAGGTGCCGAGCATGCTGCCCTGGACAGACGCCGCCATCTCGGCCGCCGCCGACTTAGCCTTGGCCGGCTGGGCCGCCTTGGCTTCGCCCTGGAAGAGCGTCGCGGCGATGCGGCCGACGGGCTGGCCACCCTCGCCCGGCGAGTCGAGACGGCTCTTATTGTTCTTGCGGTCGACGAACAAGCGCCGACCCTGCAGCACGTTCTTCTGCTGGTTGATGAGAACATTGCCGAGGAACAGCGCCGTATCGACCTTGGCGTCGAAATCGGCCTGATCGGCCGCGATGCGCCGGTCCGCGCCCATGGTGATGACCGCTCCCTTGCTTGCCACCATGCGCGACAGGCGTGAGCCACCACTCGCCGCATCGGCCTTGGGTGCGTCCGCCGTCGCGCTCGTCAGCGAATCGGCCGCCTTGCCCTCGTAGGCGATGCGCAACTCGGGCGTCTTGAGTGTCGTATCGCCTTGCAGGGCAACGACACTGCCGGTGAACAGCGCGAAGTGATCGGTGTCGTTGATGTAAAGCTGCTCGGCCGTGACATCCACAGGCTGTCGCGCGTCGCGACCAAAACCGACGGTGGATTGCTGGGCACCGGGCACGAGGTTGACCGCGACATCGCCGACGAAGGTCGACTCGTGCGTGTCGGTCTGCATGGTCATGGTCGCGCCACGCACCGTCCCGGTCGGCATCACCAGTTCCACGGGAGATTTGGAGATGACCCGGTGCTCCTTCGAATAGACCGTGGCACGCGACATGCGCGCGCGCATGCCGTTGGACGCATCGATCTCGATGCCGTCGTAGAGCTCCAGCTCACCCTTGGTATTGTCGAGCAAGCCGTTCTTGGATTTCAGCTTGGTGACGACGTTGCTTGTCTGGACCAGGTCGCCTTCGATATCCATCAGCTTGATGGGCGCCTTCGGATTGAGATCGAGCACGGCCCGTTTGGCACGCACCTCGTAGCGGCTGCCGTCCTTGTTGACCCCGAAGTACTTTGGGTTCTTCATCGTCAAGTCGTCGGGCGTCAGCTCTATCTGGCCGACATCGAGCCGCCCGGAACCGATCTTCCAGCTGGTCCTGAGCATCAATCCGTAGGCCAAACAGATGCAGACCGCAGATACCGGCAGCGCCATCCGCAGCATCTTCACCAGCTGCGTGTGCCGGCCGGCAATAGCGAACGCGCGCGCGCGGTCCGACGCACCGGTCGCCCCCGCAACCCTGCGGTCGCGCATGTCCATTGTCATTGCCATCGGCGAGCTACCGGATTGCGGCGGAGAACCCCCACCCCGCCCGAGTTCGCGCGGAAACTGCGGGCCAATTTGGGTTATATTGGGACCAGTGGCAAGCGCCCGCCGCCGCGCGATTGCAGGCATTTCGGCCTGTGAGTTAGTGCGCAAAGATGTCCATGTCAGCAAAGCCGGCGAGGTCCAAATCGGCGCGCACAGCCAGGAAACGGAAGCAGGCCTCAGCCTCGGCCAAGCGGCCCTCCCGCTGCAGCATGGCATCGAGCTTTGCCTTCAAAGCGTGCAGGTGCAGGACATCGGAAGCGGCGTAGTGCTTCTGCTGGTCGGTCAACTTGTCTGCACCCCAGTCCGAGCTCTGCTGCTGCTTGGACAGCTCGATGCCGAGCAACTCCGCGGACAGGTCTTTCAGGCCGTGCCGGTCGGTGTAGGTGCGAACCAGTTTGGAGGCGATCTTGGTACAGTAAACAGGCTGCGGCAGGACCCCCAGGTACCGCTTCAGCATGGCCATGTCGAAGCGGGCGAAATGGAAGATCTTGAGCGCCGCCGGATCGGCCAGCAGCGCCTTCAGCCGCGGGGCGGACCAGTCCTTGCCGTCAAACTGCACCAGATGCGCGCTGCCGTCGCCGGCCGACAACTGCACGACACATAGGCGGTCGCGCTGGGGGTTGAGCCCCATGGTCTCGGAGTCGATGGCGACGCCGTTCGGAAAGACGAGGCCCGCAGGCAGATCGTTCTTGTACAGCTTGATGGTGGGGCTCACGGGCATCCATCCGGCGACGACTGGAAAAGCGACAGGTTTCCTGCTTCTAACAGCATCAAAAGGTTATAGAAAGGTCGTCAGTCCGGCATGCACCTGAAAATTGGGCTGTCACCGGTCTTTGTCGCGTCGGCACAACCCGCGCTGAGCTTGTCGAAGCGCGCCCCGGCGTCCACCAGCTTCGCTCGACCAACTTACGGGGATTGAAGTTCACTTCGCCGCCGCGTCGCCCGGCCACGGCAGCATGGCAAGCCCGCCCAGCACGATGGCATTGACCAGCACGACCGCGTGCAGGGCCAGCGCGCTCACCACTGCGTCGTCCCACGGTACGCCCGTCTGAACCGTCGCCGCCACCCACGCCGCCTGCGTCGGACCGATGCCGGCAATGCCGTTGATCGGCAACGCGAAGGCCAGACTGCTGGCCGCACCTCCGAGCACCGCAGCGGCGGCCGGCACGGTATCGACGACGGCCTGCGCGGTCAGCACCGCCATCAGCGCCAGCGCCAGCCAGATGGCAAAGCCGACCGCCACCACCGCCAACCGCACACGCATGTCGCCCAGCGCATCGAGCGCAGCGCTGAGCGGCTCGGCGATGGTTGCTCCGACATAAGGCAGCCGCACCAGGTGCGGGCGCAAAGCCTGCCCCGCCAGAGCCACACCGAACGGCGCAACCGCGAGCGCCACCGCACCGGCAGCGGCGATCAGATTAAAGATGCCAGGCACCATTCCGAGCGCCCATGCCGACGCCAGAAAGATGCAGCCTACCGCCGCCAGATCGAACAGCCGGGCCAACAGCAGCACGCCGGTCGCTTGCAAAAAGCGGATGCCATAGCGGCGCTGCATGAGCACGGGATAGCCGAGTTCTCCCAGCCGGAACGGCAGCGCGAAGTTGAGGAAGTTGGCCTGGCAGGCGATGCGGACCATGGCATTGTCCGGGAGATCGAGGCGCGCCGCCGTCATCATCGAATAGCGCCAAGCGCGCAGCCACTGCACTAGCGTACAGAATAGAAACGCGGCGACCACGGGCAGGGGCTTGGCATCCGTGCCCATGCGGCGCAGGGAGTGCAGAACCTCGGGCGTCAACAGGAACCAGAGACACACGCCGGTGACGGCCACAGCCAGCACGACAGACACAGAACGGTTCATGCGCGACCCAGCTGCAGCCGCGCCGAGTATGCGGGCAGCCCCCTTCTAGGCCGTCTGCGCTATTGCCGCCAGCCTGTGCGAAAAACTGGCGCGGCCGGCATCAGCCGTGCAGTCTGTGAACAACGGCGCATCGATGGACCATCACTTCAGGCGCCCACCCTCAAGCGCCGATCTGTTGGGCAGCGCCGGCCCATGCGCCAACGGTGGAGGTCTCGGGAATAGAAAGTAGTCCGTGTCTTGGCCGAGGTCTCCCCCAAAACGGGCATGCGCCGATAGGTTGCCGTCCTGTAATCATGCGGGCTTCATCACCCAGCGGGGGCTCTGCATGACCCAGACCGTGGCTGCTTACGCCTACGAGGTTGGGGAGGCTGTGGCGCCTTACATCCTCGACCCTGCCCTCCTCAGCGTCTCCCTGCTGTTGGCAGCGTTCTGGATGCTTGTCGTCCTCGTGATCTTGCAAGATTAGTGGTGCTGCTCCAACTCGCCCTGCTGTACCTGATGGTCGCTTATCTGGCCCTCAACCTCGCGCTCCCTCCCAGAGACGACTAGTCGTGCTTGTTCGACTTTGGCGTCGGAGACGACAGGCACCACCGTGGTTGCCCCCAGCTGTCAAGGCGAGGTACGTGGCCGTCAGACGGTGCCGTCCCGCGCGGCACGCTTCACGTCAGCCAGCACGCGCTGTTGAACAAAATACTCAAGAGCCAGGCGCCTGGTGTGACCCAGAAGGCGTTGGTATTTGCCTTAGGTTGTGTATGAGAGAGTTTAACGCGATCAGGCACTTGCTGATCGGATGGTGCCCAGGAGAGGAGAAGGCATTCCGGCTCCCACCACTCTGAAAAACAAAGATAATTTCATCGCCCTGACTGGCGCTGTGTACCAGTCCTGTGACCCGTTTTCAAGCTCTGTCCGACAACAGCAGATACGTCACGCACTACAGGCTGGCCGCGTTCGATTTTCAAGAATACTGCCGATGGTCCGTGCAAACGGCAAGGTCGATCGCTGCGGCAGCGGGTCACCTTCTCCTGTCTCTCTCCCCCGATGACAGGCAGAGCGTCCCCCGCTTCCTCCAAGCACCGCGCATTACTGCGTGTGACCCTGCCCCCTCGGTCTCGTGCGAGCGCGTCACGACGAGAGTGTCATTCTGCTACCCTTGGCCAACTGGATGCCACCACGTGAGTTGCGAGATGGACGGTCCCTGCTTCGTCTCTTCTGATTGGGCAGTGATGTCATCATCCGAGGTTACGGCCGCCGGGCGCTGCGCATCCGACCCGATCCCCTCCGAGTTTGATCCACGGGCCAGCGCTGGTTTTCTGATGGCTCGCTCCCCTGCGCGAGCACCTTCTGAGAAGCTTGGTCGTAGTTCGTTGACGCCGATGCCGGAAGATCGACCAGCAGGGCGCACGTGAACCCAAGTGTCAGGAGGAGCGAGGTCGTTCGCGCCGCCCTCCACAGTCTCCCACCGACGCGGGGTCCGTCGTCGTGGGTTGGTTAACCTGATCCAACGTCGCAGCTCCTAAGGGCGGTGCTCTTGTCGCGAGACATGGCGGTGTCAGCTTTCGCATGCGAATACCGGGCCAACGGTCGCGTGTTCGCCGCAAAAGCCGACCGACGCCACATGGCGGTCAGGCTTGGCCAGTCGCAGTTCCATCCATGATCGAATGACAGCGGCGACGGGTGTTAGGTAGGTCGGGCAGCAGGGCCGCGCATTCCCCGTTTTGGGGGAGACTGAGGTCGTTGACCACAACGGGGCGTACTGTGGGCTTACCGGGACGGCGGCCGCGACAAGGCTCTCGGATTGGCACGCGCCCTCGGTACTCCGCACACATCAAATTCAGTACATCTGCTGATAGAGCAGCGCGAGGAAGATGGGATGCTTGCGTGGCAGGGTCACGTTCTCCTGTCCCTCTCCCCCCGATGGCAGGCAGAAGCGTCCCCCCGAGCTTCTCCCAAGGACCGCGCATTACTGCGTGTGACCCTGCCCCTTGGTTTCGAGCCGATGGACGGTGCAGTATGTTTCAGCAACCGCTGGCCCTGCAGGAACGCCGACTAAGCGTTAGGCGGCGGGTTCACATCGTAGCCCTGCTGCACTGCCACCGACTTGTCCGCAGCGTGGTCATCGAGGACTACTCTCATAACGGCCTTCGGCTTGTAAGCAGCTTCCCAGCCGCCATGGGCGAGCGCGTGACGGTGGAGCTACTGTCCGGTACTCGGCTGCCGGCCCAAGTAATCTGGGTTGCGGGCACCCACATCGGCGTCCGGTTCTTAGCACTACAGGCTGGACATCCCGGGCTGCTTGCTTTGTGGGAGGCCATCAGAAAGCACGAAAGTCTCGACCCACCGGACGAAGTGTCCTGAAACATGGACAGCGCGGCCACCAGCTCGGCCTCGTCCTTACGGGTCTTATAGATGGAGGAAGGGGAGCAGCAGGTGTTATGTGAGGTGTCTTGTAAGAGAGTGACTGATGAGGACCCTCCCCCCACCTGACACAAGAGAGACACTGAAGAGGAACTGCCCCACCTCACCTCCCTGCGTTCATAGCTATGAGGACTTCTGAAGAGACGGGGATGGAGATGCCCGTCATCCTCCTTGCTACCTCGGACATGACCGCATGGGCCTTGTCCGCCTTCGACCAGGCGACCATGACCCCGTCATGGAGACCCAGCGCAGGTGTGCCGTCGTTGGCGAGTGCCTGGAGCACAGCGATCAAGATGTCGCTCTCCATGAACATCAGTCGATACCCAAGACGGCGACCCCATGCCTGCTTGAGTGCTGGGTGAACTCCAAGAATGGCGTTCTTGGTCGTGGCCACTCCCACCCCCCGGGCAGTCGTGCCTGGAAGCTGGCGGCTTCTGAACCAGCATCGGTGGCGGCATCATCGTCCCCGACACCCACTCCGACCTCGCTCGGCCACGAACGGCGAGGGCCGCCATCGAACAGGAGGGTGTTCATCGCGAGCTTGACCCCACTCCGGTATCCCTGAAGGCCGGGGATGGCGTACAGGTCTCCCTCAGGAGGCGTTGCACCGATCTCTGCGTAGGCAAGGCGGGTGAACATCGACCCATAGTCGAGGACCGCCACCGGCTCTCCGTCGATGCGGATGTGTCGCCTTCGCTCTGACTTCAGGGTCTGCCAGAAGCCGCCGAACAGGCGACCACCCTGGTCGAACCTGCTCTCTTGATCGGGCAGGATCAGGAAGCGGCGGCGCATCACGCGGTCGAAGGGATCAATACGCGGTCGCAGGCCGTCGTCCAGGAAGTCGATGTCAGCTTGAGCCAGGAAGGCGTTGACGGCCCGCAGCTCTTCCCGCCAGTGGCGGGTCTGTCCCGTGTCAGAGTAGTCGATGGGCTCTCGGTAGACCTTCCGCGAGCCGCTAAGGGGCCCGCGCGTGTTGCGCGTGAGGATGATCACCTCCTCCGCCTCATCTCGGCCGAACTCAGACAAAGCGACCCCGAACTCAGCGACCTTGGTCGAGAACCACGGGGACGGGGCAATCGAGGAGACCTCTCCGCGCAAGATGCTGCGGTTGAGATCGAGGAAAGGACTCGAACCTCCACGCCTTGCAGCGCTAGTACCTGAAACTAGTGCGTCTACCAATTCCGCCACCTGGGCAGGGGGGCTTGCATGGAACGGCATGAGTTAGTGCCCGCCCCCGGCATTGTCAATTGCGCTGCGCGAGGCCGGCGCCCGCTTCACAGGCGCGGCCCGCTTCGCTATTGCTCGGACCAGGGCTGATACGACGGCGGACTAGGGAGATTCAGCGCATGCCATCGCGGCTGGAGCAGGGCAGTCTGGTCACCGTGCTCGGGGGATCGGGTTTCGTCGGCCGTCACACGGTGCGGGCGCTGGCCCGGGACCGCTGGCGGGTGCGTGCGGCCGTGCGGCGGCCGGACCTCGCCGGCCATCTGCAGCCGATGGGCGACGTCGGCCAGATCCATGCCGTGCAGGCCAACCTGCGGTATCCTGACTCGGTGCGCCGCGCTGTCGAGGGCGCCGACGCGGTAGTGAACCTGGTTGCCGTCCTGGCCAAGTCCGGGCCGCAGACCTTTCACGCCCTGCACGTGGCCGGCGCGCGCGCAGCTGCCAAGGCCGCCCGCGAGGCCGGCGTGAAGACCTTCGTGCAGGTCTCCGCGCTTGGCGCGGATCGCAAAGCGAACTCCCGCTATGCCCGCAGCAAGGCCGCCGGCGAGGCAGCGGTGCTCGAGGAATTTCCGGGCGCGGTGATCCTGCGGCCGTCGCTGGTATTCGGCGCCGAAGACCAGCTCTTCAACCGCTTCGCCGCCATGGCCCGCTTCGCGCCGTTCCTGCCCCTGATCGGCGGCGGCTATACTCGGTTCCAGCCCGTCTACGTGGGCGATGTCGCGGCGGCCATCGCCAGCGCCTGTGCCGGTCAGGCAAAGCCTGGCGCCGTCTACGAGCTCGGTGGCCCGGACGTGGTCAGCTTCCGGGAGCTGCTCGACGGCGTGCAGGAATGGTCGGGGCGCCGACGTCCCTACCTGCGCGTCCCATTTCTGTTCGCCAAGCTCGGTGCGCTGCTGACGCTACCGCTGCCCAACTCGATGCGGCCGCTGACGGTCGACCAAGTCCGCCTGCTCCAGCGTCCCAACGTGGTCAGTGAAGCCGCGGCCAAGGAAGAGCGCACGCTGGCAGGCCTCGGCATCGCCGCACCGCGCACGATGGCCTCGGTGGTGCCGGCCTACCTGGAGCGCTTCCAGCCGCACGGCCAGTTCGCGCACTACCGAGGGTGATGGGTCGCTGAGTCGTCTCTCTAATTCATCACAGGGAGAGGAAACTACGGCGCGATCTTGAGCGAGGCGACAAACCGCTCCGCATCCGGAGAGCCGGCCGCGCCAATGTGCACCAACGTGAACAGCTGGCGCCCTTTCAGAACCATGTACGAACGCACCTCACTGCCGCCCCGCTGACCCACGGCATTGACGCTGAGCGCTCCCTTCAGCTTGACGAAATTTGTGCTCGTCCACTTGCCGCCTTCCATGCCTGCGGCCGTGCGGTCGAGCGCCTGTTGCAGCACCCATTGCGGATCGGCGACGACAACGTCCTTGGGGTAGGCGACGAATTGCACAACGTAAGCCGAGCCGCCGTACTCGAGCTGGTACTGATGCGTAGTATAGGCCACGCCGGCGGCCGTCGCCGCTTGACCCTCAGTGTATTTGGGGATCGCCGGCAGGTCGGCCGTGAAGGCCTGCTCGGGGCCGGTCATGGTCTGCCAGGCTTCCTGGGCCGAGGCGACGCCCGCCAGAGCAACGAGCGTTATGCCGAGCACGATCGCCCGCAATCCCGATGTCCATGATGTCATTGCAACCCTCTGTCTGCCTGCCGCCCGGAGCAGGATCGATGCTGCTCCATTTCTTGATTGCGTTCCATGATGGAAGTGAAACACAAACAAAGTGCTGCGATCGGAGTTCAATCTTGCTGCAAGCGCGGCATTGGGCCTCGCCGGGAGCCGGTGAGCGTTTCATTCCGGCCGCCGCCATGATAAGCCGGCCGCGGGGCACGGGGAGGGAGCAGCTCTATAATGACGCCGGCGCGTTGGTATCTGGTCGCGTCCGACATGGTGGTCGTGGCCTTCATCTATCTGCTGATGGGCTACGCGGTCCTGTCTATGGCATTGCGCGACGACAACATCGTCATGCGCCTGCTACGCGCCGTAACCAGCCCGGTGCGCGCGCCCATCGCCGCCGTGACGCCGCGCCTCGTGCCGCGTGCCATTGTCGCCGTCTACGCGGTCGCCTGCCTGTACGTGATCCGCATTGCCCTATTCGTCGCTGCGCAGAGTATCCGGTGACAGGCATGCAAGCGTCATCAAGCCTGGCCGCGGTTCTCTTCAAGCGCACGCTGCCGCTAGCGTTGATCGTCGCGTTGGCCGTCGTGCACGGCGCCATTTTCTCGCCGCTCTACGATTTCGTTTCCTATTTCGTGTCGGCCTTCACCCGCCGCACCATCTTCTATCATCCCCAGGTGCTCGAGAATTTTCCGAGCGTGCTGATAGCCGTCTTCACGCTGCTGCTAGGTGGCATCCCCGCCGCCGTCTATGAGCGCGTGCGGGGCTTGCGCGAAAGCACGACCGCCTCGCTGCTGATCTGGCTGGTGACGACGATCGTGATCACCGCGCCGGTGCTGACGCGCGCCCTCGGCCTGCGGTGAGTGATGCCTCGAGTGAGATCGTTCTTGATGGAAGCACTTCGGCTTCCACAAGAACGTGTGTCTCACTCTACACTTGAGGAACAGAGCAGGATTCGCGCTTCAGCCACAACAATCCCCCTCGGGAGATGTGCTTCAATCTGAAGCGATCCTGCTCTAGTTCGCCGGCTTGGCGACGGCAACGTTGGTCGACCAGCCCGGCACCTCTTTGGATTGCTCCGGCGCCGCCGGTTTGAGTTTGGCAGCCACTTTATCTTTCGCGGCCGCCAACTTCGGCATCGGCTTCGGGTCCAGCTTCACCATCTGCTGCAGGTAGTCGATGTTGGCACTCGCGCGATCGGGCGGCACATCGCGGGCAATCGCCTGTTTGGCCTCGTCGTACTTGCCCTGCAGGCCGAGCACGAGCGCCAGGTTCTGATTGACGCGGGGGTCGCCGGCGTCGAGCGCCGCGGCCCGGCGCAACAGCGGTTCGGCCTTCTCAACATTGCCTTCCATGGCGTAGGCAAGCGCCAGATTGCTCATCACCGACGCCTGATCCGGTGCGAGTTGCAGGGCCCGCTCGAACAGCGGCACGGCCTTGCTGTACTGGTTCTGCTTGGCGAATACCGTGCCGCGCGCCGAAACGATCTTCCAATCCGGATTTAGCGGATCGTCGGCCTGCTCCAGCAGCTTGTCGGCTAGCGTCACATGGTTGAACTCGAGCAGCGGGCGGCCATACTCGCCGGCGATGCCCTTGTGCGTCGGATTGGCGGCCGCAGCCTGCTGCATGATGGCGAGTGCCTGCTGCTTCTCGCCCTGCGCCTTGAGATTGCGCGCGTAATTGAGCGCGACCTGCGGGTCCTTGGGATCCTGCCCGTAGGCCTTGCCCCAATACTCGGTGGCTTTGGCCAGCTCGGCTTTGCCGTCGCTGGCTGGAGTGGTGGCTCCGGTCGTAATCGAAGCGGTTTTTGGGCTGGCAGCTTGCTGCTGCGTCGTCAGCGCATTGGACAGGCCCAGGTCTGTCTGCGAGCAGGCCACCAGCATCAGGCAGCACCCGATCGCGGCTACCAACCGGCTCTTTCTGCGCGGGGTGCCGATCGCACCCCGGGTGCCTGCTCCAGACATTTGTTGGACCCCCGCCCCGAATCATCCCGCTGAATTCGCGGGTTGCCTCAAGTTTCTGGGTCCGCCGTCAACAATGTATTAATTTTAGCACACATGTTGCATCAATGCCACTGGCCGATAACGGCTATCGGATAGCCGCAGCGCATTCGGCTTTCGCAGCGGCTTCCCAATCGCGCATCGCTTCATGGGCGAACAGGGTGGCGACGTATGCGGCAGCCGTGCCGTCATCGCCATAAGCAGCAAGATCGGGGACATAGGTGCGGAATCGGGAGGCAACGGGCGCATACATGGCATCGGCTGCCGTGAAGGCCCCGAACAGATAAGGGCCCCCGTCGCCGAACCGCCGCCGGCAGTCCCGCCAGATGCCGACGATGCGGCGCACGTCGGCAGCAACGGGGTCGGCGAGCTGCGGCCGTGGGGTTTGAGCCACGAAATCCATGGGGCAGTGCTCGCGCAGCTGCTGGAAGCCCGAGTGCATCTCGGCAGATACGGCTCTGGCAAGGGCGCGTGCAGGCCTTGGGGGGGGCCACAAACAGGCTTCAGGGTGGGTCTCGGCCAGGTACTCGAGGATCGCCAGGGTGTCCCACACCACGAACCCGTCACGCGCCGGATCGTCCACGACCAGCGCCGGCACCTTGCCTGAAGGGGATTGGCGGAGGATCTGCGCCTTGGTGTCCGGCTGCCGCAGTTTGATGTTGATTTCCTCGAACGGTATTGCCGCGTGCCGCATCGCGAGCCACGGCCGCAAGCTCCAGCTCGAGGTATTCTTGTTGCCGATCACCAGTCGATAGCTCATTGGCTTGCCCACACCCGATGCGCCGATGGCAATTGTCTTTCCAGCTTGTGCTGCCGATAATATCGGCTTGTCCAGCCCGCACGCTGCACCAACCTGTTTTTGAGCAAACTCCCCATGCCGGCAAGCAAAAAGACCAAATCCGCACCCGCGTCCGCCGGCGCGCTGGTACCCGCCGACGCCAATGCCAAGTCGATCCCTGTCTGGCTAGTCCGCGACCCGGGCTGGATGGCGAGCGCGGCGCTGACCGGTGCCCAGAAAGCCTGGATCGACGCGCAAGGTCTGAAGGGCAGCGCGCGCAGGCACGTACTGCTGCCCGGCGCCGATGGCAGCATCGCCGGCGTCGTGCTGTGGCTCGGCGAGGCACGCACCAATGATCCGATGGACCGGCCGGAGCTTGCCGTCGGTGCGCTGCCGAGCATGATGCCGCCGGGACGCTATCGGCTGGCGAGCGCCGTCGGGGACGCCGAACTCGCCGCCGTTGCCTGGGGCCTCGGCGCCTATTGCTTCCGCCGCTACAAAAGCAGCAATGGCAATGCCGACGAGACGGCCGCGCTCGAGATGCCGGGCGAAGCCGAAGGTGGATTCGCGCAAGCCATCGTTGAAGCCGTCGCCATGGGACGCGATCTCATCAACACGCCGGCGAGCGACCTCGGACCCGAGGAGCTGGAGGATGCCGCCCGCAGCCTCGCCACGCGGCATGAGGCCAGCGTCACCAGCATCGTCGGCGACGACCTGTTGGCCCGTAACTTCCCCATGATCCACGCCGTCGGCCGCGCCAGCCAGCGCGCGCCGCGCCTGATCGACATCGCTTGGGGCCGCACGCAGGCGCCGCGCGTCACGCTGGTCGGCAAGGGCATCTGCTTCGACACGGGCGGGCTCGACATCAAGCCGGCGAGCGGCATGCTGATCATGAAGAAGGACATGGGCGGCGCAGCTGCCGCCCTGGCGCTTGGCCACATGATCATGGCGGCGCACCTCGACGTGCGCCTGCGCATCCTGATCCCGGCCGCCGAGAACAGCATCTCCGGCAACGCCTTCCGCCCCGGCGACGTCTTGAAGAGCCGCGCTGGCAAGACCGTGGAGATCGGCAACACCGACGCCGAAGGGCGCCTGGTGCTGGCCGACGCCCTGGCGCTGGCCGACGAGGAGAAGCCCGACACGCTGCTGAGCTTTGCCACGCTGACGGGCGCCGCCCGTGTCGCGCTCGGCCCCGATCTGCCGCCGTTCTTCACCGACGATGACGGGTTCGCCGATGCGGTGCTGTCGGCCGGCCTGCGCGTCGGCGATCCGGTCTGGCGCATGCCGTTCTGGGCCGGCTACGAGTCCAATCTGGACAGTTCCGTCGCCGACATGAACAACGTCTCGGACGGCCCGTTCGCCGGCGCGGTCACCGCCGCCCTGTTCCTGCGTCGCTTTGTCAGACAAGCTCGGCGCTACGGGCATTTCGACATTTACGGCTGGCGGCCTGTGCAGAAGCCGCTTGGCCCCAGGGGCGGCGAGGTGCAGGCCGCGCGCGCCGTATTCGACATGCTGCGCACGCAGGCGCCCAACGCAAAAGCCACCAAGCCGTGACCGCGAAGCTCGACCCACGCCGCCATCCCTATCGCGAGGACCTCGCCGGCGAACACCTGCGTGGCCGCGTCACCGCCCAACGCTACGTGCAGGGCACGCCCGGTCAGGTCATCCATTCCGCCACCCAGCTGCGCGACCGCCCCGACCTCAAGGCCGGCTGGAGCACGGAGGCGCTATTTGGAGAGTTGGTCACCGTCTACGAGCGCAAGGACGGCTGGGCCTGGGTGCAGCTCGAGCGCGACGAATACGTCGGCTACCTGCGCGAAGGCGCACTCACGGATCAGGTCCAGGCACCAACCCACATGGTGCGCGCGTTCGGCACCTTCCTGTATCCCGAGGCCGACATCAAATCCCCGCCCTGGATGCACTTGAGCATCACCGCATCGCTGGCCATCGCCGAGGAAGGCCCAACCTTCTCCCGCCTCGTTGACGGCCGTTACGTGCCGACCCGGCACATCATCGACCGCACCCGCTTTGCTGCCGACTTCGTGGCCGTGGCCGAGCGCTTCGTTGGCGCGCCCTACGCCTGGGGCGGCAAGACGCGGCTTGGCGTCGACTGCTCGGGGCTGGTGCAGGTGGCCATGCAGGCCGCCGGCCAGACCTGCCCACGCGACAGCGACATGCAGCAGGCGGAGGTCGGCGAGACTGTCACGATTAGCGAGCAGCACGACAACCTGCAGCGCGGCGACCTCGTGTTCTGGAAGGGCCATGTCGGCATCATGACCGACGGCTTCATGCTGCTGCACGCCAACGCCCATCACATGGCCGTCGTAATCGAGCCTCTCAAAGCCGCCGCCGACCGCATCGCCCGCACCGGCTCGCAAATCACCGCCATCCGCCGGCCTGCGCGCAAGGTGGCGTGACAGCCGGCGCCACCTGCAGCTCGGCCGTTGACGCATGCGCGATGGGGTCCGGTAGAGTCCCCCGACCGTATTGCGGGTTAGTACCGATTGAAGTCGGTGGCTGACAGATGAAGGATCGGCCGAGCGCAAAGGCCGAGGGCTGTCGCCCATGCATGCAAGTTGGTCGCGTTGGCTGTTTGGCGCGTGGGCTGTGGTCGCCGCGCTGTGGGTGCTGGTGGCCATGCTGTTGCTGATCCAGACCTGGCCGGAGCCATCCACCAGGGTCGAGCACGGCGACCTCGTCGGAAACAGGTCGGACGAAACCATGTCCGGCCAGGCCGTGCGGGGCAACGCCGGTGGCGCGCCGTCGGCTGCGGGCGATCACATCAAGAAGTTCTTGCTGTTCGCACTTCTCCCCCCGGGATTCCTGCTCGTGCTGGTCCTGGTTGCGCTGCGGATCGGAGGGCTGCCGTTTCCGTGGCTTCGACGCGACCGGCGAGACCAACTCACCAACTCGCGACACGCGAGATGACCCTCACTCGCTAAAAAGGAGACGTGCCTTGCTTATCAAGAAGAAACCGGCCGGCCTTGGACTGGTGCTGGTGGGCGGGCTGATCATGACGCACGGCGCGGTGGCGCACGCGACCTGGGAGACCGTGCTTGGCCTGCTCGTTCTGCTGATCGGAGCGCTGCTCCTGGTGCTCAAGGTTGTGCGCCGGAACATGCCCGATGCGGGTGAAGTCAGTTGATGGGCCGCCGACGCCAGCGGTGCTGGCCGACTTGCATGGGAGCCGTGCCGACTAAGGCGCCATCCTTGATTTCAGAAATCCGGCGAGGAGCGCGACAAGCCCTCCGCTGATACCACCTGTTACCAGGGCCGACACGACCTGTACCGTGCCGCTCAGTCCAAGAATGGCAAACAGCAACTGCCCACCGATGCCGCCGCCGATGGCGCCGGCAACGGCGGCGCCAACCGTTCCCAAGTTCACGTCCTTCAGGAACCCGGCTGCGTACCCGCCAAAGGCGCCGCCGATAAGCTGGAAGATCAATGCCGTCATGTTCATGGCACGCCTCGGGTGAGCCGGCTGGGAGCAGCCAGGATGCAGCTCCTGATGCGACCGCGGTATCGGGCGAACGCTTGAGGGTGGCACCCGCGAACCCTGAACGGGGATCAAAACGCCCGCCTGGTTGTCATCGGTCTGGCAAGGGCGGACCCCGCTCATACGGCGGTGAGGGCGGAGCGAAAATGCCCTACGGCTAGCCACACCGTCCACCTCGCCTCCGCGCAGCTTCTGGTCACCGGTTCTTGCGTAGGCGCCAAGGCGAACGCGCCTCTTGACTGATAATACGTATGTACGTATTGGACGCACATGGCACGACATTCACTTCGCGACACCATTCTGGAGGCCGGCCTGAAGGTCATGTTCAGGTCGGGCTACAACGGCAGTAGCGTGCGCGACATCGTCGCCGCCGCGGGTGCCCCGCAAGGCTCCTTCACCAACCATTTCCGGTGCAAGGAGGCCTTCGCGTCCGAGGTGCTGGACCGGTATTTCGCCTATGTGAAGGGTCTGGTCGCTGAGGCGCTGAACGACAGCTCGCTCACCCCGCGCGGGCGGCTGAGGCGCTATCTCGACATCATCACCAGCAAGCTCGAAGCCGAGCAATGGAGCCGCGGCTGCCTGATCGGCGACCTCAGCCTGGAGGCGCCGGCCCACAGCGAGCTGCTGCGCGCGCGTCTCGATGCGATCTTTCAGGAATGGCGGGAGCCGTTCGCGACCTGCATTGCCGAGGCGCAGGCTGCGGGCGAAATCGCGCCCGACTTCGATCCAACCGATCTCGCCGATTTCCTGCTCGCATCATGGTTGGGGGCAATTCTGCGCATGAAAGTGGAGCGCAGCCCAGCCGCCCTCGAGCGCTTCAAGACCATTGCCTTCCAAACCGTCTTCAAGGAGCAAACCTGATGCAAAGCGCAGGCGTCACCTTGCGCCAGCAGGCTGTGCTGGATTCGACGATGGCCTATCGGGAGGCTGGTAGCTCCACCGCACCGGTTGCCCTGTTTCTGCACGGTAATCCGACATCCTCCTACATCTGGCGCAACATCATCCCGCACGTTGCCGGCGTCGCCCATTGCATTGCGCCGGACCTGATCGGCTTTGGCCAGTCGGGCAAACCAGACATCGACTATCGCTTCGCTGACCACGTGCGCTATCTCGATGTCTTCATTGCCGCATCTGGCACCACATCGGCCTACCTGGTCGCCCAGGACTGGGGTACCGCGCTCGCTTTTCATCTCGCCGCCCGCCGTCCTGAATTCATCCGCGGGCTCGCCTTCATGGAGTTCATTTGGCCGACACCGACCTGGGCGGAATTCCTGCAGGCTCCGGCGGCAAGGGAAACGTTTCGCCGGTTTCGGACAACCGGTGTGGGCGAGAAGATGATCCTGGAGGACAATGCCTTCGTCGAGCGGGTGCTGCCGGGCTCGGTGATGCGCAAACTCAGCGACGAAGAGATGGCGCAGTACCGCGCCCCCTTTCCCACAGCGCAATCGCGACGACCGGTGTGGCGATTCCCCAACGAGCTGCCGATCGAGGGCCAACCTGCTGACGTGTACGCCGCTCTCGAAGCCGCCCACGCCGCGCTTGCGACCTCGCGCTACCCAAAGCTGCTGTTCGCCGCCGATCCAGGCGCGCTGGTGTCGCCGGCGTTTGCTCGCGCGTTCGCAGCCAGGCTCGAGAATTGCCGGCTGGTGACCCTAGGGGCCGGCGCGCACTATCTGCAGGAGGACCATCCTGACGCGATCGGCGGATCAATTGCCGGATGGATCGCTCAGCTCGAGAGTGCGCCGAAGGCTTGAGCGAGTAAGGTCATCGTGAGCCCAAACCAGTCCTCGCTCTGTCATATTGGACAATTGATTGGAAGTGCTCCCTGATGGCGCGTAGACTGCAGTTGCTTGCAGGTCGCCGACATTTCACAAGCCAACATTTGCAAAGCCATCACATGTAGTCCGAAACAGAATTTATCTGTTCCAGTGAGGGTGATCGGATGAGCAAGGAGCTCCAGGGCCTCGATCCTCGCTTGCGGCGCCTCCTCGACAAGGCAATCCCGTTTACGTTCGAGCAGGAAAGCGAACTTTCTGCGTTGGTGCTGGCCCACAGCCGGCTGGATGAGGCCCGTCTCGAGAAGAGCGGTGCCACCCACATCGTGCGATTGACCGAGCATATCTGGTCTGTCCGGTTCGAACGCTCGCGCCTGACCGACCTCAACAGCCTGGCAGAGGTGACCTACATCGAGCTGGGCAAACAGCTAACGCCGATGCTGACGCGATCGATCCCCTCCATCAAGGCACTGCCGGAACATATCGGCGAGGGCATCGACGGCCGAGACGTTGTGGTCGGAATTGTTGACTACGGCATCGATTGGACGCTGCGGGACTTCTGCGATGAGACCGGAACCCGTACGCGCATCAAGTATCTTTGGGATCAGTCCCTTATCCCTGTCGACACCGAGGCAGCGCCCGCGGATTTCGACCATGGCGTCGAGTACACCGAGCAACACATCAACCAAGCCCTTGAGGCCCAGAGAGACGGAGAGCCGGAACGGGCATTGCGCATCGTGCGACACCGGCCATGGCCGCTCAGGAAAGAGGACAGCACCGATACCGACGGGCACGGAACGCACGTCACCGGCATCGCCTGCGGCAATGGGGCGAGCAGCAGCGCCACGTGTGCCACCTGCTGGCGACCACCGTCCTCACGCGGCTACATCGGTGTCGCACCGAGGGCCTGGATCGTGTTCGTGCACCTTTCCCGCAAGGAGATCCTGGGCGAGGTCGGAACGCGCGACGGATCTCTGGCAAACTCGCCAGAGCTCGCCGAAGCCATCGCCTACTGCTACCGAAAAGCCGATGCATTGTCGGACCAGCTGGGCAAGCGGGTGCCGTGCGTTGTCAATCTGAGCATGGGCTTCAACGGCGGGAGCCATGACGGCGAGAGCCTGGTCGAACGTCTCATCGATACCATGATGGAGGGAAGGGGACGTGCGCTGGTTGTGGCCGCAGGCAATCAGCGCCGGCAGCGCACCTATTTCACCGCCGCCGTCAAGCATGACACGCCCTATCAGCTGTCATGGAGGATGGGTCTCGGAGCGACAGCAGATACGACGCTCAACGAGATGGAAATCTGGTATTCATCGAGATACGCGCTGAACGTCAGCCTTATCGATCCGGCGGGGCGTCGGAGCACGGTCGTCGAACCCGGGCAACGCCAAGGGGTGTCCTTCGGAGATATCACCGGAATTATCGATTCCGAGCGGTTCACGGTGCTCAACAGCGAGGCCAGGATCTATCTGCAGCTGTCTCCCGGCCAACACGACCAGTTGAAGGACAGGTGGATTGTGGAGCTGACGGCCGCGCCCCCGCATGGGGATGCCGCAGGTGCTGGGCCCGGGCCTGACGTCCCGTTTGATGCATGGATCGAAAAGGAAGCCGGAGTAGGATTTGCGGACGAGGATTTTCGCCAGTCCAAGTTTGACAATCTGAATCTGTTGCCCGGACAGCGCGCCACCAGCTTGACGGTGCCAGCCACTGCGCACCGTGCAATTGCAGTGGGCGGTGTCAGTAAGCTGAGCTTGCCTGAGCCCTACCAGGACGGCGGCACCGGTCCAACCAGAGATGGCCGGCTGAAACCGGAAGTTGTGGCACCCGGGATTGACATCTGCAGCAACGCTGTCCGCTTCGACCGCCGCGACGCGCCATGTCCTCAGGTGCAGCAGTCGGGCACCAGCATGGCCGCGCCACATGTCACGGGCGTCGTGGCTTTGATGTTTCAATTGAATCCGGAACTGACCGCGACCCAAGTCCAGCAGATCCTCATGCTGTCCGGTGGACGCGCGGATTTCGATCCGCAGTTGGGATTTGGTGTGGTCAATGCGCGCCGCGCCCTGCAGCTGGTCAGACAGACTTTGTGAGCCTCGAAGAGCCCAGGCGATTGATGGTGCGATGAACCACGCTACAGGACAACACCGGCAGCGGCCGCGCCGCAAGGTTCTCGTCACGGGTGCCGGCACCGGCCGGGCCAACAATCTGGTCAGAAGTCTGACAGCCGGAGGCAACGACATCGAGGTGATCGGCTGTCACAGCGATCGCTTCGTACTTGCCAAGTCGACAACGGATTGGCGCTTTCATGCGCCGTCGCCATCGTCCGGGGCCGACTTCATCAGCACCTGCCGCCCCATCGTCGAGGCCAACGGCATCGATCTGATCATACCCAGCAGTGATGATGACGCCCTTGCCCTGGCCAGGATCAGGGATCAGCTTCCCTGTCGCGTGTACCTTCCGCCAGCGGAGGTAATCGCGCTCTGCCACGACAAGTACGCTCTCAGCCAAGCCCTGCAGGCCAAGGGTGTGCCCGTGCCCGCAACTATCGCCATCGGCGGTCACTCGGACGTCACTGACGCCTTCCGGCGTCTCGATCATTGCCCACTATTGTGGTGCCGTACGCGTCGTGGGTCCGGCTCGAAGGGCGCGACCAAGGTCAAGGATGCGGAGCAGGCTTGGAGCTGGATCCGTTACTGGAACGAGATGCGGGGTATCCCGATCGAGGAGTTCACGCTGTCTGAGTACCTGCCGGGTCGGGATTTCAACGTCCAGGGGCTTTGGCAGGACGGCAAGACCGTGCTGATCAAGATGTGCGAGCGCCTGAGCTATCTTGATGGGGAGAACCGTCCCAGCGGCATGTCCTCCACGCCCGCCGTGGCCAAGACGCTTTGTGATCACCAGGTGCTCGATCTCTGCGATCAAGCCGTAAAACTGATTGCGCCAAACGCGTGCGGGGTTTTTAATCTCGACCTCAAGCAGGATGTGAATAGCAGGGCACGGATCACAGAGATCAACGCCGGCAGGTTCGCCATGATCACGAACATCTATGATCTGACCGGTCGTCACAACATGGCTCAGATCTATGTGGATTTGGCCTTTGGGGAAGTCCCGCGCATCGACGAGACGAGAGACATCGTTGCTGATCAATATCTCGTCCGCGACTATGATACGCCGCCGCTGATCGCCTCTCTGCAGGAGATCGCCGGCGATGGACCTGGGGGGCGCCCGACGCGCACCCATCACAAGATGGCCGCGGGGAGTGGGCTAGAAGGATAATCTCTAAGGCGTTTCAAGATAGACACTTTGGCAAGCAACGGAGCAGCAACATGTGTGGCGGTCCAGTTGGAGTTGGGCAATCGTATTGGGGACTGATCCAGATAAAGATTGAGACCGGCGCGCAGATGACGGAGGATCAACTCAACGCCTTCAAGATAGCGCTCAATAACTTCCTGCTCAATTCGGGGCTGCCAAACAATGCCAGCGCATCGTTGGCAAACGGCACCATCAAGTCGGACGCCAACGACCAGGACGGCACGAGCATCCGGCTGCTCAAGGTAACGCCCTGAGCCAGGCCGCCGTCGGCAGCACGCAGGATCGGTCGATCATGACAGATGCAAACAGCGTTCTGGAGACGCAGGTCTCGCAAGAGCTGATCGAAATGCGCGGCTGCTTGTCCCGCACCGAGTGGGAGCTGGTGTATCTCGCCGCCAGCCAGTTCGCGCAATCGCACGGGCTGAGCATCGCCTGCTTTGACCTGAAGTCGGCCGAACTCGGCGATCAGGCGCGGGTTGCCGATGCAGAGCCGGCTGCGGCCGCCGTCTCCAGCAGCCAGGCCTCGACCAACGGCGCCGGCTAGCTATTGAGAGTCGACCAAAGCGAGCGCGCCTGCCGAAGGGCTTCTTCGGCCTGCGGCTGATGCCCGCGCCTGGAGTGGAGCCGAGACAAGCCTTCGTGGCAGAGAACCGCAAGCGGGCGCATACCGAGGGTGGTGGTGAGCCCCAGCGCGCGAGTGAAGTTCTCTTCTACTGCTTTTCCATCGAACCTCTCAGCTGCCGTGCTGATTTCGCCAAGCAGCCGCAACGTCCATGCCTGGTGCCCCCTCGCGCCGCTGCCTGTTGCCAGCGCCAGCGCTTGCGCAGCCTTGGTTTCCGCGAGGCCGTGACGTCCCGCCATGAGGTGCGCCGTGGCCAGGCGCTCCAGCAAGCGCGGTGCATCAACGGCAAAGTGCGTCGCCTCAGCTTCCGCGAGTGCTTGTTCGATCAACGCCACGCCCGCATCGGCTTCACCGCTCAAGGCACGCGCCAGACCGAGTGCCGAAGCAAGTCTCGACAGCCACGACCGCAGGGACCAGCGCCTGCTGACTTCAAATCCCCTTTGTAACGTGCTCACGGCTTGCGCGTAGTCGCGCTGGTACAAATAGAGGTGCCCCTGGCCCCAGTAGGCGAACACTGCGCTCAGCGGGTGGTCCGTCTCGTTCACCAAGGAAACAGCGGCAGATGCATGGTCCCTGGCGCGAGAGAAAGCGCCGAGTTCGGCATGGCAAAGCGTGAGCCAGGTGCGGCAGACAACGGCAGGCAGAGCGGACATGCCGAACCGGCAGGACGCCTCCTCGGGCCCGATCAATGCGACCGCGGCTTCGAGAATCTCGATCGCGTCGGAATACCTAGCCAGCTGGTAATAGGGCTGAGCCAAGCGGAACGCCATTTCTATCCTGAGCGCGCGGTCTTGCTCGGTTTCGGCGATGCGTAGTGCATGCAGCCCGTGCTCGACCGCCTTCGTTTGATCGTTGCTGAGACAGTAGTAGTTGCTTTGGAATGCCTCGAACTGGGCTGTACGTTGGGGCAAGTCGAGCGCCTGGATCAGGGGTCTCGTCTCGGTCAGCAGCTGTCCGACGCGCTCAACCTCTCCGAGGTTGAGAAGCGCGTAGCGAAGCAGGAAGCGCACGTCGACGCCAAGCTGTCGGTTCTCGGCACCGTCACCAAGCTTGCGGAGCGCTCTAAGAGCTTCGTCCAGATGCTGCACGGTCTCTCTGTGCGCCGATCGATCGAAGGCTTTCTTGCCAGCCTCAAATGTGTAGCGCAGCGTCTTGTCCCAGTCCGCGGCATGCAAAGCGTGGCGCGCCAGCTCTTCGGCGTGGTCGCTGGTGCGGTCGAGGTGCCGTTGCTCCATGCTGCGCAGGATGGTGGCATGCATCGTGCGCCGTCGGTCACTGAGCAGGCTGCGATAGGCCACCTGATAGGTGAGGGCGTGCTTGAAGGTGAATTCCTGCTCAGGCAGGCGCCGTATCTGATGGATAAACTCCAGCGCCTGCAGCTCATCGAGACGGGCTTCCAACGCGGCGGCGTCAATGTCGATGGCGGCCTGGAGGTTGGCGAAGGAAAAGTCCTTGCCGAACACGGAAGCAAAGTCGAGGACGTGCTTTTGCTGCGCGTCCAGTCGATCGATGCGCGCTTTCAGGGTTGCCTGCACCGAGGCCGGCATGAAATCGATCTGGTCGAGGGGGCGGGTGAGGCGGGCCGCACCACGTGTGCCGTGCAGGATGTCCTGCGCCCGGAGCATATGGATGCATTCTTCCAAGAACAGGGGATTGCCTGCAGTCTGCTCGATGAGCAGGGTCTTCAAGGGTGCCAGCTCGGCATCAACTCCGAGCAAATCGTCGAGCAACTGGTGCGCGCTCGCAGCGGGCAAGGGCGCGATTGGCAGCTGCCTGAAATAGGTCTTGCGTCCCCAATCGGTCTTGTATTCCGGCCGATAGTTTACGAGCAGGAGAATGCTGCGCGTGGGAATGAACTCGACCAGCCTGTCGAGCAGGACCTCGGTCTCGCTGTCGACCCAATGAAGATCCTCGAAAATCAGGCACAGTCGCTGGCTGCGCGCCTCGCGCAGCAGGATGTCGACGATTGCTTCCTGCAACTTGCGCCGGCGCTCGCTGGGGTCATAGTTGCGCCAACCGGGGTCGTCGCCTCGCAGACCCAGCAGATCGAAGATGGCAGCCCTGTGCGCCGCCGACACGCCGCCGAGCCCTTGCAGCTTGCCGTCGATTTTCTGCGTGGCGTGCCGCGCGGCATCGCTGGCGTGGATGTCAAAGTAGGCGCGCAGCAAATTGATAATCGGCAGGTAGGGCGTGGCCTTGCCGTACGAGACCGAGCGCGCTTCGAGAACCAAGGCGCCTTGCAGATGATGCGAGCGTGTGAACTCCGCGAGCAGGCGTGACTTGCCGACCCCGGGTTCTCCGACGAAGGCCACAATCTGCCCTTGCCCGCGGCTCGCCTCTTGCCAGGCGTAGGAAAGGACGTCGCATTCGAGCCCACGGCCGACGAAGCTGGTTACGCTGCCATCGGCCGGCTGGCTGAAGCGCACCGGCGTCTGCCGAGCGCCTTCCAGTTGGAAAACCTCAACCGATTCACCGATGCCGCGGATCTCGACCTTGCCGCGGCTGCTGGCCCTGATCACCCGCTGCACCAGGCCGAAGGTGGCAGCCGTCACCAGCACCGTATTGGGAGCCGCAAGCCGTTCCATGCGCGAGGCGAGCGCAACGGTGGCACCGACCGCGTCGAGCTCAAGCAGCAGATCATCCGAAATCCGCTTGACGACAACTTCCCCAGAATTCAATCCAACGCGGACCTGCATTGGATCGTCGCCCTGACCCGGCGGGCCGTTGAGGCCTTCGATTCTCGCAACAAGGTCCAACGCGGCAAGGCAGCCACGCACAGCGTGGTCCTCTTGCGAGAGAGGCACACCGAACAACGCCTCGATGCCGTCGCCAAGCGGCTTGACGTAGCCGTCAAAGCCAAAGACGGCACGGCGCATGACCTCGACTGCGCGTCCGAGCACCAGATTGGCGACTTCAGGATCTTTGCCGTAGGTGAACCGCGTCGAATTGACAATATCGGCAAACAGGATGGTCACTTGCTTGCGCTCACCTTCGATGGTCGGACGCTCGGTGAGGATCTGCTCAACAAGATGCTGCGGAATGTAGCTGGTCGGCGCCGGAGCGGGCTCGCTGTGCTCGGAAACGCCAGCGGCGACGGCGTTGCCGCAACCTGCGCAGAACTTGTGTCCCGCACCCAGCAGCATTCCACACTTGGGGCAGGCGGGAGCAGTCAGCGAGTTTCCGCAGAAACCGCAAAACCGGGCGTAGGGTAGGTGATCGTGCGACCCGCAGTTCAGGCACCGCATACCGGACTACCGCCTTGCCGAACAGGCGCACATATTATCACAGGACATTGCAGCCCGAGATGCCTTTGCGCACCGTGGACGCAGGCCACCCCCGACAGCACGACCGCCTCCCCGTGTCAGGCCAGGGGTCTTTCGCATAGGCGCAGGCATTTGCAGGTGTCAGAGCATGGCCGCCGGATGTGCGCGGGGTGCAATCCAAATGCTTTCGCATCGTTTTGTTCAAAAATGGCGCACCCGACAGGATTCGAACCTGTGACCTCTGCCTTCGGAGGGCAGCACTCTATCCAGCTGAGCTACGGGTGCCGGCGAAAATTCGGCGGTCTCTTGCGCTGCGCGAGTGCTATCACGGACACAACGGGACAGCAACGGACACTTGGATACCAGGAAAGCGACGAGAAGCGCTCGGCGTCGCGTTGTAGGCGCGTTCTGCGCAGCCGCCTGGGGAGCGGGAGCGTCGCCTCATTCCGGCCGTCGTGATAGAGACCGTGCGCGACGGCAACCACTTTATGCGCCTCGACCGACCTCGAGACTTGCAGCTACTGATTGCCCGCTTTGCTGCAACCAACGCCACGGGTTTGCGATGAACCAGCTGGCCTTGTACGGAACTGCCATCTGTCTCAGCTTCAGGCGGGGACATAAGGCACCGATGCCGACGGCGCGGGAGAACGGTACCGAAATCATGTAGCATGGCCGCAAGATCCACTCGACGAGCAAGGCCCATGATCGAGCAATCCCACCTGCGGCCTGGCGAGGTCACCCTGCCGCTGCCAGGCAGCTTCGACGCCGGCGTTTATTTCATCGGCCGCATTCGCACGCCGTTCAAATCGCGGAGCGAATGCCCGAAGAATACGGCCCAGTCGGACGCCATCGGCCATGTCGAGCTCGATGCGCCCTACGCGGCGGGCCTCAAAGACCTCGAGCTCTACAGCCACATCCATCTGCTCTACTGGATGGACCAAGCGCGCCGCGACCTGATCCAGCAGCTGCCGGCGCACCTGAGGGTTCCGCGCGGTGCGTTCGCGCTGCGCTCTCCCGTGCGGCCCAATCCCATCGCGCTGGCGGCGGTGGAGCTGCTGGAGATCGTGGGCACGACGCTCAAGGTGCGCAATGTCGATTGCATCGACGGCACGCCGCTGTTGGATATCAAGCCGTATTTCGCGTCTGTCGACAGCTTTCCCACCGCCAAGCGGCCAGACCGGGCCTAGGGTCCGGACCCCGTGCATAACCGGGCTGACTTTCTGGGCGGCCCGCCTATAGTGCGCGGCCATGGCCATATCCTCAGCGAAGCAAAGCAAATCCGGCCGGCCGGCTGCGTCCTGCAGCGTGCCGGACGGCGAGCCGGTCCCGGTCATCAAGGGTAGCCACGTCTACCTGATCGACGGCTCCGGCTACATCTTCCGCGCGTTCCATGCCCTGCCGCCCCTGACGCGACCTTCGGACGGGCTGCCGGTGGGGGCGGTGCACGGCTTCTGCGCCATGCTGTGGAAACTGCTGCAGGACTTGCGCAAATCGAGCGGCCCGACGCACCTGGCCGTCATTTTCGATGCCAGCGAGAAAACCTTCCGTAACGAGATCTACAAGGACTACAAGGCGCATCGGCCGCCAGCGCCGGAAGAATTGGTGCCGCAGTTCCCGCTGATCCGCGATGCAGTGAAAGCCTTCAATGTGCCCTGCATCGAGCAGTTGGGCTTCGAGGCGGACGACCTGATCGCGACCTACGCCATGCAGGCGGTGGCGGCCGGCGGCGACGTGACCATCGTGTCGTCCGACAAAGACCTGATGCAGCTGGTCCGGCCCGGCATCGGCATGCTCGACACCATGAAGAACCGGACGATCGGGCCGGATGAGGTGCGCGAGAAATTCGGCGTCACGCCCGACAAGGTAGTGGACGTGCAGGCGCTGGCCGGCGACTCGACCGACAACGTGCCGGGCGTGCCTGGGATTGGCGTCAAAACGGCGGCCGAACTGATCAACGAGTACGGCGATCTGGAAACGCTGCTGCAGCGGGCCGGCGAGATCAAGCAGCCGAAGCGACGCGAGAAGCTCACCGAGTTCGCCATGCAGGCGCGGCTGTCGCTGGACCTCGTCACGCTCAAGGCTGACGTGGACGTCGAGGTGCCGATCGAGCGGCTGGGCGTGCACGAGCAGGATGCCAAAACACTGCTCGGCTTCCTGCGCGAGATGGAGTTTGCGACACTCACCAAGCGCATCGCCGAGGCGCTTGGCGCCGAGGTGCCGCCACCCACCGGGCCGAAGGCACGCGCCGAAACCCACGCCAGCGTGCCGGATGGAAGCTCGACTCGCACGCCGGCCGGGGACAAAGGCGCGCCCCCCGGCGAGGCCTCGCCGCAGGCTTCCATCGCCACTATCAGCGCCAAGTTGAAGGGCCTTCAGGTCGACCGGTCGAAGTACGAGACCGTCACCGACCTCGCCAGGCTCGAGGCCTGGATCGAGCAAGCGCGCACCGCCGGTCGCTTCGCCTTCGACACGGAGACGACCAGCCTCGACCCGATGCAGGCCGACTTCGTCGGCTTCTCAATGGCGATCGCGCCTGGCCAAGCCTGCTACGTGCCGATCGGCCATCGCGCCGCCTCGGGGGCCTTGGATTTCGGCGATGCGCATCCAAAGCAGGTGCCGGTGGCCGAGGCGCTGGCCGTGCTGCGTCCGCTGCTCGAGGATCCATCCGTGCTCAAGATCGGGCAGAACCTGAAATACGACTGCCTGGTGCTGGCCCGGCATGGCATCACGCTGGACCCGCTCGACGACACCATGCTGCTGTCCTACGCGCTGGACGCGGGCAAGGGCCAGCACGGCATGGACACGCTGTCCGAGCGCCATCTCGGGCATTCCTGCATGCCTTTCACGCAGGTGCTCGACCATGCGCCCGGCGCCAAGAAGTCCGACAAGACGTTTGCCCAGGTACCGCTCGACAAGGCCACCGAATACGCGGCCGAAGACGCCGACGTCACGCTGCGCCTTTGGCATGGCCTGAAGCCGCGACTGGCGGCCGAGCGGGTCACGACCGTCTATGAGACGCTGGAGCGGCCGATGGTGCGCGTGCTGGCCGACATGGAGCGGGCGGGCGTCAAGGTCGACCGCAGCATCCTCTCGCGGCTGACCTCCTCATTCGCCCAGCGCAGTGCGCGGCTGGAGAGCGAGATCTTCGACCTGGCTGGCCACAAGTTCAACCTGGGCTCGCCCAAGCAGCTCGGCGAGTTCCTGTTCGACAATCTGAAGCTGCCGGGCGGCAAGAAGACCAAGAGCGGGCAATGGGAGACGCGGGCCGGGCTGCTCGACGACCTCGCCGGTCGCGAAGACCTGCCCGAGTCGGCGCGCAAGCTGATCAACGTCATGCTCGAATGGCGGCAGATGACCAAGCTGACGTCGACCTACACCGACGCCCTGCCCTACTACATCAATGCGGAGACGGGCCGCATCCATACCTCTTACGCGCTCGCCTCCACCACCACGGGCCGGCTCTCATCCAACGAGCCCAACCTGCAGAACATCCCGATCCGCACCAAGGAGGGCCGCGAGATCCGCACGGCCTTCATCGCCGAAAAGGGCCACAAGCTGATCTCGGCCGACTACAGCCAGATCGAATTGCGCATCCTCGCCCACATCGCCGACATCCCGCAGCTACGGCACGCCTTCTCCGAGGGGCTGGACATTCACGCCATGACAGCGTCCGAGATGTTCGGCGTTCCGGTCAAGGACATGCCGGGCGAAGTGCGCCGCCGCGCCAAGGCCATCAACTTCGGCATCATCTACGGCATCTCGGCGTTCGGGCTGGCAGCCCAGCTCGGCATCACCAAGCAGGAGGCAGCCGAGTACATCAACACCTACTTCAAGCGCTTTCCCGGCATCCGCGACTACATGGACGGCATGCGCAAGCTCGCGCACCAGCAGGGCTATGTGGAGACCATTTTCGGCCGACGCATCCACTACCCCGAGATCAACACCAAGAACCCGTCAATGCGCGGCTTCCTGGAGCGGGCGTCCATCAATGCGCCGATCCAGGGCTCGGCCGCAGATATCATCCGCCGCGCCATGATCCGCATGCCACACGCGTTGGACAAGGCGCGGCTCAAGAGCACCCGCATGCTGCTGCAGGTGCACGACGAGCTGGTGTTCGAGGCCAGGCCGGACGAGGTCGACAAGGCGCTCAAAGCCATCACCCACGTGATGGAGAAGGCGGCAGAACCGGCCGTGCAGCTGAAAGTGCCGATCCATGTCGACGCCAAGGCAGCCGACAATTGGGAAGCGGCGCATTAGTTTTTTCGACCCTAATGCAAGCGGTCTGCAATCGGTCATGGTCGGGCTTGTCCCGACCATCCAACCGTCGGCTTTGCTCGACATTTTGACGAAAACTGGATCCTCGGGCCGAGCCCGAGGATGACCGCGGGAAACTTGAATATTTCAAGAAGGAATAATCACAGCCGCGCCCGCAACGTTTCCCGCAAATAGGCGCATTGCCTATTTGATGAGGAAGCGATCCATTTTGTCGCCGGCCTTGAGTTTCGCGACCAGCCATTTCGGCTTGCGGCCGCGCCCCGCCCAGGTCTCGGTCGGATCGTCGGGATTGGCATATTTGGCTGCGACCGGCCGGCCCTTGCCACCACGGCCGCCGAACAGATCGCCCATCCTGAAGCCGGCATGGGAGACCAAGGATTCCATTTTTTGCCGTAAGGCCGCCCGCTCACGGTCCTGTGCGGTGTCCATCGCTTTCTTTACCCGCACGCTGAGCTGCTGGAGCTCTCTATAGGACATTCGCTCGACGCTCTTGGGCATGTTGGCATTCCCTTTGGGGCCATATCGATCCGGAACGATAGAACTACGGAGCATAAGATTAAGATAAGGCAAATCTCGACCGAGCTATTCGTGTTTTTGGAGAAAAAGAACTTCGCCTGATGAAATAATCGAAGATATTGAGATGGATCGGAAATTTTCGCGGATGGAGGGTTTGCTTCGACGATATGCATGCCGCTCTATCGGATGCGTGAAATTGGATAGCCTTTTTGGAAATGCTGTGCCTGAGCAAAATGTCTGGTTATGGGTCGACCGGCGCACCCTGGCCGCGCCAAGTTGGTCTGCCATCCAATGCCCGCGACTGCGAACGGGCAGCACTTGCGGTGCAGGGGCGCCCTCAGTAGACGTGGGGGCTGGAGGACAGCAGGATGGCAGAGGCCGAGGAGCTGGAGCAAACGCTGCTGACGGTTCGTGACTGGCTGCGCTATGCGGTGAGCCAGTTCACGCGGGCGGGCCTCGTCTATGGCCATGGCACGGCCTCGGCGCTGGATGAGGCGGCCTATCTCGTCTTGCACACGCTGCATCTGCCGATCGATCAGCTCGAACCCTGGCTGGATGCGCGGCTGACCCTGGCCGAGCGGCAGGCGCTGGGTGCCATAACGGCCAAACGCATCGCCACACGCAAGCCAGCTTCCTATCTGACCAACGAGGCCTGGGTGCAGGGCCACGCATTCTACGTTGATGAGCGCGTGATCGTGCCCCGCTCCTATATCGGCGAGCTGCTGGGCAGCGGGCTGTCGGCCGTGATCGCGAACCCGGAGGGCGTCGAGCGTGTGCTGGATCTCTGCACGGGGTCCGGCTGTCTGGCGATCCTGGCGGCGCTGGCGCTTCCCAATGCGGTCGTCGACGCGAGCGACGTTTCGACCGATGCGCTGGCCGTGGCGGAGCGTAATGTCGGCACATATGACCTTGGCGAACGGATCACGCTGGTGCGTTCCGATCTGTTCGCGGAACTGGCGGGGCGGAAATACGATCTCATCCTGTCCAATCCGCCCTACGTGAGCGCCGAGGTGGTGGCGGCCTTTCCGCCGGAGTATGCAGCCGAACCGAACATCGCCCACGCCGGCGGCGAGGACGGGCTCGACGTTGTGCGACGCGTCGTGGCGGAGTGTGGCCGGCACCTGACGGAGGATGGTGCGCTGGTGGTCGAAATCGGCACGGGTCGGGATATCCTCGAAGCCGAGTTTCCGCGCCTGCCGTTCGTATGGCTGGATACGGCCGACAGCGAGGGCGAGGTGTTTGCGCTGGCCGCCACGGACCTAGATGGCCGAGGCTCGCGAGAGTGACGCAGGCGCGGTGGCGTGAGCCATTGCTGTCAGGCTGACCGGAGCAGGCGTGTCTCACCCCGAGGCTATTGCTCAAGCAGGGCGTTTGCTAGACTCGGAGCTGACAGGAGAGCACCCATGCCGGCTTCCAACCCTTTTGCGAGCCACGAGCGGCGTCCACACACGGATGGGCCGTTCGATGCCGCCGAGGTGCGGCTCGCCAACCGCAATTCGGGCATCCTGCTGGAGACGCTGCGCCACGACGTAACGCCGGCCGGGCTGCACTACCTGCTTAACCATTTCGATGTGCCGTATGTGCCGGACGCGGACTGGCGCGTCGCCATCGGCGGCCGAGTGAAGGCGCCGCTCGCCTTGTCGCTCGGCGAAATCAAGGCGATGCCGGCGCGCACGCTGCGCGTGACGCTGGAATGCGCCGGTAACGGCCGCGCGGCCATGAGCCCGCGCTACCAGAGCATGCCCTGGTCGCACGAGGCGGTCGGCACGGCCGAGTGGACCGGCACGCCGCTGCGCAACCTCCTGGGACGGTCGGGCCTGCTCGATGACGCCATCGAGATCAGCTTCCTCGGCGCCGACCGCGGATTCGATCGCGCCACCGAGCACGACTACGGACGCAGCCTGCAACGCGACGTGGCGCTCGGCGAGGACGTGCTGGTCGTGTGGGCCATGAACGGCGCGCCGCTGCTGCCGCAGCACGGCTATCCCCTGCGCCTGATCGTGCCCGGCTGGTACGGCATGGCGAGCGTGAAGTGGCTCGCCCGCGTCGAGGCGCTGGCTGTGCCTTTCCAGGGTTTCCAGCAGGTGGGAACCTACATTTATCGGGCTGTGCCGGGTGGACCGGGAACCCCGGTCACACACATCCGGGTCAAGTCGCTGCTGATCCCGCCGGGCATTCCCGACTTCTATACGCGCAGCCGGCTCGCCGAACGCGGACCCACCGCCGTCTACGGTCGCGCCTGGTCGGGCGCTGGCGTGCCAATTGCGCGGGTCGAACTCGGCGTCGACGGGGTCTGGCAGGAAGCCGAGCTGGAACCGGTGAAAGGACAGTACGCCTGGCGCGGCTGGACCGCGCTTTGGCAGGCGGAGCCCGGCGATCACGAGCTGGCCTGCCGCGCCACCGACGCCAACGGCTGCGTGCAGCCGCTCGAGGCGCCGTGGGACGCGGCGGGTTTCGGCAACAACGCGGTGCACCGCGTCCGCGTCAAAGTGAGATAGGCCGGGGCGTTCTGAATATGGAAGCCAGCATCGAGGTCTCGCTCTGGCGCGGCGGCAAAAATGGCCGCTACCAGGTTTTCACGGTGCCACAGCGCGCCAACCAGACCGTGCTCGACGTGGTGACCTGGGTGCAGCGCCACGCCGATCCGACGCTGTCCTATCGCTTCGCCTGTCGCGTCGGCATGTGCGGCAGCTGCGCCATGACGGTCAACGGCCGCCCGCGCTGGACCTGCCGCACGCACACCTCGAAGGTGATCGACAACGGCAAGCTGGAGATCGGCCCACTCGCCAACCTGCCGGTGATCAAGGATCTGGCCTGCGACATGCGCCAGTTCTTCGAGAAGTGGCAAGGCGCCAAAGGGGTGTTCACCCCGAGCAAGAGCCGCGCAGACGCCATCGAGAAGATTGCGCCCGCCACGGCTGCGCGCGTCGAAGCCGACGCGGCCATCGAATGCATCAACTGCGCGGTATGCTTTGCCGCCTGCGATACCGTGCGCTGGAATGAGGACTATCTTGGCCCGGCCGCGCTCAACCGCGCCTGGACGCTCGTCAACGACGTGCGCGACGCCGGCAACCCTGACCGTCTGGCCGCCGTCGCGGCCAAGGGCGGCTGCACGGCCTGTCACTCGCACCAGAGCTGCCAGGAGCACTGTCCGAATAAGCTCAACCCCACGGCCTCCATCGCCGGCCTCAAGCGGCGCACCATGCAGGCCTACCTCAAGGGGGAGCTGTGATGGCGGTTTGTCATCCCGGAATTTCGCGTAGCGAAATATCCGGGACCCAGAGCGACGGACGCGCGCTTGGGCCCTGGGTCCCGGCTCTCGGGCTGGCGCCCGAGGCCGGGATGACAGGAGAGGGGTAATGAACCTTCGCCTCTACATCCTGCAGCGGGCGACGGCGATCATCATGGCGCCGCTGGTGCTGGCGCACCTGTTCGTCATCTTCTACGCCACCAACCGCGGCCTGAGCGCCGCCGACATTCTCGGCCGCACGCGCGGCAGCGTCGGCTGGGGCGCCTTCTACGCGCTGTTCGTGCTGGCGGCGGCGACGCATGGAGCGATCGGGGTGCGCGTAATCGCGGCTGAGTGGGCCGGCATGCGCGGGCGGCCGCTCGACATGCTGATGTGGGGCTTCGGCGCGATGCTGGTAGTGCTCGGCCTGCGCGCAGTCGCGGCGGTGGTGCTGGTGTGATGATCGAGAAATTCGCCGGAGTTCGCACCTTGGTTCGAAGCGAATTTCTCGATCTCAATCACGCCAGCAGGAGCATGCTCCTAGTGTTCCTTATGATTGCGAAGTTCGCTCGGGACGCTGGCGGCGAAGGCACGCTCACCTCGGAAGCGGGACACTAGCATGACCATTCACGCCAGCGGACATCGCCGCAATGTGCTGTGGATCGCAGCCATGGTGCACCGCCTGTCGGGGCTGGCGCTGGCCTGCTTTCTGCCGCTGCATTTCCTGGCGCTCGGGCTCGCCATCGACGGCGAGGCGCGGCTCGACGGCTTCCTGAAATGGACCGAAAATTCCGGAGTTAAGCTCGCCGAAACCGGGCTTGTGTTCCTGCTGGCGATCCACATGCTGGGCGGGCTGCGCGTGCTGGTGATCGAGAACCTGCCGTGGCGGCCGGTGCAGAAGGAATTGGCGACGGCGGCGCTGATCGTGGCTGGACTTGCAGCCGTCGTATTCCTGGCCCGAGGGGTGTGAGCGAATCCATGCTCGAACGGCTGAAGACAGACATCCTGATCCTGGGCTCCGGCGGCGCCGGTTTGTTCGCGGCGCTGCATGCGCATCAGGCCAACCCGGACCTGCAGATCACCGTCGCCACCAAGGGCCTGCTCGGCAAGTGCGGCTGCACGCGCATGGTGCAGGGCGGCTACAACGTGGCGCTCAACCCCGGCGACTTCGTCGAGCGGCATTTCATGGACACCATCGAGGGCGGCAAATGGCTGCCCAACCAGGACATGGCCTGGACGCTGGTGTCGACCGCCATCGAGCGCGTGCGTGAATTGGAGAACGAGGTCGGCTGCTTCTTCGACCGCAATCCCGACGGCACGCTGCACGGCAAGGCCTTCGCCGGCCAGACCTTCGATCGCACCGTGCACAAGGGCGACCTGACCGGCATCGAGATCATCAACCGGCTGATGGAGCAAGTGTGGGCGCGGCCGATCGGCCGCCTTGAGGAGCATCGGGCTGTCGCGCTGATTCCGGCCAAGGAGCGGCGGTCGCTGGCGGGCGTGCTGCTGATCGACATCCGCACGGGTCTCTTCCGCTTGGTGGAAGCGAAGGCCGTGCTGCTCGCCACCGGAGGCGGGCCTACCATGTACCGCTACCACACGCCGTCCGGCGACAAGAGCATGGACGGTCTCGCCATGGTGCTGCGACTGGGCCTGCCCTTGCGCGACATGGAGATGGTGCAGTTCCACCCAACGGGGCTGCTGGCGGGGCCTGACACGCGCATGACCGGCACGGTGCTGGAGGAAGGCCTGCGCGGCGCCGGCGGCCATCTGCTCGACGGGGCCCAGCGCCGCTTCATGGCCGACTACGATCCCAAGCTGGAGCGGGCCACGCGCGACATCGTCTCGCGCGCCATCTACGCCGAGATGCGCGCCGGCCGCACCACGCCGCACGGCGGCGTCTACATCGACATGAGCCACCTCGGGCCCGAGAAGGTGGCCAAGCAGTTCAAGGGCATGGTCGAGCGTTGCGCCGACTGCGGCTTCGACCTGGCCGGCGGGCTGGTCGAGGTGGTGCCGACCGCGCACTATTTCATGGGCGGGCTCGTCAGCAACGTCGACACTTCGACCGAGCTGCACGGGCTGTTCGTGGCGGGCGAGGACTCCGGCGGCGCGCACGGCGCCAACCGGCTCGGCGGCAACGGCGTCGCCAACTCCACGGTGTTCGGCGGCATTGCCGGCGAGACCATGGCGGCCTGGATCGCCGCCAATCCCGGACATCGCGTGGCGGATGAGGACGCGATCGGTGCAGAGATGGCGCGCGCCGAGGCGCCGTTCGCGCGCAAGGCCGGCGACGTCAATGCGCTGCGCGAGCGCCTGATGGATGCGATGTGGGACGATGTCGGCGTCATTCGCGACGCGGCGGGTCTGCAGCGCGGCCTGCACAAGGTCGAGGCGATCGAGGGCGAGCTGCTCGGCATCGGCGTGCCGGATGGCGATCGCGCCTTCAACCTGACGTGGCACGATTGGCTGAACCTACGCAGCCTGGTGGAGATTTCCAAGGTGATCACGCTGGCGGCGCTCAAGCGCGAGAACAGCCGCGGCGCCCACTATCGCGAGGACTTCCCCGGCGAGGGCGACCTCGCCACCTCCACCTTCACGGTGGCCCGCCAGCAGGACGGCCGCCTCGACATCGCCGACGAGCCGGTGCGCTTCACCATCGTCAAGCCGGGCGAAACGCTGCTGAAAGATGCCGCAGAGTGAATACGGTGGACGCAGAGTGCGAGGCACGCCCAATCCCGGGCACAAGGGCCGGGATGACAACGGAATGTGCTGGCCGGTCGCGTGCCCCAACTTCGACTGTCATCGCGGGGCTTGTCCCCGCGATCCAGCCATCAGCGAGTGCCCTTGATCGATTGGGGACGAACACCGGGCAGCGAGGGATACAAGTCATCCCAATGCCGATTGGTCCCTTCGATAAGGTTGACCTTCCAGGCCCGCGGCCACTCCTTGATGGTCTTTTCTCGTTGGATGGCATCGCGTATGCTGACGAACTCTTGAAACCAGACGAGCCGATGGACCTTGTATCTCGTGGTGAAGCTCGACGCTTTGCCCGCACGATGCTGATCGACGCGTCGTATGACGCCGTTGGTAACGCCCACCTAGAGCGTTCCTCTGGGCCTGCTTGCAAGAATGTAGACCCAATAGCTGTGCACCGACCGCTCCACCTTGTGCGGGCGGAGTATGTGGCGCGCTGGACCCCGGGGACAAGCCCCGGGGTGACACGGTGTGCCGCGCCGGAGAGCGCACCATGATCCCCATCTCACCCCTGCAGAACATCGCCGAGCAGCTGATGGTCAAGGCAGCCATCGAGATCCCCGAGGACTATCTCGCGGGCCTGCGCCGGTGTGCGGATACGGAGAAGGGCGATCTCTCCTCGTTCGTCATCCAGGCCATGCTGGAAAACTACGAGGCCGCCAAGGAAGACCGGCGCGCCATGTGCGGCGATACCGGCGTGCCGCGCTGGTACGTCAAGATTGGCAACGAGGCGCGCATCGAGGGCGGGCCGATTGCGCTGGAGGCCGCCCTGCGCCGCGCCACCGCCACCGCAACGCACGACGTGCCGCTGCGCCCCAACCGCGTGCATCCGCTCTGGCGCACCGACCACAACAACAACTGCGGCATCGGCGCGCCCGAGATCGAATACTCGTTCCACCCGGAGGCTGACTGGATCGACCTCACCACAGTGCACAAGGGCGGCCTGTTCGGCTCCGACTACCGCATGCTGTTCCCCGGCGACGGCATCGACGGCATCCGCCGCTTCTTCCTGGACACGCTGATCCAGTTCGGGCGGCGCGGGCTGGCCTGCCAGCCGGCCATCGTCGGCGTGGGCCTCGGCGGCTCGAAGGACATCTGCATGGTGCTCGGCAAGCAGGCGTCCTGCCTGCGCACGGTCGGCTCGCGCAATCCCGACCCCAAGATCGCCAAGCTGGAGGAAGAGTTGAAGGAGCTTGGCAACAGCATCGGCATGGGCGCCATGGGCTTCATGGGCTCGTCGATGGTGGTCGATTGCCACATCGAGGTCGGCTATTGCCACACCGGCGGCATGCCGATGAGCGTGCACATGTTCTGCCTGTCGTCGCGGCGGGCCACCGCACGCATATTCGCAGACGGCCGCGCCGAGTTCCGCACCGACCCCGAATGGTTCACGGACTACATGCGCCGGCCCACGGTCGAGTGGGAGGCGCCGCAGAAGACGGACGCGGCGGAGTAGGCATTCCCTCTCCCCATACTTCATGGGGAGAGGGCCAGGGTGAGGGGCAGACGCTTGCTCCGATGCTTATTGCTGCCCCTCACCCCGACCCTCTCGTCATGGCGAAGCCATGCTCCGCATGGACGCAAGGACGGGGAGAGGGAGAAACGAGCGATATGACGCGAGACAAGATCCAGGCCAGCAAGTTCCTGAGCCTGGTGTTGCGGCACAAGCCGGAGCACATCGGCCTGGTGCTGGACGAGAACGGCTGGGCCGATGTCGATGTGCTTATCGAGCGGGCTGGTGCGCATGGCGTTAAGCTGACACGCGAGCTGATCGCCGAGATCGTCGCCGGCAGCGACAAGCAGCGCTTCGCTCTCGATGCAACAGGCGGGCGCATTCGCGCCAACCAGGGCCACTCCGTCGAGATTGACCTGGGCCTCGAGCCCACCGAGCCCCCGACCATCCTGTTCCACGGCACAGCTGTCGGCACCGTCCCCGCCATCCGCAGCGAAGGCCTGAAGCCCGGCAACCGCCAGCACGTGCACCTTTCACCGGATGAGGCCACCGCCATCAAGGTCGGGCAGCGGCACGGCCGGCCGGTGGTGCTGCGCGTCAGATCCGGGGCAATGTGGGCGAAAGACATGACATTTTTCCGCTCGGACAATGGAGTCTGGCTGACGAAGGCCGTTCCGCCCGAGTACATTGAGTTCCCAGCATAGGACCCCAGGAGGAAACATCGATGCGCGCCGCCGTCCTGACCGAAGTCAACAAGCCGCTGCAGATTCTCGACCTCGAGCAGGAGCCGCCTAAGGCCGGCGAGGTGCGCGTGCAGGTGAAGGCGGCCGGCGTGTGCCTGTCCGACTACCACATCATGAACGGCGACTGGCCGCTGCCGCTGCCGATGGTGCTGGGCCACGAGGCAGCCGGTGTGGTCGTCGAGCTGGGTCAGGGCGTCAACAACGTCAAGAAGGGCGACCACGTCATCTTCTCGTTCCGCCCCAACTGCGGGCATTGCCGCTACTGCGCATCGGGCCGGTCGGTGATCTGCAACGGCCATGACGACAGCCCGCGCTGGCGCATGCACGACGGCACCAGCCGCGTGAAGCTGAACGGCGAGCCGGTCAACCAGATGGCGCGCATCGGCACATTCTCGGAGTTCGTGGTGTGCCCGGCCGAGCAGGTCGTCTCCGTACGCAAGGACCTGCCGTGGACGCATGCGGCCATCATCGGCTGCAGCGTGGCGACCGGGGTCGGTGCCGCCATCCGCCATGCCAAGGTAGAATCGGGTTCGACCGTGCTGGTGGTTGGCTGCGGCGGGGTCGGCCTCAACGTGGTGCAGGGCGCAAAGCTCGCCGGCGCCAAGACCATCATCGCCTGCGACCTGCTCGACAACAAGTTGGGCTATGCCAGGGAGTTCGGCGCCACCCACACCATCAACGCCAAGAAGGAGGACACGGTGAAGGCCGTGAAAGACCTCACCGGCGGCGGCGTCGACTATGCCTTCGATGCCATCGGCGGCGCCAAGACCATGGAGACGTGCGTCGACGCTATTGCACCCGGCGGGCACGCGATCATGGTCGGTATGCCGGCTTTCACGGACCGCGCGCAGATCAACCCGTTCCAGGTGGTGTTCCAGGAGAAGAAGATCACCGGCACCTACTACGGCTCGATCCGCCCGCCGGTGGATTTCGGCGTGCTGGCCGACCTCGACATGGACAAGCGCATCAACCTCGATGCCCTGATCAGCCGCACTTACAAGTTCGACGAGATCAACGAGGGCTTCAAGCTGCTGACATCGGGCCAGGTGGCCCGCGGCGTCATCGTGTTCTGAGGTCATGCCCGCGCAGGCGGGCATCCACGCCAGGTGTTGATGTTTCGGCATTACGTGGATCTCCGCCTACGCGGAGATGAGGTGGGTTTTCGCGAGGCGCAGGAGTGACGATCCGTGACGACTGCCACCAAGCTCAAGACGGTGCATCTCACGCTGCCGGCTTCCACCGAGGAACTGGCCAAGCTAGAGATCGGCACCGTCGTGTACCTGTCGGGCCGCGTCTACACGGCGCGCGAGGGCGTCTACAATAAGGCGGTGGAGGACGGTGCCGGCCTGCCGGCGCCGCCGGAGGAGCTGGGCTTTGCCAATTTCCATTGCTCGCCAGCCGCCAGCGTCAATGCCGACGGCAGCCACACGGTCGGCGCAGTGACGGCCACTGCATCGTTCCGCTTCGCCAAATGGCTGGACGGCTGGTTCAAGCTGTCGCGCTGCAACGTCATCATCGGCAAAGGTGGCATGACGGGCGAGATCTACAGATCGACGTTCGTGCCGCACAAGGCGATCTATCTCACCACGGTCGGCTACGGCACCGGCGCATTGCTGGGCCGCGGCATCCGTCGCGTCGTCGCCACGCACTGGGTGGAGGAGCTTGGCCTCGCGCAGGCGATCTGGGTGCTGGAGGTGGAAAACTTCGGCCCGTTCCTGGTCGATGGCGATCTCGCCGGCAATTCGCTGTTCGAGCGCGAGAACGCCAAGATCGCGCCCGGCATCGACAAGCTATATGCCGGCACCAAGCCCGCCACGCTGCGCCGCTACGGCGAGACCGACGACAAGACCGACGAGGTGATTTGACGGAGCGCTGCCGACTGCGGTCGGCATTTTGTCTTTCCTATGACGGCAATGTCGAATTTGCACGACGCCAAAACTCTGAACGTGCATTACCCGCTTCTGATCGGCACCCGCGCAATTTGAACGGGGCTCGCCCGCAACACGCGGTTCTGACGCCGATCGGCGACCCCAATCTACAATTGCAATCGTCTCGTGACGACATAATCTGAGACTGCGTACTCTTTGAGAGAGTGTGCACGCGGACGACAGGCGTTCGTTCCCAAGGCTTCGCGCCGGGATCAGCCTCGCCGCACCGATAATTTTGCGGGGTTCATAACATTCGGTCGTATCGCAGGCAGGGACATGTGTCCTCGCCAGCTGCGCCCCGGTCATGCCACGCGCGTGCAACTGCACGCGGAGAACGAGGAGCTGTGCGATGTTCAACGTGATCAACGGAGACGACGTGCGATGGTTTCTGCAGCGGGACGACGTTCTGCTGACCATGCTGCTCATGCAGTGCCTCTATCGCGGCCTGCAGTGTGAGAGAAGCGCGCTACAGGAGGTCCACGAATTCCCGGACAATGCTCCGGACTGGCTCACGCCCGAACGCTTCCGGGCCGATGGTCCCTTCTATCGGTTCGTCGCCACGCCCGAAATCGTCACGCTCGTACAGCGCGTCGAGCGCTGGCTCATGGAGGCTATTGCCCGCAGGGAGGCCTGGCTCGAGGAGCGCGACGAGAAGGGCCGCGTGCAGCGCCTCAAGCATATCGGCAAGCTCCCGCATGCCCTCGACAAGATGCAGAAGGACATACGTCGTTGGAATCCAATGTATATTCGCCGGCGGCCGTGCCCAGGCAGCGATGAGCCGCATGTCGAGGTCGTGCTCCGGCTCGACGATGGCTTTGTGTGGGTCCGGCTCAAGACTTCCGAGGCGCTGCAATGGGAGGGCCGCAAGATGCAGCACTGCGTCGGCAACCCCGACCACATCCGGGCGATGCAGCTGGGCAATGCCGCGTATTACTCGCTGCGCGACATTTGCGGGCGGCCGCATGTGACGTTGCGGGCGTGTGACCGGAAGGTCGTGGATTACAAAGGACAAGGCAACAGCGACCCGTGGGAGTTTCTGCCGGCCATAGGGGCGCTGCGCAGTGCCATGGGATGGAATTGTCCGGCTTTCGAGCGGATGCAACATCCCTCTCGTCGCCGCCACCGGCTGTACGCTGACGCTTGCATCGAGCGTGAGATGACTATTCCGGGCAACCTCGATCTGAGCGCACGCGGCTATTTCATTCGTCTGCCGCGGATGCTCGAAGTGGAGGGCACGCTCGACCTGTCGCACAACCTGCGCTTCACGACCCTGCCACAGATCCTGAAAGTAGGCGGTGATCTGCGCCTGGGTGGTTGCGCCAATCTCAGCCTCATGCCGCGCTGGCTGCGGGTGGGAGGCGATCTCGACATGACCGGCTGCAGCTCGGTGACGAGGATGCCGCCTATCTGCGGCGTCGCCGGCTCGATCAACCTGACCGGCTGTAGCGGCCTGCGCTCGGTGCCGCGCACGCTCAGCGTCGACGGCTCGCTCAGGCTCGACGGCTGCAACAGGCTGAAGCACATCCCAAGCGATGTCTCGGTCGGCGACACCATCAACATCGGGCGCATCGCCTATTGCGCCATCGCCGACGTCAACCGCCGCCTGGCCGGCGGGGCCTGGCTCGCGCATCGGCGCAGACGCTAGGTAGAGCAAAAGCGGGAGTTGGCGACGGTGGCAGGAATTCGTGCCCCGTCACCGCCCACGCCATAGCCACAAGACGACCAACGCCCCTATCACCGCCGCCAGGTACAGCATGGCCGGCGAGGGCAGCAGGCCCAGAATGACGCCGAGGTGAAAGCCGATAAAGGCGCCGGCGATGCCGACCAGGGCGCTGGTGATGTCGCTGCTGCGCGTGGCGCCGAGGCGCGCGAGCCAGCTGCGGGCATAGCGGTTGAAGGCCAGGCCCACGACAATGCCGATGATAAGGATGATGATAAGATTCGCCAACGCGGTGCTGCCAATGGCCATGTCGACCTCCTGCGGCGGGCGTTCAGGCAAGAAAGAAGCCGCCGATCACCCGAGGGCTACTGAGCGGCTCAGTACCCTTGCGGGCACCTGACGGATCTTGTGGGTCCGTCTGGCCCATCTAACGCTCAAGGTGTGCTTTCGGTTCCCGAACCGATCAGCCCCGCGCTGTTCCACGCGTAACTGCGCGCACAAGCGGCTCGCTGTTCAATGCAGATGCTCAGCGATTGGCGCTGCAGGACAGGCTCTGCACAAGCAGGAGGGGACCATGCGTCTTGGATTGGTAATGATCACGTTGCTTTCCGCACTCGGGCTCGCAGTGATGGGAGCGCAGGCGGCACCCTGGACGAACGCGGCCGGCCTCGGCTCGACGTCCGAAACCTTGCTCAGCCAGATCGGCTACGAGATTTGCAAGCCGGTCGATGCGACGCAAACCGTGTCTGTCTGCAGTCCCGTCGATCCAGACGACGTGGAAGGCGGCGACGATGACGGGGATGGTGGCGACGACGAGTAGCTCGATGTTGCGACCTCGCAAGCGGCGTCGGCGGACTTTCCACCGGCGCCGCGAGCCGTTTCGGAGACTAGCCGGCAGCACAATGCCTTGATTGCAGCCTGGTTCGCCGGCACAGTAGGCCGAGACACATCCCTCGCACAGACCACCTGATGACGTCCGAACCGAACCTTCACACGCGGCAGCCGAGACTCGGGGTGAGACTTGGGAGCTACGCCTAATGCCAAAAAAAACCAAGGCATCGTCGGAAGCGCAAGCAAAGTCCGGGCCCTCCTACTGGCTGTTCAAGACGGAGCCGGACGAGCACTCCTGGGAGATGCAGAAATCGCGCGGCAAGAAGGGTGAGCCGTGGACCGGCGTGCGCAACTTCCAGGCGCGCAGCAACATGAAAGCCATGCAGCTCGGCGATCGCGGCTTCTTCTATCACACGGGCGAGGACAAGGAGGTGGTCGGCGTCGTCGAGGTGTGCGCGCTGGCGCACCAGGACGCCACCGACGACACCGACGTGTGGAAGTGCGTGGACGTGCGCGCGGTGATGGACATGCCGAAGCCGGTCACGCTGGCAGCCGTCAAGGCCAACCCGAAGCTCGCCGACATGGCGCTCGCCCGTGTCGCGCGGCTGTCGGTGCAGCCTGTCAAGCCGGAGGAATGGGACGAGGTGTGCCGCATGGGCGGCCTCGATCCGGCCAAGACGCGCGCCTGACCGCAGGTTGCATCACCAGTGCGGCATCAGCTGAGGCAGCATGTGCGACTGCACCAGCCACATCACGCCCATCAGCGTCGCCACCGAGAACAGCGTACCAAATAGCACCACGCCCGATGCCTGCTCGATCCAGGTGTTGTAGTGGCGCGCGAACACGTAGGCGGTCAGCGCCGGTGGCAGTGCCGCCATCAGCACGGCCGTGCTCACCCAGGTCTCGCTGAAGGTGCCGAACAGCGGCAGCAGCATCAGCACCAGTATGGGATGGACGATCAGCTTGACGGCCGACAGCAGCGGCACCTCGGGCGGTCGGCGCTGCATCGGGCGTAGCGCCACCGTCACGCCCAGCGCGAACAGCGCGCAAGGGGCAGCCGATGTGTAGAGGAACGCGAGCAGTCGCTCGACAGCAACAGGCGGCTCGTAGTGGTAGGCGGCGGCCACGGTGCCGATGCCGGCCGAGATCAGCAGCGGATTGAGCAAGATACTGCGCACGACGTCGAGCATGGCGCGGCCGAACCCCGCCGTGGCCGTCCCGCTGAAGGCCATCAGCAGCGGTGTCAGCGCAAAGATCAGCAACGCATCGAAGCAGAAAATCAGCGCTACCGGCGCCGCGGCCTCCGCCCCGAGCGTGGCGAGCGCCAGGCCGGGACCCATATAGCCGACGTTGCCGAAGCCGCCGGCCACGCCCGCCAGCGTGGCCTCGGCGATCCGGCCGCGCGAGATGATCAGGCCGATGCAGAACGACAGGAAGAAGGCGCCAGCCGTCGCCAGCACCGTCGCCTTGACGAAGTCGATCTGCGCCAGCTGCTCGAAAGGCGTCTTGGAGAGGATGCGGAAGAACAGAGCCGGCAGCGAGACGTACAGGATAAAGAAGTTCATCCAGGCGAGGCCGGCGTCGGGAATCTTGCGCAGCTTGCCGCAGGCAAAGCCGATAAAGATCAGGCCGAAGAAGGGCAAGGCCAGGTTGAGGATGTCGATCATGGAGGTCTGCGAGCGGAGGAGCCGCCATCGCTCTACCGCGCGGTGCAGCTCTCCGTCGAGCGCAGCGTCGCCGCATGCAGCACTTGGTCCCCGCGCCGATAGGGCGGGAGCGGACCTCTAGAGGAACTCGACCTTGCCGTCGTTGAGCGCGTAGTGCGCCGCCACGACCTTCATCTTGCCCTCCTTCACAAGGCGGGACAGGATCGGGCTCGCGGTCGCCAGCTGGTGGGCGGTGCGCTTGGCGCTTTCGCGCACGGCATTGTCGACGAAATCGCCGGGCTGGCCGCGGACAGCACGGGCCGCCGGAATGATCGGCTTGACCATTGGCCCGATGGAGCCGGGAAAGGTCACGTTTTTGGTGACCGCCTCGCAGGCCGCAGCAACGGCGCCGCACGCCTGATGGCCGAGCACGACCACCAGCGAGGCGCCGAGGGGATCTGCGCCGTACTCCACGGTGCCCATGGTCGGCGTATCAACCATGTTGCCGGCGTTGCGGGCGACGAACAATTGACCAAGGCCGAGGCCACCGAACAGCAGCTCGGGCGGCACCCGGCTGTCCGAGCAGCCTACAACGATGGCCCACGGCTCCTGGTGCGTGGCGAGGTCGGTGCGCGCCTTTGCAAGATCAGCGACACAGACCTGAGGATTATCGACATAGCGTGCGTTGCCCTCTTTCAGGGTCGCCAGGGCCTCGTCGGGAGAGACACCAGCCTTGCCGCTGTTGGCAGCCGATGCGAGCCTACCGCCTAGTGACAGGCCCACGGCTCCTACCCCCAGACCGGCAACTCCCAGGCCGGCCAACCGCAACATATGTCGACGGTTGATATGCGCAGTCCCGCATCGTGTACACATGACCCGCCTCGAACACCCAACTTTCAGCACAGACTTGGCTGTTGGCACGCTATCGGCGAAGACATTGCAAATTCGTGAACGCGTCGCGCTGCCTTCGATGCACGCTCCCCGGACAACGCTCAGGACTTGGGCCGCGTGCGTTCTTTCTTGCCCGGCGTGGCGGGATCGTTGTCGGGGTGCGCACGCACGCTCGCCTTAAGCATTTCCTTGAGCGTGGTCGGACGATTGTGCTTTTTGAGCAGGTCGCGAAAGGCTTCGTCGGCCAGCTCCTGGATGCTCGCCATGCGGTCCCTGGCCAGCCCATCCAGCGCCTGCCAGGTCTCCGCATCGAACTCGATGCGCTTGCGGATGCTGTCACCTTTGCGGGGCATCAGGTTTCGCGCCCTCAAATAACCTCGGCGCCCATGCGGGCCAGCATGGGGATCATCTCGCCGGTCTGGCGGGCGCGCTCGGGGTTGGAGGCGTTGCCGTCCAGCCCGCGCTTCTTGACGCCCTGCAGGATGGCAACGAGGCGGAAGAACGAAAACGCCAGGCAGAAATTCCAGTGCGGGATTTCGGCGAGCCCCATGCGCTCGCAATACTTGGCGACATACTGCTCCTCGGTCGGAATGCCGAGCGCGGCGCGGTCGATGCCGCCGAGGCCGCGGATAATGTCGGTGTTGGGCATGCGCCACTGCATGCACTGGTAGGCGAGATCCGAGAAGGGGTGGCCGAGGGTGGACAGCTCCCAATCGATCACCGCCAGCAGGCGCGAGGCATCGTGCGCGAAGATCATGTTGTCGATGCGATAGTCGCCGTGCACCAGTGAGACTCGGCCGTCGTCGGGCGGCTCGTTTTTCTCCAGCCAGGCGATCAGCGTCTCCATGTCCTCGACGCGCTCGGTCTCCGACGCGCGGTACTGCTTGGTCCAGCGGTCGCGCTGGCGGGCGAAGTAGCTGCCCGCGCGACCGAAGTCGGCGAGGCCCACCTTGGCCGGGTCGACCGAATGCAGCGCGGCCAGCGCGCGGTTCTCCTCGTCGTAGACCTTGGCGCGCTGGGAGTTGGCCAGCTCGGGCAGGGCCGGGTCCCAGAAGATGGTGCCGTCGACGAACTGCATCACGAAGAACATGGTGCCGAGCACGCTCTCGTCCTCGCACAAATGCAGCATGCGCGGCACCGGCACGTCCGTGTCCTGCAGCCCCTTCATGACGCGGTATTCGCGGTCGACGGCATGCGCGCTTTTCAGCAGCTGGCCGGGCGGCTTCTTGCGCAGCACGTAGCGGCCGCTGGGGCTCGACAGCAGGAACGTCGGATTGGACTGCCCGGTGGGAGTCTTCTGCGCCGCGATCGGCCCCTTGAAGCCCGGCACCGCCGCTTCGAGGTACTTCGCCAGCGCCGCCAAATCGATCTGCGCGGCCTGATGTGCGAAGGAGGTCATGGCGTTGCTTCCTCTGCATATTCCCTCTCCCCACCTCTTCGGGGAGAGGGTTAGGGTGAGGGGCAGAAGCTTGCTCCGACGCAGCGTCCGTGGCTACCCCTCACCCCAGCCCTCTCCCCGTAAGAACGGGGAGAGGGAGCGCTCAGATCTTCTGGTTCGTATAGCGGCGCAGCTCGGCGCGGGCGACCTGGCGGCGGTGCACGGCGTCGGGGCCGTCGGCGAGGCGCAGCGTGCGCAGGTGCGTCCACATGTGCGCCAGAGGCGCGTCCTGAGTGATGCCCATGGCGCCGTGCATCTGCACGGCCTCGTCGGTGATCTCGAGCGCAATGCGCGGCGCCACCACCTTGATCTGCGAGATCCAGGGTGCGGCCTCGCGCGGCGACGTCGTGTCCATCATGTAGGCGGCCTTCAGGCACAGCAGGCGCGCCATCTCGATCTTCATGCGGCTCTCGGCGATGATGTCGTAGTTGGCGCCGAGCTGCGCCAGCGGCTTGCCGAACGCCTCGCGCGACAGCGAGCGGCGGCACATCAGTTCCAGCGCCCGCTCCGCATTGCCGATCGCCCGCATGCAGTGATGGATGCGCCCCGGCCCCAGCCGGCCCTGCGCCACCTCGAAACCGCGGCCGCGCCCCAGCACCAGGTTCTCCTTCGGCACCCGGACATCGGTGAAACGCAGGTGCATATGGCCGTGCGGGGCGTCGTCGTCGCCGTACACCTTCATGCCGCGCAGCACCTCGACGCCCTTGGTTCCGGCCGGCACCAGGATCTGCGAATGGCGCTTGTGCTTGTCCTCGGCGTCGGGATCGGTGCAGACCATGACGATGTAAATCTTGCAGCGCGGATCGCCGGCGCCGGACGCGAACCATTTCTCGCCGTTCAAGCACCCACTCGTCGCCCTCGAGCTTGGCCTGCATGGCGAGGTTGGTGGCGTCCGAGGAGGCCACGCCCGGCTCCGTCATGACGTAGGCCGAGCGGATCTTGCCCTCCAGCAGGGGCTTCAGCCATCTCTCCTTGTGCTCGGCCGATCCGTAGCGCTCCAGCACCTCCATGTTGCCGGTGTCGGGAGCCATGCAGTTGAAGGTCTCGGGCGCCAGCCGCGACCAGCCCATCTCCTCGGCCAGATAGGCGTATTCGACCGTGCTCAGCCCATAGCCCCTGTCGGAGGCCGGTCAGCCAGAAGTTCCACAGGCCCCGCTCGCGGGCCTTGGCCTTCAGCCCTTCGATGATCTCGGTCTGGCGCCTGGTGTGGGCCCAGCGGTTGCCTTCCTTGCCGATCTCGGCCTCGTACTCTGCCTCCAGCGGGATGATCTCCTCGCGCACCATGGCGCGCACCTTCTCGACCAGCGGTTTGACCTTGTTCGACATGCCGAGGTCCATGGCTTTCGCTCCGTGCCGCTGACAGGTGGGGTGACTGGGCTCGATCCGGCGATTGAAGCATGCCCGGGAGGCTCAGAGAAGGCGCCGTGGAAGCCCGCAAAAGTGCGACCGGGACATCGCGGACGCTTGCTGGTTCACGGACGTTGCGATACCAAGGCGCCCTGGCATACCACCTCAATGCCGAGGGAACTCTCATGGCTGTCGAAACGTCGGGCGGTCATCCCGCCATGGACTACGCCGAGCACACCCGCACCTACCAGCGCTTCATCCGCTGGACGATGGGCATGATCGTGTTCGTCGTGCTCATTCTGATCTTCCTGGCGACCCTCGTTCCGTAGCAAGCAAGCATCTTCTGGACGCCTACCGCAGACGTCGTCCTGCCTGTCTGTCCGTGCGGGGAAGCACCGATGGTGACCATAGCCGTAACCGCGGAGCGCGAGGACGAGCCGCGCGTGGCCGTCTCGCCGGAAACGGTCAAGAAGCTCAGCGCCCTCGGCGCCACGGTCAAGGTGCAGGCCGGAGCCGGCAGGAATTCGCGCTTCTCCGATGATGTCTTGAAGGCCCAGGGCGCCATGATCGCACCCAGCGCCGCCGAGGCTCTGGACGGCGCCGATATCCTGCTGAAGGTTCGGCGTCCTAGCCCCGACGAGGTCAAGGCGCTCAAGCCTGGCGCCATCGTCGCCGCCATGCTGGCACCCTATGACGACCGGCCGGGGCTCGACGCGCTGGCCGGCACGGGGGCATCGCTGATGGCCATGGAGTTCATGCCGCGCATCTCGCGCGCCCAGTCCATGGACGTGCTGTCGAGCCAGGCCAACCTCGCCGGCTACAAGGCGGTGGTCGATGCGGCGGCCATGTTCCAGCAAGCCCTGCCGATGATGATGACCGCGGCGGGCACGGTGCCGGCGGCCAAGGTTTTCATCATGGGCGTCGGCGTCGCCGGCCTGCAGGCGATCGCCACCGCGCGCCGGCTCGGCGCCATCGTGTCGGCGACCGACGTGCGCCCCGCCACCAAGGAGCAGGTGGCCTCGCTCGGCGCCAAGTTCATCGCGGTGGAGGACGACGAGTTCAAGCAGGCGCAGACCGCAGCCGGCTACGCCAAGCCGATGTCGGCCGAATACCAGAAGAAGCAGGCCGAGCTGATCGCGAGCCACATCAAGAACCAGGACATCGTCATCACCACTGCGCTGATCCCTGGCCGCCCGGCGCCCAAGCTGATCTCGACCGCCATGATCGACAGCATGAAGCCGGGCGCCGTGATCGTCGATCTGGCCGCCGAGCGCGGCGGCAACACCGAGCTGACCCAGCCCGACAAGGTGGTCGACCACAACGGCGTATCGATCTCCGGGCCGCTCAATCTGGCCGGCGAGGTGCCGGTCAATGCCTCGAGCCTGTACGCCAAGAACCTGCTCGCCTTCCTGGAACTGATGATCGACAAGAAGGACAAGGCGCTGAAGGTCAATTGGGACGACGAGATCATCAAGGGCACGCTGCTCGCCAAGGACGGCAAGATCGTCCACCCCAGCCTGCAGCCGAAGGGAGCGTGAGATGATAGTGTCGGCCGAGACGGCTCCTCGTCCTCGCCTCCCCCGTGAGGGGGGAGGCACCACTTGCATCGCCACGGCCACCCGTGCAACGGCGCTGGCACTGTTGGCGTTGATTTTCCCCTTCCCCGCCCTGGCCGCCGGCGCTGGCGGCGAGGTGAGCCCGTTCGTCTACGAGTTCATGGTGTTCGTGATCGCCATCTTCGTCGGCTATTTCGTGGTGTGGAGCGTGACGCCGGCCCTGCACACGCCGCTGATGTCGGTCACCAACGCCATCTCCTCCGTAATCGTGGTCGGCGCACTGCTCGCCGTCGGCGTGGCGTTGATCGCGGCCGGCAGCGGGCTCGCCAAGGTGTTCGGCTTCCTGGCGCTGGTGATGGCCTCGGTCAACATCTTCGGGGGCTTCCTGGTCACCCAGCGCATGCTCGGCATGTACAAGAAGAGAGAGCCGAAGAAGTGAGGTCCGGCGTGCAAACCACGTCGGGCGGCATCCTCCTTTAGGTCGAAGATCACGCGGTGGGCTGAACCATCATGTCCCCTAACCTTGTAGCTCTGCTCTATCTCGCCTCCGCCGTGCTGTTCATCATGGCGTTACGCGGGCTGTCGAGCCCCGAAAGCTCCCGGCGCGGGAACATGTTTGGCATGGTCGGCATGACCATTGCCGTGTTGACGACCCTGGCGCAGATCGGTTCGCCGGAATCGCAGCTCACGTGGGCGCTGATCGCCGGCGGGCTCCTGATCGGCGGCAGCATCGGCGCCGTCATCGCCCGCCGCATTCCCATGACGTCGATGCCCGAGCTGGTGGCGGCGTTCCACTCTCTCGTCGGCTTGGCCGCCGTATTCGTCGCGGCAGGCGCCCTCTATGCGCCGGAGGCGTTCGGCATCGGCACGCCCGGCAACATCGCCCCCTCGAGCCTCATCGAGATGTCGCTCGGCGTTGCCATCGGTGCCATCACATTCACCGGCTCGGTGATCGCCTTCGCCAAACTGTCGGGGCGCATGTCCGGCAAGCCGATCATCCTGCCCGCGCGGCATCTCATCAATCTCGCGCTCGCCGTGCTGATGGTGCTGCTGGTGATCCGGTTCTGCCAGTCAGGTGGCGAGCCGCTGCTGTTCTGGGCCATCACGGCGACGGCGCTGCTGTTCGGTGTCCTCATCATTGTCCCGATCGGCGGGGCCGACATGCCGGTCGTGATCTCGATGCTCAACTCCTATTCCGGCTGGGCGGCGGCCGGCATCGGCTTCACGCTCGGCAACATCGCTCTGATCGTCACCGGCGCGCTGGTCGGCTCGTCGGGCGCGATCCTCTCCTACATCATGTGCCGCGGCATGAACCGCTCCTTTATCTCGGTGATCCTCGGCGGTTTCGGCGGCGAAACGGCAGGGCCGGGTGCAGGCGCCGAGCAGCGACCAGTGAAGCTAGGCTCCGCCGAGGACGCAGCCTTCCTGATGAAGAACGCCGGCAAGGTAATCATCGTGCCCGGCTACGGCATGGCGGTCGCCCAGGCCCAGCACGCGTTGCGCGAGATGGCCGACCAGCTCAAGAAGGCCGGCGTCGAGGTAAAATACGCCATCCACCCGGTGGCAGGCCGCATGCCCGGGCACATGAACGTGCTGCTGGCCGAGGCCAACGTGCCCTACGACGAGGTATTTGAGCTGGAGGACATCAACAACGAGTTCGCCCAGGCCGATGTGGCCTACGTGATCGGCGCCAACGACGTCACCAACCCGGCGGCCGAGGACGACAAGTCCTCGCCCATCTACGGCATGCCGGTGCTGCAGGTGTGGAAGGCCGGCACGGTGATGTTCAACAAGCGCTCGCTGGCCAGCGGCTACGCCGGCATCGACAATCCGCTATTCTATCGCGACAACACCATGATGCTGCTCGGCGACGCCAAGAAGATGACCGAGGAGATCGCCAAGGCGATGGCGCATTAGACTTGCGAGTCCCGGTTGGCGATCGCTTCCTCGATGTGCACGGCATAGCCGTACTGCGAACCGTTCTGGATGGGCATGCTGGCTCGTCTCTTTGTTCGCGCGAGCGCTGACTAGGCACACCATCCTCGCGACCAGCCTCGCAGAGCGTTCTCTTCGTCCGGTTTGGACAAGTGTCACTTCGCCGCCATGCAGCAGATGTAGTCGGGGCGGATCTTCCCGCCGGGTGAAGGAGCTGGAAGTACCGGGAGCGCGACCAATGAAGGTGCTGCTGCAAGTGGTGAGCATGGGAAGCGCAGCAATTGCCCTCCTCCTGCTGGTATTCTCCGCCTACGCCGGCAACCTGAGTGAGGCAGCACCCTTGTTTGCTGCGGTCGGCTTTTTTGTGCAGCTCTACGCTGAACGGCGTGTGGATTAAACTTGGCCTAAGCAGACCATCTATCGCCTTTCCGACGGCGCGGCCGTTAACCCTCACACATCTGACTAACCTGAGCACAATGCCGCGCCGGTGCATCGTGGCGGTTTCGCCACAGCCTTGGGCATCGGCTGGTGTTATGTATGGCATCGTATAGCCCACTGAGTATATCGGCCCGGTGGGATGGATGTGTTGTTGGCGTAAGGATTCACCGGTACAGGGGCTGTTTGCCCCGTAAGGCGTACGATGACGTTGTGGCGTTGCGTATTGCGGTTGAAGGCGTTGCTCGTGGTCGGCGCGTTGGTGACCGGCTGTGTGGACAGCACGCTTGCGCCCCGCGCCTACGACATCAACCAGGGCACGCAGAACATCCGCGAAAGCGCGGTGCTGATGAATATTGTCCGCGCCAGCCGCTCGGAGCCTCTCAACTTCGTCCCGCTGTCGAAGTACACCGGCACCGGCTCGGTTTCGCTGAATGAGTCGCTGAGCAGGAACAACCCTGCCATCAAGCCGCCCGGCAGCACCGTTCTCACGCAAATCTTCACCAGCTCGGCCAGCGCCGCCCAAGGCAACTCGTTCGATGTCGGCACGCTGGAGAACAAGGAGTTCTACGGCGGCTTCATGTCGCCGCTCGATCTGGAAAGCCTCAACCTGCTGCTCAACGCGGGCTTGAACAAGGAGTTGGTGCTCCATTCCGTAATCGATGCGTTCCGCGTCCGGCTCGCCGGCAGATCGCTGCTGTTCGTCAACAATCCCGAAGACGACATACCCTTCAACGGCGCGCCGTGCGCCAACCTCTATGACGGCACCGAGAACGCTTTCGAGCCGGTCGCCCAGCGCGGCGTCTGGCGCGACCCGCTGGCCTGCAAATACCAGAAGTTCCTCTATTTCCTGCGCGTGGCTGTGCGCTGGGGCGTGACCGTGGAGGCCGCAACCGCGGGGGGCAAGTCGCAGGCCTCCGGCAAAGGCAAATCCTCTTCGTCAGACTCCTCAGGCGGGAAGATCCAGTATTTCGTCTGCTACGATCCGGCCATCGCGCAGGAGAACGGTATGCCCGGCCGCGCCGATGCACCGGGCGCGTGCCAGTCGAAGAACCGCGACCAGGGGCAGACGCGCGAATTGCAGTTCCGCTTTCAGTTCAATTCGCCGATCGAAGGCGTAGCGCCGGTAGTGCGCTCGCCTTACGCGGTGTTCCAGTACTACGGGCGCCTTTTGGCGAACATGAAGCACGAGCACGTGCAACTGAGCGAGTTCAGCCGGCGCAAGGACCCGCGTCGCGAGGCGCGCCTGCTGACCATCGAGACCGGAGGCGTGGACTGCTTCGCCGATACGTTCTACGCCGGCACGCGCTACTGCGTGCCCAACGAGAAGACCAAGAACACCAAGGAAATCTTCGTCCTGCTCAACACCCTGGTTGCCATCAGCACCAACCGATCGGCCCTGCCGGTGTCGCCGACATTCGTGCTGACGCCGTAGCCCCCTGCTGTGCGGCGGCCCCAGAAGGCCGCACGTTCATGCGCCGACAGTCACGGTCGGGCGGTGTGCGTCATCAATCTGTCGGAAAACCTGCAACTGCCTCTTACATACATCGCTCAGGATGTCTCCGGCGGGAGGCACCTGGGACAACAGGCATGACACAAATCATTGGCGCGATTCTCAAGGCAAGCTCGCCGCTGCACGATTTCCTCGTCGCCTCGAGCATCATCACGGGCGGCGTGCTGATGCTCGGGGCGGGCCTGTATCGCCTCTTCCTGCGGCCCGAATGGACGGCCCTGGAAGCGCTCGGCGAGCTATGGCCGTTCCATGCCGTCGGCGCCTTGATACTGTTCGTCGGCTGGTTGATCGACCGTCAGGCTTGACGGCTGCGTCGGCGCGGCCGTCCCGGACACGACCGCTCGTCCATTCGTTCTCCTCTTGCTGCCAAATCAGCAACGCTCGCGATGGTTAGTGCGGGTCGAAAGCCGACGCTTCGAGCCGTCAAAGCCCCACGCCGGTGCTTCTGCACAAGTGCATGCTGGATCTGTCATAGCCCCTTCATGCGCCGGGAGTACGCTGTCCACTCGTTGGTTGCATTGTCGGGTAATCGGCTTTGGCGAGCTGGAACTTTCCTTCACAAAGTCCGATCACGCTTCCCCAAAATTGAGTTCCTCGGAAAGTATTCAGCGTGTCTGGTTCCGGCCGCAATGTCGCGGTTGTCCAACAGAAGGCTGAGCATGAGATGCCGCCGCGCATCATGATCGTAGAAGACGAGGAGCCTCTGCTGGAGCTGCTCCGTTACAACTTCGAGTGCGCCGGCTATGTCGTGGACACGCTGACCGACGGCAACCGTGTGGAAGCAAGTCTGGAAAAGTGTGTTCCGGACATTCTCATCGTGGATTGGATGCTGCCCGGCTTGTCGGGGATCGAGCTGTGCTGGCGCCTGCGGCGCCGACCGGCCACCAGGTTCCTGCCGCTCATGATGCTCACGGCGCGCTGCGAGGAACACGACCGAGCCCGCGCCATCAAGGCGGGCGCCGACGACTACATGGTGAAGCCGTTCTCTGTGCGCGATTTGATCGCCCGCGTCGAGGCGCTGCTGACCAGGCGCAATTCGGGAACGTGGGTGGACGGCGCAGCCGAGCCCGCTTAGCCAAACACTGGCGCGCATCGCAGGCAAGCCACCAAAAAGCAACGGCCCGCCAGACTTGCGAGCCGCCGCTCTGCCTCGGCCGGCGCCCCGCGCGTCGGCCGAATTGCGGGCAAAGCTATCGAGCAGCATCACACCTCGCGGGCGATCCCACGCCGACAGACCACCCGCTAAGGCCCGCCGCGCCCTGCGACAATAGCGCACGCAGCGAACAGGGACGGTGGCATTTATCACCCTCGCGGATGCCCGCCGGGATCAGCCTTCGTTGACCTCTCGCACCTTGCGCATCAGACGCTCCAGGTCGAGGATGACCAGGGCGTTGCCGTCGCGCGTGACGATGCCCTGCGCCTTCAAGCTGGCCAGCTCGCGGGTAACCGCCTCCCGATGCGTGCTGACGCGGCTGGCGATATCGAGATGTCGCGGGAAGGGATCGATGCGCACCTCCTTGCGCTTGCCCTTGCCCTCCAGCACTCTCCCATCCCGCGAGAGGCGGACCAGCTCGGCATGAATGCGGTTGCTCACCGCCAAGGTGCTGAACTCGAATACTCGGCTGGTCAGGGCTCGGATCTGCGTGATCGCGTGCTCCAGCATGGCCATCATCACGACGTTGTCGCGCTTCAGCTGCTTCCTGAAGTTGTTCGCGGTCATGCAGGCAACGAGACAGGGCTCGGTGGCCTCGACGGTCGCCGATCGCTGCTTGCTGTCGATGGCCGCGAACTCGCCAAACATGCCGCCGGCGGCGATGTCGCGGAACAGCACCACTTGTCCGCTGACCGAATACATGACCACCTGCACCTTCCCCTCGATGAGAAAGAAGATGTCGCATGTCTGATCATCAGCCTCGAGGATGGACTCCCCAGCTGCGAACGTCTTCCATTTGCACTGTGTTTCCCAGCGCCCAAGGGCGGCGCCATTCAGCCCGCGAAAAATCGCAACGCCGTGCAAAGTCCGTCGTGCCGGTACCGGCATGCTACCCCTGCGGGCATGTTGGCTCGTGGGAAATCCTGTCGCCTCACCCAATTCGAGGCAACGGATTCCGCGTCGATCGGGCGTTTCAAGCCTAGTGCAACGCAAAATAGTGGCCCCAACAAATAAGGCGCGTCCCCGATGCGGGGACGCAAGAGGTCCAATAACAACCGCAAAATATTGATTGCGGACCGACGGAATACCCTACGAGAAGCTATCGCCTGGACGAAAAAGCTTATATGCACAAACCATCAAACATGTCGGGCCTATCTGGTGGCACGACCCTGTTCGCCCGCCGAAGCTCGCCCGGTCCAGCCTTGCATGGCTCGCCGGAAGCTCTCGGCGAGCGCCGCACGGGTCCGAACGCCCCGAGCCACGTTAGCCGAGACTAGCAGTCGGCCAGACGCTACGATGTGACAATTGCCACATGTGGGGGTGATGGCATGTCGACGCCTGCAAGCGAGCGACGCCCGCTTACCGTGATGTTCTGCGACCTCGTGGACTCCACCGCCATCGAGGAGCGGATGGGGGCCGAGCATTGCAAGGGTCTGATCGAGAGCGCCTTTGGCGCCTGGAATTCGATCATCGAGCGATATGGCGGCAGAATCGAGCGCTACATGGGCGACAGCGTGCTGGCGTATTTCGGCAGCACCAACGGCCTCGAGCGTGCGCCGGAGCGTGCCGCCCGGGCAGCATTGGACATCGTCGGGCTGGCCGCAAAGCAGGCCGTTGAGGATCCGCGTGACATCTCCGAGGCGGCCGTGCGCGTGGTCATCGCCACGGGCGTGGTCATACTCGGCGAGCCGATCGGCGAAGGCACATCGAGGGAGTTGCCTGCCATCGGCAGGGCGCCCAACCTGGCCGCCCGGCTGCAGAGCATTGCCCAGCCGAATTGCGTGGTGATCTCGGCAGAGACGCGCGACCTGCTACACGGGGGCTTCGAGTGCGAATACCTCGGCACGCACCAGCTCAAAGGCTTCGCCAAGCCGGTGCCCGCCTGGCGGCTGGCGCGGGCCCTGAGGCCGCCGCCCGGCACGCCGTGCACATACGGCAACTTCGGCCGGGCTTCAGAACGGGGTGTTCTCGACCAGTGCTGGGCACGCGTCTGCGCCGGGCAAGGCCAAGTGGTGCACGTTTCCGGCGATGCCGGGATCGGCAAGTCGAATTTGTGCAAGTCCTTCCTCGACACGGCCAAAGGCCCGTCCAAAGCCGTTCTGCGCTGCGGCTGCTCGGCTCTACATATCAACACGGCATTTCATCCTGTCGTCGAGGAGATCATCCAGTCGGCCGAGATCGACCACGACAACTCCGCCACCACGCGTCTGCACAAACTCGCAGCCCTGCTCGGCGCCTGCGGACCCGATGGCGCGCCGCTGCTGCCGGTGTTTGCGCACCTGCTCGCGCTGCCCTCCGAGGAGGCCTACCCTGAGGTTCAGATGCGTGCGGTCGATGCGCGCAAGACAATCATCGACGGTCTCGTGCAACGATTGTGCCTGCTGTCGCGGCTGGCGCCGGTCGTACTCTTCCTCGAGGACGTACAGTGGAGCGACCCAAGCACGAAGGATTTCATCGCTGCTGCCATAAAGCAGGTGGAGACAAGCAAGGTCCTCATCCTGATCACGTCGAGGTCGGAGCAGCCAGTTGGATCGTGCAACGTCCCCTATCTCAGGACCATCCGCCTGGAGCGCTTGGACAAGGGAAGCGTCGCCGACCTGGTCGCGCACGTCGACGATGAGCGTGTGCTGGACGAGAGCATGCGCGCGCAGGTCGTTGCCCGTGCCAACGGAGTTGCGCTGTTTGCGCAAGAGCTCACCCGGATGCTGGTCGCCAAGAGCGCTCGGTCCGGCGACACCTCCATCCCGGCAACCCTGCATGACTCGCTGATGTCGCAACTCGACAGACTGGGCCCAGCCGCCAAGAGCGCCGCGCAGCTCGGGGCAACTATCGGGCGCACGTTTCCTTACTGGCTGCTGTCGGCTCTTTGGCCGAGCAATCAGCAGGGCCTGCGCGACCACCTCGACGGCATGGTTGCTGCGCGACTGATCACGCGCCGGGATCTCGGCTCGGAAGAGCATTACGTATTCGAGCATGAGCTGGTGCGCGATACCGCCTACGATTCGCTTCTCCAATCCAAGCGCGAGCAGCTGCATCTCCAGATCGCGCAGGTGATCACCGGCGAGCGGGCGCGCGCATCCGGCATGCGGCCGGAGCTGATTGCCTATCACTACACGGCCGCCGGCCTCGGCCATAAAGCAGCAGCTCTGTGGCTCGAGGCCGGCCAGCTTGCGTTGCGCGAATCGGCCAATCAGGAGGCCCGCGCCAGCCTCGAGAACGGATTGGCATGCCTGCGATACCTGCCGGAGGACCTCGATCGCTGGCGCCTGGAACTCAGGCTGCAGACCTGTCTCGGCCAGGCGCTCATCGCCATATCGGGCCACGCCTCGCCGGGCGTGCTCAAGGCCTTCTCGCGCGCCCTCGAGCTCGCGGACCGAATGGAGGAAGTGCCCGAGCTGTACACGATCGTCTGGGGCATCACCGCGCATCACCTGGTCAAGGGTGACATCCGCCGCCATCTCGACCTGTCATACCGGCTGCTGCAGATCGCCGAGACCTCCAACGACTTCGAGCCGGCTGGTCGCCGCCCATACCTCGAGAACGCTCAGCCTGTATTTCGCCGGCCGGTTCAGCGATGCACGCCGACACCTGAACCAGGTGCTGGACCGGTATGATTGGGAGCGGCACAGGCACTTGACCCAGATGTTCGTGGTCGACCGCAAGACGATCACCATGCAGTTCGGCACATGGACGCTGTGGAAGCTTGGCTACGCCGATCGGGCCGCGCAGCTCGAGGAAGAGATGAGCAGCCACGCCCGGCGCCTGACGCACGCCAATTCGCTGGCGCAGGCCCTCACCGCCGGCGCCAGCGTCTACATGCTGCGCCGCGAGCCGGACATCCTGCTCAGCAGGGTTGCTGAAGGCATAGCTGTCGCCCAAGCGCACGGATTCCCGGTCTGGATCGATCACGTTGGTTTCTGGATCGGATGGGCGATCGCAGAGAAAGGATTCCTCGAGGAGGGTATCGCGCATCTGCGAACTGCGTTGGACACCTACCGCAGGAATGGGGCCGGCTCGTCGCTGCCGAAGTTCTACGGCCTACTGGCAGACCGGCTGGGCGAGCAGGGTGACTTCAAGGAGGCGCTCGGTCTTGTCGATCAGGCTCTGGCGCACATCGAGCAAACCGAGGAGCGCGCCAACGAAGCGGAGACCTGGCGGCTGCGCGGCAAGCTGCTGTTTGCCCGCGACCCGGACGATTTCGCATCCGCCGAGGTTTGTGTGCGACGGGCCATCGACGTCGCTGCCCGGCAAGAGGCCAAGGCATGGGAATTGCGTGCGGCAACGACGCTTGCCACCATGCTGCGCCATCGCGGCGAGCGGCAAAAGGCGCGCCAGTGCCTTGCACCCGTGTATGACTGGTTCCACGAAGGCCTAGACACACCCGACCTGCTCGACGCGCGAGGCCTGCTGCGCGAGCTGTCATAGCAAACATGCTGCATCACGCCACGGCGTCGGATAGCTCGCTCCAGCCTAGTCGGCGGTACAGATAGCGCTGGAACGTCTGCAAGTCGGCACGGCGCAGATCGCGAGCGCGTTCGCCGTCTCGGGCGCGAACTGCAAGCACAAGCTCGTCCTGGATATGCACCGTGAATTGGAAGAACGCCGGATCGTCGGGCGCTTCGGTGGACAGGCTGGCGGCGAGGTGCGGTGCCGACCTGAGCCGCAGGTTGACGATGGTCGCCTCGAACAACGGAGAGCGCGCGCCCGCAGCCAACGTCAGTCCCCACCCCTGCGCGCCCCGCATGATGCGTTGCCAGTCGTGGGTTGCATAGCCGGTACGCAAGCTCTCGTTGATCTCAACCAGGCGCGCGATCTCGTCCGGCTCGGCCCGTGTTGCAAACAGCGCCGCCGCATAGCCTTCAAGCAGGACGCGCATCGACCACAACTCGTCCGTTTGCGCGCGATCGAAACACGGCACTCGGATCAGGCGATTGGGCGCAAGCTCGAGAGCACCTTCGGCCGCCAGTCGCGAAACCGCTTCGCGGATCGGCTGCATGCTGGTGCCGAGTTCCTCGGCCAGCCCGCGCAACGTCAGCTTGGCCCCGGGCAGCAGAGCACCGCTCATCAGGCGATCGTACAGGCGCCGATAGACCTGCTGGCCGAGCGTTGAGATGTCGTCTTCGATCATGCGGTGCTTTGCTGGCGGAGCGCGCGATCGAGCGCCCGGCGCAACCTGGCGAAAAGCTCGGCGATCTCCGCCTCGGTTATGATCAGCGGCGGTGCCATGACGAGGCAGGTTGCGAGCGGCCGCACGATGACGCCCTCGGCAAGCCCGGCCTCATAAACCTGCTTGGCCAGTCCTGCTACTTTCAGCGATCCCTGCACCGCCTGCTGTTGACCCTGTTCCAACTCGATGCCGGCGGCCAAACCGAAATGGCGCGTCGTCGACACGATGGGGTGGTCCTCGAGGCTTTGCAGGTGCCGCTGCCAGGCCGGGAGGATGCTGCGGACATGGCCGAGGATGTCCCGCTTCTCGAAGATGTCGAGCACCTTGAGCGCGACGGCCGCCGCCACCGGGTGGGCGTGATAGGTGCCCGCGTGCGCAAACCAGCCCTTCTCGTCGCTGCCCTTCGCCAGGCGCGCATAGAATTCCTCCGACATGACGATGGCCGAGATCGGCGCATAGGCACCAGACATCGCCTTCGAGCAGGTGATGCAATCGGGTTGGGCTCCGACCGTCTCGCTGCCCCACATGGCCCCGGTGCGACCGAACCCGTGACGACCTCGTCCACGAACAGCTGGATACCGTAGCGGTCGAGCACCGATTTCATTTTCGCAAAATATCCAGCCGTCGGCGGCAACATGCCGGCAGACACCGACATGGGCTCGGCGATGAATGCGCCGATCGTCTCGGGATCTGCATTCTCGATAGCGCGATCGAGTTCGGCCGCCAGACGATCCGAGTAGGCATCCTCCGATTCGCCTGCCTCTGCGCCACCAGGCCAGTTTGGATGGCTGACGTGCAGGTGCTCGTTGGTCGGGACCGCGAAGGAGGTGTGCAGGTCCGAGCTGCCGCCCAGCGCGCTGGTGGCGATCGTGCCGCCGTGATAGCTGCCCCATCGGGATATGAGCTTGCGGCGCTGCGGCTGGCCGGCAAAGCCGTTGCCGTACCACATGAACTTGATGAGGTGGTCGTTGGCCTCTGAGCCCGTCGTCGCGAAAGCCACCTTAGCGTTGCGGATGGGCGCCAGCGCAGCCAGGCGATCGGCCAGCTCCATGACGACTGGGACGGTACGGTGCGCTGCGGAAGGATACATGGGCAGAGCGCGCATCTGCGCGTTGGCCGCCTCGATCAGTTCCTCGTCGCTGAACCCGAGGGAAGCGCAGTAGAACGACGACACGGTCTCGATGTAGTCACGACCATGCTCATCGTAAACCAGCACGCCGGAGCCTTTGGCGAGCACCAGCGGACGCTCGCGGACGAGCCTGGCAAGATCGCTGAAGCCCAGCACCATCGCTTCATTGCGGTAGTTCGTGCTGCGATCCCTGTGCTTCAAGCTCGCCTCCTGTGCCGAATCCCACGTCGAATGCCATCAGGTGAGGTCGGCCGCCCCCGGCGCCTCGCGGGCGAGGACCTGCGCAATCGCGGTGTCGAGGCGGCCGAAAATCTCCGCAAGCGTTTCGGCGTCCACGATCAGCGGCGGCATCAGCTTGATCATCGGCCCGCGCTCGCGCGACACGCTGTGGCAAAGCAATCCAGCTTCGATGCATTGCCCGTAAAGCGATGCCGCGAATGCGTCCGACATGAGGTGGATGCCAATCGCCAGTCCATGCGCATGCCCGCCGGTGACGACGCCCTGATAGCGGCGGCTCAGCGCATCAATGGCGTCGCGCGCCTGTGCGGAGCGCTGCCTGACATTGGCCAAGAGGGCCGGCCGGCTCGAAATCTCGAGCACCCGCGCAGCGACCGTGCATGCCAGCTCATTGCCGCCCAACGAGCTGGCGTAGCCGTACGCGTGACTGTTGATACAGGCCTGATAGTGCTGGTGCGTCATCAAGCAGGCGCTGACGGGATAGATGCCTCCCGAGAGCCCCTTGCCCACGATCATGAGATCCGGCGCGGCGTCGTAAGCCTCGGCGGCCCAGAGTGAGCCCGTGCGCCCGAGCCCAGTGCGTGTCTCGTCGAGAATGACGAGGGTACCGCGCTCCCGACACAAACGGTAGAGCGCGGTCATGAAGGCCGGAGCGGCAGGCTCGAAGGTCTCGTAGCACATCGGCTCGAGAATGACGGCCGCGACCGTGTGATCGAGCTGAGCGGCAAGGTCGCCGACGTCGCCGAATTGGAAGAAGCGTGCCATCTCGCGCGGGAGATTGTAGTGGCCGGCGATCCCCTCGTCTGCCGAGTCGCTGACGATGGCCGCAAACCCCGTGTGCCCATGGTAGGCATTCCTGCAGGCAAGGATGCGCTGGCGGCCGGTGGCTTTGAGCGCGACCATGATCGCCAGATCGATCGAGGCCGTCGAGCTGTGCGTAATGACAGCACGGTTTGGCAGGCCGGGCGGCATCGCCCTGTCAAAGATGTGGGCGACGTCGAGCGCCGACTTGTTCGGCAGGAACCAGATGCCACCGTCGAGGCCCGCATCCAAGGCCCCTTTGAGAGCTGCGACGACCTCGGGGTTCGAATGACCGAGATTGTGGACGCCGCCGCCGCACGTGCAGTCGATCAGTTCGCGTGTGCCTGCGAGACTGTACAGCCTCTCTCGCTCACGGCGGCCCGCAACGAACTCCAGACCCTGCAGCCGATTGCGCTCGATCGTGGTGCGATGGGCGAGCGGGGCGAGCTGATCGAGAATTTCGCGGCTGCTTGGCATTCCGGCTTATTGCCAAATGTGATCACATTGAACATCCAGGCTCAACTCTGTGCCTCTGCGGAGCCGGGCAGGTCAAGTCGCGCGATGCAAAAATCGTGATTTGATCAAGGCGTGAGCAGTTTTTGGCAATCGATGATGCAGCGTCGCCCTTGATCCGCCATCCGAGTTGTGATCACATTTCGGACTGGGCTGGTGTCCGCAGGGGGAGCGTCCCATGAACGACATGCCGATCGCCATGCGAGATGCAGGCGACACCGACTGGAGCGCGGGCGCGGCCTACATCAAAGGCCGATTTGTCCCCCTGGCAGAGGCTGCCATTCCCGTCACCGATTGGGGCTACCGGCGTTCGGATGTGACCTATGACGTCGTCAGCGTCTGGAACGGCGCTTTCTTCCGGCTCGACGATCACATGCGCCGCTTCCAGGCCTCGATGCAGGCGCTGCGGCTCACCCCGACGGAGACCGAGGCAGATATGCGGCGCATTCTGACGGAATGCGCGCGCAAGCTGGGCAAGCGCGAGGCTTACGTGGCGATGGACTGCCTGCGTGGCGTGCCGCGTCCCGGCCTGCCCAGGCATCCCGCCAGCTGCGCCAATCATTTCCTGGCATTTGCCATGCCCTGGGTGTGGGTCATCCCCGAGGATATTCAGGCGCGCGGCGCACACGTGGTGATCGCCGAGACGCCACGTATCCCCGAAGTTTGCGTCGATCCTCGCGTCAAGAACTTCCATTGGGGCGATCTGACCCGCGGTCAGTTCGAGGCAAGCGAGCGCGGTGCCGACACCTGCATCCTCCTCGATCTCGACGGACAAGTGACCGAAGGCCCCGGTTTCAACGTTTTCATGGTGACCGATGGCGTCGTCGCCTCTCCCGATCGCGGCGCGCTCGAAGGGATCACGCGCATGTCCGTCTATGAGCTGTGCGGGCACTTGGGAATCAAGTCCGAGATCCGCCCCATCAAGGCGGACGAAATGCGCGACGCGGACGAGGTATTCCTCGCCACCACGGCCGGTGGCATCATGCCGGCATCGCGCATCGATGGCCGGATCATGGGCAACGACCGGCCGGGGCCCATCTCGGCACGGTTGCGGGAAGCGTTCTGGAGGCGGCGGGCGGAGGGTTGGCACGCCACGCCGATCGAAGGCCTTCCGCCAGCCTAATAGGTCGGTCAGCTTGGTAGAGCGTCAGCAAGGGGAGTCTTCCAATGATGTGTCAACACCTGCGACTACTGGCATCAGCAGTATTGCCAGCGGCCGCGCTGCTGTTTTCGGTCGCGTCTGCGCAGGCCCAGGTGAAAAGTCCGACGCTCGACGCGGTGAAGAAGCGCGGTGAGCTGCTCTGCGGCGTGGACACCGGCATCCCCGGCTTCGCCTATCAGGACTCGGCGGGCAAGTGGAAAGGCTTCGACATCGCCTACTGCCGCGCCATTGCTGCGGCAGTGCTGGGCGATCCCGAGAAGGTGAAATACGTGGGCGTCACCGCCAAGGTGCGCTTCACGGTCCTGCAGTCGGGTGAAATCGACGTGCTGATCCGCGACAGCACGCTGACCTTCACGCGCGACACGCAGCTCAACCTGAGCGAGGTGGCCGTCAACCTGTACGCCGGCCAGGCGTTCATGGTGAAGAAGTCCCTGAATGTCGCCTCGACCAAGGACCTCAACGGTGCCACCATCTGCATGATCACCGGCGCAACGCTCGAACTCAACATCGCGGACTACGGCACCGCCAACAACATCAAGATCAACTCCCTGTTGTTCGACAAGCCCGAGGAAGCGTTCGCTGCCGCCGAGGCCGGGCGATGCGATGGCTATACGGATGACTCAGGGAGCGTGGCAGCAGCCCGCTCGACCATGAAGAAGCCCGACGACTGGATGATCCTGCCCGAGCTCATCTCCAAGGAGCCGCTGGGCATTCACGCTCGCGAGGGCGACGAGAAGTGGAGCGACATTCTGAAGTGGGTCCACTATGCGCTGCTCAGCGCCGAAGAGATGGGCGTCACCAAAGCCAATGTCGATCAGATTAAGGCAAGCGATCCCAAGGACCCCTTCATGCGCCGCCTGCTTGGCCTCGAGGGCGATTTCGGCAAGCTGCTGGGCATCGACAATGAGTGGTCGTACCGCGCCATCAAGGTGTCGGGAAACTACGGCGAGATCTATGACGAATACTTCGGGCCCAATGCGCTCGGTCTGCCGCGCGCCCTCAACAACCTCTACACCAAAGGTGGGCTGATGTATCCTCTGCCCCTACGCTGAGGCGCCCGCGCAAACGTGGACACCGGCTTTCCAGTAGACGGGGCGAAAGGTCAGGAAGCCGGGGCGTTTGCGCGATTCAGCTGGCGGCGGAAGCGCCCCCCGTACAAGGAGCGCTTGCGAATATCGCCCCGAGACTTTGTTTCGCAAGCGCTGGTTGTGCTGGCGCTTGCATTGGGGTTCTGGTGGCTGACGCGGATGGCGGGGCTCAACCTCGCCGACCGCAACCTCAATTTCGGGTTCGATTTTCTGGCGCACCGCGCCGGTTTCGACATCCCCTTCAAGCTCGTGGCGCAGACGCCCAACGATTCCTATGGATGGGCCCTGTGGGTGTGCTTCCTCAACACCGTGCTGGCCGCGGGCCTCGGCATTGCCGTGTGCGACCATCCTCGGACTCGGCCTCGGACTCATGCGGCTCGCCGACAACTGGCTGATCCGCAATACGGCGCTGGCCATCGTCGAGGTGGTCCGCAACACGCCTCAGCTGCTGCAAATCATTTTCTGGTACGTCGCGGTGCTGCAGGCACTGCCGCCGCCGCGCGCCGGACTGCTGCTGCCGGGGGGCGCCATCCTCAGCGTGCGCGGTCTCAACCTGCCCGGGCTGAACTTCGGGCCGCACGCTCTGCCAGCTGCGCTTGTGTTGGCGGTGGCCCTGCTGCTTGCGCCCTGGCTTTGGCGGCGCGGCCGGCGGCGGCTGACTTTGCGAGCTGTCGCATGTGCCCTGCCGGTGGCCGGCCTGGCACTGGTTGGTTTGTCGGTAACGTCGATCGAATTTCCGGCACTGCGTGGTTTCAACTATACGGGTGGGGTCGTGGTGCCCCCCGAACTGCTCGCGGTGGTGGCCGGACTTTCAGTCTATACGTCGGTGTTCATCGCCGAGATCTTCCGCGGATCGATCGAGGGCGTCGCCAAGGGCCAGAAGGAAGCGGCCGCATCCATCGGTCTGACCAAGCTGCAGTCGCTGTTTCTCGTCGTTCTTCCGCAGGCGCTGCGCATCATGATCCCGCAGGTGACGAGCCAGTACTTGAACCTCACCAAGAGCACATCGCTCGGTGCGGCCGTCGCCTACCCGGAGCTGGTGCAGATTTTCGCCGGCACGGTGCTCAACCAGTCGGGGCGCGCCATCGAGTCGATGCTCCTGGTGATGGTCATCTTCCTTGCCATCAACCTGCTCACCTCGGCCTTCATGAACTGGTACAACCGCCGGGTGGCGATCGTGGAGCGTTGAACGCCAATGACCGCCGCCGGCTGGATCAAACGCAACCTGTTCGCTACCTGGTCGAGCAGCTTCCTGACGCTGCTGATGCTCGCCCTGTTTGGCGTCGTCATCCCGCCCCTCGTGCAGTGGGCCATTACCAACGCCACCATCTCAGGCACGACGCGCTCGGCCTGTGGTGATACCGGCGCGTGCTGGACCTTCATCAGGGTGCGCTTCGACCTGTTCTTTTATGGCCTGTACCCGTCGCCGGAGCGCTGGAGGGTGCATGCCGCCTTCCTCCTCCTGATCGTATCGACCGTGCTGACGCTCAAGGCGCCGCTGCGCTACCAGGCGCTGGCGGGACTGGCGCTGCTTGTGTTGGTCCCAGTTGCGGCCGGCGTCCTGCTGGTCGGCGGCGTGCTCGGCCTTCCCTTCGTACCCACCAATGCCTGGGGCGGCCTGATGCTCAACGTGCTGCTGACAGTGGTGGCGGGGACAGGCGGCTTTATCCTCGGCATCGTGCTGGCGCTGGGTCGTCGCTCGCGGCTGCCGGTCGTCAGATGGGTGTCGGTGTCCTTCATCGAGTTGTGGCGCGGCGTACCGCTGCTGACCGTCCTGTTCATGGCGATGCTGCTGGTGCCGCTGTTCATGCCGCGCGGAGTGACTGTCGACAATCTGGTCCGCGCCATGCTGGCCCTGACGCTGTTCACCGGCGCCTATATGGCCGAGATCGTGCGCGGCGGGCTGCAGGCCATCCCGCGCGGGCAGGTCGAAGCTGCAACCGCGCTGGGACTGAGGCCGTGGAAGGTCCAGCTGTTCATCGTTCTACCCCAGGCTCTGAGGCTGGTCATTCCCGGGGTGGCAAACACGGTCATCGACCTGTTCAAGGACACCACCCTGGTCAGCATCGTGGGCCTGTTCGACCTGCTCGGCGTCGTCAACCAGGCGCAAAAGGACCAGGCGTGGCTCGGCATGGCGCGCGAAGGCTACGCCTTCGCAGCCGCTGTCTTTTTCCTCAGCTGTTTCCTGATGTCGATGCTGAGCCGGATGGCCGAGCAGAGCGGGTCCGACGACGCTAAGCGCCGCACCTGACGCCGCAAACTTGTGGCTCGGCGAGGCACGCGCCGGGCTTTTTCAGGCGGTGCGCCGACGAGGCCCGCCCTGCAGGCGGTGCGCGTAGTCATACAGTTCGACGACGACCGCCGAAGAGGCGTCGAGGGACGCCGCCAACGCGGCACCGGTCGCCAGCGCGCGCACATTGGTCGGCCGCGGCAACTGCTCCGAGGCGATCTCGGGTGAGTTCTCGTTGCTGGCCTTCAGGTCGATCTCGCGGCTTCCCCAGCTGAGCATCTTGCGAAGCATTGTTCTTGTATCCTTCCGTTGATGGGCCGGCCTCAACGCCTGCCACTGTCTGCACGGTAGATCGCTGCAAACATGCTGCGCCGCAATGGGGGGGACCTTCACTTCGGCGCACGAGCGTGTGAATAAAATTTGACGGGACGACTTGGCGCCGAAGCGAGCCTGCGGCTCTACAGCGCGATCGGTCGTTAAGGGGGCACATCGGCTTGCAGCAGAGCAAGATTTACGCGTCGGCCGCCACCTCGCCTTCGAGGGCAAGGTGCTTCAATCTGAAGCGATCCTGCTCTAGCATCTGCGGCAAACGCCCGCGGGGGCTCACCAGGGGACGGAAACGGCGATGCTCGATGCAGCAGACGGCAAGGCGCGCGATGTGCCGACGGCGATCGCCATCCTGCGGCAGCGCTTCGGCGAGCGCCTGCAGACCGGTGAGGCAATTCGTCGCCAGCATGCCAATACGCTCACCTGGCTCGAGAACCAGCCGCCCGACGCGGTCATCTGGGTGGAGAACGCCGAGGAGGTACGCGAGGTCGTGCGGATTGCCCGCGATCACCGCGCGCCGATCATCCCGTTCGGGGCTGGCACCTCGCTGGAGGGGCACGTCAACGCGCCGCTCGGCGGTCTGTCGCTCGACTTCTCGCGCATGAACGCCATCCTGGCCGTCAATGAGCGCGATCTCGACTGCGTGGTGCAGCCCGGCGTGTCGCGCCGGCAGCTCAACGATCACCTGCGCGACCTCGGCCTGTTCTTCCCGGTCGATCCGGGCGCCGAGGAGGCCACCATCGGCGGCATGGCCTCCACGCGCGCCTCCGGCACCACCGCGCTGCGCTACGGCACCATGCGCGAGAACGTGCTGAACGTCACCGCCGTGATGGCCGACGGCTCGGTGGTGAAGACCGCGCAACGGGCGAGAAAGTCCGCGGCCGGCTACGACCTGACGCGGCTGATGGTCGGCGCGGAAGGCACGCTCGGCATCCTCACCGAGCTCACCGTACGGCTGTACGGCATCCCCGAGCTGATCCTGTCCGCCGTCTGCCCGTTCCGCACGCTGGAAGGCGCCTGCAACACCGTGATCCATTCCATGCAGCTGGGCCTCGGCGTCGCCCGCATGGAGGTGGTGGACGAAGCCGCCATCTACGCCGTCAACAAGTACGCCAAGCTCGGCCTGGAGGAGGCGCCGACCCTGTTCCTGGAGTTCCACGGCACCGACGTATCGGCCCGCAACCAGGTCGAGCTGTTCCGCCAGATCGCGGAGAGCGAGGGCGCCATCCGCTTCGACTGGGCCGAGAAGGAGGAGGACCGCCGCCGGCTGTGGAAGGCGCGCCACGAATTCTACTGGGCCGTGAAGAGCACCTGGCCCGGCAAGGACACCTTCGCCACCGACATCTGCGTGCCGATCTCGCGGCTCGCCGAATGCGTGGTGGAGACGCAGGCCGACATCAAGTCGCTGGGCCTGATCGCACCCATTGCCGGCCACGCCGGCGACGGCAACTTCCACACCCAGCCGATGATCGACCGCTCCAACCCGAAGGAGGTGCAGGCGGTAGAGACCTTCATGGAGCGCCTGATCGCGCGCGCCATCCGCATGGAGGGCACCTGCACGGGCGAGCACGGTGTCGGCCAGGGCAAGGCCAAATATCTCAAGGACGAGCTGGGCGCCGGCCTTGCCACCATGCGCGCCATCAAGACGGCGCTGGACCCGCAGGGGATTTTCAACCCGGGTAAGATTTTGCCGGATTAGGCTGGACCGCGGCCTATCTGCTGGCGCGGCCCGAGAACGCCAGCCTGCTTACTTCAGGCTTTCACGTTGCTGCTCGTGGAAGTGGTAGTTCAGACCCACCCGCACCGTGTGGATGTCCGTGTCGAAGCGCGTCGTCACAGTCTCGTCGCTGGCGTGGCCATCGGCGAAGAACAGCGCGCCTTGCGCTTTCTGGTCCCCGAAGTTGAGGTACTGATACTCGAGTTTCAGCGACCAGTTCGACCGCAGCGCGCGCTCCATTCCTGCACCCAGCACATAGCCGACGCGGGTGTCGCTGCTGTTCACGTGCGCGTACGCATTGTTTTGAGTTATGAGATATGTGGCGCTGTAATCCACACTGCCAATCGCCAAGCCGCCGGTGACATAGACGAGCATGTCGTTGGTCGCGATACCCAGGCGGCCGCGTAACGTCGAGAACCAGTCGATGTTGGCGGACGCGGTATAGCTGAACGCGGAAATAGTCGGCGGTGCGAAGCTCGTGGTCGACGAGCCAGAGATGTCGGCCCCCTGGAAATCCGCTTCGATACCGGCAAAGAAACGCCCGCTGACACGGTTGAAGCCGATCTGGATGCCGCCGAATGCCCCTTCGAGGTCGCTGGAGTAGTTCAGGGGGCCGTGCGCATAGGGCACGCCCGAGGGGTTGAGCACAGTGATGCTGCCGTCCAGGCCACCCCAGCCGTAACCGACGTTGGCGCCGACGTAGGGGCCGTTCCATTTCTGCGGCGACTGGGCGCTCGCCGCCCCCGCGAAGACAGTTGGAAAGGCCGCGACGACGAGAGCAACTACGCAACGCAACATCCGCATCCTCCCCCGACAACCGGCGGCTGCGCGCCGCTCTGAGGATAACCAACGGATACAATTCCATGGCGCGCATTCGACCGCGAGTGGAATTAGCGCCTTGCGGACCTCGCTGATCCGTCACTGTGTCGCAATAGTTACAAGGCTGGAACAGCGCCGGATCATCTCCCCTTCCCCATGGGCCGGCCGCAGAATATCCATCCGGCGCAATTTGTGAATTGATTCAAACAACTACGTGGCGAACTCTGGCCCATGCACTCGAAACCGCGCTGCGGCCATATCGTTCGTATGAATGCGCGCATTCGGCGCAGCGCCAACTCGCGGCCTCCCCCGAAACGGGGATGCCTTCGAGGACACTTCTCCCTAACTGTGCCGCCAGTCGAACAAAACTTTGATCATCCGTTTTTCAAGTTCTCCTGCCTAAGGAGTGGCGATGTCGCGCTGGGAGTACCGTAAGCTTGACCTCAATGGCCCTCTTCGCAGAGAGGAGGACATCGATCTGCTGAACACGGTTGGTGAGCAAGGGTGGGAGCTGGTGGGTGTTGCGATCAACGGCCTAGCCTACCTCAAGCGTGTCGTCGCCGAGCCGCCGCAAACGCTGGCGTCTGGTCGCAGAGCGGCAAGTTCACGGACCAACGCAGATCGTGGGTGAGAGCGTCGGGGGTTGCACTGATGCGACGCGCGAGGCGCGTCGCATCAGTGCTTAGGCCAGACCGCGCCGACAGTTCAGCCAGCTTTGCATATTGAACTGACATCAATGTTTTGATTGCACCGATATTTGTGCCGCAGCACTCTGTCTCTCTACCAACGCGATTGTACGGAACCGGAACTGCGAAGGCACTGGCCCGGCAAGCGCGCGCCCAGCTAGAGACGCGGCCGCATGGAGCTGACAGTTGCTACGATCCTGGTCAGCTTTGCCGGCGTATTCCTGATCTGCTTCATGAAGGGCGCCTTCGGTGGAGGGTTCTCCATCGTCGGAATTCCGCTGCTGTCGATCGTGATGGACCCGGTCACCGCTGGCGGTGTGCTCGCGCCTTTGTTCATCGCGATGGATCTTTTCGCGCTGCGCTACTGGAAGCCGTCGACGTGGTCGAAGCCGGACCTTGTGCTGCTCTTGCCGGGGCTCCTGATCGGCGTCGGGTTAGGTTATGCGCTATTCCGCTTCCTCGACCACCGCGCCATTGCGATTGTGATGGCGGGCACCACCCTGACCTTTGTCGGCCTGTGGCTCGTCGCAGGCGCTGAGGTGACGACCCGTCCACGTTCGACGCCGAAGGCGATCACTGCCGGTCTCGCCTCGGGGATCACCACCATGGTGGCGCACTCGGGTGGACCGCCGCTTGCGATGTATCTGCTGCCCCTCGGCTTGAGCAAGGAAATCTACGCGGGAACGACGAGTTTGTTCTTCACCGTCGGCAACGCGACCAAGGCGGTGCCGTGGCTGCTGCTGGTGAAGCCGACCCCCGCTGTCTGCAGTTTGATGGCGGTGTGCCTGTTCGCCATTCCCGCCGGTGTGTGGTTGGGTTGGCGGCTTCACAACACGCTGGACCAGCGTCGGATTTATCGGGCCTGCTACGGATTGCTAGTCGTGACGGCATTGAAGTTATTGTGGGACGGAGTTTCAGGGTATCTCGGGTGAGACTGCCAATAACCACCTCGGGGTCAACACCGGTAAGTCTGTGTGAGCAATGCATTTGCGCTTTTCGCCCAGCATCTGACGTGAGGGCGCGCGCTGGTCGCCCGATGGCCGGTTCACATGGATTGAGTACCCGACCTTGCCGCAGCTGCTCAAGGAATCAGGTCGCGTCGTAGCGCTTCACATGCCGCGTGCGTTCGGTTGCTGACGCCAAGCTTGCTTTCCGCTTTCTTCAAGTGACTACGGACGGTCTCTTCGCCAAGGCCGAGTGCCCGGGCAATGTCCTGGGTCCGACCGCCCGTCGACACCAGACGCAGGACGGCTATTTCTCGGGCGGTCAGAGAGGGCCGCGAACCGATGCGACTGGCGCTCACGCCAGCCAATTGCTCCAGACGCAGTGCTGCGACGTTGGCGGCGCCGAAGATTGCAATTCGCGACGGTTGCGTCAGAATCCTGCAAAGAGCCTTGCGCGACCAGAACGCCACCACCCGTCGCGCCGACGGGACAGGTGAACCCGTCGCGCATGCCATGTTTGAGAGCCAGCCCATACCACCATCGATCGAGCCCAATAGGCTCGAGCATGTGCATAACCTCGGTCCAGGTGTATGACGCGAGGCTCGACCTAGCCAGGAACAGAACTGGGCGAAATTTATTCTCCGCCAGCGCCTCATATTCTTCCCACCACCCCTTCGGGGCGTCCTTGTGCAGGAACACAGATCTCCCGAGCTGGAACGAACTCCAGTCCGCGGCCCTTACCGGTAATCGGCCTGCCCCGAGAATGTGCAGCGGAAGGCTGGTGGACACCACGCTGTGCAGGGCATCGAGGACCTCGCTGGGTGTCGTCAAATCTCCAATAGTGCTTGCGAAGTCGACGAGCTTCGCGTGAAGGTCGCTGTCTTGTGAGACAGGTGCGGCGCCGACCACTGGCAGCGACGCCCTCGCTCGCGCCCGCCGCGGTGTTTGCCCACTTCGTAGCTCCAACCCTCGTTCCGACATGACTACCCCAAGGCGCTAGCGGTGGCTGAAATGCCTGCTGCGGCATCCAGTGCCTGGCCGACCGATCATCGCAATCGGGCTAAACCCGCAAAATCAATGGGGACAAGGCCGGTCGTGCGCCGGATGGCGGGCTACCAGCGCTGGCGTGAGACGGCTTGGACGTGCCACGCTGGACCGATCGGCACGTCGGCGGGCCGATCATAAGGCCGAAAGGCGCAGCGACGCGTGCACGTCAGCCGCGCCGCGCCGCCTCGACGGCGGCAACGTCGATCTTCCTCATGCCCATCATCGCCTCGAACGCGCGCTTTGCTTCCGCGCCGCCGGCCGCCATGGCCTCGGTCAGCGCGCGCGGCGTGATCTGCCAGGAGATACCCCACTTGTCTTTGCACCAGCCGCACGCGCTCTCCGTGGCGGTCCCCGCCCGTCGGCGCGAAGCCGAAACGCTGCCGAAATCGGTCCGTTGCAAACGCCGGCCGCCAAGTACCGGGATTCAGGTCACGGCGCCGACAATCTCGGCATCGGTGGGAAACCGGCCGAGTGTCTGCTTGGAGCAGGCTACGCGGTCGTCGATGCGGATCTCAAAGATGCCGCCACCGGATCGCTGCAGCGTTACCTGTGCGTCTGGTCGGACCTTGCGGATGAGGTTCGCCGCCTCACGGGCGCGCGGTTCGTAGCTTCACTGACCGCAGTATCGGATTTCGACGCGCATCGGCTGCCATCCTTTGTTTGTGAGGCGGCAGTGATACCACAGTGGCCGATGCCCGTCCTCGTGGCACCGCTCGCTGGTGGGCGCAGCATTACCGCAACGGCACCGCGCGGGTGGCATCCAGCGTGTGGTGTCCGACGGGATCTGCCGAGCGCTTTTCCGCCGACTCGAATTTCACGACCGCAACCGTCTGGTCGCCGGCGGAGGTCTTACCCAACTCTGAAGCAGCAACAGATTGGGATAGGACGCTCGGCCAGCACCCAGCATATGCGCCAAGCATTCATGCAGACGACCGGCAACTGCCGCGCCCGCGGTCGCATTCGGTTAACGCGGTGTTTATCGCCGTATGACAGCATTGCTGCAGGAGACGCCAACCGGCGTCAGTCCACCGGTAGTGTGCATGCGTACATCGGATACAATCCTGCGGCAGGTGCGCTGGGCGCTGATTGCCGTGTTCCTGCTATCCGGCCTGGCGAGCCTGCTGCTCGTCGCGTTGGCGCTGCACGCCATACCGCTGCTGGCGCTTGATCTGGCCGTACCCCGCTTTGACCAGCTCTGGCTGCTGGCCGCCTCGGCATCGGCCGCCGCCCTGGCGCTGCTGTGCATCGATGCGGCGCGTGAGCGGATCCTGCAGCGCGCCGGCCTGTGGCTCGACCATACGCTCGCCCAACACACGCTCTCGGGTGGCCGCCAGGCCGCCCCCGTGCATGTCCTGAAGAGCGACGCCGCAGCGATCGCGCGCGTGCGTGACGCGTTGATCGAGCGCGCCGCCATGCCGGCACTTGAGGCGCCCTGGGCGCTCGCCGTCATGGCCGTGCTGGCGCTGCTGCATCCGCTGCTGGGAGCCATCGCCGCCTTGGCCGTCGCCCTGCTGCTGTCGACTGCCATCCTCCAGGCGTTGCCAGTCGCGCGCCTGGATCGGCAGCGGCTGCGCGCGGCGGACCGCGTAGCAGCGTGGTGGCGCAGTCTGGCCGCGGCACCGCTGCCGCCCGCTGCGGCCCGGCACTGGGAGCGGGTCAATGCCATGCACGTGGCCGCGGCATACGCGCTCGACCGCAGGACTGTGCTGTTACGCGATCTCGCTCGCAGCGTACGGGCGACCTCGCTGCTGGCCGCGAGCATCGCCGGCGTGTGGCTGGTGTCGCGTCACGACTTGACGCTGGGTGCCGTGGTCGCCGGCGTGCTGCTGCTGGCCCGGCTGCTGTTACCCTTCGAGCGCCTGCTCGGCAATCTTGGGCAGGTGCGCCGCGCGATGCTGGACTATCGCCGCCTTGCCTCGCATGCCGACCATCGTCCCATCACCCACCCTCCCCAACAAGCGCCCGGCGCGCAGCACCTGCCGGCGCCGGCCGTGGCGACGCCGATGCCGCGCCTGTACATCGGCGGACCCTTGGCGCTCGGCTTCGGCGCAGCCCTGCTGCTGCTGGTCGGCGGCATCGGCGCTGCGACGCTGCTGCCGTCGCGAGGCGGCGCTGGCTTCGCCGGCGACGCGCGAGCCGCCTCCGGTGCGGTTGCCGTGCGGCACGCCAAGGGCGGCGTCGCGGCGCACGTGCATGTGATGCGCGGTGCCGAAGTCAAGGCCGGCGATATCCTGGTCAGCCTGGACACCACCGCACTCGACCGCCAGATCGCCGCGCTCAGGGGCGACGCCGAAGCGGCGCGCAAGGAGCTGGACAGTGTCGGCCACGAGGCGGCGTCACTGGCCGCACTGACGCCCGCCACGCTCGCCGATCGTGCCAGGCTGGGCGCGCTTGAGGAGCGCATCGCCGAACTGCACCAGCGGTCGGACTCGCTACTCGCTCGCACCACCGAGGCCGAACTCGACCTGACGCGCAGCGTCATTCGCGCGCCCGTATCGGGCCATGTCGTGTCGCTCGGCGTGCATGCAGCCAATGACACGATCGACCCGGGCGCCACGGTGGCCGAGATCGCCACCGCCGAGCAGCACGACGTATTCGGCCGCATGGCCGAGCCCCTGGTGCGCACCGTGCATCGCCTGCTGCGCAGCCTGTATCAGGAAAACGCCGCATGAAGCTTCCCGGCACCAGGGTGATCGTCTTCAACGTGGCCGCCGGCGTGGTGACGATTGCTGCCGTGGTGGCCGTGGTGCGCTCCCTCGTGCACACGCCTAGCCTGGCGCCGTGCACGCAACGTTATCCGGCGGGAACCGTCTTTGCTCTGGAGCACAATGGGGTGCTGCTCACCTCCGCCGATCTGCAGGCCCGCCTCAGCGGCAAGGATGTGGGCCTCGGCGACAACGTCGTGATCTCCCGCATCAAGGACGGTCCGGCACCGATCGCGGTCGGCGTCACCCTGGCCAAGGGCTCGATCGCTCCGCATGTCCCGGAGGCTGGCAAGGGCGGCGTAAGCTTTGCCTGGGAGCCGCGCTCGTTGCACGGCAAGACTGCCGCCTGCCTGTCCTACAGCGTGCTACTGCCGGCCGGCTTCAACTTCCATCAGGGTGGAATTCTCCCAGGCATCCGCGGCGAGGATGCCGACCGACCCGATGAACGCTTCATGGCTCTGCTGGCCTGGCGCCGCAACGGCCGCCTTGGCGCGACCAGCTTCGTCGACACGCGCTCGGGCCCGGTCGAGGTCGACCCCGTGCAGTTTCCGGACGGCCGCTGGGTGAAGCTCGAGGAGGAGGTCGTGCTCAACGACCCGAAACAGAGCGACGGCATCCTGCGCGTGTGGCTCGACGGCACGCTGGCCATTGACCGCAGCGACCTCGCCTACCGCGACCGGCCTGAGACAACCATCACCGGCGTCAACGCCAACGTGCACTACGGCCACGAGGACCCGGCCGGCGGTGCGCCCAAGGACGCCACCATCTGGCTCACCCCTTTCGAGATCCGCTGGAAGTAGGCGGCCTTCGTGTCCTTCCGACTCTGGTCGAATGGCGGCCAGCAACCCCTACCCAGTGCTGAGCCCGTCGAAGCACGACATTGCCGAACTCATTCGCGCCTCGACAAGCTAAGCGCTAAGGGGATTGCTTCTCTGCGAACCGGAAGCGCCCTAGTGTGGTGATCGGCAGGCGGAGTCATCCGCCTGCACATTTTTTCGCGATCACCAACTGCTCTGCGGTGTCGACGCTAAAAATGCGCTGGAATCCTCGATGGCCCTTTTGTGTCACAACCACTGCTCGTGTTCCCGATTGTCGTTCAATCCACTTTAGCTCCAGGCATCTCCGGCACACCTCGGCGCCGACATGACCAGCGACGTGATACCGACGCTCGCTCCAATCGAGGCATGGTTTGCAGTAGACGCGTTTCGCCGCGTATTGGGGAACGAGTCTCGCGCCGAACGAGGACAGAAACTCTCGCCCGCTGCGGGTCACCTCACCACCATCATTGGAAAGAACGAGATGACCCTGGGCGACCATCGCATCAGCTAGGGCGGCACCAAGACGGCCTGCAAGATGGTCGTAGCAGGTACGGGCTATGCAGAGAGCGTCTTCGGCGGCGGACCTGGGCCGGAAACGCGGTGGCACGTCGATGGCTGCCACCGCAATAATGCTTTCCAGCATCGCGGCCACACGCGGGGAGGAGATGCGATAGTACTTGAAACGCCCTTGCGCCGTTGCGGTGATGAGCCTTGCGCCGACCAGCTTGCTCAAGTGCTCCGACGCCGTAGACTTCCCCACACCCGCCAGGGATCCTAATTCAATCGCTGTCAGAGCCTGCCCGCCCATCAGGGCAGCAAGGATTGTTGCCCGTGCGGTGTCGCCGACAAGCGCGGCGACCTCGACAAGATTCGCTGCTGCCACCATGCAATCTCTCAACTCCGGTGTTCACAATCCAGCAAGCTGGCAGAGTTCGGCGTCGACCGAACCATTATGCAGACTGAACCTAGGAGGTTCGCCTCTACCAACGTGAAAAACCTTGGAAGAGAGCCGGGGTGCAGCATGACGAAGCAGATAATTCGAGTTGAGCCTTTCTCGACCTATGCGGAGGTTCGCAAGGTTCCCATTAGCCTCGTGGTTGCGCACGGTGGCATCGTCTACGTGTCGCAAATGCCCCCTTATGATGCGGTGACCGGCGAGGTGAGGAGCTTCTCGGTGGCCGAACAGACGGACATTGTGCTTGCGCAAATGGAGCAGTGCCTCGCTGCAGCCGGATCGTCTCTGGGCAAGGTCGTGCAGTGTACGGTCTACTGCAATGACCCAGTTCATTTTCAAACCATAAATGAAGTCTATGGGCGCTTCTTTCAGTTCGAACCGCCGGCGCGCAATTTTATCTTCGTTTCCGGCTGGCATGGCCCGTTCGACGTAGAAGTCTCCTGCATTGCAGCGGCATAGTGTTACTTTGACTTCTCCATAGGGAACAGACCTTTGGACCGCGCAGATGTTTGTCCGCCATGCCTCAAATAGCGGGGCATCATGCTTCGCCTTTATGAGTTCACGACCTAGTAGACGTTGCGCCGTCTATGTCTGGAGTTGGCTTCCCGAACGGGCCAAGCCGCCGGCGCTTCAGTTTCTCCTAGACCTAGGAGCGCAGGCAGTTGCTGCTTGCGATACCTGCGAACATTCCTGCGAATGATTGCGCGCGACGGGCACGTCGTCGACGCAGCGCCCGGTGCAATCGCGCAAGGTCAGCTGCCTGACGCGGCAATGCCGGAAGTGGTCTGGATATTGAGTCCTTGGCCATCGCCGGCCGGACTTTCACGTTCCCCACCAGAGCCTAGTCGAGCTTCGCCTGCAAAGAACATTCTATATATGAATACTAATGCCGAATATCCTCTTCAGGTCGTTGCTGCATTAACACACGAATACCTGATCGGCCAGGTCCGAATACTGTAAGCCATTCGCATTGCGCCCGAATCGACGAGAAATTGAATGCAACGATGGATTAATGGGGATGCCGACATGAACACACAATTTCACAGGGTCGCAGCCAGCATTGCGGCGCCTTTGGCCGCGCTCATCCTGTGCGGACCAGCGCTCGCCGATGGCATGCCCGGGAGGACCAGGAATGTCGCGCCAGCACAGGAGCGCTGCAAACTCTCTGCAAACGTGGGGCTCGCCACGGAATATGTCTTCCGCGGCATCTCGCAGACTTCTGAGGGGCCCGCTATCCAAGGTGGCGCCGACCTGACGTGCGGAATCTTCTACGCTGGCGTCTGGGCTTCAAACCTCGACTGGGGTGGAACCGGCTTGTTTGGCTTCCCCGGCAACAGCACAGTCGCCAACATCGAGATGGACTGGTATCTCGGCATCAAACCGGTTACCGGCAGGATTACGTGGGACCTTGGCGTAATCTACTATAGCTATCCCAATTCGGCTCGCCTCGGCATCAACACCCTGGGTGCGGTTGATAATCGCGACTACGATTACGTGGAACTCAAAGTCGGTGCCAGCGCCGAGCTCTGGAGGGACGCAACGATCGGCGCGACAGCATTCTACTCACCCGACTATCAGTATGAGGCAGGCCAAGTGTGGACCTTCGAGGGTGCGTTCACGCAGAACCTGCCGAAGTTCATGCTGGGGCGCGAGTGGACTCCAAGCTTCAGCGCTCTGATCGGGTACCAAACCGCTGCCGGCAACGTGGGTGACAGGACGGTCTACAGGTTGAACGTAACTGGCGACGAGAACAATTATCTATATTGGAACGTCGGCTTCACGCTTGGCTTCGCCGAAAAGTGGTCCATCGACTTCAGGTACTGGGACACGAACATTGACAGACCTGTGGTTGGTTGTGGCGCCTCCCTCTTTGCGTGCGACGAGCGGTACGTGGGGACACTAAAGTTCACTTACTGATCTCTATGCACTTGGGATACGGGTGCTGCGCAAGGAGAAGATTGTTGCTCGAAGCATGAGCAGCACAGTCGAAGCGTGGAAATACCAATACCTAGTCGAGATGCTCGTGGCCCGAGAGCAACGCTCTCGGGTCTCGCTGCCTCGGACCGGCTTGCGCAGTAGGCGCAATCCGAGGTGCGGTCACTGACCGGAATGCCCCTCCGGACATCGACTGATCGCCGCGGATCAAAGAATCTGCTCGATCCGCGCCACTTCCTCATCGGCTTGCTTGCGTTGGAAATCGTCGAGCACTGCCGACCAATCCTTGAAATGCTGCAGGTCGCCCATGGCAGCGTCAAGCAATAGAAGCGAGCGCCATGCGTGGTCGCCCCCGAAACACCAGGGATCGTTGTGCGCCAGCGCGTCACGTGCCGCGCCGATATCAGCGAAGCGCTCGAAGAACGGGAATGCCATGCCACGTGCCGCAGCGGCGACCTCCGAGGCCAAGCCATCCGGCGGACAGGAGAGGTCGACGGGCCATGTATCCGGCCCCGTATAAGCGAGCCCCTGCATATGCTGGCGGGACCGGGAGTAGAGCAGGATGTGATAGACGGCCTGATGCCCACCGAGGAGCTTTTCCAATTGCTTGGCTGCCGCGAAGTTGCGGCCAAAGTAGAACTCGATATCAATGTATGGAGAGAACTGGCTGGACCCCGACAGAACGATGACGTTGTGGCCATCCGGGGTGGCGGCGCGCAGTTGGCACTGCGATTTGAAGAAGCGCCAGTCGTCACCCAGCAGCCGGGAAACTTCAGAACCAAGGTGCTGCCGAAACGCGTTTGCCGACGAGGTCATACGTATTTTTTTCCCGAGTGGGATCCTTTGACCGGCACACTGAGCATTCGATTGCTCGAAACGACTAGCGTCGCTTTGCGGCGCCGTTGCGGAGGCTTCATCGCGTGTTCACTCCGCCCCTTCGGGATGCGGAAGCACCACCAAGCTCGAAACGCGAGCAAACCCAGTACTTGGCATCACGGCGGCACTAATTGCGGCTAGGCGAACAAGCGGCGCCCTCGCCGAACTCTCAATGCGAGTGCGCAGCTTGCGACAATCAGGCGTCAGACCTCACACAGATTCGATCACGGCCTCCACAGGTCGGCGCAGTGCTCGCGGGAGCACTGGTCCATAACCGAAGCGGATGACCAGATCGGGGCGCTGGGCGCCGAGCCCGAGCAGAGCAGCGAACTTGGGACGCAGGGCTGCGACCTCTACCGGCTGATTGACAAACGCGTGCCGGACACCAAACAGCGTGGCTTGCAGCGCGAACCGCTGGTAGGCACGCCCTGCGGCGACCCAGGCGCTCTTGCTCTCCGTGGACGAGAACACGGCAACGCCGGAAGATGAGCGCACATGCCTCGCGTAGCGATCGTTCTCGCTCTTTTCCGTCATGAAGAGGCCGATCACTTGCCTGCCCAGCCACGGCGGCATAGGTGGATTTCCAGAGATGCGCGTGAACAGGCCGTCCAGGGTGTCCAGCGCGTGAGCATCATTGAAGCGAAGCCACGTTACGAGCTCGGCAACGAAGGCTTTGTCGCCCATCTGCGCCGAGTTGGCCTCGGTGATGGCCTCGAGAACGCTCTCCAGCCGCCGTCTATCCTCGATGATCGTGCAGGTGACGCCGTCGGTGCTGCCCGCTGCTTGCAATGCCGCAATTGTCTCCTTCGGCAGCACGCGGCCATCGTATTCGGCACGTGTGCATTGCCGCTCAACGATCGCAGCCGAGAGCGGGGACGCGGGAACTGAGGTCGGGGTGAGCGCGATGACAACCTGTCCTCTTGCATCGTCAAACTCTGCCGTCGCGCTGTGTCCAAAGACCCCGGCTGCCTGCACGATGTTTTCCGTCGCACACCCCAGCGAGCAGAAGACATGATGGTTGTCGGGATCTACCACCGCTGTTCTGCGCGACAGATCCGGTAGAACGGCAATCGAGCGTTCGCTGACCTTGAAGCGCCACGGCTGGGTGTTGTGGCTGTTGGCCGCCAGCGTGCCGGCGCGCACGAGTTCACGCATGCCCTCTTCCGCACGCAGCGGAGCCCAAATACGCCGAATGCTCTCCTCGTATCCCGCCGCAGCACGCCCACACCCGGTGCCGACGGATGTGGCAGCCATCAGGGCACCCGCTCCGACACCGAATTCGCGACGACTTACCGAATGCAAGGCCTGCTGCAAGCCGCGTGACATGGGCCTTGTTGTCTCCATGCAGGACAGTGCCCGCTCCAGCAGGTTCATAGCCTCTGCAGTCACCCTTGGGCCGCAGCCTGCTCAGGACACTGGCGGCAAAGATGGGCAATCACGGAGGCGGCGGGTCACCTCTCGATGACAATTGGCCCCTCTATCAAGCGTGGCTTGAGTTTCTTTTTTGGATTTATCAAGGAGCCTTCGACAGCGCCCTTGTCGCGCGGCTCCCAGCCGTAGCGGCCGGGGACTTTGTCGAGGGCAATCGGGTAGATCGTCAGCTTGTTCGGCTCGAATTTCATGCGCAGGAAGTTCTTGTAATTCCTGATCCCGAGCGCGCTGAAGGCGTCCTGGTGCATACCGAACAGCAAGGACGTCACCACCCAATAGATACCGAATACGAAGGCACCCAGGAAGCCGCCGATGAGGACCATCAGGACGGTGTACAGAGCCACGCCCGGCACTTTCACGAACAGGTTGTGGCTCTCGGCGAAGAAATTGTAGACGATGCCCAGCATCGAATTGGTCGCCAGAAGCACCGTCAGATGCGCGGCGGTATGAACCGTGCCGAGAACGAGCTTGGCCGACCATCTGAGAAACGCCGAGGCGATATCGGCTTCCGCATACTGCACCAGCCCGATCCAGAGGCCGGCGACCAGAAAGAAGAATGCGGGACTTGCGAGCATGCCGCTCAGCACGCGATCCGGCGAGAACTGCACGCTCAATACGCCCCAGAGATAGTTCCACCACCCTCCCTGCTTCTGGATATCGGCCAACAGCTTGTCGAGTTTGCTGCTCACCTCCTCTTTTGCCGCCGCCCGCGAGGGCTTGCCTCGAGACGCCGAAACCTCAGCCGGACTCGTCAATTCCGACAGCCTCTTGTCGAGAGCGGCGACCTTCGTATCACTGCAATCGCGGGCCGCCTGCTCGTTGCCAGGGTTGTCGGACAGACACTGCATCTCGATGTTGACGGCCTGTGCCTGCTTGATCGCGACGGTGGGATCGGCGACGGCGATCTGGAAGACCCACGCATAGATCATGTAGACCATGCCCACAAACAGCGCGAAGCGCATATTGTGCAGGGGCAGGAAGATGTTCTGCAGCGCGAGAAGCCTGCTGCGCCCCTTGGTCGGATAGAACTGATTGCCGCTGGCGGTGAAGCCGATCTTGCCATCCGCGTCGCTCGCCGCAAGAGCGGGCGTGAGCAAGCCGAGCACCTTGTCCTTCTTGCCTGGTGCTTCCTTCGGCCCGGTCGCTCCGACGAGGTCTGCTCCGGCAACCTCCTCGCGCACCCGGATGCTCGCCTTCTGGTCGTGCGTGGGGTGTGCGAAAGCACCGCCACCACCCGACGTGATGAGTTGCAGCTTCGGATCCCGCCCGACAAACTCATACCGGCTGTAGTGGTGCAGGTCGCCGGCCAGCAACGCGCATATTTTGCCCTTCTCCCGCGCCAACTGGCAGATCATGGTGAGCGCTTTGTAGTTGTGCTTGAACCAGTCGGGGGCGTGCAGCACGATGATGATCTTGTCGCCCGGCTTCACCTGCTTGGCGACCAGCGCCTCGAAATAGTGTCGCTGCGCGACGTCAAGGCTGTCGCCCAAGGCGACGTCCACGCCCCAGATCCACCAATTGTACGGCAGCTGCAGCCCGAAATAGCTGCGCTGCTGCCTGCAGCGCCAGCCGCCGATCGAGGATGTCTCGTAGCAGAACTGGTTGGAGAAGGCGGCAAGGCCATCGTACCAGTCGTGATTGCCGGCAATGAAGAACAGATCCCGCTTTGGCTCCAGCACCTCTTCGCGATCTGGATCGGGCGTGAACGGAAAAGCCCAGTCGTAAGGTTCGAGGCACCGTGTGCGGTACTCTTCTTCAGTGGCATTCGGGTAGGCCAAATCACCGCCAAGGATCAGGATCTGGCCGGCGGGCAGCTTGATCGGCGGCAGCTTCCGGCTGACGGCCGGAATTTCAATCTCGGGCCGCGCCAACAAGTGCGCCATTGCATAGGTCGCCTCGAAGCCATCTCCGAGGTCAGCAATGAAGTCCACCCAAAGGGCGTCGCCATCAAGGGGCAGCGATCGGTTTCTCCTGGACTTGAACAGGAGCCGGTCATCGGGCGGCGCGTCCTTGTACTCGCTGGAGTCGTCTTTGACGCAATAGGGGTTGTCAGGATCAGCATCTGGCGGAAGAACGGCATGTGGTGTCCGGTTCGTGTCTACCTTGCTGTAGTCATGGCGGCGCGAGAGCCTTTTCATATCCCTCTGGCCGTCCGCTGCTTCCTGCATCGGCCGCTGATCGGCATATTCTCCGATCGTGCTCGAGATCAGCGTGCGGACAGCAACCAGTCCCAGCACGAGCGGATCGAACCAATCGACCATCTGGGGCAGCTTGCCGGCCTCAAGTCGCTCAATGATTTTTTCGCCCGTTGGTCTAGGTGTAGCGGACATCAATGCCTCCAACGCGAACCAATACGTCTGGGATGGGAAGACAAAAAGGGTCTGCTAGAAGACCATACTTTTGCGCCGTAGGCCTGCATCTTCTCCCTGCATTGAACGGAACCCCAAAACTGCCCTGCAGATAGTTGCCGCTCGGTCACGCCAGTGGGACAACGGCCCAGCGCTTCATCGCGCCTAACCTGACGCTGCGCCTCAAGAAATCCCTGACAAGCATCGCCTGCCACCCTATGACACTGCAAACAGCGGGAGCGGAGGGCAGCGGAGGTCGATGAAGTTCGCAGGCGGGTCAGTCGCAACCCTGTCCGCAAGCCTGGGCGCATGCGTGCGCTCGCTCGCGCAAATACCGGGCCGCCTGCGCACCTGGCGGGCACGGCAGCGCGTGTCGCCGGCTTGGATGGCGATCGTCGCCATCCTCGCCGCCATCGTGGCCCTGCCGCTCGCGACCATCGTCACCCTCTCGCTCAGCGCGCCGGACAACGCCTGGCCGCACCTGATGCGCACCGTGCTGCCGGCTGCATTGGCCGATACGGCACTGCTGCTGCTGGGAGCCGGCGTGCTGTGCCTGGTGTTCGGCACCGGCACCGCCTGGCTCGTCACCATGTATCGCTTCCCGGGACGGGCAGTGCTCGACCGCCTATTGGTGCTGCCGCTGGCGATGCCCACCTACATCATCGCCTATTGCTACGTGGAGCTGCTCGACTTCTCCGGCCCCGTGCAGCGCCTGCTGCGTGCGATTTTCGGCTGGCAAACGGTGCGCGACTACTGGTTTCCCGAGGTGCGCACGCTGCCGGGCGCCATCCTGGTGCTGTCGGCCGTTCTCTATCCTTACGTCTATCTGTCAGCACGGGCGAGCTTCGTGCAGCAGTCGATCTGCGTGCTCGAAGTGGCGCGCACGCTCGGCCGCACCTCCGCTGAGACCTTCTGGGCGGTCGCCTTGCCGCTGGCGAGACCGGCGCTGGCGGCCGGCGCTGCGCTGGCCTTGATGGAGTGCTTGAACGATCTGGGAGCCGTGCAGTATCTCGGCGTGCAGACGCTGACGGTCAGCGTCTACACCACCTGGCTGCAGCGCTCGAGCCTCGGCGGCGCGGCGCAGATCGCGCTGGTGGCGCTGTTGCTGGTGCTGGCGCTGATCCTCGCCGAACGGGCCGCGCGCGGCGGCAGCCGCTTCCATCACACCACCGGCCGCTATCGCTCCATTCCCTTCTCGGACCTGGAGGGCTGGCACCGCCATGCCGCCACGGCGTTCTGCTGCCTGCCGGTCCTGGCGGGCTTCGTCGTGCCGTTCGCGGTTCTGCTGGTGCAGGCCGCTGCGCATGTGTCGGACGCTTTGGCCATCGGCTTCTGGCGCGCGGTGCGCAACAGTCTCAGCGTCTCGGTGGTCGCCGCGGCGGTAACCGTGCTGACCGGTCTGCTGCTGGCCTACGCCCGGCGCCTGGTGCCGGGCACTCTGGTGCGCACGGCAGTGCGGGCGGCGAGCCTCGGCTATGCGCTACCCGGCACCGTGCTGGCCATCGGGCTTCTCATTCCACTGGCAGCCTTCGACAACCACGTCGATGCGCTGGCGCGCAGTTTGCTCGGCATCTCCACCGGCCTGCTGCTGTCGGGCAGCCTGTTCGTGATCGTGCTGGCCTACACCATCCGCTTTCTCGCCGTCTCGATCGGTGCGCTCGATGCCGGCTTCGAGCGCCTGTCGCCCAACCTCGATGCCGCCGCCCGCACGTTGGGCGAGACCACGCTGACAACGCTGTGGCGTGTGCATATGCCGCTGCTGCTGCCGGCGCTCGGGGCCGCCGGACTGCTGGTGTTCGTCGATGCCATGAAGGAGCTGCCGGCGACGCTGCTGCTGCGTCCCTTCAACTTCGAGACGCTCGCCACCCACGTCTACAGCTACGCCGCCCTCGAGCAGTTCGAGCAGGCCACGCTCGGCGCGCTGACCATCGTCGTCGTCGGCCTCGTTCCCGTCCTGCTGCTGCACGAGGCGGTGGCCGGCGGCCGCGCGGGATCGGCAAGTTCCCGCGCACGCTCCGTGCGTTGAAGGGCGCAGCCCAAGGCGAGGCGCCCACTTTCGGTCAACTTCGAAGCGTTGAGGATTGCTGAGGCTTGACGCCTGCGAGCGCGGAGCGAGGGCAAATCCCGGCCGCCATCAGGGTTTCTCCCAATGCACCCCGCCCGTGGAGCCGCCGATGATGCAAGGGGAGCCCGCAACCAGCCTGCCCCAATCTACGTTCCACATCCAAACAGGAGTGCTGCACAATGACAACCAAGGATGCCAAGGAGCGGCGCGCCGCTCCGCTGAAGACGCCGACCAATCTCTCGTCCAACGCTACGCGGGACGTCTCGGCGGCTCTCACGACCTTGCTCGCCGACATGTTCGCGCTCTACGTCAAGACCAAGAATTTCCACTGGCACATCTCGGGGCCGCATTTCCGCGACTATCACCTGATGCTCGATGAGCAGTCCGAGCAGATCTTCGCCACCACCGACGACATCGCCGAGCGAGCGCGCAAGATCGGCGGCACCACCATCCGCTCGATCGGTCACATCGCCCGCCTGCAGCGGGTCGCCGACAACGATGCCGACTATGTCACGCCGCAGGACATGCTGGCCGAATTGCGCGACGACAACAAGGAACTCACCCTGCGCATGCGCGAAACCCACGACCTGTGCGACGAGTACGGTGACGTGGCGACGGCGAGCCTGCTCGAGAACTGGATCGACGAGGCCGAGCGGCGCACCTGGTTCCTGTTCGAGAGCACCCGCAACTGACGTCCTTCCGGTTCGCGCGCAGAAGCCCGCACCCTCGCCCTTAGCTTGTCGAAGGGCGAATGAGTTCGATGCCGTGCTTCGACACGCTCGGCACCGGGTCGCGGCTGCTTTGGCGATTCCTTGCGACGAAGCCCCGGGGCCTTGGCCGCGCGCGGGGGAAGGCACCACCCGCGCGCTTATCCGCAACAATCCAGGAAACCGGGAACGCACCCCATCGCTGACATGGGTTGAGAGCTGCTGCCCGTCTTCCTGACTCGGAGCAAGTTGCCCGCCTGCAACGTCCGCCTTCTCAATGCCACCCGCGCCCGGGAAACTTGGTCGCAGCATCCCGGCCGCCACACGGCGTGCTAACGTGTATACGGATTGCCGGTGCGCTATCGACCGGGGCCTTGCCGCCGCCGATCCCAATCATGGGCGCGCGCCGGCACGCGATGCGGCGTAAAGACGGAACGTGACTTGCCCCGGAACGACGACTTTCTGTCACCCAGCGTGACCGCCAGCCTATCGCCGCGCCTGCGCCGCCTGCTCGGGGGAGTAGCGCTCACCCTTCTCGCCGTCCTCGCGGTGGAACAGCTCGAGCTCACCCCGTCCTATCCGCTGACGCGCATGCTGATGCAGACGCAGGACGCGCTGGTGCTGCTTGTCATTAGCGCCCTGCTGCTGGCGCTGGCGGCCTTTCCCTTGCCGACGGCTTGGGGTCAGTGGGCCAAGAGCTGGGTTGCGTGGACGCCCAACAATGTAATCGTGCCCATCGTCGCGGCGACTATCGTGGTCGTCCTCGGCACACGCTATGTAGCGAGCTACACGCCGGTCTCGCACGACGAGATCATGGCGATGTTCGATGCCGAGATCATCGCCAGCGGCCGGATCATGGCACCCATTCCGCCCGAGTGGCGCTCGCTGTCGTGGGCGCTGGAGCCCGCTTTCCGGTTGACCGTGCCCGGCGACACCGCCTGGGTCTCGACCTATCTGCCGGTCAATGCAGCCATCAGGGGTGTGCTGGGCAAGGTTTTCGACCCCGCCATCGCCAACGCCATCCTGGTGGCGACGGCCCTGGTCACGTTGCTCGCAGTATCCAGGCGCCTATGGCCCGACCGGCCCGATCTCTCGGCAGTTGCCGTCATGCTCGCCGCCTCGTCTCCGCAGGTGCTGGGCATGGGCATGACGCCGTTTGCCATGACCTCGCACCTCGCCCTCAATCTCATCTGGCTCTGGCTGTATCTGCGCAACACCCACTTGGGGCATGCGGCGGCGATCTCGGTCGGCTTCCTGGCAACCGGCCTGCATCAACTCGTCTTCCATCCTCTGTTCGTGGCGCCCTTCATCCTGCAGATGCTGCTCGACCGCCGGTGGCGGCTCGGCGCGGTCTACACAGTGAGCTATGCGGCCATCGGCGTGTTCTGGATCCTGTACTGGCAGCTGCTGCTGGCTGGCCACGGCATCGCCGGCGAAGCCGCCAGCGCGGTGGGTGCTTCGTTCTTTATTGAGCGGGTTGCGCAGATGCTAGGCGACTTCAGCCTGTCCGGCCCCGAGACCATGGTGCAGAACCTGCTCCGCTTCGCGGCCTGGCAGCATCCCCTGATGCTCGTGCTGCTCGTACCCGGCATGCTGCTCAGCTGGCGGGTTGGCGGAGTCCTGCGCTGCCTGACGGGCGGCATTCTGCTCACGCTGCTCGCCATGCTCATTCTGCTGCCCTACCAGGACATCGGCTGGGGATACCGCTACGTGCACGGCGTGATCGGCAACGCCGCTCTGCTCGCGGCCTTCGGCTGGGGCGCGCTGATCTTCGAATCAAGGCCTGCGGAGCGCGGGTCGGCATGGAGCGTGATGGCCGCGGCGACAGCCGCCGCGGTGCTGATCCTGCTGCCGATCCATCTGCTGCAAATGCACGCCTATCTCTCGCCCTACACCAGGGCCAATGCGGCCGTCGCCAGCAGCAAGTCCGATGCTGTCGTCATCGAGACGATCAGCATGCATCACGGCATCGAGCTGGTGCGCAACGACCCCTATCTGCGCAACCGGCCTCTGACCTTCGACATCGGCGCGCTCGATGATGCGCTCGCCCGCGAGCTGTGCTCGAAGATGAGCGTCACCGTGTTCGGCGGCAAGGAAGCGCTGCCTCTCGGCGTCATGTATGTCGACCCGACGCCGCACCCCGAGTACCAGCGCCTGCGCAAGTTGCGATCGTTCCTGGAAAGTCCCGAGTGCCGCCAGCTGCGACGGAGCGCAGGCGGCTAGGGGTGTGCCCTGACGTAGATGGCTGCGGCTCTGCGCCCGGACATCAACGACCTCAGCCCTGGGCGTGTCGAAGGGCCAATGAGTCCCACAATGCCGTGCTTCGGCGAGCTCAGCACTAGAGCAGGATCGCTTCAGATTGAATCACATTGCCCCAACGGGATGGTTGTGGCTGAAGCGTCAATCCTGCTGTGCTCCTTGAGTGTAGAGTGAGGTTCACGTTCTTGTGGAAGCTGAAGTGCTTCCATCAAGAACGATCTCCCTCTAGGGCGCGCTGCCTGCGCGCGGAGCGGCGCCATAAAGCCACCCCGCAGTCCCACCGTTCGTCAGAAGTCTGCCGATTGCCTCAGCAATCAGTGGTTGTATTTGCCGAACAGCCCGCTTTCCACCTATGCTGGCAGACACCTGCGCGCTCGCAGCGCATGGAAACACTGCCGCCGGGACGGCCATGGGACGACGGTCAACGCATACGCCGCAGCAGCTACGCGAGCTGATTCTCAATGCTGCGCAGGACATTATCCAATCGCAGGGGCTGGCCGGACTGTCCGCCCGCGAGATCGCCCGGCGCATCAGCTACTCGCCCGGCACAATCTACAACATGTTCCAGAACCTGGACGACGTGGTGCTCAACGTCGAAGCCCGCGTGCTCGACGCGCTCGATGGCCGCCTGATCGGGGTGCTGCGCAGCGACGGCGATGCCGACAAACGTGTCGAGCGATTGGCCCAGGCTTATCTAGCCTTCACGCATGAGAACCCGCGTCTGTGGAATTTGCTGTTCGAGCACCACATGCCGACCAGCACCGAGCTGCCGGCCTGGTACCAGCAGAAGCTCGAAGGCCTGATGCGCCGCGTCGAGGAGGCCTTGAGCCCGCTGTTTCAGCCTGGCCAGGAAGCCGAGCGGCAGCGCGCGGCGCGCGTGCTGTGGGCCGGCGTGCACGGCATCACCTCGCTCTCGACGGCTGACAAGCTGTCTGTCGTCACCAGCGAGGCGGCGAGCCGCCTGATCGAGGATCTGGTCGGCACCTACCTCGCAGGCCTGTCCCACCAGCGGGCTGCCGGCGGCACCGGCACGGCTGCCAGCCACGACGGCTCCTCCGTCAAAGCCTAGCGGCTTGCGTTCGCCCAGTGCTGAGCCCCCAGTGCAAGCACCCTGTGCCGAACCCCCACTGCTGAGCCTGTCGAAGCCCGACGTGGTCCGCTCAGGCACCCTTCTACAAGCTCAGGGCCGGGGCCGGAGCATCGACCTTCACGAGGTGGGCGATGGCGTTGGCGTAGTAGCGCAGCAGCGCGGTCTCCTTCTCATTGGAGCGGTAGACACCGTCCTGCAGCAGCACCAGATGCCGCATCAGCAGCATGCGCAGGCCCACCTCGACGGCATACTCCTGGTCCTGGCGAGGAATGTGCACGTGGGCACCCTGCGCCTTCAGCGTCTCCATCAGCTCGAACACAGCGCCCTTGATCTCCAGGCCGGACAGGCCGCGCTGGCCGCCCGCCAGGATGGCAGTCGCCACTAGCGAGACGGGCAGCGCCGGCACCACCCGGCCCACCTCGTACATCAGTCGGTTGCCTAGCCGCTCGATCTCGGCAAAGCGCGGCTCGGGGGCAAGCGCGCGCAGGTCGACGCCGCGTTCGCCGAGGTAAGTTCGCAGCGACATCGGATTGCCGAAGCTGACGCACGCATAGCCGTAGCGATACCAGCGCCCGCGCAGCCTGAGCCACAAGTTGCGCAGCAGAAACCCCGTCAGCATCAAGGGGTTGAAGGCGAAACGCGGGCGCTCGCCCTGCGGCGTGGAGCCGGCCGCCGTCAGGATGCGGTCCTCCAGCACCCGGTCGTAGTTGAGGCCGACCGGCACGAACACGATATCGCGGGCACCCTGCGGGTCGAAGCCCGACACCATGTAGCTGAGCAGCCCGAGCTTGGGCGGCCGCAGACTGCCATCGCGCGTCAGCCCGCCTTCCGGGAACACCGCCTGCGCCACGCCGGAGGCGGTGGCGAGGTGCACGTAGCGGGCCAGCACCTTGCGATAAAGTGGGTTGGAGCTGTCGCGGCGCACGAAGTAGCCGCCCATGGCCCGGATCAGGCCCTGCAGCGCCCACACCCGCGCCCACTCACCGACCGCGTAGCTGAGCGCCGAGCTCTGCGAGACAAGGTAGGTGACCAGCACGTAGTCCATGTTGGAGCGGTGATTGATGACAAACACCACCGAGGCATCGTCCGGCACCTGGTAGAGTTTGCCCTCGTCGATGGCGCCGAGACGCACGCGGTAGAGCGCGGTCGATATGCGCATGGCCAGCGCGGTGCCGACGCGGAAATACGTATAGGCGCTGAACGCCGGGATAATCTCCTTGGCGTAGCGGCGTGCGCGTGCGTGCGTGACCGACTTGGGCTCGCCGCGCGCTTTGGCCTCGTCCTCGACTGCCTTGAGGATGTCGGGATCGAACATCAGCTGCTCAATCAGGCGGCGCCGCCGCGCCAGCTTGAACGGCGGGATCTTCAGCCGTAGCCGCTGGTTCAGCTCGTCGATGGCGCGGTTGGCGCGTCGCCTGAGCCACCAGCCGATGGCCGGCCCAAACAGCCGGTCCACCAAGGCAATGGCCGCTAGCAGCCCCAGCGCTGCCGCTGCCCATAGCGGTATCGTTACCGTCGACGCCACCTTTGCGTCTCCCCCGAGACGAGTATTGCCATTGCCAGTATGTTAGTTGGGTTCGAAGCGCAACGCACGCCTGACGACCGAAGCGGAAGTCCGGACTGGTGCAAGGGCAAGACTCTTCCGTCGCAAGAGTGTACTAATCAAGCCAGCCTGAGCGCTGTCGTTCGCTCATACTGTCATTCCGGTCAGATTGCGGGATTGCCAGTTGGATTGATGTCAGACATTTAAGAGGTGCAGGGTGCGGGGCCTTCATCTTCTTGATTTTTTCGGGTTTGGCAGATGCCTATGGTTCGTCTGCCGACCTCGCGCGGTTGGCATGGCTATCGGTCTTGCCGCAACCCTGGCCTTCGCCTCGGCGCCTTTGGTGCCGCCTGTATCGGCACAGGAATCACCGCGCGTCTTCATCACCGTTGCGCCGCTCACTCATGCTGCGCCCGCCTCCAAGACGCAGCTTTCTATCCAAGTCGGACCGCAGGGCGCCGTGCCGCAGAACAGCTTCATTCGCGTTCGCGGTCTGCCTCCCTTCGTGGGCCTCTCTGACGGCTACACCCTGAGTGCTGGAAGCTGGGCCGTGCCTTTGCCTGCTGCGCGGCAGCTCGCCATCATCGTGCCGGCCGGGACGCAGGGAAGATCAGAGATCGCCATAGACGTCGTCAAGGTCGACGGTAGCGTTTTGGCGCAGACAAAGACGGTGCTGGTGATTACATCGGCTTCGGAACACACCAAGCATCAGCATGTGGAAACGGCCGCAATCGCTCTGCCTGACGATCCTTCACCCTTGGCAGCCATCCAAAAAGGCTTCGATGCGTTCCTCGCCAAGAGCGCACCGCCCAAGGGCGAGAAACGCAGCGCGGCAAGCGCGCTGACGATCGAGCAGAAGGCTGAGATGTTCCGGCAGTTTCTGACCTGGCCGCAGAATCCACTCAAGGTCGATGTCAATGTGAGACTGACCTCAACCCGCGGCGCGGGAGAATTGATCGGCACCCTCACTGTGGGGAACACCGAAATCATGGTCGCGGGGCGAAAGGAAGCGGCCTTGCTGCTCAAGCCCAACCTGAAGGGCTTGCGTCCCGGATTGTACGCATTCCACGTGCATGAAAACGCCAATTGCGGTGCTGCGGCAAAAGATGGGGAGCTCGTTCCCGGTATGGCAGCGGGCAGTCATTTGTGGTTGTCGGGCACCGGCCAGCTCAGCGGAACAACTTTCACCAGCCATCTGGGTAACCTGCCCCACCTCGAGGCCGATGCCGACGGAACGGCCACCAAACCCGTCGTTGCCGCGCGTCTGACCCTCGCTGACGTCGCCAATCGTTCCCTCATGATTCATGCAACTCAGGACGACTATTCGGCACGGCTGGCGTGCGGGCGGCTGAACTGAGCGTCACCACCTTCGAGCTGTGGTGGCGCTGGCAATTTCCTGTTGCGTTGCGAAACCGAGTCCCACCCGTCCATGCAGCTTGAGCGCCGCGCGTGCACGGCAGGCGCGCACAACCGGCGCTTGCCAAGCATGCCGAGAAGGCGTTGGCTTGTTTGCAGATCAGTCGCGAGTTCCAGCCGGATCGTTCGCCCCGCTGGCTCGGTTCGCCTGACTCTCGCTGCAAAGAAGCCCGGTTGAACACGCCATGCAAAGCCGCCCTTGGTATACCGTTCTCTACATCCAGGTGCTGATCGCCATCGTCCTCGGCGTACTGGTCGGCTACTACTACCCCGACACCGGCACCGCCCTGAAGCCGCTGGGCGACGGCTTCATCGCCCTCATCAAGATGATGATTGCGCCGGTGATCTTCTGCACCATCGTGCACGGCATCTCCACCATGGGCGACCTGAAGAAGGTCGGCCGGGTCGGCGCCAAGACGCTCATTTATTTCGAGGTCGTGTCGACCGTGGCATTGGTCATCGGCCTCATCGTCGGCGAGGTGCTGCAGCCCGGCAAAGGCTTCAACATCGACCCGGCGCAGCTCGATCCCAAGGCCATATCGAGCTACGTCACGCGCGCCAAGGAAGAGGGCATCGTCGCCCATCTGCTGGCGATCATCCCCAACTCGTTTTTCGACGCATTCGCCAAGGGCGATCTGCTGCAGGTGCTGCTGATTTCCATTCTGAGCGGCTTCGCAGTGTCGACCATGGGCGAGACCGGCCACCGCATCGCCTCGGCGATCGACATGGCCGGCAAGATGTTCTTCCGCATCATCGGCATCGTCGTGCGCGCTGCCCCAATCGGCGCATTCGGAGCGATGGCGTTCACCATCGGCGCTTACGGCGTCGGCTCACTGTGGAATCTCGCCCAACTTGTCGTCACTTTCTATTTCACGAGCCTCCTGTTCATTTTGCTCGTGCTCGGCACCATCGCGCGGCTGGCCGGCTTCTCGATCCTGCGCTTCCTGGCCTACATCAAGGACGAGCTGCTGATCGTGCTGGGCACCTCCTCCTCGGAGACCGTGCTGCCGCACATGATGCACAAGATGGAGCGGCTCGGCGCCTCGCGCTCGGTCGTCGGCCTCGTCATCCCGACCGGCTACAGCTTTAATTTGGACGGCACCAACATCTACATGACGCTGGCGACGCTGTTCCTGGCCCAGGCGACCAACACGCCGCTGACGTTCGGCCAAGAGCTGTCCATCCTCGCCATCGCCATGCTGACGTCGAAAGGCGCGTCTGGCGTGACGGGTGCCGGCTTCGTGACGCTCGCCGCCACCCTGTCCATCATCCCCGACATCCCGATCCAGTCGCTGGCGGTCCTACTCGGCATCGACAAGTTCATGAGCGAGTGCCGGGCGCTGACCAATCTGGTCGGCAACGGCGTGGCGACCGTGGTCATCAGCCGCTGGGAAGGCGAGCTCGACGCCGACAAGCTGCACGCGGCCATGGCCCACCCGGTCGACATGGGGGCGCTCGTGGAACGCGAGCCGGTCTAGGCGGCGCGGGGCCTCGAACCGCCGTCTTGCCGAATTGATGGTGCAGTAGGGAAATCGCCGGCTGGACATTGGTATCATGTCGTGATACCAAGCTCTCGGGTGAGCGGTCGTGATCATGACCTTCAAGGACAAGCGCGCCAGAGCTATTTTCGAAGGTCACCACCCAGGCAAGGGGTTTCCGACCGATCTGATCCGGCCCGCCCGCCGCAAGCTGGTCATGCTCGCCGAAGCGAAAGCGCTCAAGGACTTGCGCAGCCCGCCGAGCAACCATCTCGAAGCGCTGAAGAAGGATCGCGCCGGTCAGTATTCGATTAGGATCAACGATCAGTGGCGGATTTGCTTCGTGTGGACTGGCAGCGACGCGGAGAATGTAGAGATCGTCGACTATCACTGACGAGACAAGCTGAACACATGAGCAAGACCCCCCTGGCCCCCGTCCATCCGGGAGAAATCCTACGCGAGGAGTTTCTCGCGCCTCTCAGCATGAGCGCGTACGCTCTCGCTGTGGAGTTGCGCGTGCCGCGCACACGAATTGAGCGCCTAGTACGTGAGGAAACTGCGGTTACGCCGGACACGGCTCTGCGGCTCGCCCGCTACTTCGGCACCACACCGGAGTTCTGGCTCGGCATTCAGAATCGCTTCGATGTCGAAACAGCGCGCCAGATGCTCGACGACGACATCGCTGCGATCAAGCCACGCAAGACCGCGTGACCCGTCGTCCTTGCCTTGCCCACTGTCATCGCGGAGCCCGACGACGGGCAAAAGCAAGAACGCTGCTCCGGAAAAAATTTGCCAGCTGGCCTGTAAGCCGGGTTCTGTCTGGAGGTTTCCCTCCGCGACGGCCATTCATCTGGGGCCGGGATTGCTCCCGAGCCTCGAGCAACCAACCCGGGCGGCGGCGAGGATCGCGCTGGCACAGAGTTGCCCCTGCGCCGTGCCGCCCCTATTCGGTCTTGCTCCCGGTGGGGTTTGCCATGCCGCCTCCGTTGCCGGACGCGCGGTGCGCTCTTACCGCACCTTTTCACCCTTGCCTTTGCAGGTCGCCCCGCTCCGGCGGTCTGTTTTCTGTGGCACTTTCCCTGGGGTCGCCCCCGGCGGCCGTTAGCCGCCACCGTTGATCCCTGGAGCCCGGACTTTCCTCCACCGGGCGCTTGTGGCCGCAAAGCCCGTTCACCCGGCAGCGACCGTCCGGCCAGCTGGCAGGCGGAATAAGGGGCGGAACGGGCGCAAGGTCAAGGGGCATGCGCAGCCCCCAACCCCGGCCCACGATTTGCTGCCGCGACTAAAGACCCGGCTCGAAGCACAATCAGCAGCCCAGTGCTGAGCTTGTCGAAGCACGGCATTGCCGGACCCGTTCGACAAGCTCAGGCCGAGGCTCTTTGCTTCCAGGCGAAGAGTAAGGCGTCTACGCCAGATGCTTGGCGAGCGCCGTGGACCAGCTGGTCCCCCAGTCCTCGCCGAGCTGGTCGACGATGCTGCCGTCCTTCTCGAAGAACTTGTTGGGGATCTGGAAGGCCGCAATCATCAGCGCGCCCTCCGGCGCCCGCACCGCGTGCCGGCTGCCGGCCGGTCGCCAAATGAAGTCGCCGGGGCCCGCCTCGACGCCCTTGTCGGGCCCCTCCTGGTCGACCAGCCGGCCCTCCAGCATGTAGGTCTGCTCGATCAGGACATGCTCATGGTCGGGAAGCCCCGCGCCGGGGTCCATCTTCAGCAGCACGGTGGCTAGGCCCGACTGCTTGTCGATCAGCAGCGTCTTGACGTGGCAGCCTGGAAAGCGGATGGGCGTCCAGGGCAAGTCCTTGACCTTCACCAGCCGCGATGCGAGCGGGTCAAGGCCTGCATGGTTCTTGGCGTTGGGTGTGAATGCCGTCGTCAAGGTTTCCTCCGTCCAATGTTCCGCTCAGTTCGAATCCGGCTCGCCGCTGCGAGACACCACCTTGGCTGTCAGCCAGCCAATCAGAAGCGCCGCAACGTAGAGTCCTGCCCCGGTAGCGAGCAGCTCGACTGCATTGCGGCCCGCACGCGGGTTGCTGTCAAACAGATTGAAGAATGCCAGCAAAGCGCAAATGGCGAACAAACCGATCCCCAGGCGATAGAACCATGTCGTGATGCGTTGTGCGCGCATGTCCGCATCCTATCGTATCTCGTCGCTGGATAGTAGCAGGCGTACGGCGCTCTCAGCGCCGCCGGGCACGCGCATTGGCCTTCGCGGCCCACGCGCGCAGAACCTTGGCAGTCTCATCGTCCATCGGAAAGAAGCTCTCCACCCGCAGCTCTTGCGCTGTGACGTCCTGCGGCGTTCCAAGTGTCGCAATCGTCGTGAACAGCGACAGGGACGTCTTGCCCTTGCGGAAGTGCATCGGCAGCACCGGGCCGCTGGCAGTCTCCGACGGCGGGCTTTTCAGGGCCGCCGGCACGCCCTTGTAGGCCAGCAGCCGCTCCAGCAGCGCGCCCGTCTCCTCGCTGCCGTCGGCGGCCGCGTCCGCCTCCACGCTGCGGATGAAGTAGCGCACCACCTCGGCCCAATTCACGAGATGCGGGCGCAGCACGTCGGGCGCCACCAGCGCGTCGGCGAGGTTGATCGGCGTGCCGGGCGCAATCGGCCCGACCAGGAACTCGACCAGCCGCACCGCCGCGCCATTGGCCTTCAGCAGGCGCCAGTGCCGGTCGACCGCCACGGCCGGGAACGGCTCCTGCTTGGCCAGCATGCGGTCGACTGCGCTGGCGATCTGCGCCAGCTCCGGCGCATCGAGGCCGCTCTCGCGCCAGGTCGGCGCAAAGCCTGCCGCCAGCAGCAGCGCGTTGTGCTGGCGCAGCGGAACGTCGAGGGCATCGGCGAGCCTCAACACCATCTGGCGGCTCGGCGAAGCCCGTCCCAGCTCCAGAAAGCTCAAGTGCCGCTGCGATATCTCGGCCCGGCCGGCCAGCTCCAGCTGCGAGAGGCCTCTCCTCTTGCGCCACCACTGCAGCTTGGCGGCAAAACTGGTCCGGCGCATCTGAATACCTGCGAGGTAGTTGCGGTTACGATCCCGATCGACAACATGGCACACGGCATCGGGGCGCGGGAGAGGCAAGTGGGCGAGACGGCAGGGGTTCTTATCGCGATCGCCTCGAGCAGCCTGGGCGGCACGGCGGCCGCCGTCACGCGCTATCTGGTCGGCAATGCCGACGCCATCACGCTCGCCATTCTGCGCTGGGGCATCGGCTTCCTGTGCGTGCTCCCGGTCGCGCTTGGTCTGCGCGTGCGCTGGCCACCGCGCGCCGACTGGCCGGCCGTGGCCGCGCTCGGCGTCTGCTACTTCGGCCTGTTCTTCGTCCTCTACAACATCGCCGTCAGCTACACGACGGCGGCGCGAGCCAGCCTCGCGCTCTCCACCCTGCCGCTGCAAACCATGCTGGTAGCCGCGCTGCTAGGTATCGAGCCGCTCACGCTGCGCAAGACGGCAGGCGTGCTGGTCGCCATGCTCGGCGTGCTCGCCGCGCTGGCCTCGGGCGTGTCGGCGGCGCCTGCGGGCGCCTGGCGCGGCGAGCTGATCATGACCGGCGCCGTGCTCTGCATGGCTTTCTACAATGTCTGGTCGCGACCTTTCATCGTCCGCTCGAGCCCGCTCGGCTATCTCACGCTCGGCATGGGCGCAGGCGCCGCCGTGCTCCTGCTGATCGGCACGCTGACGGGGCGCGTGGCCGTGCTGTCGACCTTCGGCGCCGCGGACTGGATCGCCGGCGTTTATCTCGGAGTCGCCGGAGGCGCGCTGGCCTTCATCCTCTGGGTGCTGGCGCTGCAGAAGGCGAGCCCCACGCGGGTCGCCACCACCATGACGGTCAACCCGATCGCGGCTGGCCTGCTTGCCGTGCCGCTGGTCGGCGAACCCATCACCGTCCACCTGCTGATCGGCCTGATCGCCGTCTTCGCCGGCATCTGGATCGCCACGACACCGTCCGCGCCGCGGCTATAGTCCTTCCGGTTCATACACCCACAAAGACCCGCAGCCCCTGAGCTTGTCGAAGGGCGATTGGATGCCGCCGTGCTTCGACGGAGCTCGGCACTGGATAGTGGCAGCGATGGCGGCTCGACCCAGGTCTGAAGCGCTTAGCCGCTGTCAGCGCCCGGCGGATGCGCCAAACCGCTCCGCCGATCTCGCCTTCGCCTTGGCGGCCTCCACCTCACGGTCGCGGGGCGGGGTGTTGGTGACCAGTGTTGCCAGCAACTCGTGTATCACCTCCGTCACCTGGTCGACGGCCCGGTTGAAGGCCAGCTCGTTCTGCTTGGAGGGGCGCGCAAAGCCGCTCAACTTGCGTACGAACTGCAAGGACGAGGCGCGGATCTCATCTTGCGTCGCCGGCGGCTCGAAGTTGTACAGGGTCTTGATATTCCGACACATAAGGGCCTCATCAACCATGCCCCCGCGCCAACGGCGCGCAGGCGTACTTTTGTCGAGTATGCCATAAGAAGGGAAGGGTCTGAACATGCCCAACGGGGCAGAGGGAGTGCGTGATCGCGATGGCAAGCCTTGCAAGCATACGGTCGAGGTATGTGTGGTTGAGCGTGGCCGTGGCCACCCTTCTGCTCGTCGCGGCGCCCGCGGCCAACGCCGCCGATTGCGGCGATGACGCTTCAGGCTTCGATGCCTGGCTGGTGGGACTGAAGCGCACTGCGGCAGCGCAGGGCATATCGCCGGCCGCCATCTCCTCGGGGCTGGCCGGCGTCAGCTACGACCCGACTGTGATCCGCCTCGATCGCTCGCAGCGCTCCTTCAAGCTCAGCTTCGAGGAGTTTTATGCCCGCCGCGTCGATGGGTCACTCATTCGCCGCGGCCAGGCCCTGATGCGTACGCATGCCGCAACCCTCGATCGCATCGAGAAGCAGTTCGGCGTGCCGGGGCCCATCCTCATCGCCATCTGGGGGCTCGAGACCAACTACGGCGCCGACAGCAGCGGCAAGTTCTCGGTCATCCGCTCGCTGGCGACCTTGGCCTACGACTGCCGCCGCTCGGAGTTCTTCACCGCGCATCTGCTCGATGCCCTGCGCATCATAGAGCGCGGCGACCTCAATCTGGCGCAGCTGCGCGGCGGCTGGGCCGGCGAGATCGGCCACACGCAATTCCTGCCCTCGGGCTACTACAAATACGCGGTCGATTTCGACGGCGACGGACGCCGGGACCTCGAGGCCAGCGTGCCTGACATGCTGGCATCCACCGCAAACTTCCTCAAAGGTCACGGCTGGCAGGGCGGGCAGGGCTGGGAGCCCGGCTCGCCGAACTATGCCGTCATCAAGGAGTGGAACAAGGCGGAGGTCTATCAGCGCACCATCGCCGTGATGTCCTCCAAGCTCGCCGAAAGCCGCTGAGGCGCTTCAGGCTCTCGACCGTGCGGTTCTGCTGTCCGGGCCTTGCGGCCACAGCCAGCGCGCAACAGGCAGCGCGGCGACGGCCCCTGCGAGCTGCGCCGCGATGAAGGCCGGCACGTTCTGCGGGGCGATGCCGGCAAACGTGTCGCTGAGGCTGCGCGCGATGGTGACCGCCGGATTGGCGAACGAGGTCGAGGCGGTGAACCAGTAGGCCGCGGTGATGAAGAGGCCGACCGCATAGGCAACCGAGGAGGGAGCCACGGCCACGCAGCCGAATATCGCCAACAGCAGACCGAAGCTCGCGACCATCTCGGCCAGCCACTGCCCGGAGCCGGAGCGGGCCGTGGTCGACAATTGCCACACGGGCAGTTCGAACATGGCATGTGCGAGCCACACGCCAGCCGTGGCGCCGACGACCTGCACCACCACATAGGCAAGCAGATCATGCCAGGCCAACTCGCCGCGCATGGCGAAGGCAAGCGTCACGACAGGATTGAAGTGCGCGCCCGACACCGGGCCGAAGATGAGGATCAGCACGACCAGGATGGCGCCGGTCGGCAGCGTGTTGGCAAGCAGCGCCAGCGCCGCGTTGCCGCCTGCCAGCTTCGCGCCCATGATGCCGGACCCGATCACGGTCGCCAACAGGAGCCCGGTGCCAAGCGCTTCCGCCAGCAGCCGCTGCGACCGAGAAGGGCGAGGCATCACGCCACCTTCGGGTTGCTCGACGTGGTTCCGGCGATCCGGCCGATCTCTTGGACCTTGGCAGTAAGCGCGAGCCGGCTGAGCGACGCGGTCGGCAGATTGACGAGCAGCGAAATACGGTTCTTCAGGTTCGTGAACGCGGTGACGAAGGCGCGCTCCTTGGCAATATCGCTCCCCTCGACGGCTGCCGGGTCCTCGATGCCCCAGTGCGCGGAAATCGGTTGACCGGGCCACAACGGGCACGTCTCGCCAGCCGCGTTGTCGCAGACGGTCAGCACGAAATCCATCTTCGGCGCGCCGGGAGTCGCGAACACCTCCCAGCTCTTGGATGCAAGGCCATCGGTCGGATAGTCGAAGCTCTCCAGCACCTTCAGCGCAAACGGATTGACCGCACCCCGCGGCATACTGCCGGCGGAAAACGCGCGGAAACGGCCCACACCGTCCTTGCGGAGGATCGCTTCCGTCATGATCGAGCGTGCTGAATTGCCGGTACATAGAAACAGAACGTTGAGCTCGGTCGCCATGGCCGCATCCCCTAGCTGGAGCAGCATGCCGCGCGAGCGCTTTCCGCCACCTCGGCTGGTCCGGCCGGGTCGCAGCAGCGGATCGCGGCGTCGGCGTCCATGCTCTGCGGCCTGGAGCTGCCATAGATCGTGGCCTCGCCAGTGGTGAGGAACGTCTCCCACGCTATGCCCGCCGGATCATCGACCCACGATTTTTCCGACTTCGCGTAGCAGCAGGCGGTCTTGCCCTCCTCCAGCACCGGTCGGCCAGCTTCTTTCAGCCGATCATAGACTTCTGCCAGCTCGCCTTCGCTTTCCACCTGGATGCCGAGGTGGTTCAAGCCGGCCTTCTGCCCACGCATCGAGATGGCAAAGTTGACGCGCGGATCATCCAGCATCCACTTGGCGTAATCGGGCTTGACCACGCTCGGCCGCGCGGCGAACAGCGTCGAATAGAACCCGATCGCCGTATCGAGATCGTCGGCTGCGACGTGAACATGCATGCGCTTCATCTGACGGTCTCCTTCCTGCGTTTGCGCTGCGGTTTGGCCGGCGTGCAGGCTGCGGGCTGACAGAGCTCCGGACGGCCACCGCAGCAGTTGTCGGTGAGATAGCCAAGCAGGTTGTTCATGGTCTCGTAGCGGGCCGCATAAATCAGCGAGCGGCCGTGCCGCGCGACACTGACCAGCCCGGCGTGGCGGAGACGGTCGAAATGAAACGACAGCGTGTTGGGCGCGATGCCGAGCGAGTTCGCAACCTCGCCGGCCGCCAGGCCCTTCGGCCCCGCTTGCACAAGCAGGCGGTAAACCTCGAGCCGGCTCTCCTGGGCGAGCGCGCTCAGCGCGGCGACGGCGTCCAATCTATCCATATTTCAACGAATATCGAAATGATGAGCGAACGTCAAGTGCGGCTCGATGGCCTTCGCACCGCAGGAGTTGCTATTGCCCTGGCCTGTTCACCAGGTAGATGCCGAAGGCGATCAGCACCAGGGCCACGGCCAGGCTCGCCGTGAAGGCCTCACCCAGCATGAGGTTGCCGGCGACGACGCCGAACACCGGCGACAGGAAGGTGAAAGCGGTCACGCGGGTCGGCGGATAGTTCCGCACCAACCAGAACCAGGCGATGTAGCTGATGAACGCGACAACCACCGCCGTGTAGGCGAAGGCCAGCAGCACGGCAGGCGTCAGGTCGCCGATACCTGGCTCCCCCATCACCACCGATATCGGCGGCAGCACCAGCCCCGACACGAACAGCTGATAGAGCAGCGTCTTCTCGGGCGACGCCGACTTCAGCGCGGTACTGCGGATCAGCACGGTGGTCGCACCCCACAGCACCGCAGCCAGCAGGCACAAGAGGTCGCCCCTTAGGGTGGGCCGGCCGGGCTCGGTGAAGCTTTCGCCGACCGCTACGGCCAGCCCTGCCAGCGCCGCTGTCAGGCCAACCACTTTGACGAGGGTCAATCGATCGCCGGGGATCAGGTAGTGCGCGCCCAGCGCCACCACGAACGGCGACAGATAGAGCAGCACCACGCCGCGCGAGGCGGTGGTGCGATCGAGCCCGACATACAGCACCATGAATTCGACGGCAAACATCAGGCCCGCCAGCAGGCCCGGCCACAGCGTGCCATCGCGCTCGAACAATCGTACCCCGCGCAACTGCGCCCAGGCCAATACCAGCACACCGGCGCAGATCGAGCGCAGGCCCACCTGCAGCGTCGGCGAGATGCCGGCGTTGGCGATCTTGATGGCCGACTGGTTGATGCCCCAGCAGGCGCAGCAGACAAGCAGCACCAGCACGGCGCGCAGATCGAGACGGTCGAGCGGCTGGGCCAGCCGCGCGTCTGCGTCCCGGACCACACTCATGAAGGACGCCGCGCAGGCAGCGCCGCCGCCAGGCGTTCCAGCGTCGTGATGGTCGACTGGTCGATGCGGCCGTCGACGCGCTCGGGGCGGAAATGGCGCTGGAAGGCGGTAACCACGAACTCGGTCAGCGGATCGAAACCGCCGGTCGCCTCGATGCCGTAGCCGTAGCTCGCCAGCAGGGTTTGCACATCGCTGACCTGCGGTCCGGCGGCATCTCTGGCCATGCCGGGGTCAGCCCGGTTGACCGCTTCCGGCGTCACCCAATGGCCGATGCCGTTTCGCGCCAGCCGGGCCCATGGGAATTTCTCGCCGGGGTCCTTCTTGCGCTTCGGCGCCACGTCGGAATGGGCCAATACGCGTTCGGGACGGATGCCATGCCGGGCCATGATCTCGGCGCAGAGGGCTTCCAGCGCGGCGAGCTGCGCCTCGGGAAACTCGGGATAGCCGAGCTCGTGGCCGGGGTTGTGGATCTCAATGCCGACCGACGCGGAATTGATGTCGGTTTCGCCGGCCCACGCGGCGACCCCGGCGTGCCAGGCACGCTGATCCTCAGCCACCATCTGCGTGATGTGGCCCGCCTCGTCGACCACGTAGTGGCACGACACCTTGCTCTCGGGCCGCGACAGCCAGTCGATCGCCTTGGCACAGCTCTTCAGCCCGGTGTAGTGCAGCAGCAGCATGTCCGGCTGCCCAACGCCTCGCCTCGGCTCGAAGTTGGGCGAAGGGTGCAAGGCGCCGACCAGAGCGCTGTCGGGCTTGGCGATCAAAGCCCGCGTTCCTTGGCGAGAGCCAATTGTCCAATTCCTCCAATGATTTCAACGCCGCCAACAAATGCCAGCTTTGTCTGCATTTTTCCGCCCCAACCTACTGAAAACGCTCGAGAAGCGCTACTCCTGATGTTGCCAATTGTCCCACCGCCTATGAACGCGAAAAAAGAGCCAGAAAGAGCCAGAGAAATTATCCACATCATCCGTTTGCAGAATATCTGCCGCTTGGTAGCATAAGGACATATCAGCTAGTGCGCTCCAGCCCGTCCCTTCTCACTAGCGGGGGCGGGTTTGAGCGGAATAATCATGCAGCGAGGATATTTCGGGATCGGTATTTATCATCCTAAAACGGCCGACAATATCGGCACCTTATGGCGATCAGCACACAACTTCGGCGCAGACTTCATATTCACAATTGGCGCCCGTTACAAAAAACAGCCTAGCGACACCACGAAAGCGCCGCGCCACGTCCCGCTCTACCACTACGCCGACATCGACGACATGAAAGCGCATATTCCAGCCGGAGCGGACCTCGTCTTCGTCGAACAAACCGAAGGCGCCACTGACCTCCGCTCGTTCAATCATCCTGAAGCAGCCGTCTACGTACTCGGCGCGGAAGACTACGGTGTGCCGGAAGACGAAATGCGCGGCTTCCGCAAGGTGGCCATCAGCACCCCAATGTGCATCAACGTCGCGGTAGCGGGCTCAATCCTGCTCTATGATCGTCACGCCAAGAGCAAATAGCAAAAGCCCCACCAAACTAAAAAAACCGCAACGCCTATAAACCTTGCTGCAACAACTAACGCTATTACTTGAGTTGTAGAGATTCCCGTGGTATAAAATAAGCGTCCCCCAGTCATGTGAGTAGCGTCCAACCGATGGAGCCCTCACATGCCACGTCTCCCCGCAAAGCCCGGCCTCTCTGCCTACAACCGCCTGGCCGACACCAATTCGATCCTCGAACAATACAGCAAGCCGACACTCGCGCAGGTGCTTGCCGATCCCTACCCCGAGCGCATGACCTTCTATGTCGTGCTCCACCACGGCTTCTGGCGCGTCATCTTCCACAAAGAGCGCGGCGCGAAGGTCTTCCCCACGCAGCAGTCCGCATATGAACACGCGGCCGTCGCAGCACGTGACCTCGGCTCAATGGGTTTCCCGGCGCAGGTGAAGGTGCAAGGTGCCGACCACAAATGGCGCCTTGAGTGGACCTATCTCAACGACCCGTTCCCACCCCGAGGGTGAGCCAGAAAAGAGCCAGACGGCCTGTAAGCCACTGAAATCATTCGCTTGCTATTTGAGCCCGCGTTCCTTGGCAATGGTGGCGTAGGCCGCGTTGATGGCGGCCAGCTTGCGGTTGGCGATGTCGAGGAACTCGGCGGGCACGCCGGCCCCCATCAGCTTGTCCGGATGGTTGTCGATCACCAGCTTGCGGTATTGCCTCTTGATCTCCTCGTTGGAGGCGTCCGGTCCCAGGCGCAGGACGTCGTAGGGGCTTGATGGGTCCGTCACGAAGCGGGCGCGAAAGAAGCGGTACTCGCTGTCGGAGAAGCCGAGCCGCCTGGCGACGTCGCGCAGGATCTCGTCTTCCTTGGGATGCAGGATCCCGTCGGCCGTGGCCACGTACGTCAGGCCTTCCAGCACGTGCTGCAGCAGTTTCCTGTCCCCCTTGAGGAGGCCGGCAATCTGGTCCGCGTAAGCCTCGTAGCCGGCAGTATCCTGCTGGGCCAGGGCATAGACGCGCTCGACGTTGCGGGTATCTTCCGGCGAGAAGTTGAACACGCGCCGAAACGCCTCCACCTCGACGCAGGCCACGACTCCGTCGGCCTTGGCGATCTTGGCGCTGAGCGCGATGACTGCGATGGTGAACGCGATGTGCTTCTGCGGCTCGGCGGGCTCCGAGCCGATGCCCAGCGAATGGGCAAGTTCCCCAAGCAGCGTGCCGCCCGCCTCTCCGACCGAGGTCGCAAACCCTGAAAGTCTCTGCCAAATGGTCATGTGCGAAGTCTAGCGCTCTTTGCCGTGGCCCTGAAGCGATTGCGTGGGCCGCACAGGAGGGCTAATCCCGACAGCGCGAGGGAAAGTCAAGGGCAGAGCATGCAACATTCGGCAACTGACGAGGTCTTGATCCGCCGCGAGGGTCGGGCCGGGCGCATCACCATGAACCGGCCGAAGGCGCTCAACGCCCTCACCTATGCCATGGTCGGCCGCATCTGGAACGCGCTGCTGGAGTGGCGCGACGATCCCAAGGTGGAGTTCGTGCTGCTCGACGGAGCAGGCGACCGCGGGTTGTGCGCCGGCGGCGACGTGCGCTCGCTTTACGACGCTCGAGCCGAGGGCTCGCGGCTCGCGCGGGCGTTCTGGAGCGAGGAGTACCGCCTCAATGCGCTGATCGGCCGCTATCCGAAGCCCTACGTGGCGGTGATGGACGGCATCGTCATGGGCGGCGGTATCGGACTGTCGGCGCACGGCGACCATCGCATCGTCACCGAGCGCTCGCGGCTCGCCATGCCGGAGACTGGTATCGGGCTCATTCCGGACGTCGGCGGCACCTGGCTGCTGTCGCACGCGCCCGCTCGGCGCGGCATGGCACGCGAGACGGGCACCTACCTGGCGCTGACCGGACGGCAGTTCAACGGCACGGAAGCGTTGGACCTTGGCTTCGCGAACGTCTTGATCCTCGCCCAGCGAATGCCGGCTGCACTGGCCGAAATGATCGCCGACGGACAGCCGGATGGCAGCATGGTCCGCAACAATGCGACGATCGATGAGGCGCCGCGATCGTCACTGTACGCGCTGGCACCCTCCATCGACGCCACCTTCGCCTTCGATCGAGTGGAGGAAATCATCGCCAGGCTCGAGAGCATGCCCGGGGAGTGGGCGTCGCAGACGTTGGCCGAGCTTCGTAGCAAGTCGCCGCTGGCCCTCAAGCTGACGCTTGCGGCACTCAGGCGCGCGCGTCAGCTTGTGTCGCTGGAAGAGTGCCTCAACATGGAATACCGGCTCACGGTGCGGCTCTACGAGCACGGCGAATTCCCGGAAGGCGTGCGGGCGCTACTGGTCGACAAGGACAGGGCGCCCAAGTGGAATCCGGCGAGGCTGGAGGATGTAACCCCTGCGATGGTGGAGGCGTTCTTCGCTCCGCTGCCAGCCGGCGAAGAGCTGGGGCTGACGGCGCCGGGGCCGTCGAGGCTTTGGACATAGAGCGAGGCTCGGGAGCGAGACCATGTCAGCACCTCGTCATCAAGGCCCGCTCGTCGGCATGCGCGTGCTCGACCTTTCCCACGTGATGGCCGGGCCGGTGTGCGGCCTGATGCTGGCCGACATGGGCGCCGACGTGATCAAGGTCGAGAACATCGACGGCGGCGACACCAGCCGCCAGCTGCGCACGCCCGCCATCGCCGGCGAGTCCGCCGCTTTCATGATGATGAACCGCAACAAGCGGGGCCTCGCCGTCGACCTGAAGCGACCCCAGGGCCAGGAGGTCCTGAAGCGCCTCGCGCGCCGTGCCGACGCTCTGATCGAGAACTACCGCAAGGGCACCATGGAGAAGCTGGGCGTCGGCTACGACGTCCTCGCCAAGCTCAATCCCGGATTGATCTACTGCGAGATTTCGGGCTTCGGCCGCACCGGCCCGTTCGCCGACCAGGGCGGCTTCGATCTGGTCGCGCAGGGCATGTCGGGCATCATGTCCATCACCGGCGAGGGTCCCGGACGGCCGCCCGTCAAGTGCGGACCGCCGATCACCGACATCACGGCGGGCCTGATCGCCGCCATGGGCGTGGCCGCCGCCTACGCGCACAAGCTCAAGACCGGACAGGGCCAGCGCGTCGACACCTCCCTGTTCGAGGCCGGCATCACCCAGACCTACTGGCAGTCGGCCATCGCCTTGGCGACGGGTGTTTCGCCGGGACCGCTGGGGTCGGCCCATCCCCTGAGCGCGCCCTACCAGGCGTTCGAGACCAGCGACGGCTGGATCACGCTCGGCGCTTCCAACCAGAAGACCTGGCTCGCCTTCCTGACCGCGCTCGATGCACCGGACATCGCCGGCGACAAGCGCTTTGCCGACAACGCCGGCCGCATGGCCAACCTCCCGGCGCTGGTCGACCTTCTGACCCCGCAATTCCGGCAGCGGACGACGGCGCAATGGCTGACCCTGCTGGAGAAGGCCGGCGTGCCCGCGGGCCCGGTCCTGTCCGTCACGGAGATGCACGCCCATCCCCAGGCGCGGGCGCGCGACATGGTGCCGATGGTCGAGCATGCCGTTGCCGGCAAGGTGCAGACCTTGGGCCTGCCGGTGAAGTTCTCGGCGACGCCGGGAGGAGTTGTGAGCGGGGCGCCCACGCTGGGACAGCATTCCCGCGACGTCCTGGCCGAAGCCGGCTATAGCCCACGCGAGATCGATGACCTCATCGCGGCTGGCGTAGTTGGGCAGCCGTCGCGGCCGATGCAAGCGGACAAGCCATGACAGAGCGCGTGCTGGTCGGCGGCCTGAGCGTCGCCAAGGTTCTCTACGACTTCGTCAACCGCGAAGTCGCTGCCGGGCACCGGCGTCCCCGAGCACGGCCTTCTGGACGCGCCTCGAGCGCATCGTCCATGACCTGGCGCCGAAGAACCGTGCGCTGCTCAAGGTGCGCGACGAGATGCAGGGCAAGATCGACGCCTGGCACAAGGCGCGCAAGGGCCAGCCGTTCGACCTGGCCGCCTACAAGACGTTTCTCGCCGAGATCGGCTATCTCGTGCCGGAGGGTCCGGACTTCGCGGTCGACACCGCCAATGTCGATGCGGAGATCGCCCACGTCGCCGGGCCGCAGCTGGTCGTGCCGGTCACCAACGCCCGCTACGCGCTGAACGCCGCCAATGCGCGCTGGGGCAGCCTGTACGACGCGCTCTACGGCACCGACGTGCTGCCCGAGGACGACGGCGCCGACCCGCGGCGGCGGCTACAATCCCGTGCGCGGCGCCAAGGTGTTCGCCTGGACCAAGCGCTTCCTGGACGAGATTGCGCCGCTGGCCAAGGGCTCGCATGCCAAGGTGCGGGGCTACGCGGTGCAGGACGGCCGCCTGGTCGTCAGCTTCGACAGCGTTGCCGACACCTGGCTCGACCAAGCCGCGCGGCTGATCGGCCTGTCCAGCGCGACCAAGCTGATAGAGCTGGCCGATCCCGCGCAGTTCGTCGGCTATCGCGGCGATCCGTCCGAGCCGCGTGCCATCCTGCTGCGCCACCACGGCCTGCACATCGAGATCCTGATCGACACCGGCACTACATCGGCAAGAACGACATTGCCGGCGTCGCCGACGTCGTGCTCGAGGCCGCCGTCACCACCATCGTGGACTGGAAGATTCGGTCGCCGCCGTCGATGCCGAGGACAAGGTCGCGCGTCTATCGCAACTGGCTCGGCCTGATGAACGGCACGCTGTCGGACACCTTCCGCAAGGGCGGCGCCGACGATGACCCGCCGCCTCAATCCGGACCGCGTCTACACGACGCCCGACGGCGGCAGCCTCACCCTGCCCGGCCGCAGCCTGATGCTGGTGCGCAACGTCGGCCACCTGATGACGGACACGAGCGTGCTCGACCGCGACGGCGAGCCGGTGCCGGAAGGCATCCTCGATGCGTGATCACCGCGCTGATCGCGCTGCACGACCTCAAGGGCACCGGCAGCGTCAGGAACAGCCGCGCCGGCTCGGTCTACATCGTCAAGCCGAAGATGCACGGGCCGGAGGAGGTCGCCTTCGCCAGCGAGCTGTTCGATCGCGTCGAGGATGCGCTCGGCCTGGCCCGCAACACCATCAAGATCGGCATCATGGACGAGGAGCGGCGCACCACCGTCAACCTCAAGGAATGCATCCGCGCCGCCCAGCACCGCGTCGTGCTTCATCAACACCGGCTTCCTCGACCGCACCGGCGACGAGATCCACACCTCGATGGAAGCCGGCCCGATGATCCGCAAGGGCGACATGCGCGCGCCGCCTGGATCAAGGCCTACGAGGACTGGAACGTCGACATCGGGCTCGCCTGCGGGCTGCCCGGCCACGCCCAGATCGGCAAGGGCATGTGGGCGATGCCCGACCGCATGGCCGACATGCTGGCGCAGAAGATCGGCCATCCGCAGGCCGGCGCCAACACCGCCTGGGTGCCGTCGCCGACGGCCGCGACGCTGCACGCCATGCACTACCACAAGGTCGATGTGGCCAGGCGCCAGGGCGAGCTGCGCTCACGCCCGCGCGCCTCGCTCGACGACATCCTCACGATCCCGGTCGCCGACCGGCGTGAACTGGTCGCCGGAGGAGATGCAGCAGGAGCTCGACAACAACGCGCAGGGCATCCTGGGCTATGTCGTGCGCTGGATCGACCAGGGCGTCGGCTGCTCCAAGGTGCCCGACATCAACAACGTCGGCCTGATGGAGGACCGCGCCACGCTTGCGCATCTCCAGCCAGCACATCGCCAACTGGCTGCATCACGGCGTCACCACGCGAGGCGCAGGTGATGGAGACGATGCAGCGCATGGCGGCGGTGGTCGACCAGCAGAACGCCGGCGATCCGCTCTACCGGCCGATGGCGCCGGACTTCGACGAGCTCGATCGCCTTCCAGGCGGCCTGCGACCTGGTCTTCAAGGGCCGCGAGCAGCCCAACGGCTACACCGAGCCGATCCTGCACGCCCGGCGCGTGGAGGCCAAGGCGAGGTCCGGAGGTTAGCGCGGTCGCCTGCAACTCCGATCAAGCCTTGAAAGTCGGTTTTACCGCGCTGCACATCGCGCCCCAGCAGCACGGCGGCAATCGCGATTGCATGGCGCGGTCCCTGCGCATAGCATCGGCCGCACTCAACAACATCGGCGCCCACGCTGGCCTGCCGGCGCTCATTCGGAGGGACGAGTTATGGCGTACAATATCCTGCTGATGGGCGCGTCCTACGGGTCGCTGCTGGCATCCAAGCTGCTATTCGGCGGACACTCGATCCATCTGGTGTGCCTGCCGGCCGAGGCCGAGCTGATCAATGCCGAGGGCTTCAAGGTTCGCCTGCCGGTGCGCGGACGCAAAGAGCCGGTCCTGCTTGAATCGCGCAAACTGCCCGGCAAGGTGACGGCCGGACCTGCGGCCGGCGTCGACCCATCGAAGTACGATCTGGTCGGGCTGTGCATGCAGGAACCGCAGTACCGCGTGGATGCCGTAAAGGCGCTGCTCGACGCGGTCGGCAAGTCGCGCGTGCCGTGCATGTCGATCATGAACATGCCGCCGCTGCCCTACGTCAAGCGCATCCCCGGCCTCGACTACAAGGCGCTCGAAGCCGCCTATACCGATCCGCGCGTCTGGGATTCAGTCGACCCGAAGAAGATCACGCTCAACAGCCCCGACCCGCAGGCGATCCGCCCGCCCGACGGCAAGGCCAACGAGCTGCTCGTGACGCTGCCGACCAACTTCAAATGCGCGCGCTTCGAGGACGCCAAGGACACGCAGATCGTCCGCAACCTCGAGAAGGACGTCGACGCGGCGCGCTTCGACACGCCCGAGGGCAAGATCGAACTGCCGGTGAAGCTCAAAGCGTATGATTCGATCTGGGTGCCGCTCGCCAAGTGGGCGATGCTGCTGGCCGGCAACTATCGCTGCATCACCAAGGATGGCATGCGCACGGCACAGGAAGCCGTGCACACCAACATCGAAGAGTCGCGCTCGGTCTACAATTTCGTGTTCGACCTGTGCGTGAAGCTTGGCGCCAATCCGAACGATCTCGTACCGTTCGAGAAATACGCCGCTGCCGCCCAGAGCCTGACGCGTCCGGCCTCGGCGGCGCGCGCGCTCAACAACGGCATGCCCTACATCGAACGCGCCGACAAGCTGGTGCAGCTGATCGCCAAGCAGAAGGGCCTGAGCCATCCCGTCATCGACGCGGGCGTGGCGCTGGTCGACGAGCGGCTGGCTGCCAACAGAAAGAAGGCCGCCTGACTGCCTTCGCAACACATCGGTCTTGACAGGCGGGCGCGGGTGCCGCGCCTGCTCGACATATGAACTACCGGCACGCCTATCACGCGGGCAATTTTGCCGACGTGCTGAAGCACGCGGTGCTGGCGCTCGTCATCGACTACCTGAAGCGCAAGGACGCGCCGTTCCGCGTGATCGATACGCACGCCGGCCGCGGACGCTATGCGCTGACCTCCGAGGAAGCCGCCAAGACGGGCGAGTGGCTGAGCGGCATAGGCCGCCTGCTAGGTCCTGACGCGCCCCCGCTGCCGCCGCAGGTGGACCGGCTGCTGGCTCCCTACCGGGCGGCGGTGGCGGCAGAAAACGCAGCGGGACCACTGGCCATCTATCCCGGCAGCCCGCTGATCGCCCAGAAGCTGATGCGCGTCACAGGACGTGCTGGTCGCCAACGAGTTGCACCCTGAGGAGCGCAGCGAGCTGGAGGCCGCGCTGGGTCGCGATCGGCGGGTGAAGGTGATGGGACTCGACGGCTGGATTGCGCTCAAGTCGCTGCTACCACCCAAGGAACGGCGCGGGGTAGTGCTGATCGATCCGCCGTTCGAGCAGGAGGGCGAGCTCGGCCGCCTGGCCGACGGGCTCGCGGAAGGCTTGCAGCGATTCGCGACGGGCGTGTTCATCGCCTGGTATCCGATCAAGGATCTGCCGCCGATCAAACGCTTCCGTGACAGCCTGGCAACCTCTGCGCGCCCCTTGCTCGATGTAGAATTCATGACACGTCGTCCCAACAACGCGGAGCGCCTGAACGGCTGTGGCCTCGTCGTCGCCAACCCGCCCTTCACATTGCAGTCCGAGTTGCAAGCGATCCTGCCCGAGCTCACCAAGCTGATGGCCCAAGACGGGGGTGCTCAGTACCATATCAGACCGCTCGCAATGTCCCTGCAGGACCGCAAGAAATCGCCGTTCGAGGCAAAACGGCGTATGCGCAGCGAGCGGTGATCAGCTAGCGACAATTTGCCTTGCGCCAGCCGGTCCAATCACCGATACTCCGGCGCAGTTCGGGCGGCCCATCGACCCGGCGGAGACTGCTGAGACTGTCCTGAGATGATTTGCGCCGACGCGTCACGTTTATCTCGCGCGCCTCACCTTCCCCGACATCGGACGAGACTGCCTTGGCTTCACCCGCGTCAGCTCGCCTGCGGCTGACGTGACCTGCAATGTTTACCGGGGACATGGAGACCTCGCATGCGGCAGAACGGAACTGTCAAGTTTTTCAATCAATCGAAGGGATTCGGCTTCATCACGCCGGATCAGGGCGGCAAGGATGTGTTCGTCCACATCACGGCTGTCGAGCGGTCGGGCATCGGCCCGCTCGATGAAGGCATGCGCGTGTCGTTCGAGACTGAGCCTGACAAGCGTGGCAAGGGCCCAAAGGCCGTCAACCTGCAAATGGCGCAATAGGGTTCATCCCGGCGCTTGCGTCACCTACCGGCCACGGCGGGGCGTGAATCGGTAGACTGGCCTGTGTAGGCCGGGCCGCAACAGTGTGCAAAGACAGCGATCTCGGGCAATGTGCCCCTGCTCGCTGTCTTTTTTGTTTGCCGGGGCCGTGCGCCTCCCGCGTGCTGGCAGCTGGCAACTACCGAAACATTGTGCCGCTGGCGCGAGTGCTGAGATCGCTGGCACATTTCTCAAATGGAGCTGATGTCATGAAGAACCTGGTTCGCAAATTCGCTCCGGCGGTTGCAGCCGCGGGCGTGCTGATGATGGCCAGCGTGGCGGCGCAGGCTGAGTGCGTCAAGAAGGCGGGCTCCGGGACCGGCGGCACCGTCGACAACGCCAAGTTCCAGGCCTGGGAAGCGGTGCTGCAGGCGACCGATTGGGGTTCCTGGGCGGCCTTCATGGCAGCCGGCGGCAAGGTGCCGAGTGCACCGGGCTACAAGGTCAGCGACGTTCGCTCCAGCTGCAAGCCGGGCGGCCTCGGCCAGACCTGCTACATGCAAGCGAATCTCTGCAAATAACACCCTCCGGGGTGAGACCGGCTCTGGGCACGCCGCGGCGTGACTCCCTGGCCACGCTTGTCACACAAATCGGCGCGTCGCCGGTCGCGGCGCGCTGGAAGCGCTCGGAAAGCGACGCAGCGGGCGGCATAATCTCTATCGTTTAGAGTTCATCGGAGAGAACGCACATGACTAGGTTGATTCTGATCGGCGCCGCTGCTGCCTTCGCCTTGACGTGGGGTACGGTTGCTGAGGCTAAGCAGTGCAAGAAGTTCAGCGGTGTCGGCATCACCGAGATCGGTTCGCAGACGGCTCTCGAGCTCGAGAAGACGTTCAATGGCGTGACCGGCAAGGGCAAGATCCACACCAAGTGCGACAGCACAATGCTGGAGTGCAAGTCGACCCAGTTCGCCTGCAAGTAACCAGCTGAGCGCTGTGGCGCCAGACCTACACCGGCCGCCCGAGCAGATATCGGGTGGCCGTTTTCTTTAGAACTTCGTTGTCTCTGTACCATAAGATGAACAGGGAACGGGGCGCGGCCCCGAGACGAGAGGCTGACAACCATGAAGCTCAAAGGCTCACTGATGATGGTGTTCGGCGCCTTGGCGCTGATGGCCGTGAGCGGCAGCGAGCCGGCTCAGGCCGACGAGCGGAAGCGCACAACGGCCTCGGGCGATGCCGCCGAACATCCCAAGGCCCACTACTACCGCAAGCGCACGCGAGTTTACGGGTACGTCGCCCGGCGCGGCGGCGGCTATTCCTACTGGCCCGAGGACGTCATCAACACCTACGGCATGTCGCGCAGCAAATACGGCAGTATGAACAGCTACCGCGACCCGTCGCTTGACCGGCAGAGCCCAGGCGGCCCGTTCGATCACGGCTTCTTCTTCGATTCGGGGATGGGCCCACAGGGCGGTCAGTCACTTTACCTGCACTGATCAGGCCGATTCGGTCACAGGCTGTCGCGCCCCTCGCGCAATTCCACCTTTGCTTTGTCCGCTTCTTGCGGCACAAAGCAAAGGGACGTTGCGGGATCTATGGAAGGGGAGGCGCACATGCCATCGCGATCGACGACCGCACTTCTGACTGGGTTGGCCCTGCTGGCGGCCGGGATGGCGACGCCTGCCACGGCGGCCTGCAAGAGGTTCTCTTTTCTCGTCAACGACTACGGCAAAGACGGGCCGACCAAGGACTCGAAAGACCTGCTCGACAAGTACATTGGCGAATGGATGAAGGAAAAGGGCATCTCCAAATTCACGATCGGTAACAAGGACGTGAAGTGCGAGCTGTTCCTGAACCTCATCGTTGTCGACGAGCATACCTGCACTGCTACGGCTAACGCGTGCTGGGACGATAAGACACCCATCAAGGCGACCAAGAACTGACGCTGCGTCCGGCGGGAACCGGCCGGGTTAGCCTCTCGTTCCGTGACGTTCCGGCAGACACACTGGTGCCTGGCCGTTAAAGCGCGGCATTGCCGCGCCTATGGCCTCGTGGCGGGCTCTGGGCCAAGGTAATGACCGCCAGGCGCAAGGGCACTTCCATCTTAGTCGGAGAGGTTCCACACACGCAGGGTCAGATGCCCTGGCCCTCGACTTCGCGCTCGAGTTCGTCGACGGCGTCCTGCGCGCCCGACCAGTACGGGTGAATATCAAGGAGCTGCTTGAAGGCCTTAAGCGCCGGCTTCTTTTGGCCGATCTCGCGCAGGATCTGGCCCAACCCGTCGAGCGCCTTGAAGTGATTGGGATCGAGCGCCAGCGTGCGGCGCAGGTCACCAAGCGCCAAATCGACCTCGCTCTGCATGTAGTGCACGTAGGCGCGCCGGTTCCAGCCTTCGGTGTAATCCGGCGCCAGCGCCACCACGTGGTCGAGCAGCTTGAGCGCGAGCTCGTAGTTCTTGTCGCTGACAGCTTTCATCGACCGCTCCATCAGCACGTCGATGGTGTCGCTCCCCGAACTGAGCCAGACGCGCTCGATGGCGTCGGCGACGGCCTTGGCAGAGTCTTCGTCGCCGGAAGTGGCAAGGTGCGCGTAAAGATCCGAGAGCATCTTCTCGCGCTCGGCCGGAGTCTTGGGCAGGGTCGGCCCAGTCGCGGTACGGGTCGGCTGCTGGGCAAGCACACTGCTCCCGACGCCCATCACTGGCGCCATCAGCGCAAGTGCGAGGAGGGACACAAGACCTTTGCGAACTTGAATCATAGCCATGCGCCAGCATAGCCCGCGCCGGCCTGCCCGGTCAAAGCCCGGCAGCGACCGCCCGCTCAGCCCTGGCGCGCCTTGAAGCGGCGGTTGGTCTTGTTGATGATGTAGACGCGGCCCTTGCGTCGCACCAGGCGATTGTCGCGGTGGCGCCCACGCAGCGATTTTAGCGAATTTCTGACCTTCATCGGGCCTGTGCCTTGTCTCGATAAACCAAGCGATGGTGGGCGCGACAGGGATCGAACCTGTGACCCCTACCATGTCAAGGTAGTGCTCTACCGCTGAGCTACGCGCCCTCCTACGGGGGTGGCCCCGCGCGGTTGGCACGTCGTATATCGGCAATCATTTTGCGAGGCAAGGAGCAACGGCGGCTTATGTCGCGGCTTGGACCATCGCAGATCGCATGTCTAGGCGGCCAACAGCCGATCGATCTCACGCACCAGGTCCTTCAAGTGGAAGGGCTTGGAGAGTACGCGCGCATCCTTCGGCGCCGGCGAATGGGTGTTCAGCGTCACCGCCGCAAAGCCGGTGATGAACATGATCTTGAGCTTGGGATCGCGATCGGCGGCGCGCCGGGCCAGCTCGATGCCGTCCATCTGCGGCATGACGATATCGGTCAGCAGCAGCGTGAACGTCTCCTCCTGCTGCAGGCAGTCGTGTGCATCCTTGCCGTTGGCGAAGGCGATCACCTCGTAACCGGCCTTGGTCAACGCGCGCTCCAGGAAGCCGCGCATGGATTCGTCGTCTTCGGCAAGCAGTATGCGCTTGGCAGGCAGGCGTGATGGCTTGGCGGTCATGACGTGGTGCTGGCCCGTTTTGATACGCTGGCTAACTTATTCCCCGCGCTTGCAACCCTACGGCCATCCGTGGCGATGCAGGAGAAATCTGGCTTGAATTTGGTAAACGAGCAATGAAATTGCGGATAAAGTAAGCGGCCCTAATGCCCACGATATGCGCCACAGGATGCATGGACAGCACCCTTGCCGCTTGGCAGAGTATGACGGTCCACACTGCGTCGGGAGGCCCGGCGCAGCGATTAGGGCTCCCTCAGGCATGGAATTGCCAAACAAACGCCAATGCACGCCAGCGAACGCGCCTCGATACTCGCCGAACTGACGCCGCCGTTTACCCTTTTGAGGCCCGAGGAGCAGCTTACGCCGGTTGTTTTCTGCTCACCCCACTCCGGCCGCGTTTATCCTAAGGCGTTTCTGGAAGCCTCGCGGCTCGATCCCCATACCCTGCGAAAATCCGAGGACTGCTTCGTCGACGAGCTGTTCGAGCCGGTCGTTGGGCTGGGTGCGCCTCTGATTGCGGCACGTTTTCCGCGTGCCTATCTCGACGTCAATCGTGAACCCTACGAACTCGATCCCGAGCTGTTCAGCGGTCGGCTGCCGGACTTTGCCAACACCCAGTCGGCCCGAGTGGTGGGCGGGCTCGGAACCATTGCCAGAGTGGTGGCGGACACCGAGCAGATCTATCGGGAACGGCTGCCCATCGGGGCAGCTTTCGAGCGCATCGAGCGCCTGTACCGCCCGTTCCACGAAGCCCTCGCAAGCCTGCTGGAAGAGACGCGCAGCCGCTTCGGCATGGCAGTGCTGATCGATTGTCATTCCATGCCGTCGGCGTCCATGGGGCAGCCGGCCGGCGGGCGCCCGCACTTCGTGCTCGGCGACCGGTTCGGGGCCTCATGCGATGCCAAGCTGACGCGCTTCACGCGCGATGTGCTGCAGGCGGCCGGCTACGAGGTGCAGGTCAATCGCCCGTACGCCGGCGGTTTTATCACCGAGTACTACGGCAACCCCGCGCGCGGCGTGCAATCCTTGCAACTGGAGATCAACCGCGCCCTCTATCTCGATGAGGCGACGCTGTCCAAGAACAAGGATTTCGGCAAGCTGACGCGCACGTTGCTCGATCTTGCAACCAAGGTGTTTGCAGCTTTGCCGTTGCTGCTGGAGCGGCGCGCGGCGGCCGAGTAGATGCACGTGCCACTGGGGTTGTCATATTGCGGCGCAACACATTAACGACGGTCACGCCAGCCAACGCCGTGGTATGCCAGAGCCTTCCGCCGTCACAAATGCCAAGCTGAAGGTTTCCCCGGCGCCGCACGCACGGTTGCCAACTCGTTGCTGGGGCCGGAAATAAAAGGGGCCGCGCGGTGAACCGTGCGGCCCAAGTCTAGGGAGGAAACGCCCAAGGAGGGCAACGAAGCCAGCGAGGAACTCGCCGACCTCGTAGGGAAAATCTAGATGTGCGGCGCACAATACGCAAGGCGATTCTTTTGCATTGCAGAAGCCACGTCACCGCATAGCTGGCTGAACGCTGTCTCGCAGCCTGGGGTGGGAACGTCATGGGGAGAGGAGGGGGCCTCCACAAAGAAAGGGGCCGCTCGATCTAGCGAACGGCCCAAGTCTAGGGAGGAAACGCCCAAGGAGGGCAGCGGCGTGTCAGTCGGACCGACAGGCCGCACTCAAGGATATGGGCCGGTTCGTGGTGCGGTGCAATGGCAGTGCGCGGAGCTTTCTGTGGTTTCTACATCAGCGTGGCGCAAGGGCAACTGGAAGCGTCCACTGCCAGCTGCTCGACTGTATGGCACAGCATTCGTCAGTTATTAGACGCAAGGTTCCCGGCTTTCGATCAAGCAAACGTGTAGAGATGCTGTGACACGCACCAAATCGGCCGATCTGAAAGAGTATCTGGAGTTCGCGCACCGCTTGGCTGATATTTCAGCGGCGGCAATTCTGCCGTATTTCCGCAAGTCGATTGCTGTGCGCAACAAGGCTGGCACGACCGGCTTCGACCCGGTCACCGTCGCTGACCGCGCCGCCGAGCGCAGCATCCGCAAAGTCATCGCCGAGCACTATCCCGCGCATGGCATCGTGGGCGAGGAATTCGCGCGGTCCGCGGGCGCAGGCAGCCTCGATTGGGTGATCGACCCGATCGACGGCACGCGCGCCTTCATCATCGGCGCCCCTCTTTGGGGCACTCTGATCGGCCTGCTGGACGCCGGCCAACCCGTGCTGGGCCTGATGAACCAGCCCTTCACCGGCGAGCGCTTCTGGGGTGCCGGGGGCAAGGCCCGCAGTTCGACACGGGGAGGGGCTCCCCGATCACTCAAGACACGGCCCTGTGCCACGCTCGCCGACGCGGTGCTGACCACGACGCATCCCGACATGTTCTCGGCACCAGGCGAGCAGGCCGCTTTCCAGCGCCTCAAGGCCCAGGCGCGCATGACGCGCTTCGGCGGGGATTGCTACGCCTATTGCCTGCTGGCCGGCGGTTTCATCGACCTGATCGTCGAGGCTGGGCTGAAAACCTACGACGTGGTGGCCTTGGTGCCGATCATCGAGGGCGCGGGCGGGCGCATCACCACCTGGCAAGGCAAGCCCGCGACAGAGGGTGGCCGCATCGTCGCTGCCGGCGACGCACGCCTGCACAAGGAGGCCCTCGCCGTGCTGCGTACAGTTGCCTAGCTGGCGGCGGGGGCGTCGGCACCCATGTAGGCGTCGAATGCCGCCCAGAAGCGCTGCCGGATTTCGTCCGTCTCCTGCAGAATCTCGTGATGCGCCTGCGGGATCAGAACGTGCGTGCCGACCTTGAGCCGCAACGCGAACTCCTCGATGGCTTGGGTGGACACCACCGAGTCCATGCCGGCCGCGAACATCAGCAGCGGTATCTGCACGTTGTGCGGATAGTCGGGCGACCTGAGCCGCGCCATCGATCGGTAGGCCGACCGCAGCCAGGCGATGGTCGGCGAGCCGAGGCCGAGGGCCGGCGCCTCCACCAGCACCTGCTGGTTGCGCAGATAGCGGTCACGATCCCCGGTGAGCGGGTTGCCCTCGAAGGGATCGAGCTCGATGGGCCGGTCGCGGCCATTCCTCACGTAGGCCGTTCCGAAACCGAAGGCCGACAAGATCTCCGCGTAGGCCCGCGCAACGCCGGGGCCGACGCCCAGGCGCGTCTGGCTGATGGCGATCATGGGCGCGCTCAGCACCATGCGCGAGAACCAGGATTTGGGGTCCGAAGCGTTGCGCAGCAGGATGTTGCCACCCATCGAGTGCGCCATGGCGAGGTAAGGGGGAGCGCAGTTGGGCAGCACCACCTCCTTCATGAAGTAGGCGAGGTCCTGATCGAAATCCGCGAAGCTGCGCACGAAGCCCTTGCTGGGATTGGACAGCAAGCGGCTCGAGCCGCCCTGACCGCGCCAATCCATGGTGGCGACGCCGAAGCCGCGCCGGCGCAGGTCGGCGACCACCTCGAAGTACTTTTCGATGAACTCGCCGCGCCCCTGGAACAAGCAGACCGTGCCTCGCTGCGGGCCGCGCGTAGCTTCCCAGCGCGCGAAGCGCAGTTTGATCTTGCCGGGACAATTGAAATATCCGGTGGTGGCGCCGCTCGGCACCGGATTCTTGGCAAGCGCAATCAGATCCATGCCGCCCTCCCAGCTTGGCCAACATGCGCTGATCTATAGCAGCCCCCAGCGCGCCGAGACAGACATCCGCCAGCCGAAAACGAATAAGGCCCCGGTTGTGCCGGGGCCTTGAGGGAGATGCAGTCGCCGTCGCAAGACCGCTCAGTAACGATCCCAGCGGCGCGGGCCGGGGCCATTCGCATAAGGCCCGTACGGACCACCATCCAACCGGCGCACGTTGACGATGTCGCCGGTGCAGCGGTCCAGCGTCAGCTCGAACGGCCGCCCGCTCGGGCGCCGCGCGATCACCGTCGCAACCTCGCCCCTCAGTTCAGGATCGCGGAAATCATTCCAGCCCTGGTCCTTCAGGCGATACTTGATCTGTTCGCGCGGCACGCAGCCGCCGCGATAGGACCGCGGCTCGGCGTAGGAATAGCGGCGCGGCTCTTGATAGGCGTCGCGATCGTCGTAGTTGCGATCGTCATAGTTGCGATCGCCGTAGATGGGCTCGCGCGGTACTGGCGGACGCCGTGCTTCCGGATAGCGGTACATGTCGGCGTAGCGCGGATCGTCGTAGGCCGACCCGTAGCGATCGGACGGGCCGTCGTCGAGATCGGCCGCCATCGCCTGACCAGACGTCGCGGCGGCCAGCAGGCCCACCGCCAAGACCCAGCTTTTCATTTCAGCGATCTCCTCTTCCCCTCGCGCCGCCAGCGCGTGTGAGGCAGAGTGGCGGCGGCAACATGAATGCAGCATGAAGGACGTTATGCTCGCCTGCGCCTAAAGCATTGCCTCACCACACATTTATACTGCAGCGCTTCAGTGTTGGCTTGGCTGTATATCCCTCCAACCGCGGGCAGGCGAGACTTCGGCACGGAAACGCCCCGGCCATAGAGCCGGGGCGTTGGTGGACGTCGCCGGGACCATTGCCTCGTACGCGCGGAACTAACCGCCGGTGCTCTTGTTGCCGGCCTTCTCATCCTTCTTGAGCTTATCGATCTCGGTCTGCGCCTTCGGCGTGTTCGGATCGGTCGGCCGCTCAGTCTTCACTGCGCCCTGCGAAGCCGGACCCTTCGGGGCCACCTCTGGTGCCTTGTCCTGCGGGGTGTTCTGAGCCATCGCACCAACCGAGCCCATTACGAAGAAAGCTGCAATCGCTGCCGTCATAACCTTGCGCATCGATAAACTCCGTTGTTGTTGGTTCAAGCTCTCCCGCTTCAACTGACCAACGTCCGCAAGCTGCGCATCGTTCCGACGCCTCGATTGCGGGTGCACGGAGCGGAGCGCGGCCGCCCCACGCGCAGTCCGCATGTCCGCCCTCTTGAAGGGCGCGGCCGGCCTCCTAAATATCAACCTGCGCACGCCCCTCCGGGGTGCGCATGAAAGTGCTGTCCGGCCCGTTGGGCGGACAGAAATGCTGGTCGCTTCTAAAAGGAGGACTTGTGATGCGACACGTCGACTTTACCCCCTTCTATCGTTCCACCGTCGGCTTTGACCGCCTGTTCGATCTGCTCGGATCGGGCTCCGAGGCAGAGGCGAACGTCTACCCGCCCTACAACATCGAGCGGCTTTCCGACAACGAGTACCGCATTACCATGGCAGTCGCCGGCTTCAGCCAGGATGAGCTGAAGATCGACGTCAAGGAACAGGCGCTCAACGTTCGCGGCGAGAAGAAGGCCGAGGACAAAGGACGCGAGTTCCTGCACCGCGGCATCGCCGGCCGCACGTTCGAGCGACGCTTCCAGCTTGCCGACCATGTCGAGGTGAAGGGTGCCGACCTGAAGGACGGCCTGCTCAACATCGACCTGGTGCGCAACGTGCCGGAGCGCCTGAAGCAGCGCACGATCGCGATCGGTGCCGACAAGGCGCCGGCGCAGGTCGAGGCCAAGGCTGCCTGACAGCAAGCCTCTGACTACAAGCTAGCAGCCCCCGGCGAGCCTGTCGCGAGCCGCGGGGTTGCGCTTGCCGTCGCCCGCTCGACAGGCTCAGGGTGACCGCAGCACGGGCGTCGCGCGAGACCGCGCGGCGCCCGTTTTCTTTTTATTACTGGCGCTAGCGCGCGAATTTGCGAGCCCCCGCTACGCAAAGCACAACCAGACCCGTGGCTGCGATCATGGTCCAGGGGACCGGCTCATGCAGCAGCAGCCCCGCCAGCGCCAAGCCGAAGAAGGGCTGCAGCAGTTGCAACTGCCCAACGCCGGCAATGCCCCCAAACGCCAGGCCGCGATACCAGAAGACGAAGCCAACCAGCATGCTGAAAATCGAAACATACGCGAGCGCGAGCCAGGCCGGGCCACCGATCGCACTCCAGGAGTCCGGCAGAGTGACCAACGCCACGGCCGCCATCACCGGCAGCGCCAACAGCAGCGCCCATGAAATGACCTGCCAGCCACCCAACCTTCGTGACAGCGCGGCGCCCTCGGCGTAACCGAGGCCGCAAAGTAAAACGGCAGCCACCATGAGCAGATCGCCCGCGAGCGAACCTGCACCGCCGTGCAATAAGGCAAAACCCGCTACCGTTGCACTCCCTAGGCCCGAGAACAGCCAGAACACCTGCTTCGGGTGCTCGCCTCCGCGCAGGACTCCGAAAATGGCGGTGGCCAGCGGCAGAAGGCCGATGAAGACAATAGAGCGCGCGGATGTGATGTGCTGGAGCGCAAGCGCCGTCAGTAGCGGAAAGCCGACGACGACGCCAAGGCCGACGACAACAAGCGAGCCAACATCGCTACGTTGAGGGGGCATCTGCCGGAGAGCCATGAGTAAGGCGGCTGCGAGAGCCGCGGCGATCACAGCGCGCGCGGAGGTCAGGAATAGGGGTGAGAAATCGCCGACTGCGACCCGCGTGGCCGGCAACGATCCGCTGAAGATGATGACACCCAGGAGCCCGCTGCCCCACCCGTCCGTCGTCCGGTTCATGCCGCCTCGCTTTCGCAGCGAGACACTAGGATTTCGCGGCTGGTCCAGGCAGAGACAGTGCAATACAATTTGACCAAACTGTATTGGTACACACGGCCACACACTTGTCGGAACCGCAATGAAGGAGCAAGGAACGCGCACCGGCGAGGTCATGGCCGCTGTCAGATCGAAGGTGGCCAATCACGCCCTCCTGCGTGGCGACCGGCTGCCATCGATCCGCAGCTTCGCCGCCACCATGGGCGTTTCCCCGTCCACGGTCGTCGAGGCCTATGATCGTCTTGCCGCCGAGGGTCTGATCCGGGCGCGGCGCGGTTCGGGGTTCTATGTCGCCGGCCCCGGCTTGCCGCCAATGGCGCTTGCGGATGCAGCGCCGCAGCGCGAGCGGGACATCGATCCGTTCTGGGTGTCGCGGCAGTCGCTCGACGCCGATCCAACCGTCTTGAAACCCGGTTGCGGCTGGCTGCCGGCCGACTGGATGCCGACGTCCGCTCTTCGCCGCGCCTTGCGGAAACTGGCGCGCGCAGAAGACGCAGTGCTCACCGACTACGGAAGCACGCGCGGCTCGCCGACCCTTCGCCAATTGCTGCTCCGACGCTTTGCCGAAGAGGGCATGGACATCCCGCCTGACCAGCTCATGCTGACGGCTTCAGGCACTCAGGCCATCGACCTGATCTGTCGCTTCCTGCTGAAGCCCGGCGACACAGTGTTGGTGGACGACCCCTGCTATTTCAATTTCCGGTCTTTGCTGCGCGCCCATCAGGTCAGGATTGTTGGCGTCCCCTATACGCCCACGGGGCCTGATGTGACGGCTTTCGAGACGAGCCTGGCGGCAGAGCGGCCTCGCCTCTACATCACCAACTCCGCGCTGCATAACCCCACCGGCGCTACCCTCTCGCCGCAGGCCGCCTACCGGCTCTTGAGCGCAGCGTCTGCACACAACCTCACGATCATCGAGGACGACATCTTTGCCGATTTCGAGCCGGAGCCGTCGTCGCGTCTGGTCGTTCTTGATGGCCTCCACCGCGTGATCCGCATCGGCAGCTTTTCCAAGACACTGTCCGCTTCCATCCGCTGCGGCTACATCGCTGCGCGTGCAGACTGGATCGAAGGCTTGGTCGATCTCCAGGTCGCCACGTCCTTCGGCGGTCCGAGCCCGGTCGTGACAGTGCTGATCGCCAGCGTTCTGGCCGGCGGCGGCTACCGCAAGCACATGGAGGAATTGCGCCAGCGCCTTGCACGGGCGCGACGCAAGTTGGTGTCCCGGCTGGAGCCTCTTGGCATCAGACCTTGGCTATTGCCGCGCGGCGGCTTTTATCTTTGGTGCTGCCTGCCCGAAGGCCAGGATTCCGCTGCGCTCGCTCGTTTGGCCATGGCAGAGAACGTCGTTCTTGCCCCGGGCAATGTGTTCAGCGTTTCGCAGACGGCCTCTTCTTTTCTACGCTTCAACGTCGCGCAATCGCACGACCCGCGCATTGTTGCTGTCCTTGCACAGGCCATGACCCACCGGACCGACTGACACTAGAGCCTTTCGTTTCACGTGGAAGCAGAAGACGCATAGCCCTGAGCTCGTCGAAGGGCGAATGAGCCCGCCAATGTCGTGCTTCGACGGGGCTCAGCACTGGGTTGTGGCTGCCGATCGCGATTAGAGCCGGGTGGAAAGACCCTAGCCGCGGCCGATCAGCGCCAGCCACTCGTCCTCGGTGAGTATGGCGACGCCCAACTCCCGGGCTTTGCTGAGCTTCGAGCCGGCGTCGCTGCCGGCCACCACGTAGTCGGTCTTCTTGGACACGGACCCCGCCACCTTGGCCCCGAGCCGCTCGGCCTGCGCCTTGGCCTCGGGGCGCGTCAGGCGCTCCAGCGAGCCCGTGAACACCACGGTCTTGTCGGTGACCGGCGAGGCGGCCGTCTCGCGCACGAACGGCTGCACCTCCACCTGCTTCAGCAGGTCGTCGAGTGCCCGCACGTTGTGCGGCTCGTCGAAGAAATCGATCAGCGCGTCGACCACGGTCTCGCCGATGCCCTCGATGTTGTCGAGGTCGCGGTAAGCCTCGCTGTCCTTGCCGTCCTTGGCGGCGGCCAGGGCGGCATCGCGGAAGGCGTCGATGCTGCCGAGTGCTTTGGCGAGATCGCGCGCGGTGGTCTCGCCGACGTGGCGGATGCCGAGCGCGAAGATGAGGCGATCCAAACCGATCTTGCGCCGCGCGTCGATGGAGGCAAACAGCTTGTTGACCGACGTCTCGCCGAAGCCCTTCTTGTTGACCAGCCGCTTGTCTTCGGCCAAGCGTGCATCGCGCTTCTGCAGCGTGAAGATGTCGGCCGGCTGCATGATGCGGCCCTCGTCGTAGAACAGCTCGATCTGCTTCTCGCCCAGCCCCTCGATATCGAAGGCGTTGCGCGACACGAAATGCTTGAGTCGCTCCTTGGCCTGCGCCGGACAGATCAGGCCACCCGTGCAGCGACGCACCACATCGGCCTTGCCGGTCTTCTCGTGCACCTCGCGCACGGCATGGCTGCCGCAGGCCGGGCACACATGAGGGAACTTGTATGGCTTGAGCCCCTTGGGCCGCTTCTCAGCAACGATGCCGACGATCTGCGGGATGACGTCGCCGGCGCGGCGCACGATGACGGTGTCGCCGATGCGCAGGTCCTTGCGGGCGATCTCGTCCTCGTTGTGCAGCGTGGCGCTGGAGACGACCACGCCGCCCACCGTCACCGGCTCGAGCTTGGCGGCGGGGGTGAGCGCGCCGGTGCGCCCCACCTGGATCTCGATGTCGTTGAGGCGCGTGACGGCCTCCTGCGGCGCAAACTTGTGGGCGATGGCCCAGCGCGGCGCGCGCGACACGAAACCGAGCCGGCCCTGCCAATCGAGCCGATCGACCTTGTAGACGACGCCGTCGATGTCGTAGCCGAGCGAGGCGCGGTCAGTGCCGATGCGGCGATAGAAGGCCAGCATCTCGTCGGTGCTCTTGCACAGCTCGAGCAGAGGATTGAGCGGCAGACCCCAGCGGCCGAAGGCCTTGTAGACGCCATGCTGCGTATCGGCCGGCAGCGAGGAGGCGGCGCCCCACGCGTAGGCAAAGAAGCGCAAGGGTCGGCGCGCCGTGATGGAGGCATCGAGCTGGCGCAGCGAGCCCGCAGCTGCGTTACGCGGATTGGCGAATATCTTGGCCGCCGGCCTCGGCCTGCTCGGCGTTGAGCTTTTCGAAGTCGGCATGGGCGAGATAGATCTCGCCGCGCGCCTCGATCAGGTCCGGCACATCCTTGCCCTTCAGGGTGCGCGGGATCTGCTTGATGGTCATGACGTTGGCGGTGACGTTCTCGCCCTCGCTGCCGTCCCCGCGCGTGGCCGCCTGCACCAGCCGGCCGCGCTCGTAGCGCAGCGAGATGGACAGCCCGTCGATCTTGGGCTCGGCCGTCACAGGCACGGGCGCGTCCGCCGCGAGGCCGAGGAAGCGGCGCACGCGCGCGACGAAGTCGACCACGTCCTCGTCGGCAAAGGCATTGCCGAGCGAGAGCATGGGGACCGCGTGACGAACCTTGCCGAACGCTTCGACCGGCGCGGCCCCGATGCGCTTGGATGGGCTGTCGGCGCGCACCAGATCCGGAAAGCGCGCCTCTATGGCGGCGTTGCGCGCGCGCAGCTCGTCATAGTCGGCATCGGAAATTTCGGGCGCATCCTCGGCGTGGTAGCGCTGGTCGTGGTGGGCGATCTCGTGCGCCAGATGCTCGAGCTCGGCGGCGGCCTCCGCCTGGCTCAGCCGGTCGACAGGTTTCTTGGCGGTCCTCTTGGGATTCATGGCGCCAAACCTGCATTGGCGCGACCGGAAATGCCAGTACCCTATGCCAGCGCGTCCACAATCCCGCTCAAGACGCGGCTATTGGGCGAAGCCGATGACGGGCTTCCAGGATCCAGCCGTCGGCGCGTCCGGCACCGGAACCTTCGGCGCCGGCATCTCCTCGGGCGAGGGCAAGCCAGGCGCGGGCTTGGCAGGCGCCGGTTCCGGCTTCTGCTGCTGGCCGCCACCGGGTGTGAGAGACTTGACGACGCTGCTGATCCAGCTGCCGGAGTTCGCCTGCGGGCTCAAGCCGTCGTTCTTCAGCAGCGTGTAGGCGTTCTGGTACCACGGCGAGTTCGGGAAGTTGTGACCCAGCACGGCCGCCGTCGCCTGCGCCTCGCTGGCGATGCCGAGCGACATGTTGCTCTCGACGAGGCGGTAGAGCGCCTCCTCGACATGGGCCGTGGTCTGGTAGTCGGACACCACCACCTTGTAGCGATTGATGGCGGCCGCCAGGTTGTTGCGCTTCTGGTAGTAGCGGCCAACCTCCATCTCGGAGGCGGCCAGCACATCCTCGGCGATGCGGATGCGGTTCTCGGCCTGCTTGGTGTAGGCGCTGTCGGGATAGCGCTGCCGCAGTATCTTCAGCTCGGCGAGGGCCTTGCGCGTCGCGGTCTGGTCGCGCCGCGGCTCCTTGATGTCGTCGAAATGCGCCGTGGCGATGATGTGGTGGGCCAGCGCCGCGTCCTTGGTGCCGGGGTGAAGGCTGGTGTAGCGCTGGGCAGAGGCTATGGCCTCCTGGTACTTGCCGGCCTTGTAGTAGGAGTAGGCCGCCATGACGATGGCGCGCCGCGCCTCGGGTGAGTAGGGATGGTCGCGGTCGAGATCCTCGAACTTGCGGGCCGCATCCGAGAAGGCCCCCTTGTTCATCAAGGTTTCGGCCTCCGCGTACATCTTTTCCGGCGGATCGGGATTAAGGATCTTGGCGGCATCGTTGCTGGACGCGCAGCCCGCGAGCAGCATGCCCGCCAGCAGCACACAGGCCATCGCTGCACGCGGAAGCCCGGCGCTCAGCGCCTTCGCTCGCCCGGATGGCCGCAATCCCATGCGCCTTGCCCCTACTTGGTGGACCGGTTCTGATGCCGGCTGCCACGTCACACCTGCCTAGCCCGAGCTATCGCTCAGCTCTAGCACAGGACGTCTACTCCCAGCCACCCGCATACCTTGCGGCGATTTGGGAGAATGCAACGCCGAAGCGTCCAGAAACTTTGCAACCGAATTGTGGACAGCCCAGCAAAACCTCGGCAATCCGCATGTGCTTGTGGCATCGCCGCACCTCCGGCAGGGAAGGAACGGCGAGGCAGCCGAGCCTCAGGTCCGGTCCGCGGCGTAGTTGACCGCAGCTGTCGCCATCGGCACCTCGACCGGGACGGTCTCGCGCACCCAGGGAGCGCGCACCATGGTCCAGGCATCTTTATCGGCGAACAGGGCCTGCAGCACGTGAGCGTTCAGGCGATGGCCGCCGCGCACCGAGCGGTAAGCCGCCAGCATCGGTGCACCGGCGAGCGCCAGATCGCCGACCGCGTCCAGCACCTTGTGACGCACGAACTCTTGCGGGTAGCGCAGCCCTTCCGCGTTCATGACGCGGTCGTCGGCCAGGGCGATGCAGTTGTCAAGCGATGCGCCGAGCGCAAGGCCGGCCTTCCAGAGGTTCTCCACGTCGCGCATGAAACCGAAGGTGCGGGCGCGGGAGATCTCGTTGCGGAAGGCGCCGGCGTTCAGCTCGAGCGCCAAGCGTTGGCGCCCGATCAGCGGCGTCTCGAAATCGATCTGCACGTCGAGATGGAAGCTCGAGTGCGGGGTCAGCTCACCCCAGCAGTCGCCGTCGTCGACGCGGATCGGCTTGAGAACCTTGATGTATTTGCGCGGCTGCGAAAGCTCGCGCACGCCGACCTCGTCGATCGCCTCGACGAACGCCGCGGCGCTGCCGTCCATGATCGGCACTTCGCGCGAATCGATCTCGATGTAGCAGTTGTCGATGCTGAGGCCGCGCAAAGCCGCGAGCAGGTGCTCGACCGTACCGACCGTGACCCCCGAGTCGTCGCCAAGCACGGTGCACAGGGTCAAATTCTTCACATAGCGGACGTCAGCAGGAATTTCGGAGATGATGCGGCCGCGTTTGCTGACCAGGAAGCGGAAGCCCGTATCCGCCTCGGCCGGATGCAGCACCATCGACACCGGTGCGCCGCTGTGGACCCCTGTACCGGACAATTCGATCTCACGTCCGATAGTGGTCTGGCGCGACCCGATAAATCGCTTGGACATATGCGACGTCCCTCGATCGCCTTGCGGCTCAGGATGGTTCGGTCTGTTAGCCGATATCCTGTGCCCCCCATATGACCCTTGACGGATGCTAGCCCCTCGTATCTCGAGCCCCCGTTGGCTCGAATGGCACGCAACCGCGTAGGTTTATGAATCAAACGATACTGTGCTGTGCGGATTGGGGACAAATCACGGTTTCTTACACTGTGTTACCGCCACGCCTCACCCCATCCATGGGTCAGTCGACTAGCGCTTTTTACGTCCGAAAAACACAGGAAGATCAACGTTATCCTCAGCAAATTGCTGGCCTTGCCTGGGGTCGGAGTCGTCCGTCCCCGGCTCGACCGCGGCAGGCGTGTCGCGACGCCCGATGCTACCGCCCGTGAGGCGCCTCAGAAGGCTTGTCTTGGGCGCCGGTGATTTGGGTGCATGCCGCATAATCGGATCCACGTCCGACTGCGCCGCCCGGCCGTTGGCATCTCCCGTCTTGGCCCAGTATTCACGCTGCGCGACTGGCGGAAAGTCGTCCACGGACGGCATGCGCGGGGCCTGACGCTTGGCCTCCGGCGCCACGTCGAAGCCGTTCCTGGCCCTGGCCGCAGGCGCTCGGGTTGCAGGTGAAAGCATCGAAGGCTGGCGTTGGCCGGGCGTATCGTAAGCCCCGGCCAAAGATTCACCATGCGATGCAGTGCCCCCAACGGCCTCGGTGGCATGACGACGATGGTCTTCGGAGGTCGGCCCGGCTGGCCTGCCTGAGCGGCTCGCGCCGCTAGCCCGGGCCGGGTCATCGGCATCGCGGCTTGCCCGGACACCAACCGATCGCGTCATGCCGGAGGCGACGATCGATACCCGCACGCGGTCGCCGAGCGCCTCATCGAAGGTGGCGCCGACGATGATATTGGCGTCGGGGTCGACCTCCTGGCGCACCCGATTGGCCGCCTCGTCCACCTCCCACAATGTCAGGTCGTTGCCGCCGGTGATGGACAGCAACAGGCTCTTGGCGCCCTTCAGGGTGACATCGTCCAGCAGCGGATTGACGATCGCCTCCTCGGCCGCAACGATGGCCCGCTGCTCGCCGGCCGCCTCGCCCGTGCCCATCATGGCCGTGCCCATGCCGATCAGTACGGTGCGCACGTCGGCCAGATCCAGATTGATCAGGCCTTCCTTGACGATCAGGTCGACGATGCAGGCGATCCCCGAATAGAGCACCTGGTCGGCCAGCACGAAGGCTTCCGCGAAGGTCGTGCGGTCGGTGGCAACGCGGAACAGGTTCTGATTTGGAATGACCAGCAGCGTATCGACGTGATTCTTGAGCTCGGCGATGCCGGCTTCGGCGACGCGCATGCGGCGCGAGCCCTCGAACAGGAAGGGCTTGGTCACCACGGCGACGGTGAGGATATTCGAACTCCTTGGCAATGCGGGCGATCACCGAGGCTGCACCCGTGCCGGTGCCGCCACCCATGCCGGCGGCGATGAACACCATGTGGCAGCCCGACACCGCGGCCCGGATCTCCTCCAGCGCCTCCTCCGCCGCCGCCTCGCCGATTTCGGGTTTGGAGCCGGCGCCGAGACCTTCGGTCAGGTTGCTGCCCAGCTGTATGCGCACCTCCGCGCTGGAGGCCACCAACGCCTGCGCGTCGGTGTTGGCAACCATGAATTGAGCGCCAGACAGGCCGGCCGCGATCATGTTGTTGATGGCGTTGCCGCCGGCTCCGCCAACCCCGACCACAGCGATACGTGGCTTCATGTGCGCGCACCTCCGCGCTGGGCGCGGTTGCGCAGCCCGGCCAGGATCGCTCGGTGCCCGGAAGGCCCCGTCAGCGCCTCGCACTCGGCTGCATGCGCAACCATGTCCCGCACCTCCACGGCTCTCGGAGAGCCACCGATCCGGCCTGATGGCGGCCAGCACGCGGGCGGCAAAGACCCCTTGCTCGGGGCGACAATCTTGCTGTGTATATCTTCGACCTGCGCGGTCGGGGCGCTAGCCAGTTTGCCATAAATGCGTGTGATTCGCTTGGTTTCCGCGCGAGCTGTGGCGCGGTCAGGCTTTGCTTCGGCCAAGTCCGAGCTGCGAAGGGGGGCCAACGAGACTGGCAGAACCGGGTGCGGCGCCGGCGATTGGCTCGCCCGCCTGTGAACGTCCGGTCCGGTCCCTACCTGCTGCAACTCGCCTCCTCCACCATCCAGCTGACCAACTCTGCAAACGAGTACCCCGCATGCGCCGCCAGTTCCGGCACCAGCGAGGTCGAGGTCATGCCCGGCTGGGTGTTGACCTCCAGGCAGATCAGCTCACCGGTACCGCCGGCTGTGTCGTCGAAGCGGAAGTCCGCCCTGGATACGCCCCGGCAGCCCAATGCTTTATGAGCCGTCAACGTTAACTTCTGCACCAATTCGTAAACATTCGATGAAACCGGCGCCGGCAGCAGGTGCCGCGAGCCGCCCAGGGCGTACTTGGATTCGTAGTTGTAGAAGCTCAGTGCCCCGGTGGGCACGATCTCGATTACGCCGAGGACGCGGTCGCCCATCACCGCACAGGTCAGCTCCCGACCGGGAATGTAGCGTTCAGCCAGCAACTCCTCGCCGAACTTCCACTCGGGGTCGTTGAGCTCCTGCGGCGGATACTGATGATCCTCGCGTACGATGAAGACGCCGACGCTCGAGCCTTCCGCGACCGGTTTCAGCACATAGGGGCGCTGCAGCGCATGTTCCTTGGCCGCCTCCCTGCGGCGGACGACGCGACCCTGCGCGACCGGCACGCCGGCCGCGCGCATCACCTCCTTGGCGCGCTCCTTGTGCATGGCCAGCGCCGAGGCCAGCACACCCGAGTGCGTGTAGGGCAGGTGCAGCAGCTCCAACACGCCCTGCACGCAGCCGTCCTCGCCCCAGCGGCCATGCAGTGCGTTGAAGCAGGCGTCGGGTGCGATCTCGACCAGCTGCTGGGCGAGGTCGCGGCCGGCATCGACCCGCGTAACTCTGTAGCCGGCGCTTTCCAGGGCCTTGGCGCAGGCCTCGCCGGAATTGAGGCTTACCTCGCGCTCGGCCGACAGGCCACCCATTAGGACAGCGACATGATGGAAGCGACGCGCAGTCTCGCTCATTGCAGAAGCACCTCAGCTCGTAGCCTGTTCGCTTTCCCGGGTTGTCATGGTCGGGCTTGTCCCGACCATCCATCCAACCGCTTGCTATGGCGCAGACGGATGGCTGGATCCTCGGGACACGCCCGAGGATGACAACGAGAATTCAACGATTCCTACCAGAACACTTGTGTTGAAGGTGTGATCGCGAGCTTCGCGCGCAACGCTGCCGGCAAGAACAGGCAAATTCCCGATCATCCGGCCAGAGCTTCGCCCGTCGGCCGGCCCTCGATGGGCAAGCCGAGGCGGATGATTTCCCAGCTCAGCGTCACGCCGCTCGACGCCTTGACGCGGGCGCGCACCGTCTCGCCCAGACGCTCGATATCCTCGCCCGAGGCATTGCGGTCGTTGATAAGGAAGTTGCAGTGCATCTCCGAGACTTTCGCACCGCCGACGCGCAAGCCGCGGCAACCGGCGGCATCGATCAGCTTCCAGGCGCTGGCCCCCGCCGGGTTCTTGAACGTGGAGCCGCCGGTGCGTTCCTTGATCGGCTGATTGGCCTCGCGGTACTGCGCCACCTCGGCCATCTGCTCCAGGATCTGCGCCGGGTCACCCGGGCTGCCCTGATAGAGCGGCCTCGGTGAAGATCCAATCGGCTGGCACGCCGCAATGGCGATAGGTGAGGTGCATGTCGGCAAGCGACAGCACGTGGATGTTGCCCTGGCGATCGACGGCGCGGGCCTCGATCAGCACATCCTTGGTCTCGCGGCCATGCGCGCCGGCGTTCATGCGCAGCGCGCCGCCGATCGAGCCGGGGATGCCGCGATAGAAGGCCAGCCCAGCGATGCCGGCGTCCGCTGCGGCACGGGCCACTTTCACGTCGGGCACTGCGGTGCCGGCGCGCAGGCGCTGGCCGGGCTCGACCTCGATCTTGGCGAAGCCGCGGCCCAGGCGAATGACGACACCGGGCACGCCGCCGTCGCGCACCAGCAGGTTGGAGCCGAGGCCGATCACCACCACCGGCGTGTCGGGGGAAAGCCGGGCCAGGAAATAGGCGAGGTCGGCCTCGTCTGCCGGGGTGAACAGCACCTGCGCCGGACCGCCGGCACGAAACCAGGTGATGTCAGACAGCGGAGCGTTGCCGGTGAGCCTGCCGCGCAGCTCCGGCGCCGCAGCCGCAATCGCCGGGAGCAGGTCGGTAAAGCTCATGCTGGTAAACCGTCGTTGCGCAGTGTTCTCCTCCCGGCCGGAGCGCGCAAGCGCCCAGAGACGGGACCGCAGCAGACCGGCGAGCGAGTTGGCGCCTGGGGCCCGGATAGTCGCTGCGCGACTTCCGGGATGACAGCGAAGCTCGGTTCAAGCAACGCCTCCCGCGTGGGCGGGCTCGCGAGCCAGCCACTCGGGCAGCGCGTGCGCCCATTCCGTACTGTTGCCGGCGCCCAGGCAGATCACCATATCGCCCGCCTTGGCCGAGCGCTGCAGGATCGGCACCACGTCGCGCTCGCTGGCGACGCTCGCAACCGACGCGTGACCGGTGGCGCGGATCGCCTCGGCCAGCGCGCTGTGGTTGATGCCCTCGATCGGCGCCTCGCCGGCCGTATAGAGCGGCGTGACGATCACCTGGTCGGCATCCTTGAAACAGTTGGCGAACTCCAGGAACAGGTCGCGCACGCGGGTGTAGCGGTGTGGCTCGACCAGCGCGATGACGCGGCCGCGCGCGCCGGAGCGTGCGGCCTTCAGGACTGCCGCAATCTCGACCGGGTGGTGGCCGTAGTCGTCGTAGACGGACACCCCGTTCCAGGTGCCGGTCAGCTGGAAGCGCCGCTTGACGCCGGAGAAGCCGGCGATGGCCTTGCGGATCACATCATCGGCGATGCCGGCTTCGCTGGCCGCGGCGATCGCCGCCAGCGCGTTCAGCGCATTGTGGTGACCGCACAGCGGAATGCTCCAGCCGCGGATGGTGCGCGCCCCGCCGTGCACGCGGGCGCCGAGATCGGCATCGAAGACGGTCGAGCCGCCCTCGACACGTGCCGATTTCAGCAAGATGTCGGCTCCCGCCGTCGTGCCGTAGGTGATCAGCCTGCGGCCGTCGCGGCGCAGCGCCAGGCGCTCGATCATCTCGCTCACCACGGGATGGTCGATGCAGGCGACGGCCAAGCCGTAGAACGGGATGTTGCGGAAGAAGATCTCGAACTCGCGGTGCATGTTCTCGACCGTCTTGAAGTAGTCGAGATGCTCGGGATCGATGTTGGTGACGACACCGATCTGGGTCGGGATCTTGATGAAAGTGCCGTCGGATTCGTCGGCCTCCACGATCATCCACTCGCCGTTGCCGAGCCGTGCGTTGGAGCCCCATTCGTTGATGATGCCGCCGGTGATCACGGTCGGATCGCGGTCAGCGGCATTGAACACGTGGGCGATCAGCGAGGTGGTGGTGGTCTTGCCGTGCGATCCGGTCACGCACACAGTTGCGTAGAGACGCATCAGCTCGGCCAGCATCTCGGCGCGGCGGATGATGGGCAGACCCTTGGCGCGCGCAGCGTCCAGCTCAAGGTTGCCGGGCTTGACCGCCGTCGAGATGACGACGTAGCGCGCGCCGACGAGGTTCACGGGATCGTGCCCGACGAACACGCGAATGCCCTTGGCGCGCAAGCGGCGGACGTTGGCGCTGTCCTTCTGGTCGCTGCCCTGCACGGTGTAGCCCTTAGCGTGCAGGATTTCCGCGATCGCACTCATGCCGATCCCGCCCACACCCACCACGTGCACGGGACCGATATCGCCAGGCATTTGCATGCGTATTATTCCCTCGTTGGCAGCGAAAAGCCTACGCGCTTTTCGGCCGGCTGCCTATTAGCTCCTCGACCAGATCGGCGAGGCGGGCGACCGCATCGGGCTGCCCCAGCCGCTTGGCTGCGGCGGCGGCCTCGGCCAGCGCCTGCGGCGATTGCAGCAGGTGGCCGATGACGCTGGCCAGACGCTCCGCACTCAGTTCCTTCTGCTCAATGCACCAGGCACCGTCGGCCTCGGCCAGCCTGATCGCGTTGTGCAGCTGGTCGTTGTCGACGGCATGCGGCAGCGGCACCAGCACAGAGGGCCTGCCCATCACCGTCAGCTCGGCCACGGTGGACGCGCCCGCGCGGCCGATTACCAGATGCGCCTTGGCCATCTCCTCGGGCAGGTTGGCAAAGAAAGTCGCAAGATGCGCGCGGACGCCGGCTGCCTGGTAGGCCTTCTCGACGCGTGCCAGGTCCTCCTCGCGGCACTGCTGCACGACGAACAGGTTGGCGCGAATGGCCTCGGGGAGAAGCACCAGAGCAGGTGGCAGCGCGTCGGCGAAGAAGCGCGCTCCCTGGCTGCCTCCGAACACCAGCAGCGAGTAGGGCCCGTGCGGGCCCGGTATGCGATAGCTCTGCGTGGCCCAGTCGACCACCTGGTCGCGCACGGGATTGCCCGTCAGGCGGGTGCGCTTGAGCGCAGCGCCGCCGAGGTGCTTGGTATTCTCAAACGAGGTCGCGATCGCCGTGACACGGCCGGATAGCAGACGATTGGCACGCCCAAGCACGGCGTTCTGCTCGTGCAACGCGGTCGGAATGCGGCGCAGCGTAGCCGCCAAGATCGGCGGAAAGGCCGGATAGCCGCCGAAGCCGACGACGGCACCGGCCTGCACGGTGCCAAGCAGCGAATACGACGCGGCAATGCCGCGGCCCAGCATCCAGGCGGTGCGCGCTGCCGCAACCGGCGATCGTCCGGCCAGGGTCCCGGAGGGGACGCGATAGACGGCGCGCGCCGGGAAATTGGCGCCGTACCGGTCGCCGCGCATGTCGGTGACGAGGTCGACGGCAATGTCGCGACGGCCAAGCTCCTGCGCCAGCGCGAAGGCCGGGTAGAGGTGTCCGCCGGTGCCGCCGGCGGCCAGCATCACTGAGGGCTTGCTCACGCTGCTCCCTTTCCGCCGTCTTGACCCTCGTCACGGCGGCGCAGTTCCATGCCCGGCAGCGCGGCCACCAGCGCGCGGAAAGCATCACCCCTGATTTCGAAGTTGCGGAACTGATCATAGGATGCGCAGGCCGGCGACAGCAGCACGACCGGGTCGGCCGCCCCTCCCGCCATGGCATCGAGTGTCGCCGACGCCACCGCGACATCGAGAGTGCCGCAGCGGTCGTACGCCACTTTGCCTTCCAACGTAGCGGCGAACTGGTCGCTGGCCTGGCCGATCAGATAGGCCTTGGCGATGCGCGGGAAGTAGCCTGTCAGGCTGTCGATGCCGCCCTCTTTGGGCTTGCCGCCGATGATCCAGTAGATGTCGCCGGCAAACGCCGCCAGCGCGGTGGCGGCGCTGTCGGCATTGGTCGCCTTGCTGTCGTTGATGAAGAGGGTGTTCCCGACGCGGCCGATTTCCTCCAGTCGGTGCGGGAGGCCGGGAAATGTGGCGAGCGCCGCCGCCACCTCATCCGGCGTGACGCCCGCAATGAGACAGGCGGCGCTGGCGGCGAGCGCGTTCTGGATGTTGTGGCGGCCGCGCAAAGGCCCGAGGCCGGCAAGGTCGGCGAACACACCGAGCGGCCCGGTCCAGGGAGCCCGGCTGACCAGCTTCGTGCCCTCGGCATACCACCCGTGCGACACGCGCTCGTTGGCCGACAGCACGTCGACCCAGCTGCGATTGGCAAGACGCAGCCGCTCGCAGATGTCGCGGCACCAGTCGTCGTCCTCACCGACAATCGGGCGCAGGGCGGCTGCGACCAGACGCGCCTTCAGCGCCGCGTAGTGCTCGATGGTGCCATGCCGGTCCAGATGGTCGGGCGAGATGTTGAGCAGCACGCCGACGCTGGGATCGAGCGACGGCGTCAGCTCGATCTGGAAGGAGGACATCTCGACGACATGGAAGCGATCGGCGTCGGGCGGCTCCAGCGCCAGGATGGCGGTGCCGATGTTGCCGCCCATCTGCACATCGCGGCCGGCCGCGCGGAGGATGTGGGCGATGAGCGCCGTCGTCGTGGATTTGCCGTTGGTGCCGGTGATGCCGATGAACGGCGCATCTGGGGCTAGCTTGGCGCGCTCGCGGCAGAACAGCTCGATGTCGCCGATGATCTCGACGCCGGCGGCCTTGGCCTTGGCGACCGTCCAGTGCGGCGCGGGATGCGTGAGCGGCACGCCGGGCGCCAGCACGAGGGCCGCAAAGCGCGTCCAGTCGGCACCCGCCAGATCCTCCACGGCAAAGCCTGCCGTCGACGCCGCATCGCGCCCCGCCGCGTTGTCATCGGCGGCGACCACCGTCGCCCCGCCGGCGGCCAGAGCGCGGCAGGTGGCGATGCCGGAGATGCCGAGGCCGAACACGGCGACGGTGCGGCCGGCGAATATGGTAATGGGCGTCATCGGCGCAGTCTTACGCGAGGAGCTGGCAGCGTGACCAGACACATAAGGTGACGGCTCACCTCGCCGGGTTCGCCGATCTGTGATAATCTAGCAATATGACGAAGTTGCTCGATCAGGCCATCGCCAAGGTTCGCGAGCTTCCCGCTGAAGAGCAGGAGCGCGCGGCAGAGGCGCTTATGCAGTTCGCCCAACTCGCGAAACAGGGCGTCTACAGGCTCTCGCCCCAAGAGCGCATGGCCATCGAGCAATCGAGGGATCAGGTGCGCCGCGGCGAGCTGGCGACCGACGAGGAAGTTGAGGCCGCTTACGCCCGCTTCCGCAAATGAGCGTGCGCTATTCGCGCCGTGCACTCGCAGATATCGTCCGTATCGCCGACCACGTGCGGGAGCACAATCCACGCGCAGCTGCAGCGCTCGAAAAGCGAATACGGTCGTCAATCGAGCAGCTCCAAATGTTTCCCCTTATTGGCCGGCCGACGGACGACCCGGACATCCGCATGTTCCCGATCGTGCGCTATCCCTATCTCGTCTTCTACGAAGTGTTGGACCGAGAGATTGTCATTCATCACATCCGTCATGCGCGCAGGAAGCCACTCGATCCCGGCGACGCCCGCTCCTAGCAGGCAGTTCCCCTAGCGCAGCTTCAACGTGGCAAGCCCGATCAGGGCCAGCACCACGGAGATGATCCAGAAGCGCACGACCACGGTCGATTCCTTCCAGCCCTTCTGCTCGTAGTGATGGTGCAGCGGGGCCATGCGAAAGACACGCTTGCCGGTCAGCTTGAACGACGCCACCTGGATGATCACCGACAGCGTCTCGAGCACGAACAGGCCGCCGACGATGGCCAGCACGATCTCGTGCTTGGTGGCCACTGCGATGGCCCCGAGCGCCCCGCCAAGAGCGAGCGAGCCGGTGTCGCCCATGAAGATCATGGCTGGCGGTGCGTTGAACCACAGGAAGCCGAGGCCGGCGCCGATCAGCGCCCCGCAGATGATCGCCAGCTCGCCGGCACCCTGCACGTAGTGGATCTGCAGATACGTAGCGAAGCGTACGTTGCCGGACAGGTAGGCGATCAGGCCGAAGGTGGAGGCCGCGATCATGACCGGCACGATGGCCAGACCATCGAGGCCGTCGGTCAGGTTGACGGCGTTGCCGGCGCCGGCGATCACGACGATGCCGAGCAGGATGAAGAGGGCCGCGCCGAGTGGCAGCACGACGTGCTTGAAGAACGGCACCGTCAGAGAGGAGGACAGCTCGCCCGTGGCGAGCCGCATCATCATCCAGGCGGCGAGGCCCGCTACCACGACTTCGGCGAGGAAGCGCACCTTGCCGGGTACGCCCGCGCTCTTGCCGCCGCTGACTTTGACGTAGTCGTCGAGGAAGCCGATGACGCCGTAGCTGAGCGTCACGAACAGCACGATCCACACGTACCAGTTGCTCAGGTTGGCCCACAGCAGGGTCGACACCGTAACGCCGGACAGGATCATCAGGCCGCCCATGGTCGGCGTGCCTTTCTTGGCCAGGTGCGTCTGCGGGCCGTCCTCGCGGATCGGCTGCCCCTTGCCCTGCTTGAGGCGCAGCAGGTCGATGATCACCGGCCCGAACAGGAATACGAACAGCAGGGCCGTCATGATGGCGCCGCCGGTGCGGAAGGTGATGTAGCGGAAGACGTTCAGCGGTCCAATCTGCTCGCTGAAGCTCACCAGCATGTAGAGCATTGCTATCCTCCAGGCACCTGACCGAACCGCGCCAGCATGGCCGCCACCAGCGGCGCCATGCGCGAGCCCAGCGAGCCCTTGATCATCACCACATCGCCCGGATGCACCGCATCCAGGAGAGCACCGGTCAGCTCGGACGAGGAAGCAGCCCAGAAGCCGCGACGCGGGGGGGCAAGGTCGTCCATCAGCAACTTCATATTCGGACCACAAGCAAAGACCAGATCGGTGCCGGCCGCGTCAACCGCTTCCCTGAGGCCGCGATGCAGCTCCGCGGCGGCGTTACCCAGCTCCAGCATATCGCCCAGCACGGCGATCCGGCGCGGAAACTCCTCGCGCGGTGTGGTGGTCATGGCCGCCAGCGCCGCGCGCATGGAGGCGGGATTGGCGTTGTAGCTCTCATCGATCAGCAGAATGGCGGCATCTGGGGCGCCGAGCAGGGTGCGTGCACCGCGTCCGGTGGCCGCAGAAAGGGATGCCAACGCCGGCAACGCGCGCATGATATCGGCCCCCAGCGCCCGCAGCGTGGCGAGCACCGCCAGCGAATTGCGCACGAAGTGCTCGCCGGGCGCACCCACCTTGTAGGGGAAGCGTTGCGAGCCCTGCCCGGCGATGACGGAGGAACCTTTGGCGCCCAGTTCGACCTGCACGCAGCGAAAATCCGCCTCATCGTGAAAGCCGAAGGTGAGGAGCCGCGCGCCGATGCTCATGGCGCGATCGCGCAGCAGCGGCGAAATGCGGATTGTCGCGCGGTAGAACGGCGGTCCCGCCGGGCACCAGCCCCTGCAGGATCTCCGCCTTGGCCTCGGCGATCTCCTCGACCGACTGGAACTGTGCGAGATGCACCGGCTCAACGGTGGTGATGACGGCCACATGCGGGCGCACCATCTGGGCAAGAGGCGTGATCTCGCCCGCATGATTCATGCCGATCTCGAGTACGCCGTACTGCGCGGCTTTCGGCATGCGGGCAAGCGTCAGCGGCACGCCCCAGTGATTGTTGTAGGACTTCTCGGAGGCATGCGTGGGCGCCAGCAACGACAGGCACAGACGCAGGGCTTCCTTGGTGCCGGTCTTGCCGACGCTGCCGGTCACGGCGACGATCTTGCCATCGGCGCGAACGCGGGCGGCGCGGGCCACGCCTTGCAGCGCCAGCAGCGGGTCATCGACGCGCAGCAGTGCTCCGTCCTCGGCCTTGCGTGCATAGCCTTGCATGACGATGGCAGCCGCGGCACCAGCCTTGAATGCCTGATCGACGAACTCGTGTCCGTCGCGAACATCCTTCAAGGCGACGAACACGTCGCCTGGGTCGAGCGTGCGCGTGTCGATCGAGAACCCCGTCGCCGGCGTCGACGGCGTACCCTCTGCGCGGCCCCGGCCGCCGACGACAGCTCGTCCCATTGCCACAATGCATCAGCCATGGATGGCAGCCTCCGCGAGGGCGACGTGCACGGCCTCATGGTCGGAGAAGGGCAGCACCTTCGATCCGACGATCTGCCCGGTTTCATGACCCTTGCCGGCCACCAGCAGCACGTCGCCTTTGGCCAGCCCGCGCACGCCTGCGCGGATGGCCTCGGCCCGATCGCCGATCTCGCGCGCACCCGGGGCGCCAACCAGGATCTCGGCACGGATCACTTCGGGCTTCTCGCTGCGCGGGTTGTCGTCGGTCACGATCACCGAGTCGGCCTTGGCGGCGGCGATCCGACCCATGATGGGGCGTTTGCCCTTGTCGCGGTCGCCGCCGCAGCCGAACACGCACACCAGCTTGCCCGTCGCAAACGGACGCAGCGCATCAAGAGCTGCGGCTAGTGCATCAGGCTTGTGCGCGTAGTCGATCACGACCAGGCCGCCGCGCGCCTCGCCGGTGATCTCGAGGCGCCCTTTGACGCCCTTCAGCATCTCGAGCGCGGCGAAGACGCGATCGGCCGCCTCCCCTGCTGCGATGGCAAGACCGGCGGCCAGCAGCGCATTGGACGCCTGGTAGGCACCGAGCAGCGGCAGCTTCGCGTCATAGACCTTACCACCGTGGCGAATGCGCATGCACTGCGCGAACCCGTCGGCGGTCAGCTCCTCCAGCCGCAACGTCTCTCCAGCCTGTCCGACGCTCATGATGGCCGCACCACGGCTTCTCGCAGCGGCCACCACACGACCGGCTTCGGCGACGTCGGCATTCACCACGGCGGTGCCGGTCGCAGGCAACAGATCCGAGAACAGGCGCAGCTTGGCGGCGAGGTAGGACTCCATATCCGCGTGGTAGTCGAGATGATCGCGGCCAAGGTTGGTGAAGGCGGCGGCCGTCAGGCGCACGCCGTCCAGGCGATGCTGATCGAGGCCGTGCGAGGACGCCTCGAACGCCAGATGCGTGACCCCTTCGGCCGCCAGCTCCGACAGCGTGCGGTGCAGGGCCACCGGATCGGGCGTGGTCAGCGACCCGTACACGCTGCCGTCCGACTTGACGAGGCCGATGGTGCCGAGCGAAGCGGCCTTGCGGCCGAGCGCGGCGAAGATCTGGCGCGTGAAGTCTGCCACCGACGTCTTGCCGCTGGTGCCCGTGACGGCCACGATCCTGTCCGGCTGCGCCGCAAAAAAGCGTGCCGCCATTAGAGCAAGCGCGCGGCGCGGCTCGGTCGATGACAGGACGGGGACTCGCTCCGCGCCTGAGACATCGGCGCCGGTCTTGACGAGGACAGCGGCCGCCCCTTTGGCGATCGCATCGGAGACGAAGCGCGCACCGTCGGCCTTGGCCCCTGGCAGTGCCGCGAACAACCAGCCGGGCCGGACCTCGCGGCTGTCGGCGGTGAGGCCCGAGATCTCGACGTGTCCCCACCCCGGCGAAGCCGCGGTCTCGGGACCGGTCAGCATCTGGAGCTGCATTGCCCCTCGAACCTTGCTCTTGACGGGTGCGTTCGGTGCATCGGCTAGTGTCCTGATCGCGAAATTCGTCTCAGCGTGTGGCAGGGTTGGGCCGAATTTCTCGATCTCAGGGACACGAGCCAAGTTTATGATTGCCAATGTGATTCAGATCGAGAAATTCGCTCCGAACCAAGCCGTGAACTCCGGCGAATTGCTCGATCATCACACTAGTGTCCCGATTCCGAGGTTCGCCTGACCTCGCCGCTAGCGTCCAGAGCGAACTTCGGAATCACAAGGGACACTAGAAGCATGGACTTGCTAGTGTGATTCAGATCGAGAAATTCGCTTCGAACCAACCGGCGAACTCCGGCGAATTTCTCGATCATCACACTAGCGCATGCTTGGCTTCTTATTGTGCCCGGCGTGGGGCGTCAAACGGGCCGTCTCACCCGGCCTCTGCTCGGTGCCTCAAAGACGGGGAAACGCCAGATCGCCGCTGTCGTCGGGCCAGGCCGGCGCCTCTGTGCGAATGGCCATCCGCAGCTTCGCCGAGCGAGCTCGGGGGTTTGCATCGATCTCCGCCTGCGTCGGGCTGATCGGCCGCGGACTGTCGAAGCGGAAGCTTGGGGGCCTGAGCGTAGCCGGACCGGGCGGAAGATGGCGCGAACCGCGTGGCTCCGGCATCGCCCGTTCGCGGAGGAAACGTTTGAGCAGTCCATCCTCCAGCGAATGGAACGTCACGACCACTAGGCGGCCGCCCGGGGCCAGCACGCGCTCGGCAGCGGCAAGGCCGCGCGCCAGTTCGCCCAACTCGTCGTTGACGTAGATGCGCAGCGCCTGGAACGTGCGTGTGGCCGCGTGGCGGCCGGCAATCTTCTCGCGCCCCAGGACGCGAGCGGCCAACGCGGCCAGATCGCCGGTGGTCTGAAAGAGCGCCTCGGCCCGCCGCCGCACGATGGCCCGGGCAATGCCGCGTGCGCTGCGCTCCTCGCCCAGGTGATAGAAAATATCGGCGAGATGGGATTCCTCCGCCGAGTTGACGACATCGGCGGCGCTCGGCCCGCTACTCGACATGCGCATGTCGAGCGGGCCGTCCTGCTGGAAGGAGAAACCACGCACGGGATCGTCGAGCTGCATCGAGGAGACGCCGATGTCGAGCACCACGCCATCGGCAGGAGAAAAACCGTTGACCTCGGCGATCTGGTCGAGGTCACCGAAGCGGCCCTCGCTGAGCGTCAGTCGCCCCGCATATTGGGCGGCAATTGCGCGGCCGGCATCGACAGCAACCGCATCCCGATCGATGGCCAGCAGGCGTGCGTCGGATGCCGCATCGAGGATGGCGCCGGTATAGCCGCCGGCGCCGAACGTGCCGTCAATGTAGGCTTCGCGCCCCGTCGGGGCGAGCGCCTGCAGGACTTGCGGGAGCAGCACGGGAACATGGCGCATGGTCCCTCCGCGGACACCCTTGGCCGAAGGGGCGTCGCGCCGCGCCGTCATTCCCGTGCTCCTCCCTCGCCGCCTCCATCCCCGCGACCGAGGCGGCGCCCCGCGCCGAACAGACGACGATGGCCCTGGACCTTTTCGCGAGCCTGCGCGCGCCTCTCTTCGAAGCGCTTCGGCTGCCACATCTGGAATTTCTGGCCCAGGCCGACAAACGTGACGTGGGTTTCCAAGCCGGCGTGGGCGCGTAGCGCTTCAGGAAGCACGATGCGTCCGTCCTGATCGAGGCTGAGGATCTGCACGTCACCATAGAGCGCGACACTGAGTTCGTCGCGCTCGTCCGAATAGTCCGGCAGGCCATCGAGAAGCCCGTCGATTTTCTGCGCAAGGCTCTGGCCGCCTGCATCGAGTGCCGGAGCATCGAGCGAGGGGTAGCAGTAGATGCCGCCAGCATAGCCGTCGCGCTCCAGAATGGCGCGGAACGGCGCTGGCACCGAGACGCGCCCCTTGGCATCGATCTTGTTCGTGAATGTCGAGACAAAGCGGTCCATCCCCCGTTTCGAACCCTGCCTGTTACTCGACCAACGCCAAAGCCGCGACTGCACAGACCCATCGGCGCCGCCTCGGTTTTGCGATTGCCGGATCACGGCGCCCGATGGGTGTCTATGGGATTACATGGGATATTATGGGAGTCAATGGGTGGAGATGGACCAATTGTGGGAAATCCATGGCGTAGGCGGGCCGTTGCCCACCAGCCACAGCAGCTACGCCGCCGACATCATCCACGCGCGATGGTTGTGGTTGCCCACTTCAGCGCGCACAGGCGCACTCCGCCGCCGACAAGCGGCCCGGCGCCAGTTCCCGCCGCCATCCGCGAACGCACGCGCCGTGTCTTGCTGACGGTCGCGTGCTGCGATTGTCAGCTTCGATAAACAGAGGGAGCGGGGCGCCCGACGCCTGGCTCTTGGGTATTCGGGCAGTCCATGCGGGCACGGACGCCCCGCGCGCGCCCGGCTCTCCGTTTCGCGGCTCCAGCGAGTGGCCCAACTGGCCACATCGAAGGGGAGCGCCCTTGGCAGGGCCACCGGACACGCCCTCGGCTCGCACCAATCGAGACGCCTCGCGATGGCGCCCCTGGTTGAGCCGAGGTGCGAGCATCGTCGCATAGCGTCGAATGGCGGGGATTGCTTCTTCGTGCGTGCTTAACGGGATGCGGACTTGCGCCACATGACTCGAATGGAAACGGCTTGGCGCCAAGCCCTCCACCGCAGCCCCGTCGAAGGGCCAATGAGTTCCCCGACCCGTGCTTCGACAAGCTCAGCACTCGGGCGGTGGCCTCCAGTGTGTCGGAGCGACGCTAGGTGGCGCCGAAGCCGCCGTCGACCTGCAGGACGTGGCCGGTGACGAAGCTCGCCGCGGCGGAGGCGAGCCAGATCACAGCGCTGGCGACCTCCTCGGGACGCCCGAGACGCTTGAGCGGCAGGCCCTGTGCCACCACGCTCATATCGGCGATCTTGGAGCCCAGCATCATCGGCGTCTCGATGCGGCCGGGGCTGACCGCGTTGACGCGGATGGCGGGGCCGTATTCCAGCGCGGCCGATTTGGTGAGCGAGACGACAGCGGCTTTCGACGCGGAGTAGAGCGACAATCCCACATTGGCGTTGCGCAGGCCGCTGGCCGACGCGCAGTTGACGATGACGCCTTGACCTCGTGGGCGCATGTGCGCCAGCGCGTACTTCATGCCGAGCCAGGTGGCACGCGCGTTGGTGTCGAACACCTTGTCGAAGGTCGCCTCGGGCGTATCGGCAATAGCGCTGCGCGGCTCCTGATAGCCGGCGTTGTTGAAGACGATATCGAGGCGGCCATGCCGCGCGAACGTGCCGTCCATCAGTGCGCGCACCTGAGCAGGCTCACGGACATCGGTGGCGACGAAGCGGGCGCTGCCGCCCTGCGCCACGATGTCCGCGACCAGACCCTCGCCGTCGGCAACGCGACGGTTGGCGGCGACGACGTGCGCGCCGAGCCGGGCGAAGGCCAACGCCGCGGCGCGGCCGATGCCGCTGCCGGCACCCGTGATCACCACCACCTTGCCCTCGAACTCGCTGCTCACGCCCACTCTCCGGTAGTTTGCGCTGTCATCCCGGGCCTTGTGCCCGAGATCCAGCTCTCAGCTGGCTCCAGCATGCGCGGTTGGCTGGATCCCGGTGACAAGCACCGGGATGACAATCACTGCCGCAACACGGTGGCGCGCTCGACGATGCCCTTCAGCTCCGGCGTCGAGTCGAGCGTGCCGAACACGTAGCCCCAGTCGCCCTGCAGGCGGGACCGGCAGAACGTCTCGAACACCTCGGGTGCAGCGTGCTTGTGCAGCTCGGCCGCCTGCAGCGCATACGCCATTGTGTTGCACAGGCGGCGGGCATGGCCGTCGTCGTTGCGCGGACGAACGATCTCGGTCCCCAGCCGATCGAGCCAGCGGTCGAGGTGGCGATCGGTGCCCTTGGCGCGCGTCACCTCGGCCATGAAGGCTTCGGATGTGGCGGGGTCACGCCGCAGGCTGCGCAGCACGTCCATGCACATCATGTTGCTGGTGCCTTCCCAGATGGCATTGAGCGGCGCCTCGCGATAGAGGCGGGCCATCGGGTTCTCCTCGACGAAGCCATTGCCGCCGTGACATTCGAGCGCCTCGACCACGAAGGCCGGCGCCCGCTTGCAGTTCCAGAACTTGGCGAGCGGCGTGGCGAGGCGTGCGAGGTGGCGCTCGGCCTCGCTCTCTTCCATCGCATCGACGGCGCGGGCGACACGAAACGCCAGCAGCGTCGAGGCTTCGCTGTCGATGGCGAGATCCGCCAGGACGTTGGTCATCATCGGCTGGTCGGCCAGCGCCAGGCCGAAGCCGCGCCGCGACTGCGCATGATTGAGGGCGAGCGTGAGCGCCTGCCGCATCAGCCCGGCCGAGCCGATGGCGAAGTCGAGGCGCGTCAGGTGTGCGTGGCTGAGGATCTCGCGGATGCCGTGGCCCTCCTCGCCGACCAGCCACGCCAAAGTGTCGTGATACTCGATCTCGCTCGAGGCATTGGAGCGGTTGCCGCACTTGTCCTTCAGCCGCTGGATGCGGAGCGTGTTGCGCGCGCCGTCCGGCAGAAAGCCCGGCACGAAGAAGCACGACACACCGGCGTCCGCGCGTGCCAGCGTGAAGAAACCATCCGACACCGGCACGGAGAAGAACCACTTGTGGCCGGTCAGCAGGTAGACGCGGCCCTCCTTGGTGGTCTCGGCGAAGCGGGCGGTGGTCTGCGTCTGCCGCAGGTCCGAGCCGCCCTGCTTCTCGGTCATGGCGTAGCCGATGCTGGCACCAGTCTTCCGGCCGAGTGGCAGCGGGCGCCTGTCGTAGCGCGTCGAGAGGATCTTCTCTCGCCAGGCGCCGAACTCCGACTGGGCGAGGCCCGGATAGGCAGCGTACGTCATGCCGAGCGGGCAGCCGACGCCCTGCTCGATCTGGTTCCAGATGTAGGAGAGCACGCCGCGCGCGAAATGCGCGCCGGGCTTGCCTGCGGTCCAGGCCAGCGAATGCACCTCGCTGCCAAAGGCCAATGCCATCAGCTCGTGCCAGGCCGGATGAAACTCGACCCAGTCGATGCGGTTGCCGAACCGGTCGTGTGTTTTCAGCTCCGGCGTGTTGCGATTGGCGAGACGCGCCAGCTCGTGCGTGGCCTCGTCGCCGGCATGCCCGCCGAGGCGGGTCGCCTTGTCCTTCACCCACGGCGCGTACTGGTCCGTCAACGACACAAGCAGACGGTCGTCGCTGAAGGCATTCCAGCCGGTGGCGGGCGTGGCCTGGTTCAGAACCTGGTGCGTCACGCGAGCGGTGGCGACCTCGCTCATGCTGTCCTCCCGATTTTTGCGGTTTGTGTTTTCTGTGGCTTGGCGACGATCGCCAGGCAGCCGTCAGCGATCTCGTCGATCAGGCGCTGCGCATCGTTCGCATCGGCGAACGCTTCCGGCGCCAGCGGCCCGACCAGCGCTTCCATGAAGGCGCCGACCACGCAGGCGCCGGCGATGCGCGGGTCGCAGTCGCGGAAGGTGCCCTGCTCCTGGCCGATGCGGATCAGGCGCACGAACTCCTCGCCCAGCGCTGCCCGCCAGACGAGGCGGGCCTGGTCGATCTCCGGCTCGCACGGCTCGACGATCATGGCATGCGCAAGCCGGCGGCCTTGCAGCGCACGCTTGCCGAAGGCCTGCACGGCCCCGCGCAGACGTGCCGCCGGCGTACCGTCACCATCCACGATCGCTGCAAGCACATCGCGCTCGCGGCTGGAGACGATGGCCAACACCTCGGCGAACAGCTCGGCCTTGGAGGGGAAGTAGCGGTAGACGGTGCCGGTGGCGACGCCGGCCTTCTCGGCCACCGTGGCGACGTGCGCGTGCCGCCAGCCGCCCTCGGCAACCAGACCACGGGCGGCCGCTAGGATGCGCGCCCGGTTGTCCTCGAGGCGGGTTACGACAGAAGGGGTGCGCCGGTAGACCATGGCGGGCCAAGCAATGAATCCAGGTTCAGCTGCAAATGAACCTCAATTCATTCCTTGAGTCAATGGCCCGGAAGGGCGGATAGCGCTGGCGATCTCTCCAGCGCTAGGGGCACTCGTAGATGTCGAGGTAGCGGGCGTAGACCCAGCCGTCGAAGGTGGCCGCCTCGAACCGGCGGCCGTCCGGCTTGCGCGCCAACACGGCATCGACGTGAGCCCAGCGGCGCGCGGCATCGCCCAGTCGGGAGTCGGTCGACACCATCTGCCCGGAGCGAAGGCGGTAGATGCGCCGATGCGTCTTGCCGGGGCCGGAGCGCACTGAGACGATCCTGCCCGGCGTCTCGACGACCGTGGCGCACGCGACGCCAACAGCCTGCGTTGGACCGGAGCCGACGGCGACGGTGATCACCAACGTCGCCGCAGTGAAAAACAAACCGGCCGCCCAAATTGCTCTTGGACGGCCGACAGGTTTTGTCATTGCAACCGCGCCCAAGAGCCAAGTCAGGAGCTGGGGCCTGCGTCGAACTGCACCTTGTCCATGATCTCGGACGCCTTCTTGCGATACTTGGCGATGTTCTCGAGCGGCAGGGTGTCCGGCTTCAGCGTGCCGAAGCCCTTCACGATGGCCGAGGGTTCCACGTGCGCATTGACCGGGTACTCGTTGTTCTGCTGCGCATAGATCTTCTGCGCGTCGTCGGAAGCCAGGAATTCCATCAGCTTGATGGCGTTGTCCTTGTTGGGCGCATGCTTGGCGAGTGCCATCCCCGAGATGTTGACGTGGGTGCCGCGGTCGTTGGCGTTCGGGAACATCAGCTTCACCGCCGCCGCCCACTGCTTCTGCTCGGGGCTCTTCTCGTTGGTCATCATCAGCGCCATGTAATAGGTGTTGCCGATGGCGAGGTCGCACTTGCCCGACTGCACATCGCGCACCTGCTCGCGGTCGCCGCCGGACGGCTTCTGCGCGAGGTTGTCCTTGAAGCCCTTCGCCCAGGCTTCAGCCGCCGCCTCGCCCTTATGGGCAATCATGGTGGCGAGCAGCGACGTGTTGTAGACGTGCTGGCCCGAGCGCGAGCAGATCTTGCCCTTCCACTTGGGATCGGCCAGTTCCTCGTAGGTGATGGCATCCTGGTTCACGCGGTCCTTGGAGGCGTACACCACGCGTCCGCGCATGGTCAGGCCGAACCAGTGATTGTCCTTGTCGCGAAGCTGTGCGGGGATTGCCGCCAGACCAGGCAGATCGACCGGCTGGGTCAGGCCTGCATCCTTGGCCTCCGACAGGCGGCCCGCGTCCACCGTGAAGAGCAGATCGGCCGGGCTGTTGGCGCCCTCTGCCGCCAGGCGCTCGTTCAAGCCGGCCGCCGCGTACACGATGTTGACCTTGATGCCGCTCTTGTCCGTGAACGCCTTGACCAGCGGATCGATCAGCTGCGGCTCACGGTAGGAGTAGACGTTGACCTCGCCCTGCGCCATCGCCGGCGAGCCCGCGGCCAGCGCCAGGCCGATCACAAGCAATCTGCCCGGCGCCAAGCCATGTCGCGCGGACCATGCGGTGCGAGCACGAAGCATATTCAACCTCCCTCTTGCGGGGCTCGAAGCCCTCATCGAGCTGCGCTCGGAAATCCCGACTGCAGCGATACGTCTTTAGTGTAAATCTTGAACCCGATTGTCAAGAAACTCAGACCTTTTCGCGGCCGATTTTCCGGCGTCGGATTTGAATCGTTCTAATTCCGGCGCGCGGATGAACCGCGGCCAACCGCGGGTTCAGAACCGTTTCAGGTTGGGTGGCGCATTCCTTGTCGACAACTTCTGCTGCAACACGAAGGACATGCCGCCGTGAAGACCCTAGCACTGATCGCCATCGCCCTTGCCGTCACCGCCACCAGCGCCAGCGCCTACGACGACAACTGGCGGCAGAACCGGATCGACTCTCGTGAAGCTCGCCAGGCCGACCGCATTCGTGAAGGCCAACGCAGCGGCGAGCTCACGCGCGCGGAGGCGCACCGACTGTGGGCCGAGCAACAGCGCATCCATCAGATCGAGCGCTGGGCCAAGCGCGACGGCTTCATCTCGCGCGAAGAGGCGCGCCGCATCGAGCAGGCGCAGGACCAAGCCAGCCGCGATATCCGTCACGAGAAGCATGACGGCCAGACGACATGGTGGGCCCGCTGATAGCCGACGACAGCACCGGTCTGATGCGCGGTGGAGAATACGCTCCGCCGCGCATCGTTGCGCCCAACCGTGCACAAACGGAAGATTCCCTCGCCAGCAACTCGACGCCTTGACGCCCCCACAATAACCGGCAATCTGCGGCCACGCAGGTCCGTCGCGAGGGGAGACGCTTGGATGCCAGCCGCCGTCAACGAGGCTACGCCAACCGCCCCGCGCGCCAAGATCGCGGCCGAGCGCATCGTCGTCTATCAGCATTCCGACCTGATCTATTGGTGGGCGGTGTGGGCCTACGGCTACTTCTGCGCCTTGCTGACGTGGTGGCACGGCAAGTCCGTAGTGCTGGTCGAAGGCGGACGGCCGGTGCTGATCTACCCGAGCGCGTGGCTCGGCATCTCCTATGTCGTGTTGATGCTGTTCGTGCTGCTGTTCACCAACGCCAGGGCTCGCGGTCTGAAATCGCTGGTGCTGTTTCTGACGATCGCGGTGATTGGCCTGCTGGTGCAGCTCACCTACGGCTGGGATCAGCTGTTGGCCTACATCCCGCTGCTGCTCGTGCATATGAACCTAGCCTACTACATCTTCTTCTCGACCGTGCTGCTGGTCGCCTGGTTCTTCTCGGTGTTCATCGCTGACCGCTTCGTCTACTGGGAGTTCGCGCCCGGCGGCATCAGCAAGCGAGTGCTGTTCAGCGAGGGCAGCGAGAACTTCACCACCCCGCAGGTGGAGACGCTGCGCCAGAGCGACGACATCTTCGTGCACCGGGTGCTGGGCCTTTGGTTTCTGGGCTTCGGCACCGGTGACCTGGACGTGCGCTTCGGCACGCCGGGCGGCGGACAGCGCATGTACCAACTGAAGAACGTCTGGCGCATCGGTCACATCGAGCGCGAGATCAACCGTCTGGTCGGGCGGCGAGGCGCCGCCGTGCGGGCCTGAAGCCTGCCACCGACACAGCCAAGCAGGATTGCGGAGCCCTTCAGAGGGCAGCCGTAACGGCGTTGTTCGGCCGCCTGTGAGGTCGGACCGCGCTTCGACGCTATTGACGGCCACAACTTGGTCTGCGTAATTGTCATACAAAACGTTGGATAAGGGCGGGGAGTGTGCTGTGGGGTGGTTCTCGCGCGGCAAAAATGTGCTCACGGTCGGCTCCGTGCATCTCGACACCATCGCCCTCAGCCGCAGCGCCGACCGGGACACCGACGGCGATACGGAGGTCGGCAGCATCATTCATTCGGTGGGCGGCAGCGCATTCAACATTGCCGCCAACCTGGCTGGCCACCGCAAGGACAACACCGTCATCGGCGGCATCGCCGTCTACTCGATCTTGCCGCAGCATTCCGTGCTGACGGAAATCATCAAATACAAGAGCGCCGCGGCCGGCGTGAACCTGAAGTATCTGCGGCTGTACAAGGAATTCCATGACAGGCGCGTGCGCGGCGGCGGCTACGTCGGCCTGCTCGACGAAGAGAAAAAGCTGACGCGCAAGGCCGTGGTGGATGCTGCCATGCACGAGGCCGATATCTTTGCCGATGCCTCGGAAGCCGCCGTGCTGGCGCGCGCCGTCAGTTGGGCGGACATCCTCGTCCTCGACGCCGACCTCGCAACATCTACCGTCAACCACATCGCCGAGCACGCGCGCGGCCACAACAAGCCGCTGTTCTTGAGCATCGGATCGACGCAGGCCGGCCTCCGCAGCTGGCTACGTAGCAGCCCGACCAATGCGGCCACCTGCCTCAGTGGACGGCTGCGCGTCATGCGCGAACTCCTGGCCAAACTCAAAGTGCCTGAGGCCGAGATCGAGGCCTTTCGCAGGTTTGTCGAAGAGGGCGATCAGCACGCGACTTTCGATGTTGCGCGCATCTGCCACCTGCTGCGAACGGACTATCTGGTGTGCAGCAATGTGCGCGAATCCAAAGGCTTTGCGCTGCTCGCGGCGACCGAGCAGCCCTACAAGTGCTTCTTCGACACGCCCGAGGATGTGCGCAGCCGCGTGCAGCACGGCAACTCGGCGGGCGTGGTCGACGCAGCGCTCGCCGGCTTCATCCAGTCGTATGCCGATTTGCTGCGCCAGGGCCAGGGTGGCAGGGGCACGAGCCTCGTCAGCGATGACACCACGGCGGTCTTCAGGAGCAACATCCTCGACTTCGTGGAGCGCGTCTCCGAGTCGGAAGGCGCTACCCCCGGCTCGGTCATCTCGTTCGAGGAGCAGGTCCACGAGCAGAGCCGGCTGGCCAAGCTGTGGCGACTGACCAAGATCGCATTCGACGTGCTGCCCGTGTTCCGCTACGTCCTGTCGATTGCCGCCCTGATCATCGCGTTGTGGCTGGTCGATCTGGCACTCGATGTGGTCCGATACTTCGGCTACGACGTCAGTCTGATCGACAAACCCTGGCTGCGTGTGATCCTGCGCCGCTAGGCTGTGCGGGGTGTTGGCGCACTGGCGGTGCGACGGCGGCATGGTTCGCAGCCGTCGCCAGGTGGCTCTGGCACATCATTCACGCGCAATTTCATGTGTCCGCCGGCGCCATTGGCTTGAGCTACGTCGCATGACCGCTGGGCTTCGGCGGCTGATCACTTGATTTCGACCAGACCGACCTCATTGGTGAGGCTGTTGGCCAGAGCGGGGTTGCCATCGCGTGTCACGTCCATGTTGCGCACGATGTCGCCACCGCCTGGGATGATCCAGCTCTGGAATTTCTCCGTCGCGGGGTCAAAGCGCACAATCGTGTTCGGCTTCGCAGCGGACTCGTTGTACCAAAGCGCACCCTTGGTGAAGACGATGCCGTAGGGCTCCGACTTGGGACCGCTCGGCGATGGCCACTCGTCAACCTTGCCCGTACCGGGGTCTAGCCGGCCCAGGAATCCGCGGGCGAAATCCGTGTACCAGATCATGTCATCAGGGCTGATGGCGATGCGCCGCGGCCGTGCGCCCGCGTTGGGCAGGGGGTACTCCGTTATCTGCATGGTCTTTGCATCGACGCTCGCCACCTTGTTGGTGCCGAAATCGACGAAGAACACCACGTTCTTCGAGCTCAGCGCCATGCCATAGGGCCGCGATTTCGGTGTGGGCGATGTTACAAGCCTGATCTCGCCGGTCTTGGGGTCGAGCCGGCCCAGCATGTTGGCCTGCTGCACAGTGAACCAGAGGATGCCGTCGCGATCGAAGATGAGCGTATGCGGGTCTTTCGCGTCGGGATTTGGCAGCTTGTACTCGGTCACATCGCCGGTCTTGGGATCGAGCTTGCCGATCAGCGCCGCGCTGTTGCCGGTGAACCAGATATTACCGTCCTTGTCCTCGATGAGGCCATGCGGTCCCGTATGCGGTGTCTTGAGCACGTATTCCTTGGACTGACCCGTCTTCGGATCAAGCCGGCCCAGCGTGTTTGCCAGTTGCCCGGTCCACCAGATCGCACCGTCTCTCGTCGCCAGCGGATCGTGCGGTCGTGAGCCGGGAGTCGGCACCGGCCACTCCTTGATCATGGCCTCGACGGGACCGGCAAGGACAACCGCAGCTGGGCGAGGGCGCTCTGGAAAGCTGCTGGTCAGATAGGCCGTCACCGTCGCCCACTGGTCTGCCGGCACTGGCGTATCCACATTCTGCATCATGCGGATGACTGTGCGCCAGCCTTCCGGCGTGTATCCAACCCTGATGCGATTGATATCGTGGCAGGCGCCGCACACGGCGGTGACGATTTGTTTGCCTGGCCCCTCAGGAAAGTCTTGTGCCTGGGCGGCACCAGCGCTGCTCAGCAACGCGCACGCAAGAGCGGAAAGAAGAGGCTTGTTCATCACGGCCCTCCCTGGCTCAGTCTTGTGACGTAGCATGACGATCTTAGACACATCAGCGAGCTGGCGCCACCCAGGCCTAGGACCGCGGGCCGTCCTGCTTGTTGCCGAGCGCGTGGTGACACATGCGTTCGATGGGGCCGCCAAGCAGCAGTATCGCCCACACGACGATCGCGAGTACGACGACGACTTTCCAGGCACCGATACCGCACAGTGCGCCGATCGCGGCGGTGGTCCAGACGGCGGCGGCGGTGGTCAGGCCATGCACCTTCTCGTCGGTCGTGCCGCGGATGATCACACCGGCGCCGATGAAGCCGAGGCCTGTCAGAATGCCCTGGATGACACGGCTCATGGCATCGTAGTGCAATACACCGTCAGCGCCGTGCAGCGCGGCCAGCACCAGGCCAGCGGCGCTGCAGGCGATCAGGCCGAGCGTGCGCACGCCGGTGGCCTTGTGGTGCAAATGACGATTGAGGCCAATGCCGCCGCCGATGGCTGCCGCCGCCACCAATCGCGTCACTATCTCGAACCAATCGAGCATGGCGTAGATCCTCCGCGGGGTCGCTCCCGCACTACGGATGTCCTGCCCAGCCCCCTGCCCGCGGTTCAGGCCTTCACCATGCCGCGCTCGTGCATGACGCCGGTAATCTCGTCAAGGATAGCGGGGTCGTCGATGGTGGCCGGCATCCTCCAGGGTTCACCGTCGGCGATATGGCGCATGGTGCCGCGCAGGATCTTGCCGGAACGGGTCTTGGGCAGGCGCTTGACGGTCATCACCTGCTTGAACGCCGCCACCGGCCCGATCTCATCGCGCACCAGCTTGACGACCTCGCTTTCGATCTCCGCGGTCGGCCGGTTGACGCCGGCGTTGAGCACGATGAACCCGGCCGGAATCTGGCCTTTCATCTCGTCGGCTACGCCGACCACAGCGCACTCGGCAACGTCCTTGTGCTTGGCTACCACCTCCTCCATCTGCCCGGTGGACAGACGGTGGCCGGCGACATTGATCACGTCATCGGTACGCGCCATGACATAGGCATAGCCGTCGGCATCGATGTAGCCGGCGTCCGAGGTGGTGTAGTAGCCCGGGAACTCGGACAGGTAGCTTGCGCGAAAACGCGCGTCGTTGTTCCACAGCGTCGGCAGGCAAGACGGCGGCAGCGGCAGCTTGACGGCGAGCGTACCGGTCTCACCCCGCTTCACCGGGTTGCCGGCGACATCGAGCACCTGCAGGTCATAGCCCGGCATCGGCACGGTCGGCGAGCCGTATTTCACGGGCAGCGCTCCCAGGCCCACCGGGTTGCCGCAGATTGGCCAGCCCGTCTCGGTCTGCCACCAGTGGTCGTAGACCGGCACCGACAGGTTGCTCTCAGCCCACTTGATGGTCTCGGGGTCGGCGCGTTCGCCGGCCAGGAACAGGGTGCGGAAGGCGCGCAGGTCGTAGCGGCCGATCTGCTCGCCCTTGGGGTCCTCCTTCTTGATGGCGCGGAAGGCGGTCGGCGCGGTGAACATGGCCGACACCTTGTGCTCGGCGATGACGCGCCAGAAGGCGCCGGCATCGGGCGTGCCGACCGGCTTGCCCTCGTAGAGGATCGACGTGCAGCCATGCAGCAGCGGCGCGTAGCAGATGTAGGAGTGGCCGACGACCCAGCCGACGTCGGACGCGGCCCAGAAGGTTTCGCCCGGATCGATGCCGTAATGGTTCTTCATGGTCCACTTGAGGGCGACCATGTGCCCGCCGTTGTCACGCACCACGCCCTTGGGCTGGCCGGTGGTGCCGGACGTGTAGAGGATGTAGAGCGGATCGGTGGCCCTGACAGCGACGCAGCCGGCCTTGCGTCCGCGCGCCTTCGCGTCGGCAACGGCGGATGTCCAATCGTGATCGCGTCCAACCAGCATGGTCGCCTCTGCCATCGACCGCTGCAGCATCAGCACCGATTTCGGCTTGTGCTTGGACAGGTCGATGGCGGCATCGAGCAGGGGCTTGTAGGCGACGATGCGATTGGGCTCGATGCCGCACGAGGCCGACAGAATGGCGACCGGTTTGGCGTCGTCGATGCGGGTGGCCAGCTCCGGTGCCGCAAAGCCGCCGAACACCACCGAATGCACCGCGCCGATGCGCGCGCAGGCCAGCATGGCGATCACCGCCTCCGGCACCATCGGCATGTACAGGATGACCCGATCGCCCTTGGCCACGCCCAGGTCCTGCAGCACCGCCGCCAGCGTTGCCACCTCGTCGCGCAGCTCGGCGTAGGTGTAGGCCCGCGTGGTCTTGGCGACGGGGCTGTCGTAGATCAGCGCCTTCTGCCCGCCTCGCCCGCTCTCAACATGCCGGTCGAGGCAGTTCCAGGCCGTGTTGCACTCGGCGCCGACGAACCAGCGGCCGTACTGGCCCTCGTAGGGATCGAACACCTTCTGCCAGGGCGCGTACCAGTCGATCCCGCGCGCAGCCTCCGCCCAGAACGCCTCGGGGTCGCGCTGCCAAGCGGCGTAGACCTCGTGATAGCGGCTCGACATGCACCCTCCCGGCCAGGGCCGTTCCCGAACGGTCCGCAGGCCGGAATTTGTGCCGAGGGTGGCTGAGAATGCAAGGGCCACCGTCGCCAAAGGCCGGCGGCGTCATGGCGCGGCGCCAATCCACCGCCCGTCGGCGACCAGCTGCACTCCGGTTACATCCCACTGGTAGAGATACACCCAGGCGGTGATGTCCTGGTCGGAGGCCAGTTGCAAGGCGCGCTCGGCGCGCATGTATTCATTGCTCGCCTGTTTGCCCGGCACGATCGATTCATATTCATCGAGCCAGGCGAGAGAACTGGCCGGGTCGGCCAGCGCGTACACCTCGCCGTGCACGCGCGCGTCGCCGGCCCCCGCCTCCACCAGCCCCGGATACCAGCCGACGCGATAGAGCCGGCCGGGCATCGATGCCGCGCCGACCAGGCGAGCCTCACTGCGCAGCCGCTCGCCGCTCGGGTGGCCGATGGCTGAGAGTAGGCTACCGTAGACGAACAGGTGGGGGTTCATGGCGATCGTCATAGCGGGGGTGGTCGCCGCTATCCAGCCATCAGCTCGCTCGGCAGCATGCGGCGGTGCAACAACACTGCAACAACGAGAGGGGATCCACTCGAGGCGGCCACGCTAGAGCTGGGCTGGGGCTCTGAGCCCGCATAACTGGCAATTTTGTTGCCTGGAAGTTGCCAAGTGCGTGCGCAACGCAAAGCCGCGGGCGGGCAGGCTTTCGCGCGGCGATGATCGATTGCGGGCCGGCCGTCCACTCCCCATCTGTAGGACAAACAACACCGTAGGTTTCCAGCCACGGCAGGTTTGCGGATGCCGGCAGACTCTGGCATCTGTGTTGCATCGAGATGCAAGGCCGCCGTCCAGGCGGAGGGCGGCCCGCAGAGGATACCGGGAGGCTCGCGCCCCAGATGGTCAAACACACGGCTAGCCTCGACGACAAATACGCTCTCGACGAAAGCCGACAGATCCTGACCGGCACCCAGGCGATCGTGCGCCTGATGCTCACGCAGCGCGCCCGCGACGTGAAGGCGGGGCTCAATACGGCCGGCTACGTGACGGGCTACCGCGGCTCGCCGATCGCCTCCCTGGAGGCGGCCATGTTGCGGGTCAAGGGTCTTCTGGAGCCGAACCACATCAAGTTCATGGCCGGCCTCAACGAGGACCTGGCCGCCACGGCGCTGTGGGGTTCGCAGCAGGCCGAGCTGCGCGGTGAAGGCAAGTACGACGGGGTGTTTGGCATCTGGTATGGCAAGGGCCCTGGCGTCGACCGCACCGGCGACGTCTTCCGCCACGCCAACCACGCCGGCACCTCCAAGCACGGCGGCGTGCTCGCCCTGATGGGTGACGACCACACCTGCGAAAGCTCGACCAGCGCCCACCAGTCCGAATTCGCCTTCGTTGACTACATGATGCCGGTGCTCAATCCGGCCGGTGTGCAGGAGATCCTCGACTACGGCATCCTGGGCTGGGGCCTGTCGCGCTTTGCCGGCGTGTGGGTCGGCCTCAAGTGCGTGAAGGACAACATCGAGGCCACGGCCACGGTCGACGGGCGCGTCGACCGCATCGACATCAAGATCCCCGACGACTTTGTCATGCCGCCCGGCGGGCTCAACATCCGCCTCGGCGACCAGGCGCTGGCCAAGGAAGCCCGCCTGCACGACTACAAGCGCGCGGCGATCCTCGCCTACGCCCGCGCCAACAAGCTCGACCGGCTGGTGATCAGCGGCGGGCCGAAGCCGAAGATCGGCATCATCACCTGCGGCAAGAGCTATCTCGACGTACGCCAGGCCATGGATGAGCTCGGCATCGACGAGGTGAAGGCCAACCAGCTCGGCATTCGGGTCTACAAGGTCGGCATGACCTGGCCGCTCGAGCCGCAGGGGGTGAAGAAGTTCGCGGAAGGCCTCGACCTGATCCTGGTGGTGGAGGAGAAGCGCGCGCTGATCGAAACGCAGGTCAAGGAGCAGCTGTTTGACCTGCCCGTGCGGCCGCGCGTGCTTGGCAAGAAGGACGAGAACGAGCAGTGGCTGTTCCCCGCCAAGTACGCGCTCGATCCGACCGACATTGCCATCAAGCTCGGCGAGCGACTGATCCGCACCGGCGCCGGCGACGACATCAAGACAGCGGTGACGGAATTAAAGCGCCTCAAGGGCAACCAGCCGACCACGGCCGAGGCCGCCACCCGCATCCCCTATTTCTGCCCCGGCTGCCCGCACAATTCCTCCACCGTCGTGCCGGAGGGCTCGCGCGCCTACGCCGGCATCGGCTGCCACTACATGGCGCACTGGATGGACCGCTCGACGGAAGGGTTCACCCAGATGGGCGGCGAGGGCAGCAACTGGATCGGTGAGGCGCCGTTCTCCAAGACCGAGCACGTGTTCCAGAACCTCGGCGACGGCACCTACATCCACTCGGGTAGCCTGGCCATCCGCGCGGCACGAGCGGCCGGCGTCAACATCACCTTCAAGATTCTCTACAACGACGCAGTGGCCATGACCGGCGGGCAGTCGCTGGATGGCGGCATGACCGTGTCGATGATGCTGCAGCAGGTGCAGGCCGAAGGCGTCGACAAGGTCGTGGTGGTCACCGACCAGCCCGACAAGTATCCGGCGGGCTTCATACCGAAGGGCATTCCCGTCTACAACCGCCTCGACCTGCAGGCGGTGCAGAAGGAGCTGCGCCAGGTCAAGGGCGTGTCCGTGCTGCTCTATGACCAGACCTGCGCGGCCGAGAAGCGGCGGCGGCGCAAGCGCGGCAAGTTCCCCGATCCCGACCAGCGTGTGTTCATCAATCCGGCGGTGTGCGAGGGCTGCGGCGATTGCGGGGTAAAGTCGAACTGCGTGGCGGTGTCGCCGCTCGATACCGAGCTCGGCACCAAGCGCGCGATTGACCAGTCGGCCTGCAACAAGGATTTCTCCTGCCTCAACGGGTTCTGCCCGAGCTTCGTCACCGTACACGGCGCCAAGCTGCGCAAGTCTCCGATCGTGCAGCGCGGCGACACCAGCACGGCAGCAATGCTGGCCAACCTGCCGGAGCCGAAACTGCGCTCGCTCGATACGCCCTACACCATGCTGGTGACCGGCGTCGGCGGCACCGGCGTGGTGACGCTCTCGGCCCTGCTCGGCCAGGCCGCGTTCCTCGAGGGCAAGGCGTTCGGTGCCATCGACATGACAGGCCTTGCGCAGAAGGGCGGCGCGGTGGCCTGCCACATCCGCATCGCCAACACCAATGAGCAGATCCATGCCATCCGCGCCGGCGTGGCGGGCGCCGACCTGGTGCTGGGCTGCGACCTGGTGGTGACCGCCTCCAACAAGGTGCTGGAGACTATCAAGCCGGACCACACCGCGGTGGTGTATTCCGACTACGAGATGTCGACCGCCGACTTCACGCGCAAGGCCGACCTCAGAGTGCCGGGCGCGGCGCTGCGGCGGGCCATCGAGGAGCGTACCGGCAAGGGCCCGCTGCACCACATGGACGCGCACACAGCGGCGGTGAAGCTGTTCGGCGATTCGATTGCGGCCAACGTGTTCCTGCTCGGCTACGCGTATCAGCTGGGCTCCCTGCCGATCGGTGCCGAGGCCATCGACCAGGCCATCGTGCTGAACGGCGCGGCTGTCGAGATGAGCCGCAACGCCTTCCGCTTCGGCCGGCTGGCGGCGCATGACCGCGCGGCGCTGGAACGGATGATCGGACCGGCCACCAAGAGCGCAGCAAAGCCGCAGACGCTGGACGAGATCGTCGACTTCCGCGCCAAGTATCTGGCCGACTACCAGGATGCGGCGCTGGCCGAGAAATACCGCAACCGCATCGCGCGCATCGCCGAGTTGGAGCGCAGCAAGGCGCCGGGCCGCGCTCAGGCCTCGCCGAGGCGGTGGCGCGCGGCTACCACAAGCTGCTGGCTTACAAGGACGAGTATGAGGTCGGGCGGCTGTATACGAGCCCGGCATTCGAGAAGGCGCTGGGCGAGCAGTTCGAGGCGCGCGGCAAGCTGGCGTTCCATCTGGCGCCGCCCCTGCTGGCGCGTCGCGACAAGGACACGGGCGAGCCGCGCAAGATGCAGTTCGGGGCCTGGATGATGCCGCTGTTCCGGCTGCTGGCGAAGGGTAAAGGGCTGCGCGGCACGGCCTGGGACGTGTTCGGCTATACGGCCGAGCGCAAGCTCGAACGGCAGATGATCGCCGACTACGAGCGTCTGCTCGATGAGATCGGCGAGCGGCTCAACCCCGCGACGCATGCCACGGCGGTCGCGCTCGCCTCACTGGCCCTCGATGTCAAAGGCTTCGGCCACATCAAGCTGCGCAACTACAAGAAGGCCAAGGAGCGCGAGGCGACTCTGCTGGCCGAGCTGCGCAACCCCTCGCCGCCGACGCTGCTGAAGGCGGCGGAGTAGCATCGACCGGCTGTTAGCGAACCGACCGACATCGCCGGGCCGCATTGTTGGGCCAACGCTTCGCCACCCCAACCCTGTTGGCACCGGGAGGTGACGATGCCGTCGACGGTTCGCCCGTTCCTCATGTTCCAGGGCAAGGCAGAGGAGGCGATGACGTTCTACGTCTCGCTGTTTCCCGGCGCCAAGATCGACAACGTGGTGCGCTACGGAGCGGGCGGACCCGGCGCTGAAGGCTCGGTGAAAAAGGCTGCGTTCACGATCGGCGATCAGACCGTGCTGTGCATCGACAGCCCCATGCCGCACAAGTTCACCTTTACACCGGCGTTCTCGCTGTTCGTCACTTGCGAGACCGAGGCCGACATCGACCGGATGGCCGCGGCGCTCGCGCAGGGCGGCACGGCACTCATGCCGCTCGGCTCATACGGGTTCAGCCGCAAGTTCGCCTGGCTCAGCGACCGCTACGGCGTATCGTGGCAGCTCAACCTGGAGTGAGCAGAGTTAGGCGCTAGCGGAGGGCTCGATCCTCGGGGCTAGCCCGAGGACGACAGGCCGGTGGCCGTGCGCCGGATCAGGTTGGAACAACCAGCCGGCGGAATGACAATTCAATCCCGCAGCAGCGTCGCGATGCGCTTCACGGCCTCACGGATGTTCTCCACCGAGTTGGCGTAGGAGAAGCGGATGAAGCCCTCGCCGTGGATGCCGAAGCTGGTGCCGGCCACCGTGGCGACGCCGGCCTTCTCCAGCATCTTGTTCTGCAACTCGCGCGCGTCCATGCCGGTGCCGGTGATGTCCGGGAAGACGTAGAACGCGCCGCCGGGATCCAGGCACTTGAAGCCCGGCAGCTGGTTGAGCAGCGGCACGATCACGCGGCGGCGCTCGTCGAAAGCGGCAACCATCTTGCGCACCTCGTCCTGCGGGCCTTCCAGCGCGGCGATGCCGGCGTACTGGGTCGGCGCGTTGACGCAGGAGTGGCAGTTCACGGCGAGGCGCACGACGTGCTCGACCAGCGCCTTCGGCCACACCGAGAAGCCGAGCCGCCAGCCGGTCATGGCGTAGGTCTTGGACCAGCCGTCGAGCACGATCAGCCGGTCGCGGACCTCGGGATAGCGCAGGAAGCTCTCGTGCTGCCGCCCGCCGTACAGCATCTGGCTGTAGATCTCGTCCGACAGGATGGCCACGTTGGGGTGCTTGGCGAGACCGGCCGCGAGCTTGGCCACCTCTTCCTTGGGCGTGGCGCCGCCGCACGGATTGCCGGGGCTGTTGAGGATGATCAGGCTGGTCTTCTTGGTGATCTGCGCAAGCACCTGGTCGGCTGTGAAGCTGAACTCGTTTTCCGTGTTGAGCACGATCGGCACCGGCTTGGCGCCGGTGTACTGGATCATCGAGCGGTAGATCGGGAAGCCGGGATCCGGATACATGATCTCGGCGCCGGGCGCGCCGAACATCATGATGGAGAAGAACATGGTGGGCTTGCCGCCCGGCATGATGACGACCGCGTCGGGATCGACCTCGACGTCGTGGCGGCGTTTCAGGTCTTTCGCCACGGCCTCGCGCAGCGGCAGGATGCCCTGCGCCGGCGTATAGCCGTGATGGCCGTCGCGCAGGGCCTTGATGGCCGCCTCAACGATATGGGCCGGTGTTTTAAAGTCGGGCTGGCCGATGCCGAGGTTGACGATGTCCTTGCCCTGCCGCTGCAGGTCGGCAGCGCGCGCCAGCACCTCGAAGGCAGTCTCGGTGCCCAGGCGTTGCAGATTGTCGACCAGTTGCAGCATGGCATTTCCCCGTGTTGGTTCTTTCTCCCTCTCCCCACCTCCTCGTGGGGAGAGGGTCAGGGTGAGGGGCAGCAGCTTGCTCCGGCGCTTGTGGCTGCCCCTCACCCTAGCCCTCTCCCCGTAAGCACGGGGAGAGGGAATCTTACGCTTTCGTCTTGGCCTTGCCCTTGCTCGTGGCGGCCGGAGTGTCTTTCATGGCGTAGGTGTGCTCATCACCGGGGAAGGTGCGGTTGCGCACCTCGACGGCATAGGCGGAGATGGCCTCGCGGATGGCCTCGCCGACCTTGCCGAACTCCTTGACGAACTTCGGCACGCGCGGGCTCAACCCCAGCATGTCCTCCATCACCAGGATCTGGCCGTCGCAGCCGGCCGACGCGCCGATGCCGATGGTGGGGATCGGGATGGCGGCGGTGATCTTGCGGGCCAGCTCTTCCGCGAGGGCCTCCAGCACGACCGAGAATGCGCCGGCCTCGGCGACAGCCTTGGCGTCCTCCTCGATGGCGGCCCACTCGTCGCGCACGCGGCCCTGCGTCTTGAAGCCGCCCAGCACGTTGATCGACTGCGGGGTGAGCCCGATGTGCGCCATGACGGGGATGCCGCGCTCAGTGAGGAAGCGAATGGTCTCGGCCATGCGCCTGCCGCCCTCCAGCTTGATGGCGCCGCAGCCCGTCTCCTTCATGACATGGGCGGCGTTGCGGAAGGCCACCGCCGGGCTCTCCTCGTAGGAGCCGAACGGCATGTCGACCACGACCAGCGCTCGCTTGGCGCCGCGCACCACGGCACGGCCGTGCATGATCATCAGCTCGAGCGGCACCGGCACGGTCGAACTCGTAGCCGTGCATCACCATGCCGAGGCTGTCGCCGACCAGCAGCAGATCGACGAACGGATCGGCGATGGCCGCGGTGTGCGCATGATAGGAGGTGAGCGAGACGATTGGCTCGCGGCCTTTGCGCGAGGCGATCTCGGGCGCCGTGATGCGCTTCTGCGGTACGGGCGATTGCGCGGACATGCGCTGAGGGGTCCTTTGGCCTGCGGGGCACTTTCGGGTCGAAAATCAATAGCCGATCCGGCCGGCGGTGCAAGGCCACCGCTAGAGTGAGATCGTTCTTGATGGAAGCACTTCGGGTTCCACAAGAACGTGAATCTCACTCTACACTCAAGGAACAGAGCAGGCTTCACGTTTCAGCCGCAACGGTCCCCTTGGGGCAGGCCCAGTCAATCTGAAGCGATCCTGCTCTGGCGCCGCTCAACCGGCCGGCTCAGGCAGAGCTGGCTTCCAGATGCCGCAGCAGGCCGCGCGCGGTGCGCAGCAGGCGCGCATCATCGCGCGGCGCCCCCACCAGCTGCACGCCCAGCGGCAAACCGTCGACCTCGAGCAGAGGTATGGTTACAGCCGGCACCCCGAGACAGGTCCACAGCCCGCAGAAGACGGGATCGCCGGTGGTCTGGAACCCCTTGGGCGCGACGCCGCGTGCGGCCGGCGTGAGGATCGTCCCATAGTCGAGGAAAACCTCCTCCAGCGTATCGCGATAGGCCTTGCGAGCCTCCAGCGCCGCCACGTAGTCGACGCCGCGCACGCGCCTGCCTCTCTCGATCCGATCGGCCAGCGACTTGGTGACCTTGTCCGGCGCCCGATCGAGGATCGGGCCGAAATTGGCAGCGAGTTCGACGTCCTGGATTGTCGTGCAGGCATCCGACGCCCGCGCGCAGGTGGCCTCGATGGAGACCTCGCGGGCCTGGTCGCCCAGCTGCTCGACGAGTTCGCCGAAGGCTTCGTGCGTCGCCGCATCGGCATCCTTCCAGGCATGCGTCTTGACGAAGGCGAACAACGGCGGCAGCGACCAGTCCTGCGTCGCCGTCGCGTGCATGCGACCGCGGCTGCCGGCAATGCTGGCGGGATCGCGATCGTCGTAGATGCTCACAACATCGGCAATCAGCGCCACGTCCTCGATCGAGCGGCCGTATACGCCGATCGTGTCGAGTGCCGGCGCCTGCGCCAGCACGCCGGTGCGCGGGATTGTGCCGAAGGTCGGTTTGAAGCCATAGACGCCGCAGAAGGAGCCCGGGCGGATCACCGACCCCTGGGTCTGCGTGCCAAGCGCCAACGGCACCATATCGCAGGCCACGGCCGCCGCCGAGCCAGACGACGATCCACCGGGCGTGTGCTCGAGATTGCGCGGATTGCGGGTTTTGCTGGGAACATGGGTGGCGAGCTCAGTGGTGACGGTCTTGCCGAGAATGACGGCGCCCGCCGCACGCAGCGCCGCGATACAAGTGGCGTCAGCCTCGGGCTGCCGCCCCTCGAAGAACGCCGAGCCGTGCTCGGTCGGCATGTCGACCGTGTCGATAATGTCCTTGATGCCGACCGGCACGCCGTGCAGCGGCCCGATGCCCTTGCCGGCCCTGCGCGCCTCATCGGCGGCCTTGGCCTGCGCCAATGCTCGCTCGCGGTCGAGATGGGCCCAGGCCTGCACCTGCGGCTCGAGTGCGGCGATGCGGTCGAGACAGGCGCTGACGAGCGCCTCCGACGTCAATTCGCCGCGGGCGATCCTGGCCGCAGCTTCGCTGGCGGTCAGGATGATCATGGAGAGTCGGTGATCTGCTCAATGGGTCGCTCGCTTAGCTGCCGTACAGATAGGCCGGCAACCACAAGGTCATGCCCGGCCACAGATACATGATCACCATACACAAGATCACGATCAGCATGTACGGCATCATGCCGGCAAAGATCTGGTTGAGCGTCACGTGCTTCGGCGCCACGCCCTTTAGATAGAAGGCCGACATCGCCACCGGCGGCGACAGGAAGGCAGCCTGCAGGTTCACGAACACCAGCACGCCCCACAGGACGGGATCGATGTTGAAGTGCTTCAGCAGCGGCAGGAAGATCGGCACGAAAATGACGATGATCTCGGTCCACTCCAACGGCCAGCCGAGGACGAAGATGATGGCCTGCGAGAGGATCATGAACTGGATGGGCGTCATGTTCAGCGACAGCACCCAATGCTCGACCAGGGCCTGGCCGCCTAGAATGGCGAACACTCCGGAGAACAGCGCCGAGCCGACGAACAGCCAGCACACCATGGCCGTGGTTTTGGCGGTCAGGAACACCGCCTCCTTGGTGCGCTTCCAGTCGAGCGTGCGCGCCTGCACCGCCAGCAGGAAGGCGCCGGCGGCGCCGACGCCGGCGGACTCGGTTGCCGTGGTGATGCCGAACAGGATGACGGCCAGCACGACCACGGTCAGAAGCCCGAGCGGCATTGTCGAGGACGTCACGAGCTTTACGACCTGCAGTCGTTCGCCGTTCAGCCTCCCATAGTAGCGCAGCTGCCACAACGCCAGGACAGCGCAGATGCCCGCAAACCAATAGTAGAAGCTCGCCGGCGGTCCCAGCTCGGCCGGCGTGGTCGGCGCAGTGACCTGGCTGCCGAGCTGCTGCACGCCGGTTACGACCTCCTCGACGCCCCGCTGCTGGTGGATGACGACGTACCACCAGATGGTCGCCATCGTGCCCGCGACAATGGCGAACGGCACCAGCGCGTAGGTCAGATTCTGTGATCAGCATCCAGTAGCTGACGGGGCGACCATCGCCGGCGTCGATCTGGCGGGCCTTGCCCGGCGATGCCAGCGCCTTGAGCAGTCCGACCAGCATGTTGTGCGAATAAGCCTGCTGGAACTTCGGCATCCACGCCGGGACCGGGATCTTATTCTGCTCGGCGGGCAGGGGCGGCGCGATCTTCGGATTGATGAGCGCCCAGGCGACGATGTAGACGAGATACAGGAACGCCAGGAAGAACCCGGGGAACATCGCGGCCGCATATAGCTTGACCACCGACTGGCCGGCCACGGCCGCGTAGACGATGATCATCACCGAAGGCGGGATGAGGATGCCGAGCGTGCCACCCGCCGTGATGACGCCGGAGGCCAGCTTCACATCATAGCCGGCGCGCAGCATCGGGTTGAAGGCGATGACGCCCATCAGCACCACGACCGCGCCGACCAGTCCGCTGGCGATGCCCCAGAACGTGCACACGATCAGCGTGGCGACTGCCAGCGATGCCGGAACGTTCCGAAATGCCAGCTGGATCGAATAAAACATCTTGTCGACCAGCGCGCCGCGTTCCATCACGTAGCCCATCAGCACGAACAACGGGATGGATATGAGGACGTCGTTGGTCATCGCACCGTACGTGCGATGCACCATCAGGTCGAATACCCGATTGTCGGTCCACAGCTCGGCCGGGTTGTAGAAGGCGATGAAGCCGAACACGATGCCGAGGCCCATCAGCGTGAAGGCCGTCGGGAAACCCATCATGATCACGACCACGATGAGGGACAGCATCAACAGTCCGAGTGCCGGATCGCTCATTTGTTCAAGTCCCCGCCCATGCCACGCTGGCGCGCGATCTCGTCGATCTCCTTGGCGCGCTCGATGGCAATCTTGCGCGACTCCTCATCGACGTATTCGCTGTGCGCCAGCTGCTCCTCGACGACGTCGATTTCCGCAACGTCCTTGAGCCGGCTGGGCCATTCCCCCGTTTTGATGCAGACAACGCAGCGCACGATCTCGGCAACGCCTTGCAGCATGACCAAGGCACCGGCGATCGGAATGACCGTCTTGAACGGATAGACCGGTGGGCCTTCCGCCGTCACGTTGGAGTGCTCGGCGATGCGCCAGGAGTTACCCGCGTAGTGGTATCCCGCGTAGATCAGCGCGGCGATGCCAGGAAGGAAAAAGACCACGTAGAGGACGAGGTCCAGCCACGCCTGCACGCGCGGCCGCATCGAGCTGTACAGAAAGTCGCCGCGCACATGGGCGTTCTGCGCCAGAGTATAAGCGCCGCACAGCATGAACAGCGTGCCGTACAGCATGTTCTCGGCGTCGAAGATCCATGCCGTCGGTGCATTCAAGAGGTATCGCTTGAAGACCTCGACGCAGACGACCGTCATCAATGCGATGATCAGCCAGGCCGCAAGCTTACCGACCCAGGTGCTGACGCCGTCGATGGCGTACAGAAAACGTTGAACGATCATGCGCTGCCGTCTGCTTCGAGGGGCTGACAAGGCAAAGCACCACCCGGTGCACACCCGATGGTGCTTTGCCCGCTTGGTTTACCGTTAGATCGGCTTCTTGGCGTTGGGTCCGAAGTAGTGATCGAAGGCCATCTTGCGCGGCGTAACGGTGTCCGCGTCCCATTGTGCCGTGCGCTTGGCGAACGCGAGCTGCGACTCGACGATCTCCTTGAACAAGGGGTTCTCGGCGGCCTTCTTTTTCACGACCTCATCGTAGACCTCGAGCTGCTTCTTCAGGACCGAGTCCGGCGTCTTGTAGAACTTGACGTTGTCCTTGGTCTGCAGCTCGATGTAGTCCTTCGAGTAGCGGTCGATGGCCTTCCAGGACATGTCCTGCGAGGCCGCCTCGACCGCGTTGGCGAGGATCGCCCGCATTTTCTCCGGCAGTGCGTCGTACTTGGTCTTGTTGAACGAGATCTCGAACTGCTCGGAGTTCTGATGGTAGCTTTGCAGCATGCAGACCTTGGACACGTCGGCAAAGCCGAGAATGCGATCCGACGAGGCGTTGTTGAATTCCGCCGCATCCAGCAGACCGCGGTCCATGGCCGCAACGATCTCGCCGCCGGGCAGTGCGTTGACCGCCGCGCCCATGGCCTGGAACACGTCAATCGAGATGCCGACCGTGCGGAACTTCAGGCCCGCGAAGTCCTCGGGCTTGGTGATCGGCTTCTTGTACCAGCCGAGCGGCTGACTGGGCATCGGGCCGTAGGGGAACGACACGACATTGGCGCCGATCGAGGAGAAGATCTTCTCGAGCAGCTCCTTGCCGCCACCGTACTTGTGCCAGGACAGCAGCATGTTGGCGTCCATGGCGTAGCCCGGACCTGAGCCCCACAAGGCCAGCGCATTCTGCTTGCCGTAGTGATAGACGAGCACGCCATGGCCGCCGTCCAGCACGCCCTTCGACACGGCGTCCAGCAGCTGGAACGCCGGCACGACGGCACCTGCGGGCAGCACCTCGATCTTCAGATCGCCGCCGGTCATGTCGTTGACCTTCTTGGCGTAATCGATTGCGTATTCGTGGAAGATGTCCTTCGAGGGCCAAGTGCTCTGCCAGCGCATGCTGATCGGGCCCTGCGCCTTGACGACCGACGGCGCCGCAACCGTTGCAGCGGTCGCTATCGCCGCACCTCTCAGGAATTTGCGGCGCGTGGGTACAGCCTGGGATTTGTCCGACATGAATTTTTCCTCCTCGGTTCATGGGCAACGTGCATCGCCGCCCTGCTTTTGTTGAGCCGCCCAGCTTCTGGGACGAGCGGCGCACTATTCCCAACTTTTTGTTGGCGCTACCGCCTTCGCAGCATTGCTGCGACGAAGGTGATCTCGCGGCACGAGTTGGCGCGCATTCCCTGACGATTGGGATCGCCCGCCGGTCTTCACTCAATGATTAGGTCATTGCAGGTGACAGCCTGGCGCCGCCACCCTCGCCCATCGTCAGCTTCCTCCGACGCTTCATTTCGAGAGCGTCATTATACGCGTGGTATGCCACGTCGTTTGGTGCACGGTATACCACTGGTTCGAGCCGGTTTGAACCCGAATTCGAACCAGTCCGCGATCAGACTATAGAATCCCCGTGATCGGAAGGATCGCCTTGCTCGGGGAATCGCTGGAATTCAGCTCCGATTGGGGGCTTGGGCGACTTGGGCTACGGCCCATGGGCCACGGAGCTTCGTCCGTGCTCTGCCGTTAGTCGGCGTCGTGGAAGACCTCCTCGCGGCCCTTGCTGATGGATGGCAGCACCGCGACGACGACGATAATCAGCGACAGCACCAGCAGGCCCGTGCTGATGGGATGGGCGCATGTGCCGAGCCACGCTTGGCAATCCACGAACGTCGTCATGTGGCCGCGGGCGATCACCAGGGCCTGGCGCAGCTTTTCCTCCATCAGCCGCCCGAGCACAAAGCCGAGCAGCAACGGCGCGGGCTCGAGGCCGAACTTGAGCAGTGCATAGCCGAACAGGCCGAAGGCGGCGGTCATGAAGACATCGATCGGCGAATTGGCGACCGAATAAATGCCGATGCAGCACAGCAGGATGATCGACGGGAACATCAGGCGATACGGCACCTTTAGGAAGCGCACCCACAGGCCGATCAGCGGCAGGTTGATGACCAGCAGCATGAGATTGCCGAGCCACATCGAGGCGATCATGCCCCAGAACAACTGGGGCTGCTTGGTCATGATCTGCGGGCCCGGCACGATGCCGTGAATGGTCATGGCGCCGACCATCAGTGCCATCACGGCATTGGGTGGGATGCCGAACGTGAGGAGCGGGATGAAGGCCGTCTGCGCCCCGGCATTGTTGGCGGACTCCGGCCCGGCCACGCCCTCGATGGCACCTCTGCCGAACCGGGACGGATCGTCCGCCAGTTTCTTCTCCAACGTGTAGGAGGCGAACGGGCCTAGGACCGCACCGTTGCCGGGAAGCAATCCCAGCAGCGAGCCCAACAATGTGCCGCGCGCGATCGGCATGGCCGATTGCTTGAAGTCTTCGCGGTTGGGCAGCAATCTGCCGATCGCCGCGTGCACGACATCGCGCGCCTGTTCGGTCTCGAGGTTCTTGAGAATCTCGGCGAACCCGAACAGGCCCATGGCCAGCACCGCCACATCCAGGCCGTCCGAGATCTCGCTCCAGCCAAACGTGAGGCGCTCCTCACCGCTCTCCAAATCGGTGCCCACCGTCGACAGCAGGATGCCGACCAGGATGACGGCTATGGCCTTGGCCACCGAACCGCGTGCCAGCACGACCGCGAACATCAGGCCGAGCACCATCAACGAGAAATAGTCGGCGGGGCCGAACAGCAGCGCCATCTTGGTGAGAGGGGTGGCCAGCGCGGCGATAATCACGGTCGACACGCAGCCGGCGATGAACGAGCCGATGGCGGCGATGCCGAGCGCCACGCCGGCACGGCCCTGCTTGGCCATCTGGTGGCCGTCGAGGGTGGTGACGACGGAGGTCGCCTCGCCTGGGATGTTGACGAGGATAGCGGTGGTGGAGCCGCCGTACTGGGCGCCGTAGTAGATGCCGGCCAGCATGATCAACGCACCGGTAGGATCGATGCCGAACGTGATGGGCAGCAGCATGGTGATGGTGGCGATCGGCCCAACGCCCGGCAGGACGCCGATCAGGGTGCCGATCATGCAACCGAGAAAGCACAAGCCGAGATTCTTGAGCGACAGTGCGACGCCCATTCCCAAGCCGAGATTGCCGACCAGTTCGGCAAGGCCGGCGCCGACATAGCTGAAGATGTCCATTATCGCGCCACCTTAGAATGAGCCCCAGCCGAGAGGCAGGATCGGGATCGGCAGACGGAGCAGGAACCGGAACATGCCGATGCAGACCGCGGTCAGCACAACCGTGAAAATCAGCAGCTCAACCGGCTTGGTGTCGCGGTCCGCCAGCGCGGACACGAAGATGGTCAATGGGCCGGCAATGGCCAGGCCAAGCTGCGGGATGGCGAACTTCCAGTCACCCAACGACAGCGTCGCGCCGCGAATGGTCAGAGCGAACAGCACAACGGAGCCGAGCACGAAAACAGGCCCCCGGAGATTCCATCGCTCCAAGCGCGGGCCAACCGCCAGGAAGCTCGTGATCACCAGTCCGATGCCGAACGCGCCGATCAGCACCGAGACAGACCTCGGCATCAGCGCCGGGCCGACGCTGGTCAGCTGGCCGAAACGCAAACCCAACGTGCCGAAGTAACCGATCAGAGCCAGCGCGATGAGCAGCAGCCCGGCGGCCAGATCGAGTTGTGACTTGATGATCCCGTTCCCAGACGGCTGCGCGCGGTCCCCCGGCACATCCAGCATGTTCTCCCCCCTTCACGGCCAAGCAGTCAGAGCTGCTTCCCTGTTACACAGGATTGTCGTTGCCAAAGTAGGCTGCTGATAAGCCTATATTTTATCGTCGCACGCGTCCACCGGCGGCAACCCCGAGCTGGGTGCACCGCCCGTCACCTCAGTCAGACGCCTGTCCCCCGCGACCGAGCCAGCTAGTTCTACGGAGCTGGCGGCTGCTTGTCAGCAGGCTCGAGTGCCAGGAGTGCGAAAGGCCACGTCTGCCACGCCGCCGACGCCAGCGTCGCAATGCCTCGACGCCCAATGTTTTGGACGCGAACTTTGGACTCATGGAGGACGCTAGCCGCATGAGGCCGCAGAGCTGCCGCAGATTGAAGACCTCGCCTGCAGCCCCTGCGGCCGGCACGGGCTAAGCGCTGGGCCGGGGCACTAAGCGGGACCCTGGGCCATGGCGTCGCACAATAGGCGGGAGACATGCAGCGCGGTGCGGCCGGTGCCGTCGTGGATCTGGTGGCGGCAGGAAAAGCCGTCCGCGACGATCAGCGCATCGGGCGCCGCCTTGCGCACGGCAGGCAGCAGCGACAGCTCGCCCATCGCTACCGAGGCCGGATGCGTATCCGCGCCATAGCCGAACGCGCCGGCCATGCCGCAGCAGCTCGATTCGACTGTCTCTACGGCCAGACCCTCGACCAGTCCCAAGGCCGTCTGGATGGCCGGCATCGCACCAAACGCCTTCTGATGGCAGTGGCCGTGCAGAAGGACGGTGGCCCGGCGGGAGGCGATGGGTCCTTTTATGCGGCCCGCAGCCAGCTCGGCGGCCAGAAATTCCTCGAGCAGCTGCGACCGCGAAGCCAGGCGTTCCGTCTCGGGCCCAGGCAGCATGGAGCTGAACTCGTCGCGCAAGGTGAGCAGGCAGGACGGCTCGAGCCCGACCACCGTGCCGCCTTGCGCCAGGATCGGCGCGGCGGCCGCCAGCACGCGCCGGGCCTCGGCGCGAGCCTGATCGACCAGGCCGGCCGACAGGTAGGTGCGCCCGCAGCACAGGGCGCGCTCGCCCTTGCCGGGGGACAGCACCGTCACGCGGTAGCCGAGCCGCGTCAGCACCGCGACGGCTGCGTGCAGATTTTCCGGTTCGAAGTAGGTGTTGAACGTATCGGCGAACAGGGCGACGTGGCCGATCCCCTCTCCCCGCCCTTCCGCGGGGAGAAGGCGAGGGGCAGACGCTTGCTTCGGCGCTTGTTGCTGCCCCTCACCCCGACCCTCTCCCCACAAGCGGGGAGAGGGGGAAACTGCGGAGGTACGGAAGTAGTCGCCGCGCCATCGGGGCAGCGGGCGCTTGGCGGAGAAGCCGGTTGCCCGCTCCATCAAGCGGGCCAGCACGGGCACGCCATTGCGCAGGTTCATCAGCGGTGCCAGGTGCGCGGCGTAGGGCGCGTAGCGGGGCAGGTAAGCAACCAGCCGGTCGCGCAGGGAGAGGCCGCGGCGCCGGTTGGCGGCCGCCAAAACCTCGATTTTCATCTTGGCCATGTCGACGCCCGTGGGGCATTCGCGACGGCAGCCCTTGCAGGAGACGCACAGCTTCATGGTCTCCAGCATCTCATCGGACGCCAAGGCGTCTTGGCCGAGCTGGCCTGAGATGGCGAGCCGCAGCGTGTTGGCGCGGCCGCGCGTCAGGTCGCGCTCGTTGCCGGTGATGCGGAAGGACGGGCACATAACGCCGGCGTGTGTGCTTGCGGCATTCGCCGTTGTTGTTGCACATCTCGACGGCGCCCTGGAAACCGCGCCCAGCCCCGGGATAGGCCGACCAGTCGAGCGCGGTCTCGAACTCGGGGACGCGGTAGTCCGGCTTGTAGCGAAACAGTGAGCGGTCGTTCATCGGCGAGGCGCGCACGATCTTGCCGGGGTTCATCAGGCCGCCGGGATCGAAGCGGTCCTTCACCTCCTCGAAGATCTCGACCGTCTTGCGGCCGTACATCTTCTCGTGGAACTCGGAGCGCACCAGGCCGTCGCCGTGCTCGCCCGAGTGCGAGCCCTTGTACTCCTTGACCATGGCGAACGCCTCCTCGGCGATGGCGCGCATGGTCTTGGCGTCCTTCTCGAGCTTCAGGTTGAGCACCGGGCGCACATGCAGGCAGCCGACGGACTGGCGTGCGCGTACCAGGTGCCCTTGGTGCCGTGCTTCTCGAACACCGCCGTGAGCCGCTCGGTGTAGTCTGCGAGATGCTCCAGCGGCACCGCGCAGTCCTCGATGAAGGAGACCGGCTTTCCCTCGCTCTTCATCGACATCATGATGTTGAGGCCCGAGGCGCGCACCTCCCACACGGCCTTCTGTCCGGCGGCGTCCGGCCACCTTCACGACGCTGCCGGGATTGCCGAGATCGCCCAACAGTTCGTCGAGGTGATCGAGGCGGCGCAGGTTCTCGGCCTGGTCGTCCTCGGCGAACTCGACCAGCAGCAGTGCGTCGGGCTTGCCGCGCACGTAAGTTTCCATCACCGGGCGGAACATGGCGATGTCGCGGGCCAGCTCGATCAGCGTGCGGTCCACCACCTCCACCGCCACGGGACCCAGCTTGACGATGTGCTGGGCCGCCTCCATGGCCTTGCGGAAGGTGGCGAAGTGGCAGATGCCGAGCGCCTTGTTCTTGGGCTGCGGCGACAGCTTGATCTGGATGCGCCGCGAGACCGCGAGCGTGCCTTCCGACCCGCACAGCAAGGTGGCGAGGTTGACGGGCTGCGAATTGGGAACCAGCGCGTCAATGAGATATCCGCCGACGCGCCGTGAAACATCCGGGAAGGCGTGCGCGATGTGCTCAGCCTCACGGCGCCCCAGCGCCAGCAGGTCGCGCGCGAGGTCGCGGGCTGCATCGGGAAAGTTGCGGCCGTCGTCGGCCATAGCGCCGAAGTGCGCCTCCACGCCGTCAGGCAGGATGGCGTCGATGGCCAGCACGTTGTCGCGCATGATGCCATAGCGGATCGAGCGTGTGCCGCATGAGTTGTTGCCGGTCATGCCGCCGATGGTGGCGCGGCTGGAGGTGGAGACATCGACCGGAAACCACAGGCCCGTCGCCTTGAGCTGGCGGTTCAGCTCGTCGAGCACGATGCCGGGCTGCACGATGGCCGTGCGCGCTTGCGCGTCGGTCTCGACGATGCGGTTCAGGTATTTGGTGAAGTCGATCACCAGCGAGCGGCCGACCGTCTGCCCGGACTGTGACGTCCCACCTCCACGCGGCAGCAGCGTCACGCCCTCCTCACGGGCGATCTCGAGGGCCACGCGCACGTCGTCCTCGGTCTTGGGCACGACGACGCCAACCGGCTCGATCTGATACATCGAGGCGTCGGTCGAATAGCGCCCGCGCGAGAAGGCATCGAACAGCACCTCGCCCTCGATGTTGGGGCGCAGCCGCTCGGCCAGGCGGTGCGAGACCGGACGTGCCTTCGTTGCTCCAGCCATGGTGCGGTCTTGCCGATCCGGTTATGGGCGATCACGTGAACTGGTTTTCTCGCACGAAGCCGACACCACACGCCAGCAGGAGGTAGATCCTGGCCTCTTACAGGGCGGCGCGTGCCTGCCGATCGACGAGTTGTAGCAAGGCCGGGATGCGGTGTCGGCCGTGCATGGTGCGGACGCACTTTGCGGCTTCTTCCGTGGCCATGCCGACCGCCGTGACAAAAAGCGGGCGTCGGCCGCTGCCGCGCACGACGGGAATGCTCCACGCCGATGCATCGCCAAAACGGGTCTTGGCCACACCGACGACGGGCGTTCGCTCGGGCAGAGCCTCATGCAGCATGGCGCCGAGGCCGGGGCGACGCTCGCCATCCAGCCAGACGTAGCCGTCGATGATAGCGGTCGCGAGCCTGTGCCTGACTTGACCCAGCACGGCAAGCAGGAGCGGCAGCTCGCGCTTGTAGAAGGCGCCGGGCTCATAGGCGGCGGCCGCGCCCTGCCGCCAGGTCAGCACCTGCGCGGGGGTTGGTTGCAGCATTCCAGGTGGCGAACAGAACGCAGGCCGCGCTCGCCGAAGTCTGCGAGTAGGCCGCATCGAGGCAGGCTATCGCTGCTGTCACGGCGGAATGGCGTCCTCGACAGACAATGGCTGCTCAAATCAGTGCGGGAAGATGTGGCTGTGATGGCGGCAGCCCCGGAGCGCTTCGATCAGACGCGATCCCGCTCTACAGAGCGAACGTCAGCGCGACGGATGCAAGCAGCAGTACGGCAAAAGCAACATTGATGGCGCGATGGACGGCCGGCCGCGCCGATGCGCGGGTCAGCGCCGATCCGACCAGCAGCCAGACCACGTCCACAGCGACGATCATGAGCAGGAGTATGCCGGTCTTGGCAACGGCATCGGCGACCGGATCGCTGGGCAGCAGCATGAAGCCCGAATAAAGGGCCGCCATCGCCGCGTAGGCCTTGGGGTTGCCGAGCCCCAGGAACAGCCCTGGGCCAAAGCCCGGCGCGTGCTCGGTGGCCGCGTTGGTTACGGGAGGCGCCGTGGCAATGCGGTAGGCGAGGTAGACCATGTAGGCCGCAGCGAGCAGGCTGACTACGGGCGCCACGCCAGGTTGCGCCAACACCAGTCCGGTCAGGCCGGTCGCAGTCGCCAGCATGACGGCGAAAACACCAACGACCGACCCGGCCAGCAAGGCGAGGCTGCCGCGCAGTCCGTAGGCGGCGCTGGCCGCCGCCAGGCCCAGCGTGTTGGGGCCGGGGCTGCCGGTCAGGGCCACGCCGGCAAGAATGAAGCTCGGCAGGTTTTCCATGGGCGCGTTCCAGTCGCACAGGACCCGTTCGGTCTGCTATCCATGCACATGCCCAACCCCATGCACCCGGCGCCGCACGAAGGTCTTGAACGATTGTGCATGGCCTCGCCGCGCGACTGGATCCGGATTGCGCCGCGGCAATCCGGCATCGAGCGGCTGGAAGCCTATTTTGCCGGGCACGGCTATGATCCGCACCGGCACGACACCTATGCCATCGGCGTGACGCTGTCCGGTGTGCAGCTGTTCGACTACCGCGGCACGACCGTGCACAGCCACTTGGGCCGGGCCATCACCGTGCATCCAGACGAGGTGCATGATGGGCGGGCGGGCACCGGCAGCGGCTTTCGCTACCGCATCGCCTACATCGAGCCGCGTCTCATCCAGGCCGCACTCGGTGACAAACCCCGACCGCTGCCGTTCACCGGCGCCGGCACCACCGACGACGCCCGGCTGATTGCCGCCATCATGCCGGCGCTGCAGGATCTGGAAACGCCACTCGAGGATCTGCAGCTCGACCAGATCATTGCCGAGGTGGCGGCGGCGCTCGTTGCGCTGGACCGGTCCAACACCAGGCCGGCCGTCGCGGCAGCGAGCCTGCGGGCGGTCGATCTCGCACGCGACTTCCTCGATGCCAACGTCGAGCAGATGGTCGCCTCCGAGCAGCTGGAAGGCATCACCGGGCTCGACCGTTTCGCCCTGGCGCGACATTTCCGCGCCTGCCTCGGCACCAGCCCCTACCGCTACCAGGTGATGCGGCGTCTCGATCGCGCCCGCCGCCTGATGCAAGCCGGTGCATCGCTGGTGGAGGCCGCGGCGATCAGCGGCTTTGCCGACCAGAGCCACATGACCCGCCAGTTCAAGAAGGCTTACGGCATTTCGCCCGGGCGTTGGCAGCGCGCCACAAGCCCGCTTAAGGTGTATCCCCTTGCCATGGAGAGCACGTGATGTCGAACGAGCCTCGCCGCGCCGGCCGGCACTTCCTGCAGATTCCGGGGCCGACGCCGGTGCCCGACCGCATCCTGAAGGCGATGGCCATGCCGGTGATCGACCATCGCGGGCCGGATTTCAAGAAGCTGGGCCTCCGCGTGCTGTCCGGCATCAAGACCATCTTCAAGACCACCAACCCGGTATTCATCTATCCGGCCTCCGGCACCGGTGCGTGGGAGGCGGCGCTGGTGAATACGCTGTCGCCCGGCGACAAGGTGCTGATGTACGAGACCGGCCATTTCGCCACCCTGTGGCGCAACATGGCCCTCAAGCTCGGCCTGCAGCCGGAATTCATCGAGTCCGACTGGCGCAGCGGCGCCGATGCCAAGGCCATTGAGGCCCGTCTTGCGCGAGGACAAGGCGCATACCATCAAGGCGGTGTGCGTGGTGCACAATGAAACCTCGACGGGGGCCACCTCGCGCATCGACGAGGTGCGCCGCGCCATCGACGCGGCCAGGCACCCGGCGCTACTGATGGTCGACACCATCTCCTCGCTGGCCTCGATCGACTACCGGCACGACGAATGGGGTGTGGACGTAACGGTGGCCGGCTCGCAAAAAGGGCTGATGCTGCCGCCGGGGCTGTCGTTCAATGCGGTGAGCGACAAGGCGCTGGCCGCCACCAAGACTGCCAAGCTGCCCAAGTTGTTCTGGTCGTGGGAGGAGATGGTGGGGCCCAACAAAGAGGGGTTCTTTCCCTACACGCCGGGCACCAACCTACTCTACGGCCTGGCCGAGGCCATCGACATGCTGCACGAGGAGGGGCTGGACCATGTGTTTGCGCGGCATGATCGGCACGCTGAAGGTGTGCGCCGAGCCGTGCGGGCCTGGGGGCTCGAGATCCTGTGCAAGGACCCGAAGTACTATTCGTCGGTGCTGACCGCCGTGATCATGCCCGAGGGGCACAACGCCGACAACTTCCGCAAGACGACGCTGGAGGCCTTCGACGTGTCGCTCGGCACCGGGCTGACCAAGCTGGCCGGCAAGGTATTCCGCATCGGCCATCTGGGCGACACCAATGACCTCACCATGCTCGGCACGCTGGCTGGCTGCGAGATGGGCTACGCCCTGGCCGGCGTTCCGCACAAACCGGCCGGCGTGCGCGCGGCCATGGACTACTTCACGGAGATGGCGAAGAGGTGACGTCATCCCCGCGCAGGCGGGGATCCATGCAACTTGCCGCATCCAAACGGCTTGGTGTCGTGGGTGCCCGCCTCCGCGGGCATGACGTCTGCGAAGATGATCCGAGCAAGAGAGCGAAGACAGCAATGAAAGATACCCCCGAGGCGGAAATCCTCTACGAGGTGCAGGGCACCACGGGCATCGTCACGTTCAACCGGCCGCAGGCGCACAACGCTCTGACCTTCCCGATGTACGACCGGCTGGGCGAGATCTGCGCGACGGTGCCGGACGATGGCTCGGTGCGAGCCATCATCATCACCGGAGCCGGCGGGCGCGCGTTCGGGGCAGGCACCGACATCTCGCTGTTCCGCGACTTCAAGTCGGGCGACGACGGGCTGGCCTACGAAGCGCGCATGGAGGCGATGTTCGCCAAGATGGAGCGCTGCGCCGTGCCCGTCATCGCTGCCATCCCCGGCGTGTGCACGGGCGGAGCCGCCGTGATCGCCGCGGCCTGCGACCTGCGCATCTCGACGCGCAAGCTGAAATTCGGCTTCCCCATCGCGCGCACGCTCGCCAACTGCCTGTCGGCGGCCAACATCGCCCGCGTCGCCATGCTGACGGGCGTCGGCCGGGCCGTCGACATGCTGATGACCACGCGCCTGATCGAGGCCGACGAGGCGTTGGCCATCGGCCTCGTCAACGAACTGTTCGACACCAACGAGGAGTTAATGGCGCGGGCGCAGGCCCTCGCCGCGCAGATCGCCACGCAGGCGCCGCTGACCATGCGCGCCGGCAAGGAGGTCGTGCGCCGCATGCGCGACAAATTCGCCGGCGTCGAAGACAAGGACCTGATCGAGCTGTGCTACGGCAGTGCCGACTTCCGCGAGGGCCTGAGCGCGTTCCTCGCCAAGCGTCCGCCGAAGTTCACGGGGCGGTAGAGGTGTCATCCCGGTGCGGTTCACCGGAATGCAACCGTCCTCGCAAGTGGAGCCAGCTGATAGATGGATCCCGGGCACAAGGCCCGGGATGACAAGTCACATCTTGCGTTGCGCCATCTGGGCGGCGTCGGCCATCAGGCGGCCGAGCTCCTGGGCCTGCTGGGTATAGGTCATGGCCTGCTTCTGCGCGTAGCGCTGCTGGATCTCCAGAAACTCCCTCAGATCGCGCGCGCGTGCGAGGTCACTGGCAAAGGTGAAGCTGGAATCCATGTTCTCTTGCGCATAGCGCAGGGCGCGCGCCTGCACCTCCTTGGCACTGGAGGTGACGGCATCGGACGACTTGGCGACCATGTCCTGTGCCTGATGGGCCATGTCCATGAATTGCTGGTAGGCGGAGCGGGCCTGCTCGACGCTGCGCTCGGCCATCTCACGCATGGCCGTCGGGATTTCCATCGCGGGCTTGTCTGTCATGGGGAACCTCTGGTGTTTCTGGCGCCACGTACAGGGTCTGTCGCTCCCTGGATGAACTATATCCCAGGCGTCGAGGGCCAGCGCGTTTTTTCGTTCTGAACAGGAACTTGTGTCCGCTGGCGGCCGTGCGATGGACGCTGCGGTATGTTCCCGGTAAGCAGAATCGCGCAGCTGATTCACCGACATATCGAGCATGCGACAGGCTCCCGAGCACCCCTCATCCGGCCCCTCGCAAGAGGATTTGGCCAATTGTGACGGTGCGGCCCTGTTGATCGACCTCGAAAGCGGCGCCGTGCTGGAGGCAAACACAGGCGGCTGGGGGCTGCTGGGCCTGGAGGCCGGCGGGGCGGATCTGCCATTTGCGCTCGATTGCGCCATGCCGGCCGTGCAGCTGCTGCGTGGTCTGACGGCCGACACCTGCACGCATGACATGACCATGACGTTTTGGACACCGCGCGGCAGCCTGCGCATAGCCTGCGCGGTGAGCACGCCCGGCGGCCATGGACCACTCCGCCTCGTGCGTGCGCCGGCAGCCGAACGGGGGCGGCCAACCCACACCGCGCGGGCTGATGGCGACCGGCTGGGTCCGCTGTGCGACGTAGCGCTCAGGTCCAAGCTCGCGCACGAATTGCGGACGCCGCTCGGCGCCGTCATCGCCTATGCCGAGATCCTCAAGGACGAGCATTTCGGCCCGATGGCCTCCGACCGCTACAAGAGCTACGCGCGCAACATCCACGAGAGCGCACGGCATGCCATGGCCGTGCTGGACGGCATGCTGAAGGGCGAAGAGGAAGCCTCGGGCGTGCCCCAGCTCACCTTCGCCGATGTCGATCCCGCCTGCATCGTCGAGAGTTGTCTGCTGGTAGCCCAGCCGCTGGCCGAGAAGGCCGGACTGGCGCTGTCGACGGAGGTGCCGCCGAACCTGCCGCGCATCGTCGCCGACGCGGTGAGTTTGAGGCAGATGCTGCTCAACCTGCTGGCCAATGCCATCAAGTTCGCGCGCTGCGGCGACCGGGTGAAGGTGACGGTCGCCTATGATGTCGATGGGCCGCTGCGCATCTCGGTGGTCGATACCGGACCCGGCATGGACACGGCTGACCATGCCGTCGACCAGACCATTCGGCGCCCGCAACGACTGCGACCGGCCAACGCCGGCCTGGGGCTCGGCCTGCCGCTGACGCGCACGCTGGCCGCGGCCAATGGCGCCGTGCTGGCCATCGACAGCGCGCTCGGCAGCGGCACCTGCGCCACCATCTCGTTCGGCAAGGATCGCCTGGTGCCGGTGTAATCGCTGTCATCCCGGAATTTGCCGCAGGCAAATATCCGGGACCCACAACACCGATCGGCGTCTGCGACCCTGGGTCCGGATATTCGCTGGCGCGAATTCCGGGATGACAGCTCTCAATGGCCTGCCAGCGTCCGTGCTTCGGATAGAAGCTTGCTGTCGACGGTCAGCCCTTCGCGGGCCGCCTTCTCGCGAGCGGCGAGGCGGCGCGAGCCTGGCAGGCGGGCGCCGGCTTCGTGCTCGATGACATGCGCCAGCGCGGCGATGCGATCGAGGAACATCGACTGGCCGGCGAATGCACCGGGATCGATGGCGATCAGCAACTGTCCGACGCCGGGCGGCTTGCCGTCGGCATCGAAGAACGAGCTGGCCTCGAACCCGAAGTTGGCGCCGGTGATGGCCACGGCCAGCACTTCCACCATCAGCGCCAGAGCTGCCCCCTTGGCACCGCCGATCGGCAGCAGGGTACCTTTCAGCGCCTCTGCGGGATCGGTGGTCGGCTTGCCGTCGGCATCGACGGCCCAGTCAGGGGGGATGGGATCGCCCTTCTGCACCGCTGTCAGGATCTTGCCGCGCGCGACCTGGCTGAGCGCCAAGTCGACGACCACGGGGGCTTTGTCCCGCTGTGGTGCGGCAAAGCCGATCGGATTGGTGCCGTAGACCGACCGCTTGCCGCCCCATGGGGCAATGGCGTTGGGCGTATTGCCGAACGCCAGCGCCACCAGACCCAGCTTCGGCAAGGCGCTCGACGTGCCGGCCGACCACGCCGAAGTGATGCGAGCGCAGGAAACCGGCTGCAGCGATGCCTGCCTTGCCGGCCAGCTCGGGCAGGCGCGCGATGGCCAGATCGAAGGCCGGAAAGGCAAAGCCGCCCTTTGCGTCGATCATCAGGGCGCCGGGGCGCATCTGGGTGGCGGTTGGAACGGCGTGGCCATCGACCTTGCCGGAGCGCGCCTGGCCTGCGTAACTCGGCACGCGGGAAAGCCCGTGGCCTTTCTGGCCGTCGATCTCCGCCTGGGTCAGAGCGCGCGCCACCGAGCGGGCATTGGCTTCGGACGTGTTCGAGGCGACGAGGGCGGCCGCAATCAGCGCCTCCAGCTCGGCAATACCGATGGTGGTCGTGCTCATCGGGTCTTCTTCAGAACCCGCACGACGCTGTCGACCGTCATGAAGCTGACCCTGTGGGTGGCCTCCAAGGTGACGCCCGAGATGTGCGGCGTCAGGATGACGTTGGGGATGCCGGCGAACAGCTTGCCGGCCTCGGCCTTGATCGGCTCGTGGTCGAATACGTCGAGCGCAGCGCCACCCAGATGACCGGCCTTCAATGCGGCGGCGCAGGCCGCCTCGTCGACGATGCCGCCGCGGGCCGAGTTGATGAGGACGGCGCCCTTCTTCATGCGCCGCATCTCGGCAGCGCCCATCAGGCCGCGCGTCTCAGGATTGAGTGGGCAATGGATGGTGACGACATCCGCTCTTGCCAGCAGCTCGTCGAGCGACACCTTCTCGGCCAGGTTCCAATTCTCGCTGTCGTCGGGCAGGTAGGGATCGCTGGCGATGACCCGCATGTCGAGCGCGCGGGCCTTGCGTGCGCTGGTGCTGCCGATCGAGCCCAGGCCGATCACGCCGAGCGTCTTGCCGGCCAGCTCGACGCCGCGGCCCAGCTCCTCGCGCGGCCATTCACCGGCCACCAGGCGGTGCGTATCGAGGTAGGCGCGCCCGCGCAGCAGGATCATGGCCATGGCGATGGCGTACTCGGAGACGGACGTGGCATTGGCCCCGCGCGCCGAGCACACCTCGATGCCGCGCGCCTCGCAGGCTTTCACGTCGATGTTGTCGAGGCCGACGCCCAGCCGGCCGACCACCTTCAGCTTGGGAGCCAATTCCAGCAGAGCCTTGTTGACCTGCGTGCGGTTGCGCACGATCAGGCCAGGGAGATCGCGCACCAGCTTTTCCAGCTCCGCCCGCTTGGTCCATAGCGTGCTGTCGTAGTGGACCTCGAAGCCGCGGCGCTTCAACTCATCGACGGCATCCGTCTCGAGAAACTCGGTGATGACGATCCTGGTCATTGTCTTCCTGGCTCCGTCCGTGTTCCCTCTCACCATCCTTCGTGGGGAGAGGGAGATTCTCACTCAATCGAACTCCAGGCGCTTGCGCATCTCGGCGAACATGACGGCCCGCAACTCCATGCCGATGCCGGGCGCCTCCGGAAGGCCCACGTAGCCGTCGACGACGGGAACATCGTCGGCGAAACCGCCGTAGGGCTGGAACACGCCGGGATAGCTTTCCGTGCCGCCGAGCTGCAGGCCGGCCGCCATGTTGAGGCCGAGCTGGTGCCCGCCGTGCGGAACGCAGCGCCGCCGCGACCAGCCGGCACGGTCGGCCATGTCGAGGATACGCAGGGCCTCAGTGAGGCCGTAGCAGAGCGAAGGGTCGGGCTGCAGCCAATCCTTGTGCGGGCGCATCCCGCCATGCCGCACCAGATTGCGGAAGTCCTGCACGGAAAACAGGTTCTCGCCGGTCGCAATGGGCAGGCTCGTCACCTCGCACAGCACCGCGTGGGCCTGGTAGTCGAGCGGCTCCACCGGCTCCTCGAACCAACCGAGCCCGTATTGCTGCATCGCTTTTGCGTAGGCCAGCGCGGTATCGAGATCGAAACGGCCATTGGCATCCACCGCCAGGTTCTCGCCCGCGCCCGCGATTTCCAGCGCCCACTCGATGCGTTGCATGTCTTCGGCGAGCGGAGCGCCGCCGATCTTCATCTTCATCAGCCGGTAACCCAGATCGCGGCAGCGGCGCATCTCGTCCTGCAGGCCGGCCTTTTCCTTGCCTGGGTAGTAGTAGCCGCCGCCCGAATAGACGAGCACACGCTGGTCGATCTTGCCGCCGTTGTAGCGGTCCGAGAGAAGGCGCCACAATGGCTTGCCGAGAATCTTGGCGGTGGCGTCCCATACGGCCATGTCGATGGCGCCGGCGGCGAAGGCGCGGTCGCCGTGGCCGCCCGGCTTTTCGTTGCTCATCATGGCGGCCCAGATGGCGTGCGGATCGAGCGTGCCGGCCGCAGCGTCCGTCAGCTTGGCGGGATTTGCCTCCAGAATGCGCGGCGCCAAGCGCTCGCGGATGATCCCGGACTGGGCATAGCGGCCGTTGGAGGTGAAGCCGTAGCCGATCACCGGCTTGCCGTCGCGCACCACGTCGGTTTCCACCGCCGCCACGCTGATCGTCATCTTGTCGAAGGAGATGATGGCATTGCGCATCGGCGAGGGGATCGGCGCGACAGCGTCCCGGATGCGGGTGATCTTCATAGCGTCGCCCCCTCTTCCCTCCCCCCATACTGCATGGGGAGAGGGCCGGGGTGAGGGGCCGAAGCTTGCTCCGGCGATTGCGGCTGCCCCTCATCCCGGCCTTCTCCCCGCAAGCGGGGAGAAGGAGACATTACGCGCTGCGGTACAGCTTGGTCAGCGAGAACTCGCGGTGGCCCAGCGCTTCGGCGGCCGTGAGGCGGCCGTTGGCGGTGCGCATGATCATGTCGATCAGCGCATCGCCGGCCGTGTCGAGCGTCTGGTCGCGGCGCAGGATGCCGGTCACGTCGACGTCGATGTGCTCGGCCATGGTGCGCAGGGTCTTGGGGTTGCCGGAGATCTTGATGACCGGCACGATCGGGTTGCCGATCACGTTGCCCTGGCCGGTCGGGAAGGTGTGCACCACGTAGCCGCCGGCCGCCATCAGCGTCACGCATTCGGCTGCCGCCGAGGACGTGTCCATGTAGTAGAGGCCCGGGCCGGCCGCTGGCGCCTCGGCCGGCTCCAGCACCTCGATGTACTTGCAGGTGCGGCCGATCTTCTCGAGGTTGCCGAGCGCCTTCTCCTCGATGGTCGTGAGCCCGCCGGCGATGTTGCCCTTGGTCGGCTGGCTGTCGGACAAGTCGTCGACCTTGTGCGCCTCGATCACTTCGTCCTGGTAGGCCTTGAACACGGCCATCCACTTGTCGCCGATCTTGGCGTCGACGGCGCGCTCCTTGGCGATGTGCTCGGCGCCGGTGATCTCGGAGGTCTCGCCGAAGCAGCCGTAGATGCCCTTGGGAATCAGCTTGTCGTACATGTTGCCGACCGTCGGGCAGGACGACAGGCCCGTGGTGGTGTCGCTCTCGCCGCACTTGGTCGACACCCACAGGTCGGCGATGCCGCATTCCTCGCGCTGCAGCTCGGAGGCCCACTGCACGAACTCCTTGGCCTTGTGAGAGGCCTTGGCGATGGTGGCGATGTCGCCATGACCTTCGATGCCGAAGCCGACCACCGGCTTGCCGGTCTTGGCGATGCCCTTGACGACGCGATCGGTCCAGCCGTCCTCGATGCCGATCACGACCACGGCGGCGACATTGGGGTTGGAGCCCGTGCCGATCAGGGTGCGGAAATGCAGGTCGAGGTCTGCGCCGAACTGCAGGCGGCCGTAGGCGTGCGGCAGGGCCAGCGTGCCCTTGATGTTGTTGGCGACCGCCTCGCAGGCGGCGTTGGAAAGGTCATCGAGCGGCAGGATGACGACGTGATTGCGCACGCCGACGCGGCCGTTCTCGCGGCGCCAGCCGTGAAAACTCAGGTTGCTGCCCTTGGCAGGCTTTGCGTTGGACTTGGGGGCCATCTTTTTTTGCGTCCTACCAGCGCTTGGTCTTGAGGTTCTGCACATGGACGTGCTCGCCCACGCCCGCATCGGCGACCATGCGGCCGATGTCCTCGCCGTACTTGATGATGGTGTCGCCCTTCTTGAGGGCCTTGAGCGCCACCTTGTGACCGATCGGGATGTCCTGCTTGGCCTTCAGGTTGAGCGTCGTGTCGGTCTCGGTGACGACGCCCAGCATCTCGGTGCCGGCCTTGAGGCCCTCGACGACGACCACCCCGACGTTGTCCTTCGGACTATGAACCAGGAAATGCGGTGCGGGCACGCTGTCTCCCCCTGCTGCAGAATTCTTTCAATGCGTGGAAGCGTCTATTCTTATATAAGATATGCTCGACAATCCAGCTAAGTGTTTGGCAGGGCAGACAGGCCCGATGAGCATGGCTGACCATGACGATCCCCGGCCCCTCTATGCTCGAGTGCGCGACCAGCTCATCGAGCGCATCCGCTTAGGCGTGTGGAAGCCGGGCCAGCTGATCCCCAACGAGTTCGAGATCGCCGACGAGTTCGGCGTCAGCCAGGGCACCGCGCGCAAGGCCATCGAGGCGCTGGCCTCCGAGCGGCTGGTGCTGCGCCGGCAGGGCCGCGGCACGTTCGTGCTGGAGCACACGCCCGCACATGTGCTGTTCCGTTTCTTCAACATCGCCGATCAGGCGGGCTCGGCGATCACGCCCGACAGCACGCGCCCCGATGTCGAAATTGCACGAGCCACCGGCAACGAGCGCGCAAAGCTCGCCCTCGCCGCCGCCGACGAGGTGATCCGCATCCGCCGCACACGCACCCGCGAAGCCAAACCATTCATCGCCGAGACCATCGCGCTGCCGGCCAAGCTGTTCCCGGGTTTCACCGATCTGCCGGTCATCCCCAACACGCTCTACGACCTGTTCCAGAAATCCTACGGCATCCTGATGATGCGCACCGACGACCGGCTGACGGCAGTCGCGGCAGACGCTGAAACGGCCGCCAAGCTATCGGTCGCCGTCGGCGCGCCGCTGCTCAGGGTCGATCGCATCGGCTACTCGCTCGACGACCGCCCCATCGAATGGCGCGTCAGCCTGTGCCATCTCGAGAACGCGCACTATATCTCGCGTACCAGGCTGTCGCGCGATAGCGGCGGCCGCTGACAAGGGAAAGAGCCTCATGCCCCTCTCCATGTACCAAGCGTCGGTGCCCACCTTCGTGCAGATCCTGACGGCCCTGTCGGGCGTGCTCGACAAGGCGCAGACCTATGCCACGGCAAAGAAATGCGACGCGACAGTGCTGCTGGCGGCGCGTCTGGCGCCCAACATGTTTCCCTTGTCTCAGCAGGTGCAGATCGCCAGCGACTTCGCCAAGGGCGCCTCGGCGCGCCTCGCCGGTGCCGACGTGCCGAGTTGGCCGGACCGCGAGAAGACGTTTGCCGAGCTGCAGGAGCGGATCAAGAAGACTACGGATTTCGTGCAGTCGTTCAAGGCGGCGCAGATCGACGGCTCGGAGGAGCGCGACGTGAAGCTCTCGATCGGCGGCCAGCCCGTCACCTTGAAGGGCCAGCCCTATCTGATCCACTTCGTGCTGCCGAACTTCTATTTCCACGCCACCACCGCCTACGCCATCCTGCGCCACAACGGCGTCGAGCTCGGCAAGCGCGACTTCGTCGGCGCCGTGCCAGGCCTGGGCGGCTAGGCGCCGCGGAGGACAAGGCCGACACCACGCTTGGCGGTGCCGGCCAACTCCGGGCTATCCGAGTATCGAGTACTGGGCGCGCTCGCGCTTGGCGAGCTTGGCCAGGGCCTGACCGGCGATCAGGCTCTTGAAATGCGGCGTCTGCTGGTGTGCTCCGAACGCTGCTTCATCCTTGAAGACTTCATAGAAGAAGAACTTGGAGGGCTCGGTGCGCGAGCGGTGGATCACGAAACTCTCGACGCCCGGCTCCTGTTGTGCCTGCGGTGCAAAACGCGACAAGATCGCCGCGACGGCCTCTTCCTCACTGGGGCTCGCCTCCCAGAAGGCGGTCACCACGAAGCGGTCGATCGGATTGCTCGTGTTAGCCATCGTCTAACTCCTGTGTTGGGGGCTTTCGTCGCCGAAGCTAGCGGGCGCCGCATCGCAAATGCTTCGCTGCATATCGAACCGCCCCGGATAAGCGGGAGCGGTTTGCATTGACTTGCACGGTGCGGCAAAGGCACGGTTGCAGCCGACGCGGGCACGAGGCGTCGCATCGAGACTGCTCTGTCCGGATGGGTACAGATGGGCGACGACCTATTCTCTCTCAAAGGCAGGACGGCGCTGGTGACGGGCGCGTCGTCCGGGCTCGGCCGGCATTTCGCGCAAGTGCTGAGCCGGGCCGGCGCCAACGTGGTGCTGGCGGCCCGGCGGCTGGATCGATTGCAGAGCCTGGCCGCGGACATCGAGCGCGGAGGCGGCAAGGCCCTGGCGGTGCGTCTGGACGTCACCGAACCGGCCTCAGTGTGGGGCGCATTCGATGCGGCCGCAGCGATGGGTCCCGTGACGATCCTGATCAATAATGCCGGCGTGCCATCCGGCTCGTTCCTGACCAAAACCACAGAGGAGGAATGGCGCTCGGTGCTGGCCGTCAATCTGGACGGCGTGTTCCGCGTCGGCCAGGAGGCGGCGCGGCGCATGATCGCCAACGGAGCCGGCGGCTCGATCATCAACATCGCCTCGATCCTGGGCTTCGGCGTCAGCAAGACGCTGTCGGCCTACGCCGCCTCCAAGGCCGCCGTGGTCAGCCTGACCAAGTCGATGGCGCTGGAACTGGCGCGCGACAAGATCCGCGTCAACGCGCTGGCGCCCGGTTATTTCTCCACCGAGATCAACGACACGTTCCTGGCCAGCGAGACCGGCAGGCGCATGCTGTCAGGCGTGCCGATGAAGCGGGCGGGCGAGTTGCAGGAGCTGGACGGGCCACTGCTGTTGCTGGCCTCCGACGCCGGCAGCTTCATGACCGGCAGCATCATCACCGTCGACGGCGGCCACCTGCTGGGCGCGGGATGAGCGCGTAGCACTGCACCCGTTGCTTTCGCAAGCGAGGCGGTAGGGCAGCTTCTCAATCTGACCCCGCCCACCAATCACGCATCGTTGGACTGACCCCGCTTGGGCGTAGTCGTCGACCTTTGCGCACGGTCGGTGGCTTTCCATTGCGAAAAGCCAAGGCCCGATCGTGCGACGGATCGCATAGTGGCGAACCGTTCAGAGCACATACTTTCTGAGGAGTAAACACCATGAATACTCACGTTCGGAGAGCCAACGCTCTTAGCGATACCCAGGACCATTCAAGCTTGCTGGCTGCCATGCTGAAAGTGCTCATCGCTGTCCTTTCCTCACCGAAGGGCGACCAAGGTGGTTGGGAAGGCGGCGCGCGCGGGCTCTAGGAGCACTGTGCGCATTGGCAGCAGACTGCAATGCGAAGTGGGCGGCGGCTGCACGGTCACGGCTGCTGCCGACCTCCAATGCCGGCGGCTGCAAACAGCGTGAACTCGCAAGCGTAGCGCGCAGGACCGCCTGCGCAGCCCAAGTCTCGACTGCAAGCAGACCTCTGGCTTGCAGCGAGTTTGCTGTCGGCATCGGTTGCTTGCTGCCCAGCCTTGACAGCGGCCGTCAGGGGCAATCCTAGCTAGGCGAGGGAACCGCATTCCATGAGGCCATGAGATGACCGAGGTCGCGCTGTTCGAACGTCTTTGGAACGGCACCGCTCAAATGGAAGAGTGGACAGCGGCTGTGACCGGCGGCGCCATCACGCACGTGGGGCAAGACATCATCACGGTCCACACGACGTACTTTTGCGGCAGCGTGTCGGCGATTCGCACCAGCGCCGGGCTCGTCTTGGTCGACACTGCGAAACCCGAGACCGCCAAACAGACGCTGGATCTGGTGAGAACCTGGGACAACAGCCCGATTCACACGGTCATCTACACCCACGGCCACATCGATCACACCAGCGGCATAAAGGCCATCGACGCGGAGGCTGACGACAGAGGCGTTCCCCGACCACGCATCGTCGCGCACCGGAACGTGCAGCGCCGAATGGAGCGGTATGAAACCTCGCACGGGTACAACAGCATCGTTCAGGCGCAGCAATTCAACATGCCGGGCTACGTGTACCCCATCGGTCAGCGGCGCCCCGACGAGGTCTACGACGATGCGCTCTCTCTCACGGTTGGCGATGAGCGGATCGAGCTCTTGCATGGCCGGGGCGAAACCGACGATGCCACGTTTGTCTGGCTGCCCGAGCGCCGCGTGCTGGCGAGCGGAGACTTTGTGATTTGGGTATTCCCCAATGCAGGCAACCCCCGCAAGGTCCAGCGTTATGCGGCAGACTGGGCGCTTGCGTTGCGGAAGATGGAGCGGCTGGAGCCGGAGGTTTTGATCCCTGGCCATGGACCGGTCATTTTCGGCAAAGATCGCGCCGCACAGGTGCTGCGGGATGGCGCGGAGGCACTCGAGTATCTCATCTCCGAGACGCTTCGGCTGATGAACGAGGGCGCCACGCTCGACGCGATACTGCAAGCCGTGAAGGTGCCGGCCAAGTACCTGGCAAAGCCCTACCTGGTTGCAAAATACGATGACCCCGAATTTCTCGTTCGGGGCGTCTACCATCTCTACGCGGGCTGGTTCGATGGCAACCCGGCACATCTGAAGCCGGCCCGCAAGAGCGATCTAGCCTCAGAGCTGGCCCGGCTGGCAGGCGGTGCTGACAGACTTGCCGAACGCGCCGCTGCTCTGGCCGAGGAAGGTCACACACGAGTCGCGGCTCACCTAGCCGAGTTCGCCAGCGACGCAGCCCCGCAAGACAAGCGCATTCAAAGCCTTCGCGCCGACGTCCTGCAAACGTGTGTTGACCGCGAGTCCTCGCTCATGGGGAAAGCATTCTTTGCCGTCTACCAGCGCGATGCCGAGAAGAGATCGAAAGGCTGATAGGACCGCGCGGCCACGATATCTGCAGCAGCGGGCCTAAGTGAGGTTACGGATGCCGATTGAGAACGAGAGAGTGAGAGAGCACACGCTGCTCAAGGACATGCTCGCGGATGGCTACTTCCCGAAGCATCTGGTGGCAAAGGGACAGGAGCTATTGCGCCAGCTGGCGGAACGCATCGAACGCGAAGCTCCGGAGGGCGAGGCAGTCTACAAGCTCACGCAGGCCACCGCCGAGGCCTTCAATCAACTGCAGGCAGAGTTCTTGAAGGCGGGCAGCGACATCGAAACCGCAGCGCGCGAGGCGATCGCCGGCGACGTCGCATTCATTCTCGAGGCCTATGGCTATGACGTCGATATCGAGGTGGCGATCGGGAACCGGGACTGGTAGCGCGTCACCCGCCGGTGGCTCGGAGGCTGGATAGTCAATTGTTTGCAGGACCCGCCAAGCCATCCCAGGGTTTTCCCTTAGTGGGCTTCCGGTTTTGGTTGCACCGCAGTCCGGACGCACAGCCTGTCATCCTTGGGCCTGTCTCGAGGATCCAGCCATCATCGGGCTCCTGAGCAATTTGATAGACGGATGGTCGGGACAAGCCCGACCATGACAGCTGCGGGCAGCGCATTTTCAGCAATCTCCGCAATTGACCGCGGCTGCTCGTCTGCTTCCTCATGTAGGAAATCTAGTTCCTTTGCTGGAGGCCGAGATGACAACCCGGTACGGAGTTCCTGCGCTTGCGGCCCTGCTGCTCGTATACGGCGCGCCTTTTGCGATAGCTGAGTCCAAGACGCCTGCGGCCAAGGCGCCCGAAGTTCAGTTTGTGCAGGTCGCCAAGAACGTGACGTTCAAAGACGGCGTGCTGACGCTGGGTGATGCTTCGCCCATGACCACCTTCTTTTCCGATCGCCCGCAGCGGCTGACGGGCCAGGTCCGCAATGATCTGTTCGCCAAGCTGTGGAACGAAGGCAAGAACGGCTTCAAGGATGACCCGCCCAACGCCGCCCTGACCGTGTTCAATCCGGCCGGGAAGCCGATGCAGGCCATCGTGGTTCTCACCAACCCGCGACTGGACGGCAAGAATATCCTCTTCGATGCACGCGCGCTGAAGGGCGAGATTCCGACGCAGGGCGGCGAGAGCACCCTGTTCATCGACGGCTATCAGACACCCTGCAATTCCGGACTGAATAACCCGTGGCTATCTGAATATCCCTGCTGGGCAGCGACAGCCTTCAGCGGCGGCTAGCGCCTCTCTCCGGTTCACGTGGAAACAGAAGACGCGCAGCCCTGAACTCGTCGAAGGGCGAATAAGTCCGCCAAGGCCGTGCTTCGACGGGGCTCAGCACTGGGTTGTGGTTTCAAGCCGGGCGCAAAGACTTCAGCTCGCCAAATCGGCTGGGCGGCTTAGCCAGTCGCGCTTGGGCATGCGCGCGAATGCGAAGCGCAGCCAATCCTGACGCCGAAATTTTACGGCTGCCCGATATCCGATATCGAACAAAAGAGCGATGCCCAAGCGCGACATCTCCCGGCCAATCGCGTCGGCAGAGCACACGGAGGATGATTCGTAAGAGATGCTACGTACAATGAGGCACCGAGGGCCGTGCGCCCGAGGTTGAGCCGGGCCGTGTGATTGGTCCTGCTCGGGAGTGTTCACCGATCCGCTGACCTGTTCTGCGTGCTTGCGGACGCCGTTGTTTTAGAACAGGAGCGACAACCGACATGTTCAAGACGTGTTTGCGTCATGTTCCAGCGTTGGCTGGCATGGCATTGTTAGTGCTCGCCGGTGCGGCTCGTGCTGACGGCCCCTATCGCCCAGGTCCAGGTCCCGGTGTGATGGTTCTCGAACCTCCGCCGGTCTTCACTTGGACCGGTCTCTACGTGGGCGGCAACATCGGCGGCGCCTGGGGCAGCGGCACACTCACCGATCAAGCCACCAACCTGAGCTTTACCACGGATCAGAATGGCTTCATCGGAGGCGGACAGGTCGGCTTCAACTATCAGATCAGAAACCTGGTGATCGGCATCGAGTGGGATTTCGACTGGTCGTCGATCGACAGATCCCACAGCGGTCTGTTCCTGAGCGGCGCATATCAGGCATCGGCCGATACGGATTGGATCACGACTCTGTCGGCCCGCGTCGGCCTGACCGTCGAGCGCTGGCTCATGTTCGTCAAGATCGGCGGCGGCTGGGTGCACAATAGCGCCAGCATCACCAACCTCAATACCGGTGGTGTTGTGAGCACGAGCAGCACTGACGGAGGCTGGCTGGTCGGTGCCGGTGTCGAGTACTCCATCTCGCCCCACTGGAGCGCCAAGGGCGAGTACAATTTCCTCGGCCTGTCCGATCGCACCGTGAGCGGGTTTGGCAATACCGCCACCCTCGATCGCGACATCCAGATGCTGAAGGTCGGCCTCAACTATAGATTCTGACGTTTGAGATCGAACCGCCGGTGGGATCACTGGATTGGTCCCGCCGGCGGCTTCGATCGCCGACAAGGTTCTCATTGCCGAGTAGATGCGGATGCCAAGCGGCCCACCAATGGGCCTGATCCGAGGCCTTGCCGAGGACCAGATCGCGTTGGCTGCAGGCTGGTTCTGATCGCGACCATTCGCGGGTGGCTGGATACCGGGGGCGAGCCCCGGTATGACAAGTTGGTGCGATCCAACTTCGCCCGGCCACGCGAGCACCGACATGACAACCGACAGACCCGAACTCAGGAAGCGGGCGGCGAATTTCGTGCCGCTGAGCCCGGTCAGCTTCCTCGCCCGAGCTGCGGAGTTCTTCGGCGAGCGGATCGCGGTGGTGCACGGGGCGCGGCGCTTCACCTATCGTGAGTTCTACGCCCGCGCGCGGCGGCTGGCGCATGCGCTGAGCAAGGCCGGCATCAAGCGCGGCGACACCGTGTCGATCCTCGCCAGCAACATCCCGGCCATGCTGGAGGCCCACTACGCCGCGCCCATGCTCGGCGCGGTGCTCAACCCGATCAACATCCGCCTCGATGCGCCGCTGATTGCCTTCGTGCTGGAGCATGGCGGAGCCAAGCTGCTGCTGGCCGATCGCGAGTTCCACGCCACGATTGCGCCGGCGCTCGCCAGGCTGGGCAGCCGTGCGCCGATCGTGGTCGACATCGCCGATGCGGAGACGCAAAGCGCGCCGCGTTTCGGCAGCGTCGAGTACGAGGATTTCATCGCCGACGGCGACCCCGAGTTCGAGGGCGGCGGCCCCGAGGATGAGTGGGACTCGATCTGCCTGCTCTACACATCCGGCACCACCGGCGATCCCAAGGGCGCCGTCTACAGCCATCGCGGCGCCTATCTCGGCGCACTCGCCAACGCGCTGACCTTCAAGCTCGACCACGAGAGCCGCTACCTGTGGACCTTGCCGATGTTCCACTGCTCGGGCTGGACCTTCACCTGGGCGGTGACGGCGGCGGGCGGCACGCACGTCTGCCTGCGCAAGGTCGAGCCGAAGCGCATCTTCGAGGCCATTTCCCAGCACCGCGTCACGCACATGTGCGGCGCCCCCATCGTCCTCAACATGCTGGTGCACGCGCCGGCCGACGCCAAGCGGCCGCTGCCGGTGCGCACCAAGGTGGCGACCGGCGGCGCGGCACCACCGGCGATCGTCATCGAGCGCATGGAGGCAATGGGCTTTGAGGTGCTGCACCTGTACGGCACCACCGAGAGCTATGGACCGTCGACCTACTGCGCACCGATGGCGGAATGGGCTGACCTGCCGGCCGGGCAACGCTACGCCCTGATGGCGCGCCAGGGCATTCCCAACCCGCTCATCGAGCGGATGATCGTCGCCGATCCCGACACACGGCAGCCGGTGCCGCGCGACGGCGCCACGATGGGCGAGATCATGCTGTGCGGCAACACGCTGATGAAGGGCTACCTCGGCAACGCGGCGGCGACGGACGCGGCACTGGACGGCGGGCTGTACCACTCCGGCGATCTTGCCGTGTGGCACCCTGACGGCTCGATCGAGGTGAAGGACCGCTCCAAGGACATCATCATCTCGGGCGGCGAGAACATCTCCTCGCTCGAGGTCGAGGAGGTGTTGTACCACCATCCGCAGGTGATGGAGGCTGCGGTGGTGGCTAAGCCCGACGAAAAATGGGGCGAGAGCCCGTGCGCGTTCGTCGCCCTCAAACCCGATGCCGGGCCGGTCACGCCTGAGGACATCATCGCCTTCTGCCGTGCCAACCTCGCGGGCTACAAAGTGCCGCGCAGGGTGATCTTCGGACCGCTGCCAAAGACTTCGACGGGTAAAATCCAGAAATTCCTGCTGCGGCAAAACGTCAAGGGCGGCAGCTGATTTCTGCAACCTCACGCTGCAATCCAACCCCTCTCTGCGCCCCTCTCAGGCCCCGCGCGCCCGCTGCTGCGAAGGCATCGCGCGTTTGCCATAAACCTCAGAAGCGGTCGGCACTCGGGGCTGGAACCGCTTGCCGGCATTAACCATTGAACGCGAAGCGCGGTTTGCCAGCCACGGGGATTTGTATAGGCACCTAAAACCTAAAGTTTTCAGCGGGGAATTAACCATCGGCGTCCGGCGGCAACCGGCAAGGCGCGGGCGCGTGTGGTTGTCCTTGCCATTGGAGTTTCCCATGCCCGAGTTCACCCGCGTCGCGTCGGCCAGCACTCCACGGCGCCAATTCAGCCCAGGGTCTCCCCTACTTTCGATCCTGCTGCTGACGGTCCTGGCCATCGGCAGCGCGCCCAGTGCAGAGGCGTTCGGCGATCTGGCTACGCAAGAAGCCACCGACCGGCTGGTTGCCGCGCGCTCGAAGGAGGTATTGGCGGGCCGCGCCACCCCTGTCGAGCGCATCGCCTATCCGCTGATCCAGGGCCTGCAGCCGCAGCAGTCTGGCGCCGCCCTCAGCGGCGCTAGCCGACGCATCCCCGGCAACCACCCGGCGCTGCTCTTGGCCAGCCTGGGGCGGGACAACCTGCCGATGTCGTTTCCACTCGACGCCACGCCGGTCCCGGAGCCGAAGGGTGGCCGCCTCGGCTTTGGCGACAGCCAAGACCCTGCCAACCTGCCGAGCCTGTCCGGGGAGCCGATCCGGTGGCTCGCCAGCCCGGATTGCCTGGCAGAACCCTTGCGGGCCGTGTTGGCCGAGGTCGCCGCCAACTTCGGACCGCTGAGGGTGAATTCCACCTGCCGCAGCAAGCCCCACAACTCCCGGGTGGGGGGCGCCCCGCGCTCCTATCACCTGACCGGCAATGCCGTCGACTTCCGCATCTCCGGCGCCGTGCAACCGGTGCTCGATTTCCTGGCCGGCAAGCGCACGGTCGGTGGCCTCAAGCACTACGGCTTCGGCATATTCCACATCGATACCGGGCCGCGCCGCACCTGGGCCAACAACAGCTGGGGCAGCAACAAGGGCTGGAAGAAGAAGCGGGCCGGCAAGCGCCGCCGCACGGCATAGGTTCTGTACTCATAAGCCTTGAGCCACGGCGCCGAACCGCTCCGCCACGCTGACGCTTGTGGTCGGCGTCATCAGCTGACCATTTGCCGGACCAATTTCCTTCGCGCGGCGGATCGGCCCCAACCCACGCAAAAGGGCACCCGAGCCGACGCTCGGGTGCCCTCCGCGAGCTCCAAACTCAAAGCTTCTCGTGGGCCTTGTCAGCGACCTTGTCGGCAGCGTCCTTGATTGTGGACTTTGCTTCGCCGACCTTCTGCTGCGTCTTGCCCTTGATCTGCTGGGCCATGCCTTCGACCTGCATCTGCTCGTTGCCGATGGCTTTGCCGACGCCTTCCTTCACCTTGCCGCCGACCTGATTGGCCACACCTTTGATCTTGTCTGATGCGCTGCCCATGGTGCTGATCCTTTGTAAATGCCTCTCACGGGTCAACGCGGCAGCGCTGCGTCGGTTCCGCTCAAGCTCTGTGCAGTCGTGCGAGCGAGGTGCCCGCGGCTAAGCGCGCCACGGTCCAGTGATTGCAATCGCGGCATGGCCGTCTATCTCTAGGCTCACCGTTCATCGAGGGAAGGCGTTTCCAGCCCATATGCGAGCCATTCCGCACCCGCGCCAAGCCGAGCGGCTAGCAGCTCTGCGAGCGTTCCACATTCTCGACACGGCTCGCGAGCGCAGGTTCGACAGCATCGCGGAGCTTGCAGCCGAACTGTGCGAAGCTCCCATCGCGGTCATCAATCTGATCGACGAGCATCGTCAGTGGTTCAAGGCCGAAGTCGGGCTGGGCGTAAGAGAGACGCCGCTGGAGACTTCGATCTGCTCGCACATCATCCTGCAACCCGGGCTCACGATCATACCTGACACGCTTGCCGACACGCGCATGCAGGACAATCCGCTCTGCGCCAGCGATCCCCATCTGCGATTCTACGCCGGTGCCCTTCTGCAAGCGGAGGACGGCTTGCCGCTCGGCACCCTCTGTGTCCTCGATTACAGACCACGCACCCTGAACGACCAGCAGCAGCGGATCCTGTCGCTGTTGGCCGAGCAGGTTATGACGCAGATGCGGCTGACGCGGGAGACGCGGCTGGCCAAGAATCTGCTCACCGAGGTGGACCATCGCGTCAAGAATTCCCTGTCGCTGGTGGGCGCTTTGCTCAGCCTTCAGGTCAGGCAGGCGGTCGACCCTGCCCTGATCAAGGCACTCGAACTGGCCCGCGACCGCGTCACTGCGATTGCCAATGTCCATGATCAACTTCATTCGTCGGGTTCAGCCACCGAAGTGGACCTGTCGGCGTTCGTGCAGCGTCTCGCCAAATCTCTCGCTTCGACTGCACCGAGCAACCTTGCGATCTCGGTGGACGTACCAGGCAATATGATCCCTGCGGCTCGCGCGGTGAACGTAGGTATCATTCTCAACGAACTGGTCACCAACGCGATCCGGCACGGCTTCCCTGATGGTCGTGCTGGCGCCATCTCCATCGTCGGCAAGGCATCGGACTCTACCGTCCGCCTTGCCGTCCGGGACAACGGGGTCGGGCTGCGGAGCGGATTTGATCCGTCGGCTGGAAGCGGGCTTGGCATGAGGTTAACGATGTCCCTGGCCGATCAGTTTGGCAGCGCCCTGGCGTGGTCAGATGACCAGGGCTCGACTGTGTTCTCGTTCGAGATCCCGCTGCACTGATTCCGCAACCGCAATGGGTCCACGACCCGGCCCGGCTCTTTCCGGCGCAGGACGCAGGTGGCGTATTTCGGCCACGCTGCGTCGGTGCCGCTGCAGCGGTGCGGTTCAATTGGATGCGATCCTGCTCTAGGCTGCTTGGCCCCCCGAGGTTCTTTGTTCCGCCGAATTAGCGCGGCACCTTGCCGGGTGGTGGGGCAGGCGCGTCCGGGTGAACGCCTGCGCTCGTGTTGGGCCACGGGGAGGCGGAAATGGAAATCAGCCCGCTACGGCAGCTGCGCACCGGCAAATTGCCGAAGATGGTGTCCTGGTACGACCCACGGCTGCTCGCCCGCATCGGCGTGCGCACCATCGTCTCGAGCGTGTTCGGCCAGTATGCCGACCAGCGCCTGATCCAGGCGGTCACCGACCCGGCCGACGAAAAGCAGACCATCGCCCGCTACGATTTTCGCGACCCGAACGCCGAAGACCCCAACAAGCGCATCCACGTTGATGAGACGGGGGCCTTCTGGATCGACTACGTGGCTGACGTCGGCGACGGCTTCGAGCCGACCTATACCGCCGCCTACCTGCTGGCGCAGGACGGCCTCGAAGTGCGCGGCGCCGGCCACCTGCCGCACGGTGAGATCCTGATCATGGGTGGCGATCAATGCTACCCGCAGGCGACGCGCGAGGAATACAAGGCCCGGCTGCTGCAGCCCTTCAGTTGGGCCTTCACGGTAAAGAATCCTGATCGCAAGCTGTTTGCCATTCCAGGCAATCACGACTGGTACGATGGCCTGATCGCCTTCGATGCCCTGTTCTGCTCGGCCAGGGAAAGGCTTGCCAACGCCAAGGGCAACAACATAGGTGGCTGGCAGTGCCAGCAGCATCGCAGCTACTGGGCGCTGCGACTGCCGCACAACTGGTGGATCTGGGGCGCCGACATCCAGTTCTCGAAGTACCTGGATTCAGCCCAGGTGAACTACTTCGAGACGGTCGCGCAGCAGATGGGGCCCAAGGACAACCTGATCATCTGCCTCGCCGAGCCATCCTGGCTGCTGGCCGACCTGCAGGGGCAGGACGATGAGGAGAACTTCTTCAAGATCACGGCCATCGCCAGAGCCCGCGGTGCCCGCGTCGTCGCGGTTATCGCCGGCGATTGGCACCACTACAACCGCTATTACGCCAACGAGCTCGACGTGCATTTCATCACGTCGGGCGGCGGCGGCGCCTTCCTGCATCCCACCCACGTGTTGCGCAACTCGATCTCGGTGCGTTGGCCGGAGCGCCAGGAGCAGCAGGAGGAGGCCGGCCCGCAGACCACCAATCCGCGCCAGCAGGAAGCCTTGAAGGGCAAGCACTACGATATCCGCCTCAAGCGCAACACCAAGGCGGCAGAGAGCGTCGTCGGCCAGGCCGTGCAGGACATCCAGGATGTTCTCATCGAGCCCCTGCAGAAGGCCGGACTGACACGGCTGCGCAAGCGCACACCGCTACCGCCGCAGGCTCCCAAATGCTACCCCGACAAGAGCCGCAGCTATTTGCTGAGCCTCGGCAACGTGTTTTTCCCGTTCTTCAATCCGGCCTTCGCCCTCGGTCTCGGCGTCATCTACTGGATGGTCACCTGGCAATTCCAGGCGCTGGTCGGCCAGCACGACATCTCGTCCGGCAAGATCGACGCGCTGGGCATCGATACAACGGTGTGGGGCGTCATGGCCTACATGCCGCTGTACCTCATCCAGGCGATGATCAGCTCGATCAGCCTGACCGCCGTGCTCGGTGGGCTGTACGCCACGCTGCTCTGGTACGTGGACGCGGTCGAGTGGCCCGGCCCGCGGCGCTATCTGACGAAGTTCGTGGTCGGCACGTCGCACTTCCTGGTGCACGTGACGGCGATGTTCACGCTGTCCATGTTCGTGGTGATGCTCAACAACTTGATGGCGCCACCGATCGAGCGAGGCGTGAAGGCGCTGTACCAGTCGCGCGGAGAGCAGGCCCCGATCATCCGGGACGTCATCGAGGAATCGCTGCAGCCGCTGGCGCGCGAGACGCAAAAGCGCGAAAAGGCCGCGGCGACGGCGTCGGCGTCGGAGCCGGGCAAGCCGACGCCGATCCGCGAGATCGTCGGGTTCATGTCGTACCCGATCCTGATGATCATATTCGGCGCGCTGGTGGGCGGCTCGCTGTGGGGCATGTACTGGGTGGTGGCGGGGCTGTTCGGGCGCATGCATGCCGAGGAGGCGTTCGCCGCCTTGCGCATCAAGAACTACAAGAATTTCCTGCGTATGAAGTTCGAGCCCGACAAGCTCACCATCTATCCGCTCGGCGTCGACAAGGTGCCGGGACCCGATCACTGGATGAACGCACCGCGCGGGCGTGCCAACCCTTTGCCGAGCAACCCGAAGCTGATCGCGGTGAAGCCGATCGACGTTCGCCTGATCGAGACCCCGATCGTCATTGCCTGCTACGACGAGACCAGCGAATAAGCAGGGATAGTCATGCCTGGCTTGGTTCGCCCGGCGAAGGCTAGGGTATCCGGCTTGGCTAGTTGGGCGGGTCGCCGACGACGCCGCTCTGCTGTCCGCCGCCCACCACCGGCTCCTGCCAGGAGCCGCGCAGGCTCACCGTTTCACCCCCGGCCAGGTCGGCCGACGTCAGCGGGCGATCGGTCGGCACGTTAGGCTTGACGGCGATGTTGAGGTCGAGACGCCCATCGACAATGTCGACCTGCCCCACGGCCCCAAGACCGATGCTGCCAGCCGCTCCCCTGACCACATCGGCAAACAGCACGCCGTCGCGCAGCATGGCCCGCGCCTCCACCTGCTCGAGGCTGGTCTGGCCCTTGCCGAGCGCACCCCAGCCCGAACTCGCCTCGGCCGTGACTGCTCCCCGCAGCGCCTTGATATCGAGCGCAAGGCGACCACCCTCCGGCATGGCCAGCGACGCCTTGCCCGAAAGGCGCCGCATCACCTGAGCCGGTGTTTCGCCATGCGACGCCACATCGAGCACCAGTGTAGAACGACCAGCCAACACCGTCGCTCCGAACACGGCCGCACTGGCTTGGCCAGCCTCGAAATTCTCCACCCGCCCACGCAGCGAATAGGTAGGTGACCCGTCATTGGTATCGATCGCCACCTGCGCGCTCGCCCGAGCCCCTGCCGCCAACTCCAGCTCGGCGATGTCCGCAATCATCTTGCCCGAACGCACCGTGATGGCAGCAGCGCCGCGACCGAAGCCGAAACCGCTCATGGCAATTTTGGGCGCCGAGATGCGCAGATCCGCATCGAAGTACTTGATGGTCGGGAACGAGAGATCGAATTCCGACCAGGACGAGGTCAACCGTTCGAACACGAAGGACTGCGAACGCATCGCCTCGCGATAGGGCGTCAGATCGATGGCGTTGAAGGCGAGCGTACCGTCGATCAGCGGTCGCTCGCCTGCGACGTTGAGAGCCAACGCGCCGCTTGCCTCGTTGCCATCGAGCGTGATCTTGGCGTCTTCGACGGACAGGCTGCGTCGCGCCCATGTGAACTGCCCTTTGAAAGCGGCTGCGTTCAGACCGGCAGCGGTCGGGATGGGCACCCCGAACCAGCGCGCCGCCCGCCGGATGCTGGGCGTCGAGATTTCCGCCTGCCCTGTGATCTGCAGGTCCTCGGCAACATCGAGCTGGCCATCAAAGCTCGCGTCCAGGAGCTCGCCTTTGACGCTCAGCTTCGCAGGCCAGCGCAACGGCGTGGTCTTGTCGGCGACTTGCGCCAGCATGCCGTCGAAGGTCAGTCGCTGCCCGCGCACCTTCATGCTGCCGCGCGCGCCAATCACGCCCTTGCGACGGCCGGTCAGCTCGGCATCGATATCGCTGATCGTCTCCGTCGTCCCGTCCTGGCTGGTGATGTGGGCCGTGCCGCGCTGGACAGCCAGCGTATCGAAGCCCATCAGGGTGAGCTGCTCGACCAGCGGCGCGAAGGCCGCACTCATCGGGCCGCTTTCAAAACTGACACTGGCCGCCCTGAAGCCGGAGGCGTTGAGTGTGAACACGGGAGCGTCGAGCACGAAGCGCGAGGTCTGCATGCCGGCTGTCGCATTGCCGTCCGCGTACAGCACGCCGCGGTTCAGGATCAGATCCGGCGCCTCGCTCAAGCGAACCGGCGTCGTCACCACATGCAGGTCACGCGGCGAAGCCATCACGCTGGAGCCGGCAAAGGGCTCATCGACCGCACGACGTGCGAATAAAATAGGCGCCAGCAGAGCAAGCAGCAGGCAGGCGACAGTGGCAAGAACGAGCGTCGTAAGACGGGAGATAACGTTCTTGCGTTTCATGCCCAACTCGACCTGCTGGTTCCGGTTATGCTTGCTCCACCGCCACGGGCGAGAGAGCGGACCCCTCTGGGAGCCAAAGCCTTGCCGACCTGATTAGTTTTACAAACCGTTGCCGCCGGGCGCAAGCTGGACTGTAATCGTGCCGCGCGCTCCATCAACTCGACTTGGACAAATGGCCAATCTTTCATAGCCCCGCACGGAGCAAAGTTCCAGTCAAACCGTGCCAGCATTGCATCTGTGACTAGCCCCCTGTGGAGACCCGAGAAAACCCGCGCCGTGCAAACGACACTCGGCGTTTTCTCAACCTGGATGGCATCCCGCGTCGGCAAGTCCTTCGACGGCTACGACGACTTGCACCGCTACTCGATTTCCGATCCAGCCGAGTTCTGGTCCGGCTTATGGCACTTTGCCGGCGTCATTGGCGACAAGGGCGAACCGCCCTACCTTGTCGACGGCGACAACATGCCCGGCGCGCGCTTCTTTCCCGATGCCAAGCTGAATTTTGCCGAGAACCTGCTGCGGCAGGAAGGCTCTGCGCCGGCCCTGATCTTCCGCGGCGAGGACAAGGTCGCGCGCCGGATGAGGGAGAGGCGCCAGCGCTTTGATCAGAGATTGATAACGCCAAGCCGCGCCGCATGGGCTACGGCATCGGTGCGGCTGACGGCGTCCAGCTTATCCAGCAGTGATCCGACATGGAATTTGGCGGTATGCGTCGAGATGCCAAGACGACGCGCGATGAGCTTGTTGGAGGCGCCCTCGGCCAACAGGGCGAGAACCTCCAGCTCTCGCGGCGTCACAGGCACCTCGGCGTTGGTGGCGTGCGCCGCGCCGCTCGCCACAATGACGGCGTCCGGCTCCTCTCCGGAGCCGACCAGCTCGATACCGCCGATCCCGGCCGGCGCCGAGGCAATCCGATCGGCTAGCGCTGGGCGATGACGTCGACTGCCAGCCGCAGCGGCTCTTGAACGGGCCTTTCTTTCAATCGGAGGGCCTTTCGCCAACAGTCAAGACAACCTGCTGCAGTTGCCCCCCTCGCCGCAGCTCAAACCTTACTGTCTGCCCGACGCTATCGGGACCGAGCGCACGCAGCAATGGCTGCAGGCGGGCAATCGGCTTGCCATCCCAGCTGACCAGAACGTCCCCTTGGTGGATGCCAGCCGCGGCCCCTGGCCCCTTTTGCATCGACACTCATGACCATCGCGCCGGCACCACCGGCCTCAGCCGCCACAGTGTGCAGGCCAAGGCCGAGATAGCCGCGTGCGATACGTCCATGCGCCTCGAGCTGGGCGGCGACGCGGTCGATGGTGGCCGCCGGGATCACCAATACCCGTCGCCGGGGAGCGAATACGGCCATGCCAAAAGCCTGACCCGCAGAATCGACGGCGAGGGCACCCTCGCTTTTGCGTCGCAGACGGGCATCGAGTTCGATACGCGCCTCGATCTCACCACCACGCAGCGAGCGCCAGGGCCCGCCCGCCACGGATACGACGCCGAGTGCCGCCGTGGCTGTACCATCCTCCGCACCGACCAGCATCGCCAGGGAGCCGCATGTCGGTGCGGCCTGCGTAAGCGCTGCCGGGGCGAGGTCGGCGCGCTCGATGCCGAGCAGTGCGATATCGGTGGTTGCATCCCGGCCGATAATACGGGCTGCAACACTCTCTCCACCGAGAACCTTTACCCGCAGCTCGCCTTCGTCTGCCAGCGCATCGTCCGCGGTGACGACAAGCCCCGATTTCCATACGAAGCCGGTCGACTGCGACCCCTTCGATTGAACGGACACGATGCTGGGCGCTACCTTGGCGACCAAGCCAGCCAATGCGGTCGAAAAATCTAGCAAGTGGGCGGTCATGGAACCTCCTGGGGCGATCCTCCCCCTAAGGTGCGGTCGGACCGGCGACGCGTCGACTAGCCACGTGGGCAGGTCCACGACGGACCCTCGCTTCAGCCTCTGCGCTGCGACCCGCTGATCCCAATACACAATTGTCTTGGACACCCATGGACTTCAGTTTGTACAAAGCTCTCACAGTAGGGCGGCAGGAAGAGTGAGGTTTGGCGGTGAACAAGGTCTTTCCCAGTGCCAAGGCGGCACTCGACGGCGTGGTCAAGGACGGGCAGACGATTGCCGTCGGCGGCTTCGGCCTGTGCGGCATTCCGGAGGCGCTGATCGCGGCGTTGCGCGACTCGGGCGCCAAGAACCTCACCGCCATCTCCAACAATGCCGGCGTCGACGGCTTCGGCCTTGGCCTGCTGCTCGAAACACGCCAGATCAAGAAGATGATCTCGTCCTACGTCGGCGAGAACAAGGAATTCGAGCGGCAATACCTCGCCGGCGAGCTGGAGCTGGACTTCACCCCGCAGGGCACGCTCGCCGAGAAGCTGCGCGCGGGCGGCGCCGGCATCCCGGCCTTCTACACCAAGACGGGCTACGGCACGGTGGTCGCCGACGGCAAGCCAGTCGCTGAGTTCGACGGTCAGAAATACGTACTGGAGCGATCGCTCAAAGCCGACGTGGCCCTGGTCAAGGCCTGGAAGGGCGACAAATCCGGCAACCTCATCTACCGGATGACGGCGCGCAACTTCAATCCGAACGTGGCCACCGCCGGCAAGATCACCATTGCCGAGGTCGAGCACCTGGTCGAGACCGGAGAGCTCGATGCCGACCAGATCCACACGCCCGGCATCTTCGTGCAGCGCATCGTCCTGAACGCCACACCCGAGAAGCGCATCGAGCAGCGCACCGTCCGCAAGTCCTGAAGGAGCCCGCCCATGGCATGGACCCGTGAACAGATGGCAGCCCGCGCCGCCAAGGAATTGCGCGATGGCTTCTACGTCAACCTCGGTATCGGTCTGCCGACCCTGGTTGCCAACTACATCCCCGACGGCATGAGCGTGATGCTGCAGTCCGAGAACGGCCTGCTCGGCATCGGCCCCTTCCCGACCGAGAACGAGGTCGACGCCGACCTAATTAACGCCGGCAAGCAGACCGTGACGACGCTGCCGGGCTCGAGCTTCTTCTCCTCCGCCGACAGCTTCGCCATGATCCGCGGCGGCCACATCAACCTTGCCATCCTGGGCGCCATGCAGGTGTCGGAGACCGGTGATCTCGCCAACTGGATGATCCCCGGCAAGATGGTGAAGGGCATGGGCGGCGCCATGGACCTCGTCGCCGGCGTCGATCGCGTCGTGGTGGTCATGGAGCACACCGCCAAGAAGAAGGACGGCTCGATCGACAAGAAGATCCTGCCCAAGTGCAACCTGCCGCTCACGGGAGTCGGCGTGGTCAACCTGATCATCACCGATCTCGCCGTGTTGGAGGTCACCAAGTCCGGGCTCAAGCTGCTGGAGCTGGCTCCGGGCGTCACCAAGGATGAGCTGGCGGAGAAGACCGGCGTGGCGGTGCACTAGAGTGAGATCGTTCTTGATGGAAGCACTTCGGCTTCCACAAGAACGTGAGTCTCACTCTACGCTCAAGGAAAAGAGCAGGATTCACGCTTCAGCCACAACGATCCCCCTCGGGAGATGTGCTTCAATCTGAAGCGATCCTGCTCTAGACGCGGCTTCGCACCGTAGGGTGGCCGCCGAGGAGCCGGCATGGACACCTTGTCCCTCATTCTGGTGATGGGTTCGGCTGGTTCGGGCAAGACCAGCTTTTCGCAGCATCTGCTGTCAAAGCTCGGCTGCGTGTACCTCAACACCGACCTCATCTCGAACATCGCCTTTCCCGGCGACCGAGACTCGCCGGCCTACATGAAGGCGCGGCCGGGCGTCTACAGCGCGATTTACAACATCGCCTTTGCCAACCTGCGGCTCGGCAACAGCGTGCTCGTCGACGCCCCGCATGTGGCTCAGATAAGCGATGCCGAATGGCGCGCCTGGGTGGCTGGAGAAGCCGCCCGATTGAGGGCGCGGCTGCGTATCATTCGCTGCTTTGCCGATGCTGAGACGGTGAGAGGCAGAATAGAGGCGCGCGGCGAGCAACGTGATATCGACAAGCTTGCCAACTGGCCAGAGTTCGTTCGCAGCGAGTCCGTCCGGGACGCGATACCGTTGCCGCACATCGACATAGATACCGGCCAGGATCTGGACCGAAATCTCGCTTTGGCCATGCAGTATTTAAGCGGGGCTTAGGTCATGGCGCTGGGCGCCGACTGGTGCAACGCCGCGCGCGGCTTCATGTTCGCGGTTGGCTGCATCCAGGCTCAGCAATGCCACACCAGCCATTGCCCGACCGGCGCCACCGCCCCGGACCGCTGGCGCCAGCGCGCTATCGTGGTGTCCGACAAGTCGCTGCGCGTCGCCAGCTTCCGCAAGGAGACGGTGAAAGCGCTCGCCGAGCTGATCGCCGCCGCCGGCACAGGCGATGCACTGGAATGGGATTAGACGTAGGGTGGACACCAGGATCTTGCCACCCTCGCCCAGCCCGTTAGGCTAGGCACCTGACCGGCAGGCACCCGATTCGGAGCTGTTGGCATCATGCAACAAGATGTCCCCAAGAGCGCCGACGCGCGCGCTAGCGACGCCACACGCGTTCGGCATCTTCGCCAAATCCTGCTCTGGCCAGTCAATCTGCTGCCCCTCGATGCGGGCGACAAGCTGCAGCACTGGGAGCACCTGGCCAAGACGGGCGACGATAACCCCTGGCGCGAGGTCGACGACGAGTTCGGCGATCCGTCCGAGTTTCAGGAGCGGCACTACAACGAGTTCGTCACCTTCCTGCCGCCGGTGCAGCGCTTTCTCTACGGTCAGGGTGTCGGCCGCGCCGTGCGGAGGGTGTACGGCGAGAGCCCGATCAAGGCCATGCGCCGCAACGATGTGGCCAAGGCACGCGTGACGCTCGCGCGCGGCGCCGAGCCGATCGAGCTGCGCATCATCCACACCGACCTCTACTTCTTCTTCGATGTCGATGTCGCCATCCTCGCGCTCGAGGTTGGCTGCGACGACCTCGATCTGGCCACTGCCCAGGACGCGCTGTTTCGCTTCGGCCGCGCCTATCCGGCCTACTGGGAGGAGGATGCCCGCGGCGGCCACTGCCCCTGGCGCGTCGAGTGGGTCGGCCACGACGGCAACGTGCTCGCCGTCTCGGACTACGAGAAGCGCGAGAAGTACCTGGCGTTCGTGTGCCAGCACCGCGCCCCGGCGGTGGCCGCGCACTGGGAATACCTGCTGTCGCCGCTGCTGCTGCACCACAGCGACAAGCGCGGGCCCGTTCGCTACCGCCAGCTCGAATACTACCGCATGCCCTATCTCGCGTTCTTCGGCGTCGAGGACCCCAAGGCGCTGACGCGCGGTGATCTGATCCGCATCGGCGTCGGCAACGAGCCCGGCAACTCATCGGAGCTGCCCTATTCCGCAAGCTACGTGGCCAAGTTCGAGGAGCGGTTCTGCAACGACCGCTACGGCGATGCCCACCTCGGCACCCCGTCCGACGGCATGCGCTTCATGTGTACCGGTCAGACCCTGATCGTCGTCGGCCGTGCCAAGGATCGCTTTTTCATGAACCCCGACGGCGGCTTCCTCGGCCGCTTCCGCCACCAGCATTTCCTGCTCTTCATGATCGCGCACTTCCACAAGGCGGCCCTGCACATGTTCTCGGACCGGCTGGTGGCGGCCGTCAGCAAGCTCGACATCGGCGATCCTGAGACGAGCCGCGTCTTCCGGCGCGACATCCGCGGCACCGTCGAAAACTTCCTGCGCTTCGAGCATCGCTACTGGTTTCACGAGATTTCCAATCAGGCGCAGGCCCGTGAGCTGTTCCAACTGGCCCGCCAACACCTCGATCTCGACGTGCTCTACCGCGAGATCCGCGAGGAGTTGCAGGACATGGGCAACTTCCTCGAAGTCGAGGCCATGCGCCGCCAGAACGAGACCGTGGTGCGGCTGACGGTGGTGACCATCTTCGGCCTGATCGGCACCATCACCACCGGCTTCCTCGGCATGAATCTGCTGGCATGGGCCGAGCACCCGACCAACTTGCGCATTCTCGCGTTCAGCCTCGTCGCGCTGGTGACGACGGTGCTCACGCTCTACACGATCATGAAGTCGAGCCGCCTGTCTCAATTCCTCGATGCGCTCTCTGACGAGCAGATCGGCTGGCGCGGCAAGCTGAAGGCGCTCGGCGACGTGTGGCGCAATCGCTGATTATTCGCAAGCTGGCCACTCCCACCGTCACCGTAACGGGAAAATACGGCCGGCCCTGGCCGGAAATTGGCGGGCCGGCCGCTAATGGCGACCGCGCGCCTTGGGGAGAGGCGAGGGTCGCGAGCTAAACGAATCCATGCGCGCGTGCCGCGATTGCCTGGGCGGCGTTGCCGCCGTTGGCTTCGCCTTGCGCCAAACGCCTACCAAGCCCATGTGGTTTGGGTGCGTTGCCTACGGACCGACGCCATGTTCGCATGAACGAAATCATGGCTCGCGATGGGCCCCGATGCTGAGCATGTCGAAGCACCGCATTTTGTCTAGGAGGCACAAATCCCGGCGCCGACTGCCAACAGCAGCAATAAGCCGAACAGTCCGGTGAGCAAGATCGAGGCCCGCCGGGCGTCGCCGTCGAGTTCATGCCGGCCGTATCTTCCCGCCGCGTAGGAGACCGCGCGCCGACCGGAAACCGTTCTGTCGTAACGCCGCATGACACCACCTCCTTCAGGCAAGTCCATGCCGGCAAAATATTCTTTGGTTCATATAGATTTGAGATTGAGCAAACCGGCTCGGCATAAAGAGCGCATATAGATTTTCCAGGCCCCTGGACGCCAGGCAGCCCCGCGGAACCGAACGCCGCGTTCGCGGTTTCCTGCACCGGGCATGCGCTGCCGCCGCAACGAGGTTACCAATGCAGGTCGTCTACGAAATGGTCCCGGTCGTCGCCGATATCATTGGTGCACACTGCGCGGGCACGCATGCGCGGCAAGACTTCGTCGGTGCCTGTCTTCGTGCCGAGTGGTCCGAGGCAAGGGCGATGGTCGAGGGCATGCTCGCCGAGCCCTGGCATCTGGTCGGACACCAAGAGAGCCGGCTCCGAGACTTCCTCGAGCTTCTTGCCTAGGCTGCTTCACGTTCACATTGGAACAACCACCCTCGTCGAAACAGAGCCACTCGCCCTGAGCCTGCCTGCACTCGGGCTTGTCCCAAGTGTCGAAGGGCGATTGAGCTCGGCAATCCCGTGCTTCGACAAGCTCAGCACTGGATAGTGGCTGCCGCTATCGAGGCGTGATAGGCCGTTCGCGCTCGCTGGCCGAGTGCTCGCTCGAGGAGATGGCCCATGTATGTGTCGCGCCGCGTCGCAATCGCTATGTCAGCCGTGCTGATCGCTCTGTGCACGCTTCAGGCACAGGCGGCGCAGGCTCAAGGCGATCTCGATCGCGCCTATCGCATCCTCGCCAAGAAGAAATTCGTCGACCTGACCCATAGCTTCGGCCCGGATTCACCGGTGTGGTCCGGCTTTGGTCAGGCCAAGATGAGCCCCGCCGCCGACCCCAAGACCAAGGAGCCTTACACCATCGCCAAGGATGGGTTCAGGTCCACCTACTACGAGATGGTGGGGCAGTACGGCACCCATGTCGACCCGCCTGCGCACTTTGCCGACGGCGGCCTCACCATGGACAAGGTCCCGCTCAAGCAGATGATCCTGCCGCTCGTCGTGTTCGATGCCACCCAGCTGCTGGTCAAGGACCCCAACCACGCCTTCTCCGTGTCCGACATCAAGGCCTGGGAGCGCAGGCACGGCCGCGTTCCCAAGGGCAGCTTCGCGGCGCTGCGCACGGACATGTCGAAGGACTTCGAGCGCGATCCCGAGCGCTTCAAGCGGCAACCGTTTCCGGCCTGGTCGCTGGAGGCGATCAAGTTCCTCTATGAGCAGCGCGGCGTGATCGCGACGGGCCACGAGTCGCTCGACACCGACACCACCGACAAGATGGACTCCGAGACCTATCTCTTGAAAGCCGGCCACTACCAGATCGAGGTGATGACCAACCTGGATCAGGTGCCGGCCAAGGGCGCCCTGATCTTCGTCTCGTGGCCCAAGGTCCGCGACGGGCTTGGGTTCCCCGCACGCGCCATCGCCATCCTGCCCTGAGGCGGACCAATTGAAAGCCGCTGGCAACCAAGCTGGCGAATTCGCACCAAACCGCTGCGACCTGCGCCGTTGTGTACCCTTTGCGCGCTTGCCATAGTGCACCCCTCAAGTCCGCGCAGCGCAGAGGCAAGGCATGGCATTCGACATTGTCGTCTCGGGAGGCGTGCTGCCCGACGGGCGCAGAGCCGACATCGCCATCGCGGATGGGCGGATTGCGGCCGTGGAGCCCGGCATCACGGCGGAGGCAGGCGAGATCATCGATGCCGCGGGCTGCCTGGTCTCGCCGCCGTTCGTCGACGCGCACTTTCACCTCGATGCGACCCTTTCCTACGGCCTGCCCCGCATCAATGCATCGGGCACGCTGCTCGAGGGCATCGCGCTCTGGGCCGAGCTCAAACCTCTGCTGGTACAGGAGGCTGTGATCGAGCGGGCGCTCGCCTATTGCGACTGGGCCGTCTCGATGGGCCTGCTTGCCATACGCAGCCATGTCGACGTTTGCGACGACCGGCTGCTAGCGGTCGATGCGCTGCTGGAGGTGAAGCGCCGTGTTGCTCCTTATCTCGATTTGCAGCTGGTCGCATTTCCCCAGGACGGCTACTTCCGCTCGGCCACGGCCGCCGCCAACCTGGAGCGTGCACTCGACCGCGGCGTCGACGTGGTCGGCGGCATCCCGCATTTCGAGCGGACCATGGAGGAAGGGCATCGGTCCGTTGCGGCGCTGTGCCGGACGGCCGCCGAGCGCGGCCTCGCCGTCGATTTGCATTGCGACGAGACGGATGATCCGCTTTCGCGCCACATCGAGGTCCTGTGCCTGGAGGCGCAGCGGCATGGGCTGCAGGGCCGCGCGGCCGGCTCGCACCTCACATCCATGCACTCGATGGACAACTACTATGTCTCCAAGCTGATCCCGCTGATTGCCGAGGCCGGCGTCGCCGCCATTGCCAATCCGCTCATCAACATCGTTCTGCAGGGCCGGCACGATACCTTCCCGAAGCGGCGGGGACTGACGCGCGTGCGCGAGTTGCTGGCGGCCGAAGTGCCGGTTGCGTTCGGGCAGGATTGCGTGCTCGATCCCTGGTATTCGCTCGGCACCGCCGACATGCTGGACGTCGCCTTCATGGGCCTGCATGTCGCGCAGATGACCAGCCCCGCCGACATGCGTCGCTGCTTCGACCTCGTCACCAGCGAACCGGCTCGCATCATGGGCCTTGGCGACTACGGCCTGCGCGTTGGCGCCGACGCGAGCCTGGTGGTGCTCCAAGCGAGCGATCCGATCGAGGCCATCCGGCTGCGCGCGACACGGCTTGCCGTGATCTCGAAGGGCCGGGTCGTGGCCCGCACGCCGGCACGGCGCACCGGCGTAAGTCTGCCTGGCCGCGAGACCATCGTCGACCGTCGCTTCAAGGCGCCAACCTAGAGGCCTTCCGACACGCGTCGAATTGCGACTAGAGCAGTTACCCAGTGCTGAGCCCGTCGAAGCACGACATTGCAGGACTCGTTCGCCCTTCGCCGAGCTCAGGGCTGCGGGTCTTTGCTATTTCGTGCCGAACAGGCGGTCGCCGGCGTCGCCCAGGCCGGGCACGATGTAGCCATGTTCATTCAAGTGACTGTCGATAGCGGCCGTGTAGATCGGCACGTCGGGATGCGCCTCGCCGAATGCCTTGACGCCCTCCGGTGCAGCCAGCAGGCACAACAGCTTTATCTCGCCCGCGCCGGTCTCTTTCAGGCGGGCCACCGCGGCGACCGCCGAGTTGCCGGTCGCCAGCATCGGATCGCACACGATGACCAGACGCTCGCCAAGATCCTCCGGCATCTTGAAGTAGTATTCCACTGCAGTGAGTGTCTCAGGCTCGCGGTAGATGCCGACGTGGCCGACACGAGCCGACGGCACCAGCTCCAGCAGGCCATCGACGAAGCCCAGCCCGGCGCGCAGCACCGGCACGAACACGAGTTTCTTGCCTTTTAGGAACGGTGCGTTGGTCGGCCCGACCGGCGTCTCGATGGGCCGCAGCTCCGTCGGCAGATTGCGCAACACCTCGTAGCCGAGCAGCAGACTAATCTCGCGCAGCAGCTGGCGGAACTGCACCGACGGGGTAGTCTTGTCGCGCACCAGCGACAGCTTGTGCGCGACGAGCGGGTGGTCGACGACGGTCACGTTCTGGTGCATGCGGCTCGGCCCTCGTTGCGTGTCGGCGCTCGACCTTAGGGCATTGAATCACTTTACCTCAACGGCGAGGTGGCTGCCGCAGCACAAATCCCGCTCTGTTTCTTAAGAAATTCGGAGCAAGTCCGCTCCAAGCACCGCGTTCCGATCATGCATGATTGGTCTAGACTTCGTCCAACCCGGGTCGGATCGCGATCAGCCGCCGCCGCCCCGGTGCTGAGCTTGTCGAAGCACGGCGTTACCGGACTCATTCGCCCTTCGACAAGCTCAGGGCTGGGGCGTTTGCTTCCATAGAACCCGAAGGATTCTAGAACACCGACCCGTCGCTGACGATGTTGAGCGGCGGGCTGCCATTGGCGCGCTTTTCCCTGGCAATGCGACGGCCGGCGGCCCAGGTACCGCCCTCCAGGATCGCAGCTAGCGGCATTTGCTCCGCCGTCTTGCCCAGGCGGGCACGCACCAGGGCGGCGACCTCGTCAAGCAGGGCGACAGTCAAGGCGCGCCACTCGACGATCGGTTCATCGGCGGGCCCGTGCGCCCTCGCTGCCAGGTCGCTGGAACGCGGCGCAAGTACCCCGAGATCGATGAACAGCCCGCCGTTGCGGTATTCTGCCAGACCGGTCAGCTGATCGACATCATCCACCGTGCAACCGGCCTCCCATAGCGGTTCAAGCAGCGAATAGGCGAGCCACTGCGAAAGCTTGTGAAACGGCATCAGGCCGCGCGTGGGACCGGCCACGTCGACCGAACAATGCCGCCACGTGTCGCCCAGAGGAACGCCATCGATCACAAGCCGGCCTGGCCAGACCGGGCCGAGCGTCTTGAGCAGCAGCTCCAATACGTCGCCTGCGTTGATCTTGTCGCCGCGTGCCTTCTCCGTGAGTTGGTCAAAGAGCGCACCGATACGGGGCGGCTCGCCGAATGCCACGGGGTCTTGCTCCATCACCTCGCCCAGGCGCCGCAGCAGCGCAGCGCGGCCTTCCAGTCCGACCAGGGGATTGTCCGGCCCGACCTGGAAGGCGCGGCCAAGGCTCCCAGCCGTCACAGCCTTCAGGGCCCTCGCATCGGCCCGGAACGGCTGTGCAGGATCGGCCGAGAACAGCCCTTGCTCGAATGCGGCAAGGGAGGCAATGGCCAGCCCCTCGGACCGGGTGAGATAAGCGCCGCTGGCGGCATCGTGCCAGCGCCAGTCCGCGCCGGCACCGGCGTCCAGGAGCACGCTCGTCACCGCCAGATCGAAGCGAATGCGGGCCCGCTCGTGCTTGTCTTTCAGCAATCGGCCGGAGATGGAAGCCCACCGATCCACCCCGCCGACCACGAAATGCCGCCAGCGCGCATGCGGCGGAACCTGCAAGTCCGGATAGTTCTGGCGCATCGTCTCGACCACGTAGTCAGCCGCAGCCGGCAGCCGATCCATGTGCACCGCGAAGTGCGCCAGTCCGCGCTTCCGCCCGCATGCCAGCACCATGTGCGCGCGCTCGCGAACCGCAGCGGCCGAGAGCAAGGATGCAACGCTGGCTGACACGAGCGCGGAGCCTTCAGTACTTGTCGAGATCGCGGCCCCTGGTGGCCGACAGATCGGCGGGGGCTTTGACGCTTTCGTCCATGAAGTAACCGGCCGCCTTTTTGGCATCCATTTCGACGGCGGCGTCCGGCGGGATCAACTCGTCGGGGATCGGCACGCGTGACCCGATCTCGATGCCATGCGCTCGCATGGCGTCGAACTTCATGTTGCTCATGGAAATCCAGCGGTCGATGCGCTTCATGCCGAGCCAGTGGAACACGTCGGGCATCAGGTCCTGGAAGCGCATGTCCTGCACGCCCGCCACGCACTCGGTGCGCTCGAAATAGGCCGCAGCCGTATCGCCCAGCGGACTGCGTTTGCGCGCATTGTAGACGAGGAACTTCACGACCTCGCCGAGTGCGCGGCCCTCCTTGCGGTTGTAGACGATGAGGCCGGCGCCATCGCGCTGCGCCGACTTGATGCATTCCTCGATGCCGTGTATCAGATAGGGCCTGCAGGTGCAGATATCGGAGCCGAACACGTCCGAGCCGTTGCACTCATCGTGCACGCGGCAGGCGACCTCGCCCTGGCCATCCCACAAGCGGTTCACATCGCCGAACATGTAGAGCGTGATGCCCCCGATCGGCGGCAGGAAAACGTGCTTGTCAGGCCTGGTGACGAGCTCGTTGAACATGGCGCCGGTATGCTTGAACAGCAGCCGCCGCAGGTCCGCTTCCTTGATGCCGAGGCGCCGCGCGATGCCGGGCAGATGCCATACCGGCTCGATCGCGGCTTTGACGACGCTCGCCTCTCCCGACGGCATCAGGATGCGGTTGTCTGGCTTGATGCGACCTGCCGCGATCGCTTCGCGCATCTCGGGCAGCGTGATGCGCCCCTTGGTGATGGCGATGGTCGGCCGAATGTCAAAGCCTGCGGCCAGCTCCTCGGCGAATACCTCGGCGACGCGGTGTCCCCACGGATCGAGGGAGACGATCTTTTCGGGGTCCTGCCACTGCGGGAAGGGTCCGATCTCAACCGGCGGAAAGGTGTTGGTCAGGTCGGGGCGATGCACCGGATCGAGCTTGCCGGCGGCGACGGCGAGTGCCCGATAGAGACCGTAGGCTCCGGAGTGCACGCCGATGACGTTGCGCTGCAACGGGTTGTTGAGGCTGCCGATGACGGGACCACGCTCTTTTGCCGTGGCCGCGGCCCACCGGACTTGCGGCGGCTGGGGCCCGTCCTTGGAGGGATGGGATGTGAGAACGATATGCTTGTGGTCGGTCATCGCAGTTAGCCTATAGGGCCAGCCAATGGATGGGCCGGCAGGCCAGTATGCTGCGGGCAGCATCTGCGGTCGAGCGGCGAACGGCCAACGAGGTAAGGAGAACCTGCGCTTCTGCCGCTACGGGCCGCTGAAATTGGCAAGCTTTGGCGCTACCCGCCCACTCGTGCCGGCACACCCAGGCCGCAGCCCTCCCTGCCTGGGGCCTAGCCTGACCTGCCGCCCGTGACGCTGCCGGCTGATTTCGCAGGGCAGTTGCCGGCGCCGATGTCCCAGTAGAGTCCGGCCATCAGCTCGATGGCCGAGCGCGTCAGCGGCATCAGGATATGCTCGTCGGGCGCATGCTGCGAGCACGAGGCGTAGGAATGCGGGATCCAGATGGTCGGGATGCCCAGGATGTCGGTGAACACGTCGTTGCAGATCGAGCCGCCCATTTGCGGCACGATGGCCGGCTTAGCGTTGGCCGATCGCTGCAGCGATTGGGCCACGAACAGCGCCCACGGGTGATCCGGCTCCGTGCGCGTTGCCACGAAGCGTCCGTCGTTGACCGCCGGCGGCGGCATCACCTTCACTGTCTTGAAGCCCTTGGCGTCGAGATGCGCCTGCAGCGCCGGCATGATGGCGTCGGCATCGGTGCCGGCGACGAAGCGCAGCTGGCAGTTGGCCACCGCCTTGGGCGGGATGGCGTTGACGGGCCGTCCCGGCGTTCCGGTCGTGAACGCCAGCACGTTGAACACATTGCCCCCGTACACGCGCTCGGCCGGCGACAGCCCCTTCTCGCCCCACCACTCCTCGACGGTTGGGCCATCATCGCCGCCGTCGATCTCGATGTCCGCCAGCGCCGCCTTCACCGCCGCCGACATCGGCGGGGCCTTCAGGGCAGGAACCAGCAGGTCGCCGTCCGGGCTGACGATGCTGGCCAACGCGTTGGCGAGGATCACGCCCGGATTGGCGATCAGCCCACCCCAATTGCCGGAATGATGCCCGCCCTCGCGCAGCTCGCAAACCAGATCGAAGTTGATGGCGCCTCGGCAGCCGAGCGACATGGTCGGCCTTTCCTGCTTCACGCGTGGCCCGTCGGAAGCCACCAGCACGTCGGCGGCGAACGCGCCCTTGTGGGCCCGGACCAGCTCGCCCAGCCCCTTCGAGCCCGCCTCCTCGCCCATCTCTACGATGAAGCGTGCGTTGAAGCCGAGCCGGCCGCCGCGCTCGGCCATCACCGCCTCGAGCGCGGCCATGTTGATGGTGTGCTGGCCCTTGTTGTCGGCGGTGCCGCGGCCGTAGAGACGTTCGCCGTCGCGTGCCGTCACCCACGGCCCCTTGCCTTTGGTCCACTGGTCCTCCAGCCCCCGGATGACATCGCCGTGGCCGTAGCCGAGCACTGTCGGCAGGGCCGCGTCCTCGATGCGGGATGCGAGTAGCACCGGCCCCTGCCCGGCCCGCGGATTGGCATAGATGTGGGTGGCAAAGCCCATGCGCTGGAAGGCCGGCACCATCTCCTCCTCAAGATAACGGTGCAGCTCCGGCAGGGTGTCGGGCAGCTTCTGGCTCTCGGTCCTGTGCGCGACGCGACGCGCAAGGTCGCGCTCGAAGGTCCCGCTCTCGACGTAAGCGCGTGCCCGATCGAGCGCACCGCTGCGGCTGGCTGGCGATTTCGCGGCTGTCATGCGGGGACCCCGACTTGAGATTCGCCGTACAGATGGCACTCGACCATGGCGTCCGACATAGTGATCGGCTGCGGCGCCTCGGTCCGGCAACGGGGCAGCAGCCGCACGCAACGAGGATGAAACCGGCATCCCGCCGGCATGGCAAGCGGATCCGGATAGGCTGCACCGAGCTGGGTATCGGGCACCCCGCGTCCTGGCTCCGGCGTCAGCACCGACTGCAGCAGGGCCTGGCTATAGGGATGGCGCGGTGCGCGGAACAGCGTATCCGTCTCGGCTTCTTCCACAATCCGCCCAAGATACATGACTGCCACGCGCGTTGCCATGTGCTCGACGACCGCGAGGTTGTGGCTGATCAGCAGGTAGGTCAGCCCCATGTCGCGGCGCAGATCCTCCAGCAGGTTGAGGATTTGCGACTGCACCGATACGTCCAGGGCCGAGGTCGGCTCGTCGCAGATCACTAGGCGCGGCTGATTGATCAGCGCCCGGGCGATGGCGACGCGCTGGCGTTGGCCACCCGACAGCTGGCTCGGATAGTTGTCATACAGCCGCCGCGCCAGCCCGACGCGCTCCATCATCTCCTCCACGCGCGCCCGCCACCTGTGCGGCTCTTGATCACGCTGGGCGCGCAGCGGCAGAGCGATGATGGAGCCCACCGACTTGCGCGGATTGAGCGAGGAGTAGGGGTCCTGAAACACCGGCTGCACCAGGGTGGCGATGTCGCGGCGGGATTGCCCGGCGCTGGCTTTGCCGCCGATGCGGATCTCGCCGGATGACGGGGGTAGCAGGCCCAGCAGCATGCGCGCCAGCGTGGTCTTGCCGCAACCGGACTCGCCGACCAGCGCCACCACCTCGCCCGGCCGTATCGACAGATCGACGCCGTCGACCGCGCGCAGCACACGCGCGGCCTTGAGCAGCCCCGCCGACAATCGGAAGGTGCGCACGACGCCGCGCGCCTCCACGATCGGCGCGGTATCGGCCGCCTGGATCATGATGCCACCGCTGCCAGGGAGCGAGCCGCAAGCCCGCCGAGTTCAGCATGGCGGATGCAGCGCACCAGATGATCGGGCGCCGCGCCCGGTTCCAGTGGCACCTCGCTCTCCCGGCACGCCGCCGCCACGTAGGGGCAGCGCCCGGCGAAACGGCAGCCGCGCATCTCGCCGATCAGCGAGGGCACCATGCCGGGGATGGTGCCGAGCTTCTCGCCGCGCCGCGTCTTGCCGGGGACGGGTATGCAGGCGAGCAGCCCGCGCGTGTAGGGATGCGCCGGCGCTGAGAAAATCGCCTGCGCCGTGCCCGTCTCGACGATCTGCCCGGCGTACATCACCGCCACTCGCGTGGCGATGCGCGCGACGATGCCGAGATCGTGCGTGATCAGCACCAGCCCCATGGCGAACTCGCGCTGCAGCTCGGCGAGCAGATGCAGGATCTGCGCCTGGATGGTCACGTCCAGCGCCGTGGTCGGCTCGTCGGCTAGGATCAGCGACGGCCCGCACATCAGCGCCATGGCGATCATCACCCGCTGGCGCAGGCCGCCCGACAGCTGATGCGGATACTGCTTCAGGCGCCCGGCCGCCGAGGGTATGCCCACACGGTCGAGCAGGTACAGCGCCCGCTCCCGGGCCTGCCGGCGCCCCACGCGGCGATGCCGCAGCAGCGCTTCCTCGAGCTGGTTGCCGATGGTGTAGGCCGGATTGAGCGACGTCATCGGCTCCTGGAAGATCATGGCCATGCGGTTGCCGCGGATGTCGGCGATGGCCCGCTCGCCGATGCGAGTGAGGCTTTGCCCCTCCAGCTCCAACCGCGCGGCGGTGCGCCGGGCGATGCCGGGCAGCAGATCCATGACGGCGAGCGCCGTCAGCGTCTTGCCGCAACCCGACTCGCCGACGATGCACAGCGTCTCGCCGCGATCGACATGGAACGATACGCCCTGCACCGCGTGCAGCGGGCCCACCGGCAGCGGCAAGTCGACCCGCATATCCTCCACGGTGAGCACACGCTCGCTCATAGGGTCGCTCCTCCTCTCCCTAGAGGGGGGAGGGAAGGGGTGAGGCTTGCGAACGGGGGTCACCCCCACCTGACGCGCCGAACGAGTTAGCGCCTTCGGTAGCGCGTGTGTCCAGCGTCGGAGCAAGCGGGCGGCACTAACTCGTGGCGCGTCTTCCTCCCCCCTCGAGGGGGAGGGAATAGATCGCTCCGCGCCGTGTGCAGGTCGCACCATCCCCTCAATTCCGGTTCTCGGGCGCGGTGACGTCGCGCAGGCCGTCGCCCAGCATGTTGATGGACAGCACCAGCAGGAACAGGGCGATGCCCGGGATCGAGATCAGCCACGGATCGAAGAACATCAGCCCCTTGGCCTCCGAGATCATCAGGCCCCAGGACGGCGTCGGCGGCTGCACGCCAAGCCCAAGAAACGACAGCGCCGCCTCCAGCAGGATGGCGTGCGCCATCTCCAGCGTGGCCACCACGATCAGATGATTGACGACGTTGGGCGCCACCTCGGTGAACAGGATGCGCGGCGTCGAGCAGCCGACCGCCTGCGCCGCCGTGATGAACTCGCGCACGCGCACCTGCTGGGTGGCGCTGCGCATGACGACCGCGAAGCGGTCCCAGATCAGCAGGCCCAGCACCCAGATGACCACCGTCAGCGACGAGCCGACGATGGCCACCACGGCCAGCGCCACCAGCACCACCGGCATCGACAGGCGCGTCGTGATGATGAAGGTCACGACCATGTCGACGCGGCCGCCGAAATAGCCGGCCAGCACGCCCATGGTCGTGCCGATCACGCCCGAGATCAGCATCGCCGAAAAGCCGATCAGCAGCGAGATGCGCGCGCCGTACAGCAGACGCGTGAGGTAGTCGCGGCCCAGGTGATCGGTGCCGAGCGGATGCACCCAGGTGGCCTTCGCGCTAGCGTGCCAAATCGGCGGGATCAGCTTGCGCGCCAACTGCTGGTCGTAGGGATCGAAGGGCGAGACGAGCGGCGCCAGCAGCGCCATCAGCACGATGGCCGCCAGGATGGCGCCGCCCAGCATCAGCCCCCGGTGGCGGAAGATGCGCCGGCGCAGCAGCGCGCCGGGCGAGGGGGCCAGGATCTCCTCGGCGCTCGGCATGCCGGATCTGGAGGCGCTCAGCTCCGCCATGTCAGGCCACCCTCAGCCGCGGATCGAGGTAGGCGTTGAGCAGATCGGCCAGCAACGTCAGCAGCACATAGATCACCGACAAGGTCAGCACGATCGCCTGCATGACCGGCAGGTCCTTGCGCTGGATCGACTCCCAGGCGAGATAGCCGAGCCCGTTGATCTGGAAGATCGTCTCGATGACGATCGAGCCGCCCAGCATGAAGCCGAACTGCACGGCCGCCAGCGACACCACCGGGATGATGGCGTTGCGGAGGGCATGCTTGAACAGCACGGTCCTGGGCCGAAGACCCTTGGCGCGTGCCGTGCGGATGTAATCGGAGGACAGCACCTCCAACACGCCGGCCCGCGTCAGGCGCATGATGGCGGGCGTCACATAGTAGCCGAGCGCAATCGCCGGCATGACGAAGTTCTGCCAGCTGGCCGAGCCGGTGATCGGCAGCAGGCGCCAGTACACGCCGAGCCACAGGATCAGGGTCAGGGCGAACCAGAAGGTCGGCATGGCCTGGCCGATCACCGCCACCGTCAGGGCAAGGCGGTCGGCGATGCTGTTGGGCCGCACGGCCGCAAGTACCCCCAGCGGAATGGCGAGCAGCAGCGCGAAGGTGATCGCCAGCCCGCCGAGTACCATCGTCACCGGCAGCCGGGCGAAGATCACGTCGGCCACCGGTTGGCGCAGCGTAAAGGAGCGTCCGAAGTCGCCCTGCAGCGCGCCCAGCAGCCACGTCAGGTACTGCTCGGGAATCGGCCGGTCGAAACCGTAGAACTTGCGAATCGCCTCGATGTCCTGGGGGCGGGCTCCCTCGCCGGCGACGGCGATTGCCGGGTCGCCAGACACGTAGATCATCGAGAAGGTGATCAGCGAGACGGTCAGCGCCACCAGCAGCGCGATGCCGAGACGTTTGGCCGTGAAGGCGAGCATGGATGGTGCGCCTCGCGTATTCCCTCTCCCCGCCTTCGTGGGGAGAGGGCTAGGGTGAGGGGCAGCGGCATGCTCCGACGTGGAGCGATTGTGGCTGCCCCTCACCCAGACCCTCTCCCCGTATTTATGGAGAGAGGGAGGACCCTCATTATTTCCACTTCGCCGCAAAGAACTGGGGGATCTCGTCCGAGGTCGGCGTGAAGTCGAGATCCTTGGAGAAGGCGTAGTACTTGGCGTAGGTGAACAGCGGCACCCAATACACTTCCGCGGCGATGCGGGTGAGCACCTTCTGCCAGGCCGCCTTGCGCTTGTCCGGGTCGGTGATGCTGTCGGCTTCCGCGATCCCCTTGATCACCTCAGGGTCCTTGGTCAGGTCGTCCGGTCCGTTGGCGAAGAACTGCGCGGTCATGGCCGACACGTCCGGCACCGAGTTGGAGCCCCAGGTGCCGTGCGCGACAGGGGTGCGGCCCTTCTGCACGTTCTCGATGTAGGCGGTGTACTGCACATAGTTGAGCTTCGGCTTGAGGCCGACCTTGGCGAGATCGCCGATCACGGCCTCGGTGTACTCGCGGTCGCGGTAGGCGAAGAGATCGAACTCGAAGCCGTCGGCGAAGCCCGCCTCTTTCAGCAGCGCCTTGGCCTTGGCGGGGTCGTAGGCGTATTTGGGCACATCGGTCGAGCAGCCGAACTGGTCCGGGTGGCAGGCGCTGTGTGCTACGACCGAAGCCGGACCGACCAGGTTTTTGGTGAGGGACTCGCGATCGATGGCGTGGGCAAAGGCCTCGCGCACGCGTTTGTCGGTGAAGAACTTCTGGCCGGAGACGCCGTGGATGTCGAACTGCAGATAGGACACGCGCAGCGTCTTGGCGTTCTCCACCGCCACGTTGGGATTGGCGTTGATGCGCTCGGCCTGATCCTTGGGCACGTCCCAGATCCAGTCGATGGCCCCCGTCATCAGCTCGGCGGTACGCGTATTGGTGTCCTTGATGGTGCGGAAGGTGAGCTTGGAGATCTTCGGGTCGCCTTTGTAGCCGTCCTTGAAGTAGTCGGCGTTCTTCTCCATGCGGATGTGCTCGCCGGGCTTGACCTCGACGATCTTGTAGGGGCCGGTGCCATTGGGCTTGACGGCGCCGAAATCCTTCTTGCCGTCGGGCTTCACCGGCGCATTGTCGTAGTGGCCCTTCTGCATGATGAAGCCGATGCCGGCCAGATAGGCGAGTGCGGGCGGGAAGGCCTGCTTGAGGTTGATGTGCACCTTGCCGCCATCGACCTTCTCGGCGTTTTTGATCCAGGACAGCAACGCGTAGTTGGCGATGGCATTGTCCTTGTTGGAGGCGTGGTTCAGCGTGTAGACCACGTCGTCGGCGTCCATCTCCTTGCCCGAGTGGAATTTGACGCCTTTGCGCAGTTCGAGTTCCAGCGTCGTCGGGTCGACCCACGTCCATTTGGTGGCCAGCAGCGGCTTGATCTCACCCGTCTTCGGGTCGATGAAGACCAGCGTGTCCCAGACGTGGTGGCCGATCACCACCAGCTCGCGCGTGTTGATGTAGTAGGGATCGGCGATCGGGTTGTCGCGGTCGGTCGCCCACACCAGCGTGTCATCCTTCTTGCCGGCGCCGGCGTCCGTGGCGGTCAGCGTCACGGCGGCAATCAGGCCAGCCAGCAAGAAACAGAAGCGCTTCATTGGTACTCCCTTCCGGTAACAGACGGATGCGACGGCAGTTCGCGCGGGGTGCAGGCTTTGCCCGTTCTTCCCCTCAGCGATCCTCGCTTTGGCAGGAGCGAATTGCAAGCGGGCAGGTGGCCCAGGGCTGGCTCAGAGCAGGCCTAGTGTGATGATCGAGAAATTTGCCGGAGTTCGCGGCTTGGTTCTGAGTAAATTTCTCAATCTGAATCACACTAGCAAGTCTATGATCCTAGTGTCCCTTATGATTCCGAAGCTCGCTCAGGGGCTGCCGGCAAGGTACGGCGAACTTCGGAATCGGGACACTAGGAGGGCTTCGAGCCGCCCAGGGGCTTCGGGATCGTCACCTGGGACACGCCATACCCGGCAGCTTCCGGGATATGGAACGTGTGGCTGGTCTTGCCGCGCTCCAGGATCGGCAGGACCGTAACGATCGGCGTCGCCCGGCTCGCCTGCACGGCCTCCGCCACGGTGCGATGGCGCGCGAGCTTCACGAGATTCAACTTCGTGGCGAACACCAGCGTGCGGGTGCCGGCTTCTGCTTCGCGCAGGGCTTGTTGCGGGCTGATCCACAGACCCTCGACCGATTCCCTTCCGTCATGCATGCCGAGCTGATCGACCGGTGCCGCGACAAGGTAGAAGAAGGTGTCGAAACGCTTGGGCAGGGCTTCCGGCGTGATCCAATGCGCGAACGGCACCATCAGGTCGGTGGCAAGCTGCAGTCCCTCGCCCGCGATCAGCTCGCGAAATTGCTGGCTGCCGGCTAGGACAGGCGCGCGATAGCGTTCCGTCAGGCGATGCGCTTCTTGCGCGTCGATCATGGCTTGCGTGCCGCGCTTGCGCGCCAGCACCAGGCCCGCCTCCTCAAACGTCTCGCGCGCTGCCGCCACGATGTTGATCCGCTCGGTGGCGCTGCCGTCGATCGGTGCCAGGTCCACCCAGGCCGGATCGGAGTCGCCCGGGTCGACCTTGCCACCGGGAAACACCAGCGCGCCGGACGCGAAATCGATGGCGTGGTGGCGCACCACCATGAACACCTCAATTCCATCGGGCCGGTCGCGCAGAATGACGACGGTCGCCGCCGGTATGGCAGGCGCGATTGCTTTGCTGGCGTCCATGCTAGTGTCCCGATTCCGAAGTTCGCCAAATCTCGCCTCTAGTGACCCGAGCGAACTTCGGAATCATGAGGGACACTAGAATCATAGACTTGCTAGTGTGATTCAGATCGAGAAATTCGCTCCGAACCAGGCCGCAAACTCCGGCGAATTTCTCGATCATCACACTAGCCGTTCCCTTTTCGCTTCTTGTCAGGTTGATCAGGCTTGCTCTGCCACGGCTTCCGACCAGGGGTGGTGCGGCTCGGTGGCGCCTTCGTTCATGCCGCTGCGGCGTCGCACGGCCCCGGCGATGCAGTAAGGGAACGGGTATTCGATGGGTTCAGCAAGCACCGTCGAAAACCGCGCGGCAAGCGCCTCGATGGTTTCGGCCGGCAGACGCCGGTCGGCGACCACCACGCTGGGTCCCGATACGTCGATGCGCGGCTCGTGGAAGGCCTGCTCGAGCGAGAAGCCGAAATCGGCGCACATTGCCAGCAGCTGGAACACGGCCGGCAGAATGCGTCTACCCCCGCAGCCGCCGATCGCCAGCATATCGTCACTGCCGGTCATGATGGCCGGCACGTAATTGGCAAGGGCGGCCCTGTCCGGCGCGATCGAGTTGGGCCGGCCCGGCACCGGGTTGAACCAGTTCATGCCGTTGTTCATCAGAATGCCGGTGCGAGGCAGAACGATACGCGCGCCGAACGCGGCCAGTAGGGTCTGAGTCAGCGTCACCATGTTGCCGTCGCGATCGACGACGCAAAGGTGCGTGGTGGATGTCGGCACGCCGTGCCGGCCCGCATCTCCCATATGCTTGAGTCGGTCCTGCCAGGCCGCCCGCAAAGCCGACGCGTAGGCCAGGAATGTGTTCGCGTCCGGTCTGGCCTCAGGCGTCTCGCGGTGCCTGGCAAGCTCACCGAATGCGACCCGCAACGTCGGGCCACCGTTGAGCTCGGGCAGCACATGGATGGTGCGGTCTAGGTAGCCGAAGCTGAGCGGCTCGACCTCGCGGGCGCGAACGGCCGCCAGATCCTCGGTGCCGAGATAGCCGCCCATCTCCTTGACGTCATCGGCGATACTGCGCGCCATCGCGCCTGTGTAGAGCACGTCCGCACCATCCTCGGCGATGGCACGCAGGGTGCGCGCCAGGTCGGGCATGGGCAGCCGGACCATCGGATCAGGCTCGACTGCGGCCGGCTGCAGCGGCGGACAGCCGTCGGGCAGAAAACGGGCACGCGCGCCGGGATCACGGGCCAGGTCGGCCATCGCATTGGCAACCATCAGCGTCGTGTGCCCATCGACCACCGGCCCCTGCTCGGCCATCTGCAGGGCCGGGGTGAGGAGATCGCGCCACGCCTTGCGCCCATAGCGCCGGTGCGCGGCCGCCAGTCCGGCGGGCACCGTCGGGGCAACCACGGCCTTGGGGCCGACCGCATTGATGTTGCCCACCACCATCGGCCATCCGAACAGGTTGCCGTCGTCGCGCTGGTTGGTCAGCACGAACTCCGCGGGGTTGAGCGACTTGGGCGAACGCGCGCCGAAGTCGATGCCGGTGATCTTGCCGGTCGCGGCCTCGTAGACCAGCATGGCGCCGACCCCGCCGATACCGCTCATCCAGGGCTCGACCACTCCGACCGCAAAGGCCGCCGCAATCGCAGCATCGACGGCGTGGCCGCCGGCTTCCAGCACGCGCGCGCCCACCCCCGACGCGGCACGGTTCTGGGTGACGACGATGCCCGCGCGCGAGCGCACCGCCGGCTTTCGCACGCAGCGCTGCAGCGACAGATTTGGAGAGAGCGCCGAGACCGTACCTTGCATTCCCTGACCCGCCGGCCGATGTATTGCCCCGGCAAGGCTAGATCAGATTGCGCGCTGATGCGACTCTGGCGAGGAGGCGCGTGCGCAGCGCTGCGAGGAGAGGGACATGAGCGAACGGCCTGTTGCTCTCGTGACGGGGGCGTCGTCAGGAATTGGTTTTGCCACCGCCTCGCTGCTGGCGCAGCGCGGCTATCGCATCTTTGGCACCAGCCGGCATCCCGAAAGCAGGCCGGGTCCTGAGGGCGTGCCTATGCTGCAGCTCGATGTCACCTCCGATGCTAGCGTGCGCTCGACCGTCGCCGACGTTGTCGGGCGCGCCGGCCCCATCGACATCCTCATCAACAATGCCGGTTTCGGTCTGTTCGGTGCCGTCGAGGAGACGTCGCTCGAGGAAGCGCGCGGCCAGTTCGAGACAACCTTCTGGGGAGCCTTACGCCTGATCGAGCAGGTGCTGCCTGCCATGCGCGAGAGGCGGTCCGGGCGCATCATCAATATCAGCTCGGTGCTGGGCTTCATGCCCGTGCCGTTCCAGCCGTTCTATGTCGCCTCCAAGCATGCGCTGGAAGGCTATTCCGAGGTGCTCAATCTGGAAGTTCGCCCGTTCGGCGTGTTTGTCAGCCTGATCGAGCCAAGCTTCATCCGCACCGGCTTCTTCGAGAACCGCCAGGAAGCCAGGGCACCGCTCGACGCATACAAAAACGCGCGCAATCGGGTGTGGCCCCTGATGCGGGAGCGGACCGACGCCGGCAGCGATCCGAACGTGGTGGCGCGCGTGGTGCTGAAGGCGATCGCTGCATCCGATCCGGCAATCCGCTACGCCGTGGGCTTTGACGGCGCCCTGCTGCAGACCACGCGCAGTTTCCTGCCAGCATCCCTGTTCAACCGAATTGTGCGCAGGTCGCTCACGTTGGACGAAAGCTAGAGTGCTTGCGATCCAGATCTAATCGCGATCAACGGCACCCTAGTGCTGAGCCTGTCGAAGCCCGGCATTGCCTGCCTCATTCGCCCTTCGACGAGCTCAGGGCTGTGGGTTTTTACTTTTATGTGGGCCGGAAGCGCTGCAATGAGCCGCTCACCATCAGCCCGAGGTCGACTTCAGCTTGAACTCCACTCGCAGGATCACGAACCCGGTCGGGGATGGCCTGTCAGCGGCGCTCGCGCTCCCCTCGCTCTCGTCCGCCAGGGAATACAGCGCGATATCCGCATTGCCCTCGCCAATCAGCGGCGATTTCTGATCCGCTGGTCTCTTGGTGTCGGCCACGAACACCTGCTGCAGGGTCCCGGGTTCGGCTACGCCAGATGCAGCCCTCACCACCCAAATCAGCGTCTCTCTGCGATCTGCCGAGATGCTGACGCCTTGCACGCTGCCGGCATAGGTCTCTTCCATGCCCGTTCGCGTTCTGAAGGTGCACAGCGCATCGCGTGAGCGCTCTTCGGCAGGTACTTCGCCCGCCGAAGCCTGAGCCGTCTCGCCGAGCGCACATGTGAGCACGCCGATTTCCATCGACGCGTCGTCAGCAAGTGCTGGAAACGCCCAACAGGATGTTGCCGCAAGTGCGGCTAGGTACGCGCGCCACATGAGAGCCTCGCTTTTCTGGCCCCGGAATAACGCTCGATTGGCTAAGAAGTTACAGCGTCAGTTTGCCTGCATGGCGGCAACGGAAAAGCCCCGCCGTGCCAAGCACGAGACGGGGCTCGTCATCACTTCCGAAGCGCCCAGCAAAAGCCGGGCTGGTTCACGAGGGTTTCGCCTCGTTGGGTACTGTCTCGTTTTTGGTGCGTGCGGTTTGGTCTGATCAGTTTGCGCTACCAAACCGTGCCTTCGCCCTTCGGCTCAGGCTCGAGTGATTCTGAGGTGGTACCATGCATCCTCCACTCGTTGTTGGTCCGCGCGACGTCCGTCGCTAGAACAGCGGAGGAGGGGCGCAAGGTCGAGCTCGAACCGGAGCCCGCTCAACTCAGCCAGACGACGAGCGTCACAATAGAGTGTTGGTATTCTCCATCGCCTTGTCAAGCTTGGGGTAAGCCGGAACCCGGCCCGCCCTATCGGCTTAGTTTGAGCGACGCCCAGCCTGCCTCGCTGGTCAGTCGCACGCTTTGCGTGTTGCCCCGCACAATCACGAAGATCGTGCCGGAGATGCCGTATTCGCGGTTGTAGAAGGTGCCTCTGAACCGGTTGTCGCCAATCTTGTGCAGCGAGGCAGTCTGCACTGCCCGGATCGACGGCGTGGCGCAGACCGCATTTACGATGTAGCCCTCATTCGACCGGCGGCTGTAGCGGGCGCGGCAGCGGGCATACTCTCGGGCGCCGGAGTTCAAGGCGACGTCGCCGCCGCCGCTCCAGGACCCCTCGAGGTTCTGTGCGTGACCAGCTCCGGGCCTCAGGATCAGCGCGCCGAAAATAACAAAACAAGCCAGCGCAAATCTGTGCATCGCGGGTGCTCCCAGACGGCAAGCGTGTGAAATTTTCGAGTGACACGATCCATCATGGAAGCAGGCAGTGCGTCAACATTCTTGAGGGGGGGAAAAGACGCAGTAAACAAGAGTTGCGATATGTTACGCGTGACCGCGTTGGGCGACGATCTTGCTGATGTTGGCGTGCGACAGATGTGGATGCTTAAGACTTAGTTCGAGATATCGCCACAAAGGCGTCCTAGCGCGCTCCCTTCGCAGATGCAAAAGGGGCGTGCGATGCGCATGAAGAACCCGCCGACCAACACCTGGATGGTGGTGGACGTTGCCTACAACGGTTGGAATGTGGTCTCGACCCATGGCTCTCAGGGCGACGCGGAAACCGAGCGCGACCGGCGCAATGAGGGGCTCGCGCGGCGGCGCTATAGCGCCTGTTTTGCGGCCGAGCCGGTGATGGACCAGCCGATACGGCAGTCCTGCGATTAAGACGCCCGGCATTCCCCAGCAATCGCCGTATGCCCTGGACAGCCCCCTCTTGCCGCTTCTGTGAGAACAGGAGTTGGCGTAAGCCTTGCCGATCGGCAGCGCAGCTGTTGGCGGGATGGCATGAGCGGCACGGAGCTGACAGATCAGGTGAGGGCGAGCATTGCCGCGTTCCTGCGCCAGCGGCGTGATGAGCAGACGAGGTTTCTCGCGGCTCTCGTCGGCGTGCCATCAGACAATCCGCCGGGAGACTGCCAGCCGATAGCCGAGGCCGCCGCGCGATTGCTCGAAGGGCTCGGTTTCGCCGTCGAGACATATCCGGTTGGCCAGGAGCGCGTGACGGCCAACGGCATGATCAGCGCCACCAACCTGGTGGTGCGCCACCGTTTCGGGCCGGGACCGACCATTGCGCTCAATGCGCACGGCGACGTGGTGCCACCAGGTGATGGCTGGACGCACCCTCCCTACGCCGCGGAAATCGTGGACGGCGTCATGTACGGGCGCGGCGTAGCTGTCTCCAAGTCCGACTTCGCCACCTACACCTATGCGCTGCTGGCGTTGCAGCAGACCGGTCTGCCTCTGGCTGGCTCGGTCGAGTTGCACTTCACCTTCGACGAGGAGGCGGGCGGCCTGATCGGTCCCGGCTACCTCATCGAGCAGGGGATAACCAAGCCCGACTTCGTCATCTCGGCAGGCTTTGCCTACGGCATCGTCACCGCACACAACGGCTGCCTGCATCTCGAGGTAGAGATCGCGGGACGCTCGGCGCATGCGGCGATCCCGAGTTCCGGCGCCGATGCCCTGGAGGCCGCAACGGGTGTTCTGGCGCAGCTCTATGGCCTGCGCCGCGAGCTGGCGCAGACGTCTTCCAAGATCGCCGGGATCGGCTCGCCGCAGTTGACCGTCGGCCTGATCTCGGGCGGCATCAACACCAATGTCGTGCCGGATCGCGTCGTGTTCCGATTGGACCGCCGTATCATCCCCGAGGAGGACCCTGCCGTCGTCGAGCGCGATTTGCGCCAGCGGATCGAGACGGCAGCCGCTTCCCACGCAGGCATCCACTGCACCGTGCGGCGCATCCTGCTCGCGCAGCCGTTCATGCCGATGCCCGGGCAAGATCGGCTGGTGGCGGCAATCCAATCGCACGCCAACAGGATCATGGGGGCACCTGTGGAAACGCACGGCGTGCCGATCTACACCGACGCGCGGCTCTACTCTTCGGCCGGCATTCCGACGGTCCTGTATGGCGCGGGGCCGCGCACGCTGCTGGAGGCGAATGGGCACCGGGCCGACGAGCGCCTGGTGCTGGAGGACCTTTACCGCGCCACCGAGGTGGTCGCCCTGGCACTGGCCGACCTGCTCTCACCCGACCCTGCGCGCGGGTGATGTGGCCTTCTCAGGGCCCTGCGGCGCCTGCTCGTAAATGCCCATGAAATGGTCGGATTGCCCGCTCCTTTGTCAGCGAACAGCAACCGGCGAGGCCGATCGGAGTGAGGAAGCATCATTTCATCGGCGTTTGGCTACCGCCGCGAATGGCACGTGGATTGCTCTCTTGCGAATTGCTCCCTGGGAGGGAGTTGCGTGTCGGTTGCCGGAGCGCAGTTCCGTCGACTGACCGTATTCGCGTAGCAGGAGGCCGACGCCCATGAGCTTTGACAGCCCGCTCGATGCCGACCGTCCCCTGCACTCGGGCGGCTGCAGCTGCGGCCAGCATCCCGCCCAGGCCGACCATGACCTCGCTGCCACCGGCTCGTCGGATGCGCGCCTGTCGCGCGTCGTTGAATCCGCGGTTGTGCGGGCATTGTTTCCCGAGGACAGCACCAGGCGCACCTTCCTGCGCGCGGTCGGCGCATCGACGGCGCTGGCGGCGATCTCCCAGTTCTTCCCGCTCGGTACCGCCATGGAGGCCTTCGCCCAGGCCGGCGCCCCCGAGAAGAAGGACATCAAGGTCGGGTTCATCCCCATCACCTGCGCCACGCCGATCATCATGGCGCACCCGATGGGCTACTACACCAAGTACGGGCTCAATGTGGAGGTGGTCAAAACCGCCGGCTGGGCCGTGATCCGCGACAAGACGCTCAACAAGGAATACGACGCAGCGCACATGCTCTCGCCGATGCCGTTGGCGATCACGCTCGGCGTCGGCTCCAGCTCCGTTCCCTTCACGATGCCGGCCGTGGAGAACATCAACGGGCAGGCCATCACGCTCGCCATCAAGCACAAGGACAAGCGCGACCCCAAGGACTGGAAGGGCTTCAAGTTCGCCGTTCCGTTCGACTACTCGATGCACAACTACCTGTTGCGCTACTACGTAGCCGAGCACGGCATCGATCCCGACGCGGACATCCAGATCCGCGCCATCCCGCCGCCCGAGATGGTGGCCAACCTGCGCGCCGACAACATCGACGGCTTCCTGGCGCCCGACCCCGTCAACCAGCGCGCCGTCTACGACGGCGTCGGCTTCATCCATATCCTGTCGAAGGAGATCTGGGACCGGCACCCGTGCTGCGCCTTCGCGGCGTCGAAGGAGTTCGTGACGCAGACGCCCAACACCTACGCCGCCCTGCTGAAGGCCATCATCGAAGCCACGGCGTTCGCAGCCAAGCCCGAGAACCGCAAGCAGATCGCCGAGGCGATCTCGCCGGCCAACTATCTAAACCAGCCCACCACGGTGGTGGAGCAGGTGCTGACCGGCACCTTCGCCGACGGGCTCGGCAACGTGCGCACCGTGCCCGACCGCATCGATTTCGATCCGTTCCCGTGGCAGTCGTTCGCCGTGTGGATCATGACGCAGATGAAGCGGTGGGGGCAGATCAAGGGCGAGGTCGACTACGCGAGCGTTGCCCAGCAGGTGTTCCTGGCCACCGATACGGCCAAGCTGATGAAGGAGGCCGGGCTCACGCCGCCCGACACCACCTCGAAGACGTTCGTGGTGATGGGCAAGACCTTCGATCCCACCAAACCCGAGGACTACATCAAGAGCTTCGCCATCAAACGTGCCGCTTAGCGCAGGATTGTGATCCCGTCCAAGGCACGACAGGAGACCCATGCAGATCGGGCTGACTTTGCGCGCGGGTCTGGTTTCGCTGCTGCTGTTCGGCACGTTCGTTGGCGCTTGGCATCTCGCCACAGCGGGCTCCGGGCCGGCGGTCAAGATGGACCCGGAATACGCCAAGCTGATGGGCGCGACGGCCACGCAGGGCAAGTCGGCGATGCCGGGCCCGGCCGACGTCGCCGCCAAGATCTGGCAGCACCTGCGCGATCCCTTCTATGATCGCGGCACGAACGACAAGGGCATCGGCATCCAGCTGGCCTATTCCATCGCCCGCGTGCTGGCCGGCTATCTCATTGCCGTGGCCGTCGCCATCCCGATCGGTTTCCTGATCGGCATGTCGCCGCTGATGAGCCGAGCGCTCGATCCCTTCATCCAGATCATGAAGCCGATCTCGCCGCTCGCCTGGATGCCGCTGGCGCTCTACACCATCAAGGATTCGGGCATCTCGGCCATCTTCGTGATCTTCATCTGCTCCGTGTGGCCGATGCTGATCAACACCGCGTTCGGCGTGGCAACGGTGCGGCGCGAGTGGCTGAACGTCGCCAAGACGCTGGAGATGAATCCGGCGCGCACGGCCTGGCGCGTGATCCTGCCGGCCGCGGCGCCCACCATCCTGACCGGCATGCGCATCTCGATCGGCATCGCCTGGCTGGTGATCGTGGCGGCCGAGATGCTGGTCGGGGGCACCGGCATTGGCTACTTCGTGTGGAACGAGTGGAACAACCTTTCCATCACCAATGTCATCACCGCCATCCTGTTCATCGGCGTGGTCGGAATGCTACTCGACCAGCTGATGGCGCAGCTGCAGCGCAGGGTGGCCTATGCGGATTGACGGTGCCGCCGCGACTCCGTCGTTTCACCTCCCCCTTGAGGGGGGAGGGCGATGCGTCCGTGGCTTAGCCCGGCAGCACCATCGGTTCCACAAATGCAACGACCGGGCTAAGCCACTGGACGCATCGGGTGGGGGTGACCGGCGGCATGCGCGACGGTCACCCCCACCTGGCGCGCCGAATGAGTTAGCGGCGCGGATAGTATGGGATGATCGGTCGAGCAAGTTCGCGACGCTAACTCATGGCGCGCCGTCCTCCCCCCTCAAGGGGGAGGGAAATCGGGCGACGCTCCACATGATGTGTCACCCATGACGACGCCTTTCATCAGCGTCGAGGGGCTGACGCGGCGGTTTCCCGAACCGTCGGGCAAGGGCGAGCTGACCGTGTTCGAGGACCTGTGGTTCGGCGTCAGCGAGGGCGAGTTCGCCTGCGTGATCGGCCATTCGGGTTGCGGCAAGTCCACCATTCTCAACATCCTGGCCGGCCTCGACGCGCCGACCGCCGGCCACATCATCGCCGCCGGCAAGCACGTGCAGGGGCCGAGCCTCGATCGGGCGGTGATCTTCCAGGGCCACGCGCTGATGCCGTGGCTCTCCGCGCTCGGCAACGTGGAGCTCGCGGTCTCCTCGCGCCATTCCGGCTGGTCGCGCAGCCGCATTCGCGAGCACGCCATGAAATACCTGGCGCTGGTGCATCTGGATGGGTCCGAGCACAAGAAGCCGGCACAGCTGTCGGGCGGCATGAAGCAGCGCGTCGGCATTGCCCGGGCGCTCGCCATCGAGCCCCGCATGCTGTTGATGGACGAGCCGTTCTCGGCGCTCGATGCACTGACCCGCGGCGCCCTGCAGGACGAGGTGATCGGCATCCGCAATGCCACGCGACAGACGGTGTTCATGATCACGCACGATGTCGACGAGGCATTGCTGCTGGCCGACAGGATCCTGCTGATGACCAACGGCCCGAGGGCCTGGGTGGCGGAAATCGTCGAGAACACGTTGCCGAAGGATCGCTCGCGCGCGGAGCTGCACAAGCAGCCCAACTACTATCCGCTGCGCAACCACCTGATCGAATTCCTGGTCACCCGCTCGCGCGACCTCGCCCAGCATCCCGAGGCGCGCCCCGCCGACCGCAACCCTCCGATCATCCGCCCTGCAGCCTCACAACCCCATGCGACGACGACCGCTCACCTCCAACCGACCGGGCAAGCGCCGGCTCTCCTCGCCAGCTGACGCCCCTACCCGGCGCAAGCTGCTCGGGAAAGCCGGTGTGCGGCCGCCCGAGCCGCCGCTGCGCTCCACCGGGCAGCGCCCGACCAACCGCTTCGTCTTCACACAAACCGCAGCCAAGGGAGCAAGCCCCATGCGACGCGAACAGCTGACCGAGAAGATCCTCGACATCAAGCGCGAGAAAGGACTGACCTGGAAGCAGATCACCGACGAGATCGGCGGCATGTCGCCGGTGCTGGTGGTGGGCGCACTGCTGGGCCAGATGAAGCTCGTCAAGCCGCTGGCTGCCAAGGCGGCCGCGCTGTTCGGCCTCTCCGCCACCGAGGAGAAGATGCTGAACGAAGTGCCCTACCGCGGCACGCAGATGCCGCCCACCGATCCTCTGATCTATCGCTTCTACGAGCTGGTGATGGTCAACGGCCCGGCGTGGAAGGCGCTGATCGAGGAGGAGTTCGGCGACGGCATCATGTCGGCCATCGACTTCAACATGGTGATGGAGCGCGAGCCCAACGCCAAGGGCGACCGCGTCAAGATCACCATGTCCGGCAAGTTCCTGCCCTACAAGTATTACGACAACGAGCAGGGCATTCAGGACTACGGCCTCAAAGAGGTCTGAGCGGCGGCGAGGCTCGAACGCCTGTCACGGTGAGCCGAGCCTGCGCGGGTTGAAGCAAGGCATTGCATGCCGACGTTGGGGCGGCACGAGCCAACAATCGTGTGTTGGCCGCCGTGACGTCAGCTTCGCCGCGGCGCCGACGCGATCGCACGGCAGCGCCCATCAACGCCATTGACTGCGGGCGGCTTTTTTGTTGCAAGCAAGGCTGCTGCTTGCACCTTCACCTGGTTTGCAGGCAAAATGCGTTCAGGGAGCATCGGCGGGGGTCTCGTATCACAGGCGGCATACGCCAGGCGGGACAAGCGATGCTCGCAGCCATGGTAGAGCCTTAGAGATCAGGCAGGCAGTGGGCCGTGGATGCGGTGGTCACGGCAGACAAAAGCGGCCGGGTCCAGGGAATGGCTGAGAACACAGATCCGAATGGATCGTGGATGTAGGCAAATGACGCGCCGCCAAGGCGTCGTCAGGCAGTCCGAGAGGGAGCAAGCTCATGCGGTCTCGCGTCGCGATGATTGTTGTCATTGCATTGTCATTGACCACATCCGCGAGGGCATTCGCGCAGGTAACAGACACCAACAAGGCCGTGCGCGACCAGGTAAATGAAACCACGGTGTTCGTGGCGGGTGGGAAGTCTCTGGGGCGACCTACAACTCACTTGCAAACGACATCGGCATGGTGACGAGCGACGACAAGCTGCGCGTTATCTCGGTAACAACCAGCACCGGCGTGCAAAACGTTCGCGATCTCGTCTACCTGAGAAGCATCGATCTCGCATTCACCAACGTGCGCGTCCTGAACGGCTTCCTGGCGAGCGGAGAGCTCGGACCCGACCTCAAGCGCCAGATCGTCTACATCGCTCCGCTCACCACCGAGGAAGCGCACGTCCTGGTGCAGCCGGAAATCAATTCGCTCGAGGAACTCAGGGGCAAACGTGTGAGCTTCCATATCGCCGGCAGCTCGAGCGCCCTGGCCGGCGCCTACATCTTCAAGGCGCTTGGCATCGACGTGAAGGTTTCCAATTTTGCGCAGCCCGATGCCATCGAAAAGATGCGTCTGAAGGAACTCGACGCCACGGTCTGCATTTGCCCCAAAATCGTGCCCGCTTATGCCACGCTCAAGCCGGACGCCGGCTTCAAGTTCGTCGAGGTACCCTATCCGCCGTCACTGGAAGCGGAGTTTCTGCCGAGCCGGCTCACCGGCGAGGACTATCCGAACCTGGTGCAGAAGGACAAGAGAGTGCAGACCGTTGGAATGAATACGATTCTCGTCACGCTGAACTGGCCGAAGGGTTCGACGCGCTACAATCGGAACGCCAAGTTCGTGGATGCTTTCTTCTCGAAGTTTCAGGAGTTCTTGAAGCCTCCTCGGCAGTCGTCGTGGAAGACGGTGAACCTGGCCGGCACGGTGCCTGGGTGGCAACGGTTCGCCCCTGCGCAGGAATGGCTGGACCGCAATCGCGAGCAGACCGCGGTGCAGATGCGCTCGCGCTTCGACCAGTTCCTGAGCGAGCAGACGAGGCGCGGAGACGCAGGCCCCGTGGACAGGGAACGACTGTTCCGCGAGTTCCAGGACTGGATGCGGCGGAATTGAGCGGGCAAGAGGCCGCGATCGGTCGTGTGATCAGCGCTGGCGCGCGCTGAGCCGCCTGAGGGGCTCATCGGCCTCGTCGGCCCCCAGCTCACGAGCGCGCTCGTACCAGCGTCGTGCCGCGACAGGGTCCGACTGCAGACCGCCGACAACCTGCCGCCGGGCCAGCTCGTCGGGATCGTATGTGGCGGCCAGCGCCAGCGCACCTTGTGCCAGGCCCGCGTCCGCCGCTCGTTCGTAGAACAGCCGCGCCGCCTCGACGTTGCCGGCAGCCAGCAGGTCGTCTCCCCGTTTGACGAAGCCAACGGCGCGCAGCTTGTCCTGTGGTGTCAGGGCAGGTTCGCGACGTTCAGGGAGCAGCAGCTTGGGCGCTGCTGCGGTGCCGCGCACCACCAGCGTTGATCTGGCCTCGGCCAGAACCGCCCCGTCCAATCCGACCAGCGCGACCACGATATCGGCCGTACCGGTCACTCCAGAGGGAACAAGAAATCTTGAGATTGGGAAGCGCATTCAAAGCGATAGCCCACGAACCCGGGGCAATCACATGTCCATCCGACAAGGCGGCCATGGGCGGAAGTCCACGCACCTTCACGAAGCTGTCGCGGGGTATCGACGAGGGCGGCCCGATGCGAATTGGAAACGGCGCCTGTGTGGCGGGCTCCGCGGAGACCGTGGCTGCGATGCTGACGATCGGCCGATCCGCCTGTGCGCTCGCCGGGATGGCGCTGACCAACCCCAGCGCTGCGTTTGTCAATCCGGCGATCGCGGTGAAGAGCAGGCAGAATGAAGTAGGGCGTCGCTGGTTGCTCGCTGTGGCTGGTGCCGCATCATTCACCGCCTGCCTCCCCATCACGCCAAATCCGATTCGAGCCCGGACGAGTTGGCAATGCTTTGGCGCGCAAAGCTCAAGCTTCCGCTACGCCTTGTCCTGCTCGCTTATGTGCGTTTGAACGATCGTGCGTATTCGGCGGACCATCCGTCAAAGCAGGCGCCGCGCCGGTGTGTTTGCTCCACCGAGCCGCCCGAGCGTTGGCTTGTTGCGTGAAAGGTGCCACTGAAGGCATCGAAGATGCCGCGACCAGCTGCAAGGCGAAAAAACTTCCCGCTTGCGCCAAGCGCTGCATCGCAGACGCATAGTCGTCTGCCTCCAAAGCGCTGGCAATCCCTCACGCAAGTCCCGCATCCGCAAGCTACAACCGTGGCTTGTCGTCCGCAACTGCTGTATCAGTGTGCAGTGACATCGCGCACAGCAATATCCGAACTGTAGCCCTTGTCGACGTGGCCAGAGCCGCTCGAGAAACATGCGCGGCGGGGCGAGGCGACAGTCGCGCAATCGTGAGCGTGCCGCATGCCGGATGGGACGTGGTGTCCTAACGAGGTGCGGCTGCTGCAGCCCGATAGGCGGTCGGAGACCTCCCTGTGAGTTGGCGAAAGCGTCGGTTGAACGTCGACAAATCATTGAAGCCGTTGGCCAGTGCGATAGACGACACTCCCTCATTCGACCGACGCAACTGCACAGCAGCTCGGTGAAGCCGGGTTCGCAGCACGTACTGATGCGGCGTCATTCCCACGACCGCGCGGAACGTGCGCAGAAAATGGTAGGGGCTCATCGCCGCTTCGCGTGACAGGTCGGCCAGAGACAGCGGTTCGTGCGCGAGGACCTCGATGCGGCGCAGGGCAGCAGTGATCCGCCGCTCGTCGCGCCCGCTTACCCTGCCCGTGGTCCGAGCCGTTCCAGCGAGCGTTGCGCAGACACGGCCGGCCAGCTGCAACGCGAGGTCCTCCAATTCAGCGGCGTCACCGGCGTCGCGTGCAGCTTCGGCGGCAGCGATGATGGGTATCAGCGACGGTAACGGAGGCAGGCACGGAACGGGGAACGCCAGACGCCGTGCGCCAGGCACCGCGGCCACAATCTCCTCCAGGGATTCAGGCGTGAAATGAAAGGCGAGGCAACGGTCGCCGACGCCATGCTCGTGGCCGCATTCGTAGCAGTGTCCGTGATTGCCGAGCAGCAGCGCTCCTGGCGCCAGCACGGCAGCCCCCCGTGACGTGCGGTACTGGAAAGATCCCTCCATCACCGCTGCGATGCTGAACGTATTGTGCTGCTCCTCGAAAGGACGATCCCTGGGGCCAGCCGTGCAGACGACGTCCTGCACGCACCAGCCGAGCCCCGTTGCCAGAAGATGTGAGGTTGTCGCCATGTCCGAAACTTAGCAATTTTTCCCAAGCGGTGGTCGCGTCCGCCGGTCTAGCAAGCAGACAACGTCGCTGCAGGCAATAGGTGCGAGCATGACCGCTGCTTCGTCTTTCATCGATGCGCTTCACGCGGCTCATCCGGCGAGCGCCCGCGCCGACAAGCTCGGCCTCTATGGCTGGTTGATCGGGCAGTGGGAGATGGATGCCGTCATTCATCTGGACGACGGCACGCAGCACAAGGGTCGCGGTGAAATCCATTTCGGCTGGGTGCTTGAGGGCCGTGCCATCCAAGACGTCTGGATACTGCCGGGGGTCTTCTACGGCACGACCCTGCGCATCTACGACCCCAACATCGACGCCTGGCACATCCTGTGGAGTGACCCGCTGAGGCAGGTCTACACCCGCCAGATCGGGCGCGCGCACGGCGATGGCATCGTTCAGGACGGCAAGAACGACGCCGGCGAGCCCGTGCGCTGGAGTTTCACCGAGATCACGCCCAACAGCTTTCGCTGGCGCGGCGAACGCTCGCGTGACGGCGGCGCGAGCTGGCAGCTGCAGGCTGAATTCTTCGCGCGTCGAGCCGCAGCCCACAACCAAACCAACCCTCGAGGAGCACGTCCATGATTGACCACCTTTCGATCGGTGTCCGCGATGTCGCCAAGGCCAAGCGCTTCTATGACGCGGTGCTCAAACCGCTCGGTTACAAATGCCTGAGCCAGGGAGAAGGCTCGCTCGGCTATGGACGCGACACGGTCGCTCTCTGGATCGGCGCCGCGGAGCGGCCTGTCGCAGCCGACGCCAAGTCGGGCCTGCACTTCTGCTTCTCGGCCCCGACGCGCAAGAGCGTGGATGCGTTCCATGCTGCAGCGCTGCGAACCGGAGGGCGCGACAATGGCAAGCCAGGCGTGCGCTCGGACTACAGCCCAGACTACTACGCTGCGTTTGTCGTCGACCCCGATGGCTACCGGATCGAGGCCTATTGCGGGCAAACCTCAACGTGATCGGAACAAGGATGAACAAGGCGGACAGGCGCGAGACTTCGGAGTTGCAGTGCAAGAGGCAAAGATGGGGCTTGCGAACCGCCGTGTGATTGGCGACCTTGGCACCACACGGCGTGACGACCGATGCAAAGACAATAGCTGCCATGACCGCTGCCGAGAACGGCGAGAACAAAGCCAGCGAGGACGCCAACTCCGCCGTTCTGCACGGCGTGCGCGTCCTGGTCGTCGAGGACGGCTGGCAAGTGGCTGACGCCCTGAGGTTGTTGCTCCAGAAGATGGGCATGCTCGTTGCCGGGCCGGTGGCAACAACCGAGGCGGCGCGCCGCCTGGTAGGCGAGGGCAAACCCGATCTGGCCCTGGTCGACATCAATCTCAAAGGCGAGATGGCATTTGGCCTGATCGACTGGCTGCACGATCGAGGCATTCGCATCGTCGTGATCTCGGGGTACGGAGACCTCCCCCGGTCGCTGGAGACGTTTGCCGTCCTGCTGCACAAGCCGTTCAGTGCGACAGCGTTGCAGACGACATTGCAGCGTGTGATGAGCCGAGATCAGATCCGCTGACGCTGTTGGTTAGCGTCGCGCCAGCCGCAATCCACTTGGACGGCAGCCGAATTCTGCAGCGCACGCCCTGGACCTCGTGGCTGAGCTCCACCGAGCCCTCGAGCTCATAGGGAATGAGGTTGCGAATGGCGGCGGTGCCGTATCCTGTTTCGGCAGGGGCGGTCACTGGTGGGCCGCCGCTCTCGATCCAATCGAGCAACAGGTCGCCCTTTGCTCCTTCCTCGCAACGCCACTGCACGGCGATCCGGCCCCCCGATTTGCTCAGCGCGCCGTACTTGGAGGCGTTGGTGGCGAGTTCGTGCAGCACGATGGCCACCGGCTGGGTAGCCTCGGCAGACAACAGCATCTCGGGACCCGCAACACTGGCATTGCGCTCATCGACATAGGGGGCCAGTGCGGTGTTGACCAAATCGGCCAGACCGACGCCCTGCCAATGACTGCGGCTCAGCAGCGCCTGAGCGTTGGCCATCGCGTGGATGCGGCCCTCGAATACCTGGAGAAACTGATCCATGGAGTGGCTGCGTTCACGCGTGCGTTGCGCAACCGTTGCGACCGAAGCCAGCACGTTCTTGACGCGATGATCGAGTTCGCGCACGAGCAACAATTGCCGTATCTCGGCACGCATGCGGTCGGTGATGTCGCGCGTGAGGCCTCTGAGCCGCAGGTAACGTCCGCTGTGATCGAACTCGGCCTTGCCGGTCTCCTCGAGCAATACCTCATGTCCGTCCGGCCGAATAAAACGGAATGAAGCCGAGTAGGACGGGTTCATCGGGGAAAGGCTCTTGACCTGCGCGGCGAAGCGCGCGCGATCATCCGGATGCAAGCACGCCAGGAAGTCCGCGCCCCGCCGACGATCGCCGGCCTGCGGTCCGAAACCGAGGATCAGGGGTGCGTTGCCGCTGCGATGCGACCAGCCGGTGCTGGGGTCCCACGAGAATGCCACCACCTTGCCTGCCGTCAGCGCTTCCTGCAGGCGCGCCTCGCTTTCCTTCAACGCGATGTCGGTGTGTTTGCGGTCCTTGACCTCGCGCGTGATCTTGGCGATGAGCGCGGCCAGGAACCACCAATAGCTGAGGGCCAAAACGCCGAGCAGTACGTAGCCCTTGTGGTTGAGGAAGACGAGGCACTTGATGGCGCTCGGAATGAGAATGGCCGTCATGTAGACGATGGCAGCCGAGGGCAGCGCCGACAGGAGGATCGTTCCGCTGGCCGCCATGCCGACCCCGAGAGCGACCAGGATCAGCTCTTCGTCGTGGGCAAGGCTGCCGAGATACATGATGGAGATCGCGCTCCACGGCACGGCCAAAAAAAGCGCGTTGACCGTCGCCCGGTTGGCGGCGTGCTTGAAGCTGCGGGCCATCCAACCACGCCGTTTCAGGTGCCGGTAGATCAGCACCAGCGCAACGCCGTACGAATAGGCGCACCAGATGATGAGTTGAGTGCCGGGGACCGAACCTACCAGCGCCATCGCCAGGATGGTGGTGTTGAGCATATGCCCGATCATCGCATGCGGTGTGACGCCGGCGATGATGCTCAGCTGGTTGCGCTGATATTCCGAGAGACGCGCTTGCATGAATGCCCTGCCCCCCTTTCGGACCCAATGGTTGGTGCCCGGTTGTCAGGCATGCAGCATACATTTTCCTTGCAGTGGGGCGCGAGTTTCGCGCGTCGCCGGATTGTGGCGATGATGGGAGCGCGCCGATTTGGGCATGCTATCCAAAAAAACAAGGCCCGGTGGTCCCGCATCCACCAGGCCTAGCCCCGCATTTGCCGTCCGGCCAGGCGATGCCTCGAGAGCTTCGAGTTCCGCCGCGACCTTGCATCAATGCTAGAGCGAGCGAACCGGGCTTGCATATCTAGTGGGAAGGCCAGCGCCGGGTGGCTAGGCCCACGGCCAGCCGGGGCGACTTCTGCTTGGTCGATGACACGGTCCGGCCGTCCGCATATGGTGCATGGCAGCATCCGGCAGCGCTTGGCTTGGGCGCGCGCGAACGGCGAGAGCGGCGTGGCTGCAGGTCCCGACAGACATAGGTCGATCGCCCACCTCTGGGCGCGAGCGGCGCACGACCTGCGCTACCCTGTGCAGGCTGCACTGCTGCAGGCCAAAATGCTGGAGGGCGCGTCCGAGCCGGCCGCACTGACGCGCACGGCCGGGCACATAGAAGGCGCATTGCGATGCCTCGGCGACATGCTGGAGATGCTGATCCTGCTGTCACGGATCGAGGCAGGTCTGCAGACGGCGTCGCTGCGTACTTGTGATTTGGCCGAGGTGCTGGAACCGATTCTGCGCGAGGCGACGGCGATCGCCGCGGAGCGGGGCCTAGGGCTGCGCGTGCGCAGCCTGCAAGGCGTGGTCCGCAGCCATCCGATGCTGCTTGCTGCTGCAGCCAGGAGCCTGGTTGTCAACGCGATCGAGTTCGGCGACGGCGATGAAATCCTGCTCGCCTGTCGCCGGCATGGCGACAAGCTGAGGCTCGAGACCGTCTTCAAGGGTGAACGGATCGATGCGGTCAGCGAGAAATGCGCGTTTGTCCAGCTTGCCCCGCCACGCAACGGCCCGGGCGACGGCGTGCTCGGGCTGGGACCCGTGCTGTTGGAGCACGTATGCGGCGTGCTCGGCCATGCATGGCAATTTGGCCAGCCATTGCCGGGATGGCGGCGGCTGGGTTTGGCGCTGCCGATTTTTGCAGCAGGCAGTTGAGCGCCGTATTCAGCCGATCAGTTGCTTGCCCAAAGCGGCGGCATGAGCGCGATTGGTCGCGCCCAGCACTCGGTACAGGGCGGCCAAGTGCATCTTGACGGTGCCTTCGGCCACATTCAGTCCTTTGGCGATCTCTTTGTTTGATTTGCCCTCAACCAGACCTTTCAAAACCTGGAGCTGGCGGCTGGACAGCTTCTTGCTGACGCGTTGGGCCACATCAGGCGCGGGCAACTCGGCAAGGATCGGCGGCACATATATCTCGCCCGACAGGATGTAGCGCAGCCTGTCGATCAGTTTGTCCGTATGTTGGCTCTTGATGATGTAGCCATGCGCGCCGGCCGACATGGCTTGCAGAATATCCTCGCGCGAGTCGGAGCCACTCACGACCACCAGTTGAACGTCTGGCCGCTGATGGCGAAGGCGCACAAGGTCCTTTGCTCCGGTCATTCCAGGCATGCGCAGGTCGATGATCGCCATCACCAGATCCTGATCCTTGAAATGGCCGGTCACCCCCGAGAACGACTCCGCTTCCAGAAATCTTTTTACCTTCAGGCCACTGCGCAGCAGCTGCACGAGACCGATGCGGAAAACCGCGTGATCGTCGGCGACCAATACTGTTCCGTGGAAATCGCGCTGAGCGCTTGCCCGCATGCCTTCGGATCCTCCGCCTTCGTCTGGGTTGTGACTATTGCGCCGCTATAGCCGGCTGCCAACATGCTCACATTGCGGTGACTCGCGATTCTTTGCTTAACGTCGTAGCCCGAATGTTATATACCTTATGGTCATGTGGCATAGCCACTCGGACTAGCTGAGGCGGCAACCCCGCAGCTTGCCTCAGATAGAGAGGGGCCAGTCTCGTCCTTTTTCAACGGGGGACTTCAGGCTGGCCCCGAGCTTCCTGCAAAGCCATCCTTGGATCATGTCTTGCGCAAGGCCGTGCGTTGGCGCGTGCCTGGTTCGGACAAGCCGCGCGCGCCGGGCTGCCTTCGGCCGGCAACACGCAAGCGAGAAACGGCGAATCGCGGAACTATCCACAAACAAACAAAGTGACGAAACGCTAACCGCAGCTTGGCGTTGTCGGACCAGCCAAGGGCGGGGCTGGTCAGCCGAGGGGATGTGGGGTTTCCTCGGCGCAACAAACTCAACGCACACACAGGCAGCTCGCCGCGTCTGACGAGGCGAGCTGCTCATCGACCGAGCAGGCGCGCCAGCAGGGCGTGCAGGCGGTCAGCCAATAGGCGCGCGATCAGCGAAAGTCCGCCGAGCGGGGCCGCCGGCAGGTCGGCGGCGGGATCGCGCAGCTGGGCGTCGAGGTTCTGGGCGAAGGCTGCGCCGATACGGCGTACAAGGTCGCGCACCATGCCGGAGCGGCCGATCTGGGCAAGCGGGCCGGTGAGCGTGTAGCTCATGACCACGTCGACGCGCGTGGCCTCGGTGCCTGAAGCGTCCGCTACTTTTTGCAGGCGGTAGTCCACGCTGCCGGAGACGCGCGAGCCGCTTTTGCGGTCGCCGCCGCGCCCTTCGATGACCTGGCGGTGCTCAGAGGCGATCTGCTGCAGGACACCTTCGCCGGCGAAGCTCGCCGAGATCGGGCCGATCTTGACCTCCAACCGTCCCTTGACCTTGTCGCCCTCGGGCGGGCCATCGAGCGACATGCCGGGCATGCAGCGGGCGACCGCTTCGGGGTCAACCATCAGCTGCCACACGGCGTCGAGCGGATGCGGCAGGACGAAGCTTTGCGTGATGTGGGTGGCACCGTCGCGGTCCTCGATGGCACCGACGTTGACGTGGATCGGCTGCGCCTTTGTCAGGGCCGTTCGAGCAGACGCCGCGGGGCGCGACGACATCGCGCGCCGATCGGCGGCGGGAGTAGCGGGCTTCGCAGTCGAGTCAGCAAGCTTCGGGCCGGGCGCGGGACCGAGCCAGCGGCCGGGCGTCGGTGCGGGCTCCGACACCAGCGATGCGCGCTCAGCCATCACGCCCTCGATGGCGCTGACGATGCCGACATAGCCGGTGCAGCGGCACAGGTTGCCGCTCATCTCGGTGCGGATCTCGGCGCGCGACAGCCCACCCTTGCGGCGAATGAGATCGCGCGCAGCGACCAACATGCCGGGCGTACAGTAGCCGCACTGCAGGGCGTGCTCGGCGCTGAAGGCCTGCCGCAGCCGGGCCATCAACGGATCATCGTCGAAGCCTTCGATGGTGCGGACGTCGGCGCCGTCGCAGGCCACCGCATAGGTGATGCAGGAGCGGGCGATCTCGCCGTCGATGGACACGGTGCAGGCGCCGCAGATGCCGTGCTCGCAGCCGATGTGCGTGCCGGTGAGCAGCAGGTGCTCGCGCAGGAAATCGGCGAGATGCGTGCGCGGCGTCACGTCGGCCTGTATGGCGCGTCCGTTGACCTTGAGCTCGATGCTTGTCATGCCGGACGCGCCTCCCGCAAGGCCCGCTGCAGCGCAGCGACGCGCACGTTCATCTCATAGCTATCCGCGTTCGGGCCGGCCTGCATGAGACGGCCCTGCAGGGCTGCCGCATCGGGGCTGAAGGTGGCGTCCTCCAGCACGATGGGCGAGCCCGCGGTCGTGCTGGCGACGAGGCGCGTCACGTTGCGGTCGGGATCATGCACGGCGACGCCGATCGCCTCGGCGAACTCGCCGGTCTTGCGGCAGATCTTGTGATAGCCGAAGCGGGCGCGGGATGAGAACTTCGGCACGCGGATGCCGGTGAGCAGCTCATCGTGGGCAAGGTCGGTCTCCATGGCCCCGTGCACGAACGCCGAGATGGCGAGCCTGCGCGCCCCTCGCACACCGCGCAGCAGAACTTCTGCGCCGAGCGCGGTCAGGCATGCGATCCAGTCGGCGGCAGGGTCGGCGTGGGCGAGGCTGCCACCGATGGTGCCGCGCGAGCGCACGGCCCGATAGGCGATGCCGCCGGCGACCCGTGCAAGAAAACCGCTGGCTGGATCGGGCACGCGGCCGTCCTCGATGGCCGCGTGCGTGACCGTGGCGCCGATGGTGATCGATTGGGCATCCTCGCCCACGGCCGCCAGCTCGGCGATGCGCGTGATGTCGATGAGCAGAGTCGGCTGGGCGAGACGCAGATTGAGCATTGGCCCAAGCGTCTGGCCGCCGGCCAGGATTTTCGCGTCCGGGTTGGCGGACAGCAGCTCAAGCGCCTCGCCGATCCCGGCCGGCCGAGCGTAGTCGAAAGCCACCGGTTTCATGCGACGGCAGCCTTTGGTGCAGCGCGCTCAATCGCCTCGACGATGCGGCGCGGCGTGATCGGCGAGACCAGCAGCTCGACGCCGAGGTCCTTGAGCGCGTCGTTGATGGCATTGGTGATGGCGGCCGGCGGGGCGATGGCGCCGCCCTCGCCGACACCCTTCTGGCCGAAGCGTGTGTAAGGTGACGGCGTCTCCATGTGCAGGATGCGGATGTCGGGCACCTCTGTGGGGCCGGGCAGCAGGTAGTCGGACAGCGTCGAGGCGAGCGGCTGGCCCTGTGCGTCGAAGCTCATCTCCTCGTAGAGCGCCGTGCCGATGCCCTGCGCCACCCCGCCCAAGATCTGGCCATCCACGATCATCGGATTGACCAGCACGCCGCCGTCCTCGACCACCACGTAGTCGATAATTTCGACCTCGCCGATGTCAGGCGCTGACCGCGACCACCGCCGCGTGCGCCGCGTAGCTGAACGTCCCGGTGTCGCGCTTGGCCTTGTAGCCGGCGGTCAGTTCCAGTCCGCGCGGATCGACATCGGCCGGCAGGTCCTGCGGACGTCGGTACCAGATGCGGGCGATCTCCGGCACGGCGATGCGGCCCGACGGACCGACCACGAAACCGTTCTCGATGCGCACGTCCTCGCGGCGGGCCTGCAGCAGGCCGGCGCCGATCTTGAGGACGCGCTCGGCCAGCTCGTCGCAGGCGGCGGCGACCGCGCCACCCGACATGATCATGCAGCGTGAGCCCCAGGTGCCGGTGGAATAAGGCGTCTCGGCGGTGTCGCCGTGCACCAGGTGGATGCGATCATGCGGGACGCCAAGGATGGAATGGGCGACCTGGGACAGGGTGGTCTCCAGGCCCTGGCCATGGCTGTGCGCGCCGATCCTCAGCTCAAGGCCGCCATCGGGTGTGAAGCGGGCCTGTGCCTGCTCGAAGCCCGGCACGAACGGAATGCCCCAGGCGGCATAGACGCTGGTGCCGTGACCGGCCTGCTCGGCGTACATAGCAAAGCCGATGCCGATGCGCCGGCCGTCGGGCTCGCCGTGGCGCTGGCGTTCACGCACGCGGTCGAAAGCGATAGCGTCGATGGCGCGGCGCAGCGCCTCCGGATAGTCGCCGGAATCGAAGTGGCGCTTGGCGATGTTGTCGAACGGCATCTGCGCTGGTCCCACCAGGCTCTTCATGCGCAGATCGTTGGCCTCGACGCCGAGCTGGCGCGCCAGGGCATCCAGCGTCACCTCCAGCGCGAAGCACACGCCGGTGCGGGCAACGCCGCGGTAGGGCAGGATCGGCGGTTTGTTGCTGGCCACCGAATAGACGCGGCAGCGGTAGTGCGGGAAGTCGTAAAGGCCCGGCAGGATGGAGCCGATCTGGCCGGCCTCCAGGCAGGCCGAGAAGGGATAGGCGGAGTAGGCTCCGGAATCGACGGTTGCCTCGCAGTCGAGCGCCAGCAGCCGGCCGTCGGCATCGGCGTAGGCGGTGAGGATGTAGTGGTGCTCGCGACAATCGGCATTGGCGGTGAGGTTCTCGCGCCGGTCCTCCAGCCATCTGAGCGGACGCCCGACTTTGCGCGTCGCCCAGGCCAGCGCCACCTCCTCGGGCAGCAGGATGCCCTTGTAGCCGAAGCCGCCGCCGACATCGGGCGACACCACACGGATCTGGCCCTCATCGATGCCGAGGCATTCCGCGAGGCCCGAGCGAACGATGTGGGGCTGCTGGGTGGAGGTGGTGACGGTGAGCTGGCCCAGCCGCGAGTTCCAGGTGGCGACGACGCCGCGACCCTCGATCGGGCTCATCACCTGCCGCGCGGTGCGCAGCTCGCGCGTGACGGACAGGGCGGCCTTGGCCTTGACGGCCTCGAAATTCACCTCCGTCGAGGTGGTGAGAAAGAGATTGTCTCCCCAGTGCTCGTGCACCAGCGGTGCGCCCGGCCGACGCGCAGCCAGCATGTCGGTGACCGCGGGCAGAGGATCAAAGTCGATATCGATCTCGGACAGCATGTCCTCGGCCTCGGCCCGGCTCGGGGCCACGCACATCGCCACCAATTCGCCGACGTAGCGCACCTTGGCGGTCGCCAGGATCGGCTGCACGGACGATTTGAACCCGGGCAGCGAGGTGTCGGCACGGATGGGGGCGACGCCCGCCAGATCCTCGGCGATGAACACGCGCTCGCGCAGCGCGGGCGGTATCTTGATCTGCCGAATGCGCGCGTGGGCGAGGGGGCTGCGCAGAAACGCCACCTCCTGCATGCCGGCGATGCGGATGTCGCCGACATATTGCCCGCGACCGCGCATATAGCGGTCGTCCTCCTTGCGGATCAGCCGCGCGCCAATGCCCTGCTCTGTCATGCTTCGAGGTCGTGTGTTGTCAGCTCATCATCCTCGTACCGGTCTACCGGGCCGAGGTCCAGCGCCCGCATCAGTTGCCGGGAACGCGACGGAACACGCCGACAGCTAAAAGCGAATGCGCGTCCCGGCGACGAACGCCTGCCAGGGCTTGGTCGGCAACAGCGCCAGGTTGCTGGCATCACCGCCGCACTCCGCCGCAGATGGTGCAGGAACGGTATCGCACTGGAAGCCGATGATCTGGGCCTCGTAGTGGTGAGCTTGCGCATAGAGCATCACGCCGGAGCTGTCGAAAGACTGCTCGGCTCCGAACCCCCAGCGTCGAACCTCCGTTGCCGCGAGCGTGCCCCAAATCACGAATTGACCCGGATGCTCCAAGTCTGCCTGAAGCAGATTGCCGACACTGTAGTTCTTGTAGAGCCCATAGTCGGCATAGAGGGTTGTCTTGCCATACCGCAGCCACTGCTTGCTGATGCCAAGCTGGGCATAATGGAAATGGGCCGGTGCGTTTGCGCTGAGGGCGGAGGTGTCGTCCTCGCGCAGGCCGCCGGCGACCGAGGCGTACAGGCCCGTGGCATCATGGATCAGCGAAGCTGAGCCTTTCAGGTCGCGATACTGGCGGTCGCGGTCGTCCATGTAGCCGACGCCTGCCGCGAAGCGGAAAGACTTCCAGCTGGCCTGATAGCGCGCGGCGACATCCCAGACATTGTCCTTGCCCCAGGCGGCAGAAAGCACGAAGCCGCCTATGACCGGCGTGTCGTAGCGAGCAAATAGCCCGCGCAGGGAATCCACATTGTGGGCAATGTCGCCCCACCGCAGGTCGCTGTTGTAACCGCTGCCCAGGTTCAGCCAGACGCCGAAGTGGTTGTTGTAGTGGAGTGCCGCATCGTTCATCTCGCTGCCGAGATTGAAGAGCGTGATGTCGTCGGTGGCCGGCGATTGCTGGCCAAGGGTCAGGCGGCCGACCTTGCTGTCCTCGACGTATCCGTAGGCATGCCGGAGCTCGATGGCGCCACTTGCATCGCCCCACGGATCGCCGCGCGAGACCTCCGATGAAGACGTAAGCCGAGAATCTATCTCGACCCTGAAGCCTATCGATACCTGGTTGGGAAGACGCTGCTTGCCGGCGATGCCCAGGCGTGAGGACGAAGTCTCATTGTCGACGCCGTAGGCAGCCGACTTCCTTCCGTCGTCCCAATACATGAGGGCCCGGTTCAACTGGCCGTAGATGCGCAGGGTTTGCTCGGAAAGGTCGGCCGACGGCGCCGGGTCATTGGCCCTGGCGGGTTTTGGCAGAACACCTATGAGCGAGATCGCAACAAGGACATAGATCCAGCGACGCACACTATGCATACCGTCCCCCGAAACGCTTGCACAGTCACTTCCAAACCGGCAGTCACTCTGGCACCGCTCCTTTCTCGCCCAACGCCTGCACTGCCTTCTCGCATGCTAAAGCAAAAGCGCCTGCAGCATACGTCCAATCTGCAAAATGCACGCAGCCTATGGCTTCGTTGCTACACCCGCCGGCGTCTGTCAGCACACTGCAAGGCGTGCGCCGCAACGAATGGGGCGACAGCTCGCAAGACAAGCGCAGAACTACGATGACCAAGTCCGGGCGGGCGGGCGTTACTATCGCACTCGGCCATCCACCCCCACAAATGGCTCGTCGGCAGAGGGCCACCGGTTTCCAGAATTTGCAGCCGATGCTGTCGAAGGCACCGGTCGCACACCTTGTTTGTCGGTCTTGATAGCCTGGGCAGACCCTTCCAGCTCGGAAACTTTCGTACGTGCAATCTGTGCGTGACGCCCCTGCGGGCGGCGAGGCAGATATGCGCTCGCGGCCTCGTTCGTGGCGGCGCGCGGTGCGTCGGACCACGCGGGGGCGTCTCCGCCTCCTTCGAGCTCGGCGATGCGGGCCGAGGACGGGACTTGATGCGCGCGCACTGCGATCGTTTCACTGACGTGCGCGTCGGGACGCTCGATCTCGACCTCACTGGCAACCGCGGCGCCCGCCTCGATCACTGCCAGCTTGCCACGCACCTCGTCGGCAAGGTGTCCGGTCGGATAGTTGGCAAGATAGCCACGCAGGACGGGCACAGCGGCGTGTATCGCGGCCATGTCCTGCGCCCCATAGTTTTTGCCCAACGCGACTTCCACGCCCGCGATCTGCACCACGTCCTGCATGGCCTTCTGCGCATGGCGCCCCTGCGGGTAGCGCCCGAGGTAGCGGTGCAGCGACACGCTGGTCGCCTCGGTCGCCGCCCATGCCCAGGCCACGTCGTCGCTGTTGGCCTGACCAACTCCGTCGTCGCGCGTCGCATCGGGGAGCGCTCCCGTGTCGCCCGGCCACTCGGGCAGACTTGTCTGATACGATTGCGCAGCGATCACCTGCTTTTCACCCGCGTCTTGAGCGTAGCCCAAGCCAAGCCCCAACGCGGGATCGCTGGAAACCGCCCTCTGCTGTTGGCCAGTCGCGTCTGCTTGGTGGATTGCAGTGCCGGATTTGTCCCAGTAGGCCCACGTGCCCAAACCAACCGCCGCGGCAACCGGCAGCGTGAGAAAGACCACGAATGTCGCGCGTGCGCGGGCATAGGCGCGGCGCCTGATCCTCCCGGCGGCCACGACGTGCTCCCAGCGCTTCAACGTCTGGTAGGCCTGGTTGATCGATTTCAGGCGCTCGGCTGCGGTCGGGTCGTCAAATCCGGCGTCGGGATGTAGCTCCTTGACGAGCCTCAGCCAGGCTGCCCGAGCCTCTTGGATCGGTGCGCTCGGCCTTACCCCGAGCACCGAATAAGCATTGGCCAGCGCACCAGGCATCAGCGCGCCGGTGTGCGCCCCCTGAACCCTGGTCGCCGAACCATGCTCTGACGTTTGCTCGCTTGCCGTCCGCATCGGAACCTCCCAAGGCGGACCCCAGCTATCCAGGCATACTCAGACCCCGAACCGTCAGACCAGACCTCGGTTCAATGACAACGGGGCCGCGAGAAAAGTGCGCGACGCGAGCGATCAAGAACCGAGCGAGCCGGTTGTGGTGAGTGTGCCGGTGCCAAATCAACGCCCCGAACCAGAAGCAGCCAACAAACAACCAACGCGCAGCTTCGAGCGTATACACAACAGCAGATATCAAACATCTTGTCCACTGTACCCACAAAAGCCGGTTGATATCCTTGTTGATATTCTTGACGTCCGGCCAACTCATGGTCAGCGGGCGCTGCGTCGCTCCCATCAGTGCATTGAGATTCGTGACGTAAAGAACAGCCGGGTGGCGGCTCTGACCCGACTCGGGCTGTCGAGATCGACATCGGCTTGGCGTTGGGCCGCCGGTCCACGATCAGGTGATGGCCGCGAGGGGCGCCGAAATTGCCCAGTTCACACCGTTCGCGTCGTAACTGGGAATGGCGGAACCACCAAAATCTCCAGTTATCACGCTTTCGATCAGGCGCGATCCAAAGCCCTTGCGAGTCGGTGCCTGCACAGCTGGGCCGCCGATCTCACACCAGCTCAGTTGGAGAATCGAGCCCGCGTCGAAGGCACCGACGTGCCACCGAATATCGACGCGACCGGCCGGCGTGGAGAGCGCGCCATACTTGGTGGCGTTGGTCGCCATTTCGTGGAGGGCCAGAGCCAGCGCAAGCGCGGGGCGTGGCAAAACGGAAATCCTTGGGCCATCGAGCGTGACGCGTCCTGTGCCAGGGGCATGCGCTTCGATGGCTGTCGCTATGATGGAACGCAACTCCGCAGCTGCTCCGGTCTTGCCGGTCAGCAGATCCTGCGCTCTGGATAGGGACATGAGCCGTTTTGAAAACGTGTCGCGCGCGTCCGCCAGGGAGATGCCATCGCGCAAAGTCTGATTGGCGATCGCCTGAATGGTGGCCAGCAGGTTCTTGACCCTGTGGCTCATTTCTTGAGTCAGCAACCTGGCGTTTTGCTCGGCTACCTTGCGATCGGTGATGTCGAGGGTGGCGCCGGGAAAGCGGGTCGGCTGGCCGGCGGCGTCATGGAAGCAGCGACCACGTGCGGCCACCCATCGCACCTGCCCATCACCCTGGATCAGCCGGTATTCCTCGAGAAACTCCGACCCTGACTTTACGGCTTCTTCAATGCGCTGCGCCACGCGCTCCCGATCGTCGGGGTGAATGGAGGCGACGAATTGGGCGGCCGGCGCACCAGCGCTTGCGGCCACCGGATCGACGGCGTAGGCCTGCGCAAAGCGCTCATCTGCAAACACTCTGTCGGTTTGAACGTCCCAGTCCCACGTTCCGATTACGCCCGCGGAAAGCGCGAGGCGAAGGCGCTCCTCACTGGTTCTGAGCGCTTCAAATGCTCGGTGGCGGTCGGTGACGTCATTACACACGACAAGGACACCGCCGATGCCGTTGCGGGCCGTCTTCTCGTCGATGGGGCTGAAGCCATAGGTCCACCAGACATCCTCGCGTCGGCCGTGGCGTGTTACCGGGACGAGGTGATCTTCATGCCAGGTTGCGCCCTGCCCTTTCATGACGGCATCGATCTGCGGACCGATGATGTCCCAAATCTCCTGCCAGCATTCCCTTCCGCGCTGTCCTAGCGCGCTGGGGTGTCGTTCGGGTCCCATCGTCAGGCGGTAGGCATCGTTGTAGAACTGGATGAGGTCGGGTCCCCACCAGATGAACATGGGGTGCTGGGTGGTCAACATGATGCGGATGGCGGTGCGCAGGCTCTGCGGCCATCGGCCCGGCACGCCGAGCGGGGTGGTGGTCCAGTCGTAGGCGCGCATGAGCGCCCCGAGCTCACCGCCGCCCGCAAAAAAGTCGAGCGCTTCCTTTCTGGTAGTATCTTTCACCGTTGGACAGTCTTCCGGTTTACCGGTCAAAAGCAACCTTGCATGGCTTTCTCCCTGCTGGCGACAGAGCTTACGACCGCCCCCCGCACTTTGCCAGCTGGACAAACCAATCTTCGGTAGGGTGGACTATCCTGCCGGAAATGAAGCCAACTCGAGCCGCTACAGCCGGGTTTGTCTCCAGCCGAGCGAGCTCCGCTTGTGCCAGGAACTCACCGCGCGGAACCGTTCATCGCATTGCCTGCTCTCGCGCCATGGCAAGGTCGCTGGCGGCCACGAGACCCGATGGATCGGCCCATAACGATCCATGGGCTCATCGGGTTTATTGCGCGATCAGCTCGATGTTGAGACGTACGCAGTCGCCGGGATAGGTGATCTGGCCGACGTAGATGACGATGCCGTCGGCGTCGGCGATGACGCAGCGGGCCTCCGCGGTCGGCGCGTTGATGGCGATGCCGAGATGGCGCGCCGTCTCCATGTCGGCGGCAGCGATCAGCAGCGTCTGATGCGCACGCGAGATTTGCAGATCGCGCATGTCGGCGATGATGGCCAGTGCCGCACGCGTCGTGAACAGCTGCGGGTCGCGCGCATAAATGTGCCTGGCGACGTGCACGCGGGCGAAGGCAAAGGGCTGGCTGCCGCGCTTCTGGATGCTGCGGATGAAGACGTAGTCGGGCGCCGGAGTACCGTCGCCCTCCTCGATGCGCGGCGCCGGCTGCGTGGCCGACGGCAGCAGGTGGGGAACGTTGTCGCGGATCGGCGCGATCAGGCTGTCCCAGTCCGTGGCGAGCTGAATCCAGCGGTCGTTTGCGACAGTGGCGGTGACGAACGTGCCGCGGCCTTGGAACGATTTCACCAGACCTTCGCCTTGCAGAAGGTCGATGGCTTGTCGCACCGTGACACGGGCGACGCCGAACTCGTGCTCCAATTCCTCCAGCGTGGCGATCCGGCCGCCGACCGACCAGTGGCCGTCGCGAATGCGGCGGCGCAGGACGGAGGCGACCTGCAGGTATCGAGGTACGCGGCTGTCGGCGGTCGGTCGCAGCGGTGGTTTTCTTGCTCGGATTGCCATCGTATGATGCCTTATCCTCCTGCTGCGCGGCCGTCCCGCATCGAGCGGCCTTGTGCAGTCTTCTATTTTTCTGCTGCGAGGCCGCGCGTCGATGCAGTGGCGGTTGGACGGATATGCTCCCCGGCCAAGATTGTATGGTCTTACTATAAATAGTACAAATGGCAGCGAGCGCCGATAGCGCGTGAGCCGGTCGCACTCGCAACGTTTGTAGGGATGCTTGATATGGGCAGAATGGTCAATCTCAATGCCGACATCGCCGAGGGCTGGGGCGCCTACGACATCGGCAACGACGTCGAGCTGATGAAGGTCATCAAGTCGGCCAGCGTGGCCTGCGGCTTCCACGCCGGCGATGCCAATACGATGCACCGCCTGTGCCTGCTGGCCAAGGAGCAGGGCGTCAGCATCGGCGCGCATCCGGGCTTCAACGACCTGTGGGGCTTCGGCCGGCGCCGCATCCAGATGAAGCCCTCGGATCTGGAATACATGGTCGCCTATCAGATCGGGGCGTTGCAGGCGATGGCCGCCTACGCCGGGCTTAAGGTCACCCACTTGAAGGCGCACGGGGCCCTCAACAACATGGCGGCCGAGGACGAGGGCTATGCACTGGCGATCGGCCGGGCCATCCGGGCGGTCGACCGCGACATCATATATGTCGTGCTGTCGGGCTCGCAGATGGAGACGGCGGCGCAGAAGCTGGAGCTGAGGATGGCGCGCGAAGGCTTCCCGGATCGCAAATACGACGACGCCGGCAACCTGGCCCCGCGCAGCATCAGCGGGACAGTCATCAAGGACCCGCAGGTTGCAGCAGAAAGCGCGCTGCGCATGGTGCAGGACGGCGAGGTGGTCTCGATGAGCGGCAAACGCGTCAAGGTGCGGGCCGATACGCTGTGCGTGCACGGCGACGAGGCGACCGGCGTAATGGTCGGCGCCGGCATCCGCAAGGCTCTCGAGGGTGCGGGCATCGCCGTCGTGCCGCTGACCGAGATGAAGTTGTGATGCTCCCCGAGCGCGCGCCTGTCTCGCGGCAACCGTGGCTCTGCCGATGAGCGCATCCGAGGCAAAGCCGAGCATCGCCATCGTGGGCGGCACCGGGCTGCTGGGCTCCGGCCTGGCACGCCGGCTGGCGGCGGCCGGCTACCCGCTCGTGATCGGCTCGCGGAGCGCGGACAAGGCGGCAGCGGCAGCGGCACAGCTCGCGACAGCGGCCGGCAGCGTGCGCGGCACGGACAATGCCGAGGCGGCGCGCGCCGGCGGAATCGTGATCGTCACGGTGCCGTGGCAGAGCCAGGCCGCCGTCCTCGACGACATCCGCCCGCATGTGGCCGGCAAGCTGGTGATCGACACCACCGTGCCGCTGGTGCCGCCCAAGGTATCGCGCGTGCAGCTGCCCGCCGAGCAGTCCGCAGCGCTTGCCGCGCAGCAGCGGCTGGGGCCTGGCGTGCGCGTCGCTGCCGCGTTCCACACCATTGCCGCGCACAAGCTGCAGCGCGACGTGCCGATCGATGGCGACATACTGGTGTTCGGCGACGATGCCGCCGACCGTCAGGTCGTGATCGGCCTGGCGCACGCCATAGGGCTGCGCGGCGTGCATGCCGGCCCGCTGGTCAACGCGGTGGCTGCCGAGGCCCTGACCTCGGTACTGATCGGCATTAACCGCGCGTATAAGGTTGACGGTGCCAGCATCCGCATCACCGGGATCGCCGGTACGTAGCAGCCCGATGCCGTCACGCGGCGTCGCCGTATGGCAAGCCATGGACTGGCCCGTGCAACAGAAGACGCTCACCATCACCCCGCTGCTCGGCGTGCCCGGCATCCGCCCCGGGGACGACCTCGCGGCCATGCTGATGGCGGCGCTCGACCGCAACGCCATTGCCGCGCGGGCCGGCGATATCCTGGTCGTGGCGCAGAAGATCGTCTCCAAAGCCGAAGGCCGCTACCTCGATCTCGATGAGCTGCAGCCCTCGCCGCGCGCCAGGGAGCTGGCCGCCATCACGCGCAAGGATGCCCGCCTCGTCGAGGCCGTCTTGTCGCAATCGGTGGAGGTCATTCGCGCCAAGCCCGATGTGCTGATCGTCGCCACCCTGCAGGGCCTCATCCTTGCCAACGCCGGCATCGACCAGTCCAACCTCGAGCCCGAGGATCACGGACGGCGCGTGTTGCTCCTGCCGGAAGATCCGGACCGCAGCGCCGCCGCCTTGCAGGCGCGCATGGCCGACCGCTTCGGCACCGGCATCGGCGTGATCATTTCCGACAGCGTCGGCCGGCCCTGGCGGCTCGGCACGGTCGGCCTCGCCATCGGCGCAGCCGGCGTCGCGTCGCTATGGGATCGGCGCGGCGAGCAGGATCTGTCCGGTCGTCCCCTGCAGGTCACGGAGGTGGCCTTTGCCGATGCGGTCGCCGCCGCTGCCGTGCTGGCCATGGGCGAGGCTGCCGAAGGTTGCCCGGCGGCTCTGGTGCGCGGCCTCGCCTGCCCGGCGCCCGAACGGCCGGCCGCGGCATTGCTGCGCCCCAAGTCCCAGGACCTGTTCCGATGAGCACGCCGGCCCAGGGCACCGACCGCTATGTGGCCCTGTCCGGCGGCGTCGGAGGTGCCAAGCTGTCGCTTGGCCTCGCACAGCTGCTGGGCGAGCGCCTGACCGTGATCGTCAACACCGGCGACGACTTCGAGCATCTCGGCCTGCACATCTCGCCCGACGTCGACACCGCCATCTACACGCTGGCCGACGTCGTCAATCCGGACACGGGCTGGGGCCGCCGCGACGAGACCTGGACCTTCATGCACGCCCTGCAGGGGCTCGGCGGACCAAGCTGGTTCAAGCTCGGCGACGCCGATCTCGCCACGCACGTGGAGCGCACCCGACGGCTCGCCTCCGGCGAAACCCTGACGAGCATCACGGCGCATCTGGCGCAAGCGCTCGGCGTGCAGTCGCGCATCCTGCCGATGTGCGATGCGCCCCTGCGCACGATGGTCGATACCGACCAGGGCACGCTGGCCTTTCAGGACTACTTCGTGCGCGAGCAGTGCGGCCCGGCCGTGCGCGCCATCCGCTTCGGCGGCGCGCACGAGGCCGAGCCATCCCCGCAGGTTCTGGCGGCGTTGCGGGACACGAACCTCGCCGGCATCATCATCTGCCCGTCCAACCCCTGGCTCAGCGTCGACCCGATCCTGGCCGTACCCGGCATGCGCGCCGCAATCCGCGCCAGCGGTGTGCCGGTCATTGCGGTGGCGCCGATCATCGCGGGCAAAGCCGTGAAAGGGCCGACCGCGAAAATCATGCACGAGCTCAACATGCAGCCGAATGCCGCAACGGTCGCCCGTCACTTTGCGGGCTTGATCGACGGGTTCATCCTCGATCGCGAGGATCAGGCTCTGGCCGACGAAATTCCGGTCCCGACACGCGCTGTTAGCACCTTGATGCGGACGCTGGACGACAAGACGGCCTTGGCGCGCGAATGCCTGCAGTTCTGCACTGCGCTGAACCGCGTTAAGGTCCGCGACTGGCAAGCTGCGGGAGCGAATTCGTGAGCACTGTCACAACATTCGCGATCGTTCCCGTCAAGGCGCTCGGCGAGGCCAAGCGCCGACTGGCGCCTGCCCTGGCACCGGCCCAGCGGCGCCGGTTGGTGCTGACCATGCTCGAGGACGTACTCGGCCTGCTGGGCCATGTCAACTCCATCGCGCGCATCCTGGTCGTCACGCCGGATGCGGATGTCGCCTCCGTCGCGACCGGCCGCGGCGCCGTGGTCGTCCGCGAGGAACGACGCGGCGGCGATCTCAACGCCGCCGTGCGCCTGGGCCTCGCCCATGCTCGCAGCCAAGGCGCCGATCGCGCCCTTGTCGTTCCCGCTGACGTGCCGCTGGCAACGCACGCCGAGATGCTGTCCGTGCTGACGTCGGTCTCCGCCGACCCTGCACGTCAGGTCGCCATCGTGCCGTCTGAGGACGGCGAAGGCACTAACGCACTGCTGCTGGCACCGCCCGACGTCTTGCAGCCGGAGTTCGGCGAGGGCAGCTTCGTGCGGCACGTGGCGCAGGCGGTGGCGCTCGGCCTCGATTTTCGCGTGCTGCGCCTGCCCGGTCTTGGCACCGACATCGATCAGCCGCGCGATCTGGCGCGTCTCGCCGCCGCTACGGCCGGGTCCGATCGCTATTCCTTCCTGGACACGGCGGCCAACGAGGGGAGCAGACAGGAACCCAGCCGATGACCAGCCCAAGCAATATCGCCAGCACCTTGCGCGCTGCCCAATCGGGCCGCCGGCTCGAGCCGACCGAAGCGCTTGCGCTTGTCGATTGCGGCGATCTCCCTCGCCTCACGAGCATCGCCGAGGAACTCTGTCTCTCCGGCCACGGCACGCTGGTCACCTTCTCCAAGAAGGTGTTCATCCCGCTCACCAAGCTGTGCCGGGATGTCTGCCACTACTGCACCTTCGCGCAGCGCCCACACCGCGGCGAGCCGGCCTATCTCTCTCCCGACGCCGTTCTGGAAATCGCGCGCGCCGGCCAGGCGGCCGGCTGCAAGGAAGCGCTGTTCACCCTCGGCGATCAGCCCGAGCTGCGCTATGCGGCGGCGCGCGAAGGGCTTGCCGCGATGGGGTTCGACTCGACGCTGGCCTATCTGGAGTCCGTGGCCGCTCTGGTGCTGAAAGAGACCGGCCTGCTGCCCCATCTCAACCCAGGTGTGATGGACGAGACTTGGCTCGGGCGCCTGCGCAAGGTCTCCGTCTCGCAAGGCATCATGCTGGAGACCGCCTCGGAGCGCCTGTCGCAGCGCGGCGGAGCCCACTTCGGCTCGCCCGACAAGCTGCCGGCCGTGCGCCTTGCCACCCTGGAGGCGGCCGGACGCGCCCGCGTCCCCTTCACCACCGGCATCCTGATCGGCATCGGCGAGACGCGCGCCGAGCGCATCGAGGCGCTGCTCGCCATCCGCGACGTCCACGAGCGGCACGGCCACATCCAGGAAGTCATCATCCAGAACTTCCGCGCCAAGCCCGGCACGCGCATGGCCGGCGCCAGCGAGCCTTCACTCGACGACCAGGCGTGGACCATCGCGGTCGCCCGACTGATCTTTGGCCCAGCCATGAACATTCAGGCGCCGCCCAACCTGCGACCCGAAGGGCTCGCCGCCTTGCTCCGCGCCGGCATCAATGACTGGGGCGGCGTGTCTCCCGTCACGCCCGACCACGTCAATCCCGAGGCGCCCTGGCCGCACCTCGCCGATCTGGCGCGCGCCACCGAAGCCGCCGGCCGGACCCTGTCCGAACGCCTCGCCATCTATCCCGAGTTCTTGCCTCCCCCTGGAGGGGGGAGGTTGGAACGCCACAGACTTAGCTCGCCCATCTCATCGCGTGCATCGGACACCGGCAGGCGAGCTAAGTCTGATGGCGTTCCTGGTGGGGGTGGCCATGCCACAAAAACACCCCCACCCCCCCTCAAGGGGGAGGCAACCGCCTGGCTCGACCCCGCGCTCATCACACCGACCCTGCGTCACGTCGATGCGTGCGGCCTCGCCCGCGAGGACACCTGGGCGCCCGGCACCGATGTACCGCTCCCCACGGCGGCCGTCGCCCGCGTCCGCGCCCGCGACGCACGGCCCTCCTCCGATATCGCCGCCGTCCTCGAGCGCGCAACCGCGGGCGGCCGCCTCGCCGAGCCCGACATTGTCACGCTGTTCAACGCGCGCGGTCGCGATTTCACGGCCGTGTGCAGCGCCGCCGACCAACTGCGCGCGCACCGCTGCGGCGAGGTCGTCACCTACGTCGTCAACCGCAACATCAATTACACCAACATCTGCACCTACGGCTGCACCTTCTGCGCCTTCTCCAAGGGCCGTCACAATCTCGGCCATCGCGAGAAGCCCTACGACCTTGCGGTGGAGGAGATTGCGGAGCGCACGCGCGAGGCCTGGCAGCGCGGCGCCACCGAGGTGTGCCTGCAGGGCGGCATCCGCCCGGGCTATACGGGCGACACCTATCTCGGCATTGTCACGGCCGTGAAGTCCGCCGCGCCGGACATGCACGTGCATGCCTTCTCCCCGCTCGAGATCTGGCACGGCGCCGAGACCCTCGGCCTGCCGCTGCACGACTACCTGGCGCGCCTCAGGGACGCCGGCCTCGCCAGTCTGCCGGGCACGGCCGCGGAAATCCTTGACGACGAGGTGCGGGCCGTCCTGTGCCCGGACAAGATCGACACCGCGCAGTGGCTGCAGGTGATGCAGACGGCGCACGCCGTGGGTCTCAACAGCACCGCCACCATCATGTTCGGCCATGTCGATGGCTACGCGCATTGGGCGCGCCACCTGCTGCGCGTGCGCGAGCTGCAGGAGCGCACGGGCGGTTTCACGGAGTTCGTGCCCCTGCCCTTCGTGCACATGGAGGCGCCGATCTATCTCAAGGGCCGCGCCCGCAAGGGGCCGACCTTCCGCGAGGCTGTGCTGATGCACGCGGTGGCGCGTCTGGTGCTCGACCCGGTGATCGCCAATATCCAGGCCTCCTGGGTGAAGATGGGGGCCGACGGGGCGGCGCTGTGCCTCGCCGCTGGCGCCAACGACATGGGTGGCGTACTGATGAATGAGTCCATCACGCGCGCGGCGGGGGCCATGCACGGGCAGGAGATTTCAGCGACAGACCTGGAGCGCATCATCCGCGCCCAGGGTCGCACGCCGCGCCAGCGCAGCACGCTGTACGGCACTCCCCCTTCCGAGCGGATAGCGACCGCCCATACAGGAGGCCAGTCCGGTCATGCCGCATCGGTCCCCGCCGAATGAGGACGGCCGTCCAATTCACGGTTGCTCGCTGGATGAAGGGTGGGATATTGGTACTAACAATAGAACAATAGGAAAGAGTGCCTGGGTAGAGGGGCTAAGGCTTCGAGGACGTGCGCGGGAATGGGTCCGTTCAGCTTTCCTGCCAAGGTTGAAGACAAGGCCGTGCGCAGGCGCGCGATCGATCTGCTGCGCGAAAAGGGTGTGCGCTTGCCCACCTTTGCAGAGCTCGCCGAGCCGCATCGCGTCCCCGCCGATATCCGCTCGGGCGCTCGCGCGCCGTTGGCCCGGACGATCCTCATCCGCTCAACCTCCATCGCGTGCATTGGTACAACGACGCCCGACGCTCTGGCCTCGCCGCCGTGCCGGTCCATGTCGAGCTGCCCGAAACGCTAACGGGCGTGCAGGCCCGCATCGTGGTGGCGATCGGCGAGCTGTTTCCCATGATCCGCGCCCACAAGGTGCTGGCCGCTTACGCATGCCTCGCCCCTCGCCTCGTGAGCGGCCGCTTCGATCCGACACGGCAGCGCGCAGTATGGCCCTCGACCGGCAACTACTGCCGCGGCGGCGTCGCCATATCGCGCATCCTTGGCTGCCGCGGTGTGGCCGTGCTGCCCGAAGGCATGAGCCGGGAGCGGTTCGACTGGTTGGAAAAATGGGTGACGGCGCGCGCAGGACATCGTGCGCACGCCCGGCACCGAGTCCAACGTCAAGGAGATCTACGACAAGTGCGCCGAGCTGGCGCGCGATCCCGCCAACGAGATCGTCAACCAGTTCAGCGAATTCGGCAACTATCTGGCGCACTGGCGTTGCACGGGTCCGGCGCTCGAGGCGGTCTTCCTCGCCCTGCAGAAGAAGTCGAAGAGCGCGCGCCTCGCCGGCTACGTGTCGGCCAGCGGTTCGGCCGGCACGCTCGCGGCTGGCGACTACCTCAAGGCGCAGCACGGCACCAAGATCGCGGTCGTCGAAGCCGTCGAGTGCCCGACCCTGCTCAACAACGGCTACGGCGAGCACAACATCCAGGGCATCGGCGACAAGCACGTGCCGCTGATCCACAACGTCATGAACACCGACCTCGTGATCGGCATCTCGGATCAGGCCACCGACGGCCTCAACGCCGTCTTCAACACCGAGGTCGGGCGTGACTACCTTGCCCGCCGCCTCGGCCTGCCGGAGACAATCGCGCGCGCGTTCGTCCACTTCGGCCTGTCGTCGATTGCCAACATCCTGGGCGCCATCAAGATGGCCAAGCATTTGCGCCTCGGCCCCGACGACGTCATCGTCACCGTCGCCACCGACGGCCACGACATGTACCGCAGCGAGCTCGCTGCGCTATCTCAAGCGCCGCCACAACCTTGGCGACATGACGGGCGAGCTGGCCGCCGAGCTGGTGGGTCGCCACCTGTCCGGCGCCGACACCGAGCATGTGCTCGACGCCACCCAGCGCGAGCGCGAGCGCATCTTCAATCTCGGCTACTTCACCTGGGTCGAGCAGCAGGGCATCGCACTGGCCGACTTCCAGCGCCGCAAGTCGCAGGACTTCTGGCAGGGGCTACACGCCCTGGTACCGCAGTGGGACGAAATGATCGCCGCCTTCAACCGCGACAGCGGCCTGCAGGCCGCCGCATGATGAGAATACCAACAGGAACGGGCCTCTTTTCCTCCCCCTTGAGGGGGAAGGGCGGCGCGCCATCACTTGGCTTCGCCATGGCAGCGTTCACGGCACACTCGACGGCGAAGCCAAGTGATCTTGGCGCACCGCGTGGGGGTGCCGTCGCGTCACGCGGCTCCCTCACCCCCACCAGGAACGCCATCGAGCTTGGCTCGCCGGTGGATGATGTGGCAGCGCTCGCGGACGAGCGAGCCAAACCCGTGGCATTCCAACCTCCCCCCTTAAGGGGGAGGCAAGACGGATGCGCGATTGGGACTGCGAGAGACGCATGAGCAAGAAGGATCTGGTCACGCCGTACGCACAGCTGCGTGCCGAGACGCTGGCGCGTGATCGCGGCCTGCGCGAGAAGGTCATGTCGCTGGAGGACGCCGCCAAGCTGGTCAGCGACGGCGACCACGTCGCGCTCGGCGGCTGCCATCTGTCGCGCACGCCGCACGCCATGATCTGGGCCCTGATCCGGGCCGGCAAGAAGCGCCTCACCATCTCGCGCTCGATTGCCTCCTCCGAGAGCGACCTGCTGCTCGCTTCCGGCACCGCCAACCATGTCGTCACCAGCTGGTTCAGCCAGGGCCTGATCTGGGGCGTCTCCAAGGTCATGCGCCACTACACCGAGAACAAGCTCGCCGTGTTCGAGGAGTGGAGCCACATGTCGATGGGCCTGCGCTATCGCGCCGGCGCCATGGGCATCCCCTTCATGCCCTCGCGCACCATGCTGGGCTCGGGCGTCGGCGAGCAGCTCGGCGAGAGCCTCAAGACCATGACTTGCCCGTTCACCGGCGAGGAGCTGGCCCTGCTGCCGGCACTCAACCCGGACTGGGCGCTGATCCACGTGCAGCGTTGCGACGCCTTCGGCAATGCCCAGCTCGACGGTTTGCAATTCATGGACCTCGATCTCGCCATGGCGGCCAAGCGGGTCATCATGACCACCGAGCGCATCGTCTCCAACGAGCAGATCCGCCGCACGCCCGACCAGACGCGCATCCCCTTCTTCACCGTCGAGGCTGTGGTGGAGGCACCGATCGGCTGCGCCCCGCACGAATGCTACGGCGTCTACGAGCCGTTCTTCACCCACCTCGACGACTACGCCCACGTCACCACCAAGGACCCCGTCAAGGGCTCCAAGGACTATCTCGATCGCTACTACTACGGGCCCAAGTCCTGGCCCGACTATCTGAGCCTTCTCGGCATGGATGCCGTGCTCGATGCGTGCCGCCGCGGCAGGAGCGTACACAATGACTAAGCACCAGACGCAAGACGCCACCTACACCGCCTCCGAGCTGCTGTGCGTGATGGCCGCGCGTTTGCTCAAGGATGGCCAGATCGTGTTCGCCGGCATCGGCGTGCCGCTGCTGGCCGCCACGCTGGCGCAGCACCAGTTTGCGCCGCACCTGACCATCCTGTTCGAAGGCGGCACCATCGGCCCGCGCATCGTGCCGGGCGAGCTGCCGCCGTCCACCAACGAGCAGCGCTGCACGCGCTACGCCAACATGGTGCTGCCGATCACCGACGTGCTGCTGCTTCTGCAGCGTGGCTACGTCGACGTCGGCTTCATGGGCGGCGCGCAGATCGACCGCTTCGGCAACCTCAATTCCTCCTTCATCGGCGACCCGAAGAATCCCAAGACGCGCCTGCCTGGCACCGGCGGCGGCAACGACATCTCCTCGCTCACCAACATGATCGTGGCCATGAAGCACGAGAAGCGCCGCTTCGTGGCCGACGTCGACTTCATCACCTCACCAGGGTGGATCAAGGGCAGGAAGTCGCGCGCCGAAGCCGGTCTTCCGGAGGGCGGCCTGTGGCGCGTCGTCACCGACCTTGCGCTGATGGGCTTCGACGACGAGACCCGCGAGATGCAGGTGCTGGCGCTGCAGGCCGGCGTCACGCGCGAGCAGGTGCAGGACAATACCGGCTTCAAGCTGCTGTTTGCCGACAACCTCGAAACCATCGAGCCGCCCCGCAAGGACGAACTTGCCACCCTGCGCCGCCTCGACCCCGACCGCCGCTTCACGGCGTGACCCATGTTCCCTCTCCCCACTCTTCCGTGGGGAGAGGGTTAGGGTGAGGGGCAGGAGCTGGCTCGGCGCTTGAGTATGCCGCTGCCCCTCACCCCGACCCTCTCCCCGCAGGCGGGGAGAGGGAGAAGAAGGAAAGGAAAGGACCACAACCATGCCCGCGAAAAGGAAGCAGACGGTGTTCGGCATCGCCATGCGCAACTTCACCAAGTATCCCGAGATGCCCTCCGCGCAGGGGCTGATCGAGTACGGCGTCCGCATGGAAGAGCTGGGCTACGAGTTGGTATGGGCCTGGGACCACATCCTGCTTGGCGTCGATCCCAACTTCCCGATCCATGAAGCGCTGACCATCCTGACCGCGATCGCCGCCCGCACCACGAAAATCAAGGTCGGTACCGGCATCCTGGTCATGCCGATGCGCAATCCGGTGATCCTGGCCAAGGAGCTGGCCACCATCGACCACATCTCCAACGGCCGGCTCATCGTCGGCGCCGCGGTCGGCTGGTACAAGCGCGAGTTCGATTCCATGGGCGTGGAGTTCACGCACCGCGGCAAGCTCATGGAGCAGAGCCTGGAGATCATCAACCGGCTCTGGACCGAGGACAAGGTCGACGGCGACTACCCGCCCTACAAGCTGCGCGGCGCCGTGCTCTTCCCGAAGCCCGTGCAGAAGCCGCGCCCGCCGCTGCTGATCGGCGGCTACGTCGACGCGGTCCTCAAGCGCGCCGCCACCAAGGGTGACGGCTGGCTGACTTACTACTACACGGCCGAGAGCTTCGCGCGCGTGTGGGCCAAGGTGCGCGGCTTCGCCGAGGAAGCCGGCCGCAACCCCGACGAGCTGATCTCCACCAACCAGCTGCCGATCTGCGTCGGCCCGCGCGCCAAGGTCGAGGCACCCATGAAACACTGGCTGCAGACCGAATGGGACTACGCCTCCTGGTCGGAATCGACCATGGACAGCGCCATCATGGGCACGGCCGACGAGTGCGTCGAGCAGCTCGAGAAGCATATCGCCACCGGCATCGATCGCATCATCTTCGTGCCCTACAAATACGAGGCCGATCAGGTCGAGGCCGTCGCCAAGGACATTATCCCAAAGCTACAAAAGAAAATGGCATAGCGTCCGCCTTTCCCGAATGTGATGCTGCAAGCAGCTCTTGGACAACACCCCCAAACCGGGCGCTAAACTTGCGAGGTCCGCGATGATCGCCGTCATCTTCGAGGTGTGGCCCGCCGATGGAAGGCGCGAGGCCTATCTCAACTATGCCGCACGGCTGAAGCCGGAGCTTGAGAAGATGGACGGGTTCATCTCCGTCGAGCGCTTCCAGAGCATCACCGATCCCGACAAGATGCTGTCGCTGTCGATCTGGCGCGACGAGGAGGCCGTCAAGAACTGGCGCAACCACACCGGCCACCGCGGCGTGCAGGCGGCCGGCCGCAACGGGGTGTTCCGCGACTATCGCCTGCGCGTCGCCGGCGTCATCCGCGACTACGGGATGACCGACCGCCGCGATCAGGCCCCCGGCGACAGCCGCGAGCAGCACTCCGGCTGACGTTGACGCCGGTGCCATCCCGGAATTCGCGTCAGCGAAAATCTGGGACCCACGTTGCCTGAACTCTGGGTCCCGGCTCTGAGCTGCGCTCAGGCCGGGATGACAGATGGCTACTGCGGGTGGAACCAGCGCCCCGCAACGACGACACCTTCGGACGCGATCTTGCGGTCGCCGACCAGATGCTCGCCCACCACGTCGACGTAGTCGAACCGCCCCTCCTTGATGGACAGGAGGGTAGCATCGCCGACGCTGCCGGGCTTCAGGCTGCCAAGCTCGGGACGCCTCAAAGCCATCGCCGCATTGACCGTCGAGGCTGCGATCACCTCGTCCAGCGGCATGCCGAGGCACAGGAACTTAGACAAGGTCGTGACCTGGTCGAAGGCTGGGCCGTTGATGCACAGCTGGTGCACATCGGAGGAGATCGTGTCGGGCATGAAGCCATTGGCCAGCATCGCCCGCGCCGTCTTGAAGGCGAACGAGCCCTTGCCGTGGCCGATGTCGAACTTCACGCCGCGCTTGCGGGCCTCGATCACCTCGCGCTTGATGGTACCCTGCTGCGTGGCCGGTGAGTTCGGGAACGGCCGGAACGCATGGGTCAGCACATCGCCCGGCCGCAGGCGCTCCAGCACCTCCTCGTAGCTCGGCGGCGGGAAGTCGATGTGGCACATCAGCGGCATGCCCGCCTCCTCGCCCACCTGCAGGGCGATATCGAGCGGGATGGTGCCCGAGGTGCCGGACGCATGGCGCCCCACGCGCACCTTGATGCCAACCACCACGTCGCGGTTGGCGTTGGCCACCTCCACCGCGCTGACCGGATCCATCAGGCGCAGCTCCTCGCTCTCGCCCACCATCACCCGGTCGGAGAAGGCGTAGATGCCGGCATGCGACACGTGCAGATACGCCAGGATGCGCACCTTGCAAGGTTCGATCACGTGCTTGCGGAAGCCCGCAAAATTGCCGGGCCCGGCGCTGCCCGTATCGATGGCCGTGGTCACCCCGGACGTGCGGCAGAACTCCTCCGCATCGATGCCGAGCGAGGTGCCGCCCCAGTAGACGTGTGTGTGCAGATCGATCAGCCCAGGCGCTACGATCAGCCCCGATACGTCGCGGACATCGGTATTGGGACCAGCCTCCAGCTTGGGGCCGACGCGGGCCACCTTGCCGGCCGAGAAGGCGACATCGGCAACGCCATCGAGCTTCTGCGACGGATCGATCACCCGTCCGCCGCGAAGAATGAGGTCATACACCATGGGTCGCCTACTCCGGTCGCCGGCCGCAGAACGTTGATCGAGGAGAGAAAGAGCGAGAATGGTTGGAGAACGGCGCTGGCGTCAAGTGGCGCAGGGTCCCTCTCGATCGGACGCGAGAGAAGGCGTTGCTGCCTCCTCCGGCCCGCCTCAGGTCCAACTGCGGCCCCGATAGCCCAATTCTCCGTTCGCGCTGCAGTGCGGGAAACATGGCACGACGCTTGCTCACCTTCAGCGTAACGCGAGTTGGTAAGCGCTGGCACGGCCACCGCTCGCCCGAGCGTGTTGCCTCGCTGCCTAAATGTTTGGCAGTATGGCACTGCGCTAGACGGCCGGTCCGCAACAATGGAGGGGCATAACGATGCACCGCAGAACGTTTCTCAAGACATTGGCGAGCACCGGCAGCCTGGCGGCGCTTGGCTCCTTCCCGGCACCGGCCATCTCGCAGGGCGCGGCCGCGAAAACATTGCGGTTCGTGCCGCAGGCCAACCTCGCCAACTTCGATCCCATCTGGGGCACGCAGTATGTCGTGCGCAACGCCTCGGCGTTGGTCTGGGATACGCTCTACGGCGTCGATGACAAGCTGCAGCCACAGCGACAGATGGTGGAAGGCGAAGAGGTCTCCAGCGACGGTCTGACCTGGACCTTCAAGCTGCGGCCCGGCCTCAAGTTCCACGACGGCGAGCCGGTACTGGCCAAGGACGTGGTGGCCAGCCTCACCCGCTGGTGCGCTCGCGACTCCATGGGCCTGATGATCAAGGCCACGCAGAAGGAGCTGACGGCCGTCGACGACCGCACCGTCAAGTGGGTGCTGTCCGCGCCGTTCCCCAAGATGCTGTTCGCGCTCGGCAAGAACAACACGCCGATGGCCTTCATCATGCCGGAGCGCGTCGCCAAGACCGATCCGTTCCAGCAGATCACCGAATACGTCGGCAGCGGCCCCATGAAGTTCGCGCGCAGCGAATGGGTGCCGGGCGCCAAGGCGGTATTCGAGAAGTTCGCCGACTATGTGCCCCGCAACGAGCCGCATTCCTGGCTCGCCGGCGGCAAGAAGATGAGCATCGAGCGCATGGAGTGGGTGATCATGCCCGATCCCGCCACCGCGGCGGCGGCGCTGCAGAACGGCGAGATCGACTGGTGGGAGACGCCCATTCCCGATCTCGTGCCGGTGCTCAAGAAGAACAAGAACATCCAGGTCGACATCGCCGACCCGCTCGGCAACATCGGCTCGTTCCGCATGAACCACATGCACCCGCCCTTCAACAACGTGAAGGTGCGGCGCGCCGTGCAGATGGCGCTCAGCCAGGAAGACTACATGCGCGCCGTGGTCGGCAGCGACGAGAGCCTGTGGAAAGTGATCCCGGGCTTCTTCACGCCCGGCACGCCGCTGTACACGGAAGAAGGCGGCGACCCGCTCAAGGGCAAGCGCGACATCGACGGCGCCAAGAAGCTGCTGGCCGAAGCCGGCTACTCCGGCCAGCCGGTCACCTGCCTGGTGGCGCAGGACCAGCCGCCGCTGAAAGCCATGGGCGAGGTCACCGCCGACCTGCTGAAGAAGATCGGCATGACGGTCGACTTCGTCGCCACCGACTGGGGCACCGTCGGCCAGCGCCGTGCCTCCAAAAACCCGCCCGGACAGGGCGGCTGGGGCATGTTCCACACCTGGCACGCGGGCGCGGATTGCGCCACGCCCGCCAGCTACGTGGCCGTGCGCGGCAACGGCGAGAAGGCCTGGTTCGGCTGGCCCGAGAGCGCGGCTGTGGAGACAGAGGTAGCGGCCTGGTTCGCGGCCAAGGATCTTGCCGAGGAGAAGACCGTCATGAGCCGCCTCAACAAGGCGGCCATGGAGGACGTGATCTACGTCCCGACCGGCTTCTACTACGGCTATCAGGCCTGGCGCAGCAATGTCAGCGGCGTCGTCAAGGGCCCGCTGCCGTTCTTCTGGGGTGTGACGAAGGCCTGACAACAAGCACAGGCAGCGGATGCTTTCTCACATCGTCCGACGCATGGTGGCGACGATCCCTGTCATGGCGATCGTCGCCCTATTCGTATTCAGCCTGCTTTACATCGCGCCCGGTGATCCGGCCGCCGTGATCGCCGGCGACCAGGCCTCGCCCGAGGACGTCGAAAAGATCCGCCGCAGCCTCGGCCTCGACCGGCCGTTCCTGACCCGTTTCGGGGAGTGGTCCTGGCAGATCGCGCACGGTGACCTCGGCACCTCGATGTTCACCGGCCTGCCGGTGACCACCCTGATCGGCCAGCGGCTCGAGCCGACCCTGTCGCTGATGGTTGTCACCCTCATCCTGTCGGTCGCGATTGCCGTGCCGATGGGCGTGGTCGCGGCATGGAAGGCCGGCACCTGGATCGACCGCGGCCTGATGGCATTCGCCGTGTTCGGCTTCTCCGTACCCGTGTTCGTGGTCGGCTACGTGCTGGCCTACATCTTCGCCCTCGAACTCGAATGGCTGCCGGTGCAGGGCTACACCCCGCTGGCGCGGGGCTTCTGGCCGTGGCTCGAGAACCTGACCTTGCCGGCCGTGGCGCTCGGCTGCGTCTACATCGCCCTGATCGCCCGCATCACCCGCGCCTCGATGCTGGAGGTGCTACAGCAGGACTACATCCGCACGGCCCGCTCCAAGGGCATGGGCCAGCGCGGCATCCTGTTCGTGCACGCGCTCAAGAACGCGGCCGTGCCGATCGTCACCGTGATCGGCATCGGCATCGCCTTGCTGATCGGCGGCGCGGTGGTCACCGAAAGTGTGTTCGCCATTCCGGGCCTCGGCCGGCTGACGGTCGATGCCATCCTGCGCCGCGACTATCCCGTCATCCAGGGCGTGGTACTGCTGTTCAGCTTCGTCTACGTGCTGGTCAACCTGGCGGTCGACGTGCTCTACACGCTGCTCGATCCGAGGATCCGCTATTGATCGCCCAATCGCCAACCACAGCGCTGCCGGCCGGTATCGCCGTGGCTGACGTCATGCCCGACGTGCTGCCGCCGGTGAAGGTGCGGCGCGGGCTCGCTGGCTTCATCTATAGCTACCCCACCATCGCCTTCGGCGGCGCGCTGCTGATCCTGATGCTGCTGATCGCCGTGCTCGCGCCATACCTCGGAACCGTTGACCCCACCGCGCTGGCCCCCGCAAAGCGCACGCGGGATCCTTCCGCCGAGTACTGGTTCGGCACCGACATGTTCGGCCGCGACATCTACTCGCGCGTGCTGTACGGCACGCGCGTGTCGCTGATGGTCGGCCTGTCGGTGGCGCTGCTGGCGTCTGTCTCCGGCCTCGTCGTCGGCCTGGTGTCGGGCTTCGTGCGCTGGGCCGACGGCATCATCATGCGCATCATGGACGGCATGATGTCGATCCCGCCGATCCTGCTCGCCATCACCCTGATGGCATTGACGCGGGCGAGCGTCGGCAACGTCATCACCGCCATCACCATCGCCGAGTTTCCGCGCGTCGCGCGGCTGGTGCGCAGCGTCGTGCTGTCGCTGCGCGAGCAACCCTATGTCGATGCGGCGGTGGCGGCCGGCACGCGCTCACCCATGATCATCCTGCGCCATATCCTCCCCAACACGCTGGCGCCCATGACCGTGCAGGCCACCTACATCTGCGCGTCCGCCATAATCGTCGAGGCAATTCTGTCGTTCATCGGCGCGGGCACGCCGCCCAGCAATCCGTCGTGGGGCAACATCATGGCCGAGGGCCGGGCGCTGTGGCAGGTGAAGCCCTTTATCGTGTTCTTCCCTGCCGTGTTTCTCTCACTGACCGTCCTGTCGGTAAACCTGCTGGGCGACGGCCTGCGCGACATGCTCGACCCGCGCATGGCCAAGCGGTTGTGATGGAGTGATGGCATCCACAAACACCACCGTCGTCATCCCGGGCCTTGTGCCCGGGATCCATCTCGCCGCTCGCGCCGGAGCGTGCCGGTGGCTGGATCCCGGTGACAAGCACCGGGATGACACCGCTGTCGCAGGGGAATGCTGATCCATGCCCCTGCTCGAGGTCGAGAACCTGCAGACGCATTTCCGCACCCCGGACGGAGTCAACCGGGCGGTCGACGGCGTGTCCTTTCATGTCGAGGAGGGCGAGACGCTGGCGGTGGTGGGCGAGAGCGGTTGCGGCAAGTCGGTGACCGCCAATTCGATCCTGCGACTGGTGCCGGAGCCGCCGGGCAAGATTGCCGGCTCGATCCGCTTTCGCGGCACGGACCTCCTGAAGCTGTCCGAGCGCGAGATGCGCAAGATCCGCGGCAACGACATCTCGATGATCTTCCAGGAGCCGATGACCAGCCTCAACCCGGTTCTCACCGTCGGCCGGCAGCTCGGCGAGACCCTCAGGCTGCATGAGCGGCTTGGCCGGCGCGAGGCGGATGAACGGGCTGTCGAGATGCTGCGTCTGGTCGGCATCCCGGAAGCAAAGCGCCGGCTCAACGAATATCCGCATCAGATGTCGGGAGGCATGCGCCAGCGCGTGATGATCGCCATTGCCCTGTCGTGCCGGCCCAAGCTGCTGCTGGCCGATGAGCCGACCACGGCGCTCGACGTCACCATCCAGGCGCAGATCCTGGATCTCATGAAGGATCTGAAGACCAAGATCGGCGCGGCCATCGTCCTGATCACGCATGATCTCGGCATCGTCGCCGAGGTGGCCGAGCGGGTGATGGTCATGTATGCCGGCCGCAAGGTGGAGGAGGCGGCCGTCGGCCCGCTGTACCGCAATCCGCGCCACCCCTATACGCAGGGCCTGTTCGGCGCGGTGCCCAAGCTCGGCTCGTCGCTGAGCGGCACCCAGACGAGGCTGGCTGAGATTCCGGGCGTGGTGCCGTCCCTGAAACAGCGCATCGTCGGCTGCGTGTTCGCTGGCCGCTGTGCGCAGGCAACGGACCTATGTCGGCAGGTGGCACCGGCGCTCGAGCTGAAGGCGCCGGGACACGTGGCAGCCTGCCACTACGCGCCAAAGGAGGCACTCGCCGCATGAGCGTGCCGCTGCTGCAGGTCAACGATCTGAAGAAGCACTTCGCCGTGCACGCGGGTCTGTTCGGTGGGAGCGCCACGGTCTATGCCGTCGATGGCGTGTCGTTCAGCATCGAGAAGGGCGAGACGCTGGCGCTGGTCGGCGAGTCCGGATGCGGCAAGTCGACGGTCGGGCGCTGCATCCTGCGCCTGACCGACATCACCAGTGGCCAGGTGATCCTGGACGGCAAGCGCATCGACGATCTGTCGACCGGCGCACTGCGCCCGTTGCGGCGGCGCATGCAGGTGGTGTTCCAGGATCCCTTCTCCAGTCTCAATCCGCGTCTCAAGGTGCGCGACATCCTGGCCGAGCCGATGCGCAACTTTGGCCTGGCCAAGTCCCGCGCCGATCTCGAAGCGCGGGTTGCGCGCCTGATGGATGCCGTGCGCCTGCCGCGCGATGCCGTCAACCGGTGGCCGCACGAGTTCTCGGGCGGACAGCGGCAGCGCGTCGGCATCGCCCGGGCGCTGGCCGCCGAGCCCGACCTGATCGTCTGCGACGAGGCCGTCTCCGCGCTCGACGTCTCGGTCAAGGCGCAGATCGTCAACCTGCTGCAAGACTTGCAGCAAGAGCTGGGCCTCGCTCTGCTGTTCATCAGCCACGATCTGGCCATCGTCGAGCACATGACGCATCGCGTCGCGGTCATGTATCTCGGCAAGATCGTGGAACTCGGCGCCAAGCGGCAGATCTTCGCCGCGCCGCGGCATCCCTACACCCAGGCGCTGTTGTCGGCGGTGCCGGTGCCCGAGCCCGGTGCAGCGCGCCAGCGCATCATCCTGCAGGGCGACGTGCCGAGCCCGATCCATCCGCCGAGCGGATGCCGCTTTCATACGCGCTGCCCGTATGTGTTCGACCGCTGCCGGACCGAGGAGCCGCCCCTGCGACCGACGGATACCGGCCATCACGCCGCCTGCCACCTGCACGACCTGCCCGCGGCGCAGAACCCCCTGGCAACCGCCGCCTGAAAGGCTTTGGCACTGATATTTTTCCGATGCCGGTCGAATCCCGTGCGGCTCAGACAGAAGTTGCCCCAAGCCCCACACCAGTGCTGAGCCTGTCGAAGCACGGCGTTGCCAGGCTCACCCGCCCCTCGACAAGCTCGGGGCCAGGGGGGGCGTATCCGCCGGCCGCTCGCTTCTATTGCTATCAGAGGCACGCTAGCTCAAGCCGGATCCTGCGCCCCCGTCCGCTCCACGATCAGGCCGTAGTGCTCCGGCCGGCGATGCTTGGCGAAGGCGAACGTCGTTTCCTTGTAGCTCTTGGCGAGATCGAGATCGCAGCGCGCAACGACCAGCTCGTCGCCCAGCGTCAGCGCCTGCGCCACCACCTGCCCGGTCGGCGCGATGATGCACGAGCCGCCGATCAGCTCGCAGCCTTCCTCGACGCCGGCCTTGGCCACGCCCAACACCCAGGTCGCATTGGCGTAGGCGCCACCCTGCATCGAGAGCTGATTGTGGAAATCGCTCAGCGCATCGTGCTCAGGCGCCGGCGGATGATGGCGCGGCGTATTGTAACCCAGCACGACCATCTCGACGTTCTGTAGGCCCATCACGCGGTAGGTCTCGGGCCAGCGCCGGTCATTGCAGATGCACATGCCGAAGTTGCCGCCCATCGTCTTCCAAACGCCGAAGCCCAGGTCGCCCACCTCGAAGTAGCGCTTCTCGAGATGCTGGAAAGCGCGCCAAGGCTCGTTCTCGGCGTGTCCCGGCAGGTGAATCTTGCGATATTTGCCGGCAATCTTGCCCGAGCCATCGACCAGCATCGACGTATTGAAATGATGCACCGCGCTGCCGCGTCGCTCGATCTCGGCGAAGCCGAAGCTGATGCCGATGCCGAGGCGCTGCGCCTCGTTGAACAGTGGCGCCGTCTCGTTGCCCGGCATCTCGCGCTCGAAGAAACTGTCGACCTCCTCCTGGTCGGTCATCCACCAGCGCGGGAAGAAAGTGGTGAGCGTCAGCTCGGGGAATACGACCAGATTGCACTTGTGCTCGGCGGCTTGCCGCAGCAGCTCGAGCATGCGCTTGATGACCGCCGGGCGGCTGTCTGACCGCTGGATGGGGCCGAGTTGGGCCGCGCCGACGGTAATGATGCGAGTCATGGGCTCTACCCCCGGAGTTCAATGTCGCTCTCCGCTTCAGCATAACATTGCAGCAATCGCGGGCAGCGTCGAAAGGACGATGCTGCTGTCTTGTCGCAGCGTTCGGCGATGCGGCGCCTTTCGCCCCAACGCCGCCCTGAGCTCGTCGAAGGGCGATTGGTGCACATCATGCCGTGCTTCGACGAGCTCGGCACAAGGCGGCGAGCAATAGCGCGGATCGTTGCTGGCCGTCGACGCATGGCCCTTGCAGCCCGGCCCAAATGAGCGATACACCCGAGGTGCGCGCGCCTTGCTGCAGGAGGCGCATGTCCCATCAGGAGCACTGCTCATGGCCGCAAACAGGATCATCGATCTGTCCAGCGACACCTCGACACGCCCTTCGCCGGGCATGCGCAAGGCAATGGCCGAGGCGGAGGTGGGAGACGAGCAGAAGGGCGAGGATCCGACCACCAACGCCCTGCAGGAGCAGGTGGCGGCACTGCTTGGCAAGGAAGCCGCCATGTTCCTGCCCTCCGGCACCATGTGCAACCAGATCGCACTCCTCGTCCACTGCCGGCCGGGCGATGAGGTGATCGCTGCCGATATGGCCCATATCTTCACGTCCGAGTCCGGCGGCGGATCGGCTCTGGCTGGAGTGCAGACCTGGCCGATCGTCACCAAGCGCGGCATCTTCAGCGGCGCCGACGTGGAGGCCGCGCGGCGCGATCCCAGCGGACGCCACGCCCCGCGCTCCCGCCTGGTGGCGGTCGAGCAGACCGTCAATCGCGGCGGCGGCTGCGTGTGGCCTCTCGAGGCCATCGAAGATGTGGCTGGCGCCGCCCGCCGCCACGGTCTCGCCGTGCACATGGACGGCGCACGCATTCTCAATGCGGTAGTCGCCAGCGGTATTGCGGCGCAGCGCATGGCTGGGCCGTGCGACAGCGTCTGGCTCGATCTGTCCAAGGGCCTCGGCTGCCCGGTCGGCGGGGTTCTGGCTGGCTCGCGGGAATTCATCGACGAGGCCTGGCGGTGGAAGCATCGGCTCGGCGGCGCGCTCCGCCAATCGGGCGTGCTGGCCGCTGCCGGCATCTACGCTCTCGATCACAACGTCGAGCGGCTGGCGGAGGACCACGGCAACGCCCGCCGGCTGGCCGACATGCTCGGCAACCTTCCAGGCGTGCGCATCATGAATGCCGAGGTCGACACCAATATCGTATTCATCGATCCATCCGCGAGCGGCCAAAGCCCCAAGCAGATCGTCGCCGGGTTGCTGAAGCACGGCGTGTGCATGGGCACCTCCTACGGCGGCATGATCCGCGCCGTCACGCACCTCGATGTCACGGCTGCCGACATGGAGAGCGCGGCCCAGGCCTTCGGGCTCGTGCTCAAGAAATAACGCCGCTAGACAATATCAAAACAAAGCTGCCCTCCCCCGCGAGGGGAAGGGCAGATTGTTACGACCGTTGGGCGTGCGCGCGCAGAGCCGAGCCGCCAGCAACGCGTCCTAGGCCGGCCGGTTGCCGCGCATCTGAGAGCGCAGGCGCTTCATATCGGGCTCGGCGAGCGGCGTCGTGGCAACAGCCGAGGACTCGTCCTCGTCCTCAGACAGCACATTCACCTGGCTCTTGGCGGGGAACTCGTCATCCGACTGGGCGTCGTCGGAAGGCTTCGCTTCGTCGGTCTTGACCTTGGCTTTCTTGGCAGATGATCTCATCTCGGCAGCCACCGCGAGCAACTCTTCGAGAGGCTTCTCGCGCATGCGCACGATGCCTTCGAACAGTGCACCCTCCTCGATGCAGAGGTGCTTGTAGCTGATCTCGTTCTGGACGTTGGCGCCCTCCTGCAGGACGACGCGGTTGCCGCGCACGATGCCGGTAACCCTGCCGCGAATGACGACCTCGTCGGCAGTGACATTGCCTTCGACGCTTGCGGCCTTGCTGATGACCAGCTTGGTGCAGCGAATGTCGCCGCGGATATGGCCGTCGATCTGCAGTTCGGCCTCGCCTTCCAGGTTGCCGGTAATGCGCAGCCAGGGATCGATGACCGAGCGAGTTGCCGTGCCGTCGGGCCTGCGCGCCTTGGCGGTGATGACGGCGTCCGGTTTGACGGGTTCGGAGTTGAGAGGCTCGGTTAGGTCTTCGTGAATTTTCTTGTTGAACAGCATAGGGACAGTCTCCGCGGGAGGGTTGGCGATCACATGCGATCGTGTGGCAGAAGTAGTCTTCGCCAATTCAACTATCGATTTGATTAATCGCAGTGGTCGCGAAACTAATATTTTGCTCGGCTTTTGTTTTACCGATCGCATACAGGAGAAAATATGCACGACCCCCGATACAAGATTGGCGAGATGTTAACGGGCCCAGGCGCCGTCGACATAACATCGGCTGGTGTGCATTTGCCGGACGTGCCTCAGAGCAGACCAGGCAGGGGCCGGTGATCCACGTCGATGCCGGCCACCAAGCGCGTGGTGCAGCCGACTCGATATCCCGTCGCTCATACTGACGGCCGAACCTGCACGGGAATTCTCACACGGATGGCATTCGGCGTGTTGGCTGCTGCCTCCCACACCGCGTCGCCACCGTGCTGTCTGGCAATCTGGCGGACCAGTGCAAGGCCCAGACCGGCTCCGCCGGCCGCGCTGCCGGGTGCGCGATAGAACGGAGCGAAGATGCGGTCGCGGTCGCCCTCATCTATGCCCGGCCCATGATCGCTGACAGTCATCACGGCGCAGGCCCCCTCCAGTCCGACATGGACCCCGATCGGCGGCACCCCGTGCCGCTCGGCGTTGTCGAGAAGATTGCGCACCATCCTCTGCAGGAGGCTGCGATTGCCGCCCACGGTGACCGGGCTGCCGGACACAGAACAATGCTCGTAGCGCGCTGCTTCTTCGGCAGCGAGGGCGAGCAGGTCGATCGCCTCGGGCGCCTCGACGATCCCCACCGCATCGAGGCGGCTCGAAAGCAGGATCTGTTCGATAAGGCCGTCGAGATCGGCAATATCCTTCTCGAGTTCGGATCGGCGCTGCGGGTCGGCGTCCCCCTTCATCAGTTCGATGCCCAGGCGAATGCGGGCCAGGGGCGTGCGCAGCTCATGTGAGGCATTGGCCAGCAGCATCTTGTGCGTCGATATCAGCTCCTCGATGCGGGCAGCAGAGCGGTTGAAGCTTTCTGCCAGCCTCGCGACCTCGTCGATGCCTTCGACCTCGACGCGCGCGGACAGCTTTCCGGCCCCGAGTGAACTCGACGCCGGCTTGCAGGCGCTCGAGCCGGCGCGTCAGCCGGCGCACGAGGGGATACGCGCAGATGGCCACCACCAGCGCGATCACGCCAAGGAATGCAAGCACGCCCGCAACCGGGCGGCGGTGTCGTGCCGGGGCACCGGCCACCACCCAGCGCCCATCGGGCAGGCGGATGGCCCACGCAGCACCGCCGCGACCATACACCCAGCCTCCGCCCTCGCGCCGCCCTGGAGGATAGGGAACGCTGCCACCCGCCGCGGCAAGCGGCCGGCGCTCCTTATCAAACAGCGCCAGATCGATACCCAGCCGTGTGTGCAGCCTGTCGATTGCCTGTTGCTGAGCTGGCAGGCCTGCGTCGAGAGGGGCCAGATGCGGCGACACGAGCTCGCCTGCAATCTCGAGAGCTTGCTCGGCTGGCGTGTCGTTGGGTGCGAAGCGCCACAACGCACCGGCGGCAAGCACCACGGCAATCAGGCTGGCGATGATGGTCAGATAGAACTGGTGGTAGAGCCGTCGCATGGGCGCGTCAGTCCTGCGCCTTGGCAAACACGTAGCCGGCGCCGCGCACGGTGATGACCCGTCGCGGCTTTTTCGGATCGTCCTCGATGGCCGCCCGTATCCTGGAAACATGCACGTCGATAGACCGGTCGAACGCCTCCAAGGGCTGAGCTTTGAGAAGGTCCATCAAGGCATCGCGCGTCATCACGCGTCCTGCGTGCTCGGCCAAGGCCAGAAGAAGGGCAAACTGGTAGCTCGTCAGCACCTTGGCTTCGCCATCGATGCGCACCGCTCGCGCGCCCCGGTCGATCTCCAGCCTGCCGAAGCGAAGCACGTCGGCTTTGACGGGGGCCTGCCCTCTGCGCAAGACCGCTCTGAGGCGAGCCAACAGCTCGCGCGGCTCGAACGGCTTGGGAAGGTAGTCGTCCGCCCCCAGCTCGAGGCCGATGACACGGTCCATGGCATCGCCTCGGGCCGTCAGCATCAGGATCGGCACGCTCGCGCGGCTTCTGATGACGCGACATACATCGAGCCCGTCCATGTCCGGCAGCATCAGATCAAGGATGATGGCGTCGAAAAGGCCGCGCGCCTGCTGCGCGAGACCGGCCGCGCCGGTGCCGGCGCGCTCGATGCGGAACCCCGCCTGGCTGAGATAGTCGCTCACCATCGCCGCCAGGCGGGCATCGTCCTCAATCAGCAGAATGCGGTCGGTCACGGCCGCATACTAACCGCGTCGCCACCCATGCCAGAAGCCCCTGTGCTCCCTGAACTCGGTGATGCGCTCGTCGAGCTTGCGCCGCTGCTCGGGCGTCAATGCCTCTGCCGCATCGCCAACGGCCTGGGCAAAGCGCTTACTGGCTGCGTCGGCCAAAGAAAGCTGCTCGGCACGCAGCGCCTCGATGGCCGCCCGGTCGACGGTCGGCTGCGTCAACAGCACCCGTCCACGCTGACGGGCGGACACGGCCTTGTCGCGCATCGGCAGCAGATCCTTGATGGCCCCTTTGACGATGGCGCGCAGCTTGTCCTGCTGCTCGGCTGTGGCATCGATCTCGATGGCGAGGTGCCTTACGGCGCGATCGGCGCCGTCCTCCACCCGGGCAGGATCGAACGCTTCGCTCATGAAGCCCGGGCCATGCCAGTAGTGTTGGCTGACCGCACGTGAGGTGGCCGCGCCGGTCAGCGCGGCTGCCAGCGCGATGGTGGCGACAAACAGCCAGCTGCGGCCGCGACGTCGCACGGGCAAGATGTCGGGGGATGGGGAATGCTGATCGCTCATGTGTGCTCTCCGTTGCTTGCTGGGGCCGGCTGGCCCTGCACGGATATGGGAGAGCCGCGTTGCCGCCGCTTCTCCGGATTGTAAACTTGTGTAAAGCCCGTCTGGGGAAGCGGCCGAGGTGCTCCCCCGCGACCGACCAATCAAAGGCAAGAGCGTCGAGGACGCGCGGGCCGCGGGTGTCGTTGCGCCCGGGTCGGCCAGAAGCGATCCTCGACTTCCCACAGCAATGCGATCGCGATGTCAGGTATGCTGCTCGGCAAGCGTGCCCGGACGTGGGTGGGGTGGGCCCAGCCTCAGCTGGCCCGTCCCATCAATTGCTGAACAGGTTCCAGGGCCAAGCGGCGGCCGCCTGCTGGGGCTGCTTGACGTCCTTGGGCTTGCTGGCGTCGCGGGGTGGGCTCTTGACCGGCTTCGCTTTCGCCCACGGCAAGATTTCCTCGGTCGCTGCTGTCGTTGCCTGTGTCGTCACCCGCGTTGCCGTCTGGGCGGTCGCATGACTGTCGGTGGCGACCAGGCGCTGCCTCGGCCGCGCGCGCACCAGCTGCGACCCCGCCTGGGAGTCGATCGATGCCACGCTAAGCTGGTTTTGTGTCGCTTGAGGACCGTAATAGCCGCTCAGAGCCAAAGCTCCGAACGTAGTGCCGACAGCGATCAGGCAAAGCGCCAGCAGCAAACGCAAACGTGCCATCCTGAACCCCCTCAGGAACGCTGACCAGTGCAGACAGAACCCCGCTGCCCTTCGACCTAAAGCCCAAATGTGGAAGCTCTGGGGCCGGATGGCACAAACCCGCGGTAGCTGCAGGGCGCGGGGGCGCGCAACCGGCGGTTTGCCGTGTCCGGCCCAGTGCTAAGGCGAATTGTGAGTTGGAACAGCACTTGTTCTCCCGATGTCTGCGCCACGTGGGTGGGTCTCTCGTTGGCCGGCCCGGCTTGCCAATTACGGTGCCCACGCCCCCTAGGAGAGCCCCACGAAGTCGGACGGCGCGTGCCTGTCATTAACCGACCCATCAACAGTTGATCGTCGGCACACGTTGCGATCCTCAATTGTGTGTTCTGGCGAGTTTACCGTCGGCTCAGGTCCTGCTGGCATAGTGATCAGTTGCTGCGTTTGCGGACGATGCGTCCTACGGGGGATCAGTAATGTTGGAAACGATTGCCGCCCTGCTGGGCGTAATCGCATTCGTGTGGGCATACGGCACACGCGGCAGGCTGCGCGTGATCGAGGGGCGTCTGCAGGAGTCCACGGCCGCTATTCGGGCACTGGAGTCCGAGATGGGCGCGTTGCGCGCGCAACGATCGGGGACGCCTGAGGAACAGGTGCCCGAGCATGCCGCCGAACCCGTGCAACCGGAGCCGACCGCCGCATCGTCATCCGAGATCGAGCCGGAGCCGGAGATGGGCGGACCGGCCGAGCCCGAACCGGCCGCAGTTGCTGCCGATCCGAGGCCGGCGACGACGCTGGAGGAGCGGCTCGGCACGCGCTGGGCGGTATGGCTCGGCGGTGGCGCCCTGGCGCTCGGTGGCGTGCTGCTGGTGCGCTATTCGATCGAGCAGGGGCTATTTGGACCGGGGGTGCGCGTTGCGCTCGGCGCACTGCTGTCGCTCGCCCTGGTCGCCATTGGAGAATGGTTCCGCCGTTCCGAGCGTTCGCTTCCCGTTGAGACGATCCCCGCGGCGCATGTACCGAGCGTGCTGACCGCCGCCGGCACCGCCACCGGTTTCGCCACCGTCTACGCCGCGCACGCCCTGTATGGCTTCATCGGGCCCGCTGCCGCGTTCTTTCTGCTCGGGCTGATCGGCATCGCCACCATGGTTGCCGCGGCACTGCACGGCCCGGCGCTGGCCGGACTCGGGCTGGCGGGCTCGCTGGTAGTGCCGATGCTGGTCTCGTCCGCCGAGCCAAGCCCCTGGCCGTTGGTCACCTATCTTGGTGTCGTTGCGGCAGCCGCGTTGGCGCTGGCGCGCGTGCGCCGTTGGTTGTGGCTGGCCAGTGCGGTGGTGGCCGGAGCGGTCGCCTGGGGGTTCGCCCTGCTCGGCCCGGCCGGAAGCGGCGCCGGCGCCTGGAGCGCGGCGCTGTTCGTGCATGTCGCCATACAGCTGGCGCTCGCCGCCGCCTGCATGGCGCTCGAGCCGCATCTTGCCACACCGGACGACGAGGCGACGCCGGATTGGATCGCCGCGATCGCGCTTGCCGCCCTGACGGTGCTGGCCGTGCTCGCCCTCGGCGCCGCGCGGTTCGATGCGCAATGGGGAACGTTCGCCACCGTCGTCATGGCGATTCTGGCCCTTACGGCCTGGCGCAGCGCCCCGGCCGCGGCCGCAGCCGTGCTGGCCGGCGTGGTTGCGCTGGGCGCCATCATGGCGTGGCCCGGGTTGCAGGCGCCGCCCGATCCAAGCCTGCTCGCGCCCGCCATGGCCGGCGTGCTGAGGCTACCCGACAACGTCTCGGCCTTCCTGGTGTTTGCCGCGACCTCCACGTTGGCCGTCGGTGCACTGGCGACCCTCAGGCTATGGCGCGGCCCGGCGCTGCCAATATCAACGGCCGGCCTCTATGCCCTGGCCGGCATCGCGCCGCCACTGCTGGCGCTGGTGCTCGCCTACCTGCGCGTCACCCAGTTCGACCGGTCGATCTCGTTCGCCGCCTTCGCAGTGGTGCTCGGTGCCCTGTTCTATCTGGTCGCCCACCGCTTCGCCAACCTGCCGTCCGCGCAACAGTCGCCGCTCACCCGGCTCGGCGTCGGCACCTACGCGGCGGCCGCGACGGCCTGCGCGACGCTCACCTTCGTAATGGTGCTCGACCGCGGCTATCTGACGGTCGCCTTCGCCGTCACCGCGCTCACCACCTCGATCTTCGCCGTGGTCCACCGCATCGCGCTGCTGCGCTATGTGGTGGCCGCGCTTGGCTTCATCGTGCTGGGACGCCTTGCCTGGGATCCGCGCATCATGGGTGCCGATCTCGGCACGGTGCCGATCTTCAACTGGCTGCTGCTCGGCTACGGCGTGCCGGCGCTGGCCTTCCTGGCCGCCGCCAACGTCCTGAGGCGCGAGCGGGAAGACCTGGCCGTGCGCATCTGCGACGCGCTGGGCGTGCTGTTTGCGGGCTTGCTGGTGTTCTTCCAGATCCGCCATGCGCTGAACGGCGGCAACCCGCTCGCCAGCACATCGAATCACGTCGAGCAGGGCCTGTTCGCGCTGATGAGCATCGCCTTCGCCTATATCCTGATGCGGCTCGATCTCGGCCGGCACAATCCGGTATTCCGCTTTGCGTCGCTGGCGTTCGGCGTACTGTCCGCTGTCTTCATCGTGTTCGGCCTCGGGATTACGGCCAACCCGTTGCTCAACATCGAGCGCATCCTCGGTGTGCCGTTGCTGAGCTCGCTGCTGCTCGCCTACCTGCTGCCGGGCATTGCCGCTGCGCTGCTGGCTCGGGCATCGCGCGGCATTCGCCCGCGCTGGTACGTGCTCGGCGCCGCCGTTCTCGCCATTCTGTTGGTGTTTGCATACGTGACGCTGGAGGTGCGCCATGCCTTCCAGGGGCCGGTGATCACCCTGCTGGCGCCGGCCGGTGCGGCCGAGGTGTGGTCTTATTCGGCGGCCTGGCTTGCCCTTGGCCTTGTCTTTCTTGCCTACGGCGTCTGGCGCGGCTCGCGTGAAGCCCGGCTTGCCTCGGCCGCATTGGTGGTGATCTCGGTGATCAAAGTCGCATTCTACGACCTGACCGGCATCACCGGCTTGTGGCGCGCCCTGTCGGTGATCGTGCTGGGGGCGGTGCTGATCGGCATCGGGCTGGTGTACCAGCGGCTGATCTTCGCCAAGCCGCGTGCGCTAGAGCAGGGTTCTGGATCGGACGTCCCCAGCCCGTCTTGAGCGACAGACAGACCGACTATCTGAGCATGCCGGGCAGCCACAGCGCGATGATCGGGAAGGCGATCAGGATGATCAGCCGGACGATGTCCGTGATGATGAACGGAATGACGCCCTTGAAGATGGTGGAAAAGCTGACGTCGTGCACGACGCTTTTGATGACGAACACGTTCATGCCGACGGGCGGATGGATCAGGCCTAGCTCCACCGTCATGACGATGATGATGCCGAACCAGATCGGATCGAAACCGAGATGGACGATGACTGGGAAGATGATCGGGATGGTTAGGATGATCATGGCCATGGCGTCCATCAGGCAGCCGAGGACCAGATACATGACCATGATGAGGGCGAGTACGCCGTAGCGACCGAGGCCCAGACCGGTGAGGAACTCGGTGACCTTTTGCGGCGTCTGCGTGACGGTGAGGAAATAGCCGAACAGCAGGGCGCCGATCAGCACGGTGAAGACAGCGGCGGCCGTGCGCGTCGCCTGCAGCAGCGCGGCCAGAATCTCCTTCCGGCGCAGGCGGCCTCGCGCCACGCCGATGATCAACGCGCCAATGGCGCCGACGCCGCCGGCTTCCGTCGGCGTGAACCTCGGCAGGAACGGCAGGCCGTAGAGCCCACCGATCACGAATATGAAGAGCAGCGCCGGAGCCCAGATGTCGCGCGCAGCCAGCAATCGCTCCCTCAGCGTCGCGCGCGGGCCCGCGGGCAGGAAGCCGGGGCGCACATAGCCGATGATGCTGATGGTCGTGACATACATCGCTGCGGCCAGCAGGCCGGGGACGATGCCGGCGATGAACAGCTTGCCGATGTCCTGCTCGGTGATGATGCCATACACCGCGAGCACCGTGGACGGTGGCAGCATGGCGCCGAGCGTGCCGCCGGCCGCGATCACGCCGGTGGCGAAGGACTGCGGGTAGTTGAAGCGGCGCATCTCCGGATAAGCGACCGTCGAGAAGGTGGCGGCCGTGGCCACCGACGAGCCGGAGATGGCCGCAAAACCGCCGCAAGCCATGATGGTGGCGATTCCCAATCCGCCGCGCCAGTGGCCGACGAAGGCGTTGGCGGCGCGGAACAGCTCTCGGCTCATGCCCGAGTTGGTGACGAACGCGCCCATCAGCAGGAACATGGGAATGACGCCGAAGGTATAGTCGGTGACGGTGCGCATCGAGGTGTGGCCGACGGCCTTCAGAGCAGGCCCGGCGCCGACGATGTAGGAGAAGCCCGCCACACCGACCAGCCCCATCGCCATGCCGACCGGCACGCGCAGCAGCATCAGCCCGAACAGGCTGACAAACCCGATGATGGCGACCGCATTGCTGCTCATGTCCGCCTCATTCCACCGGCTTGACCTGCTCGTCCGTGAGCTTGTCGGGCTGGAACACCAACCGATAGGTGCGGATGGCAATGAGCAGGACGGCGGACACGTCGCCGGCCCAGGCGACCGCGAAGAATGGCCAGGTCGGCAGCCGCAGATCGAAGGTGAGCACGTGGTCGTTGTAGGTGCCCACCACTTTGTCGAACAGGGTGTAGGTCTGCACGGTGACGACGAACAGCAGCACCAGCGTGGCAAACACATCGATCATGCGCTGGTAGCGCGGCCCGACGTTGGCCCACAGCAGGTCGACGGTGATGTGCCCGCCGCGATAGCTGGTGGCGGCGATGCCCCAGAAAATCAGGATGCCCAGCATGAGGCGGCCGAAATCGTAGCTGTCCGGGATCGACACGCTGAAAATGTTGCGCAGCATGACGGCGAGAAAGATGTTGGCGGCTACGATGCCCACGAAGAATGCGGCCACCCACTCGATGGTATCGATGAAGCGATCCATGCGATTGCGATGTGGGGACTGTTGCTTGCCGGAGATCGCGGCGCCGGTCTGCGCTGCCGAGCCCATCTGCGTGGCGACTCCCGTGATGAGCGAGTGCTGTTACGCGGCAACGGCGGCGAGAATCCCGCCGCCGCTTTAGGTTGCATGGCAGTCAACTGCGATCAGTAGGCCGAGCTGAATTGGGACAAAGCCGCCTTCAGCTCCTTGAGCGCGGCATCCGGGTCGCCGCCCGCCTTGCGCACGTTCTCCGCCCAGGCGCCCTGCAGCGGCTCGGCTGCTTTGCGCCATTCGGCCAGTTGGTCGCCGGTAATCGCATAGACCTCGTGAGCGGAGTCGGCCTTCAGCTTCTCCACCCCTGCATGCTCGAAATCGGCCCACGGGGCTGCCACCTTGAGCGCCCACTCGTTGGTGCAATGGTCGTCGATGACTTTTTTCTGCGCCGCAGACATGTCGTCGTATTTCGCCTTGTTCATCACCCAGGCGAAAGTGGTCACATAGAGCGGCACGTCCATGTGGTACTTCGTGACCTTGTCGATGCCGAACAGGGGCACCGAGCCCCATGGGAAGGTCACGGCATCGGCAACGCCCTTCTCCAGGATGTCGCGCACTTCGGGTGCGCTCGACTGCACGTTGGTGCCGCCAAGCTTGGTCACGAACGAGGCCATGGTAGCGTGGGCCGGGCGAATCTTCATGCCGCTGATGTCGCCGGGCACCGTGATCTTCTTGGCCTTGGAATGGAACGTTCCCGGATCATGCACGAAGCCCAGACAGAACTTGACGTCCTTCATCTCGCTGGCGGCGTATTTGCGGTACCACGCGTCGAGAGCCTGTGAGCCGCCTTTCCCATTGGAGATCAGGAACGGCAACTCGCCGGCACCGATGATGGGAAACCTGCCAGGCTGGTAGCCGGGATTGATGTAGGTCACGTCGGCAATGCCGTCGCGCGCCATGTCATAGTGGTCGAACGCCTTGCCGAGCTGCTGGGCGGGAAACACGCTGTAGGTGATCGTTCCGCCGGACGCCTGCTGCACGGAGGCGCCCCAGGCCTCCATCGCCTTTTGCAGTGGGTGGGATGGCGGCACCCAGTGCGAAAGTTTCAGCTGCACCGGCTTGTCCTGTGCCGCGGCCGGGGCCGTGAACCACGCTCCCACGGCCAGCATGGACACCGCAGCGGATAGTCCAAGATAGCCTGCTGCATGACGCTTGCGCATCGCGTTCCTCCTCCCGGCTCCTCCGAACTTTGTCCACGGCCCCATTGTTGTACGTGTGTTTAGCGGCCGCGTGCTCTCATAGAGCCAAATGCCATCTCGGTTGTAAAGCGGAATAGTCGGATATAAAACTATCGCCGTTCGGGCAATCGAACAAATCGCCTCGAGGCGGTGGGGAGGTGGTTCGGCGTGGCGCGCGCGTCGCGGCTGGAGGTTTGGGAAATGGCGGCATTCAATTCCTCTGCTCCATCCGGGGATGCGGCAGCCGAGCGCACGGCAGATCGGCCGCGCGGCGGCGTCGACCCGATCGACTACGGGCCACTGTCGGATTGGATCGGCTTTCACCTGCGGCTTGCGCAAACCGCCTCTTTCCAGGCCTTTGCCCGGGCCACCGAAGAGGTCGATCTGCGCCCCGGCCGCTTTGCTATTCTCATGCTGATCGGCCGCAACCCGGGCATCAGCCAAACGGCGCTGAGCCGAGCCAACGCGCGAGACAAGTCGACGCTGACGCCGGCGCTGAGCGACTTGGCCAGGCGCAGGCTGATTACGCGGACGCGGCTGAAAAGCGACCGGCGCAGCTACCAGCTGCGGCTGACGCCGGCCGGCGAAGACATGCTGAAGCGCCTCACGGAATACGCGGTGGAGCACGACCGCAATCTCGATCGCATTGTCGGCAAGCGCGACCGCGCCAGGTTCCTGCAGATCCTGCAGCGACTGGTGGCCGATCTGGCCTAGCCGATCGCGAGACTGGGCACGGACGAAACGCAGGACGGACCATGGCCGAGGTTTCATTCCATAAGGAGATCGAGAGCCTACATCTCGGCGACGGCGATACCTTCTACGGCGAGGGCATCCTGGCGGTGACCAAGGCGTTGCTGCAGTCCGGCGTCGCCTACGTCGGCGGCTACCAGGGCGCACCGGTCAGCCACCTGCTCGATGTGCTGGTGCAGTCCGAAGGCTTGCTGGCCGATCTCGGCATCCATCTGGAGACCTGCACCAACGAGGCGGCCGCCGCTGCCATGCTCGGTGCCTCCATCAACTACCCGCTGCGCGGCGCCGTCACCTGGAAATCCATTGTCGGCACCAATGTGGCGGCCGATGCCCTGTCCAACCTCGCCTCGCCCGGCGTGATTGGCGGCGCTCTCATCGTCGTGGGCGAGGACTACGGCGAGGGGGCCAGCGTCATCCAGGAGCGCACGCATGCGTTTGCGCTCAAATCATCGCTGTGGCTGATCGATCCGCGGCCGGATCTGCCGACCCTGGTGCGCAGCGTAGAGAAAGGCTTCGAGCTGTCGGAGGCGTCGAACACGCCGGTCATCCTCGAGCTGCGCATCCGCGCCTGCCACATGTTCGGCAGCTTTCCCGCCAAGGACAATGTCGCCGCGCGTCACTCTACCAGGCACCGTCTGGAGCCGGCGCGCTTTCTCTATGAGCGGCTGAGCCACCCTCCGGCCACCTTCCGCCAGGAAGCCGACAAGACGGAGCGCCGCCTTCCCGCTGCGCGCAAGTTCATCGTCGAGAACCAGCTGAACGAGCGGATGGGCCCCGCCGACGGCGAGATCGGCATCATCGTGCAGGGCGGACTGTTCAACGTGCTGAACGGCCGGATGACGCTGGCCGGATTGAGCGACGCTTATGGAGCTGTCGAGTTGCCGACGCTGGTGCTCAATGTGGTGCATCCGCTGGTGCCCGAGGAAATCACCAGCTTTTGCGCCGGCAAGAGGGCCGTGCTGGTGGTCGAGGAAGGTGCGCCCGATTACCTCGAGCAGGCTATCGGCCAGATCCTGCGCAAAGCCGATCTCAACACGAAACTGCACGGCAAAGACGTGCTGCCGATGGCCGGCGAATACACCCCGCACGTCGTCGGCAAAGGCCTGCAGGCGTTCTGCAACCGCTATGGCCGCAAGACGGCGCCGCTCGATGCGTGGCTCGCCGATGTCGAGGCGCGCCGAGTTGAGGTGGCGCGGATGCTGGGCGTCCCACTTCCGGCCCGCCCGCCGACCTTCTGCACCGGCTGCCCCGAGCGTCCGGTGTTCTCGGCCATGAAGCTGTTGCGCAAGGAGATGGGCCCCGTGCACGTGTCGGCCGACATCGGCTGCCATTCGTTTGCAACCTTCGCACCCTTCAATCAGGGCAATTCCATCCTGGGCTACGGCATGTCGCTCGCCTCCGCGGCGGCCGTTTCGGGCACGCAGGCCACGCAACCGATCAGCGTGATGGGCGACGGCGGCTTTTGGCACAACGGGTTGATCACGGGCGTCGCGGGCGCGGTGTTCAACAAGGACGACTCGGTGCTGGTGCTGATGAACAACGGCTATTCAAGCGCCACCGGTCAGCAGGACATTCCCTCCAGCAAGGAGGAAAAAGGCGGGCGCGGCAGCGGCCTCGACATCGAGGCGGCGCTAAAGAGCCTGGGCGTCCCTTGGATCCGCCGGGTGCGCACCTATGGCGTGTTGGGCGTGATGGCAAGCCTGCGCGAAGCGCTGCGCAGCCGCGACACGGGGCTGAAGGTCATCATTGCCGACGGCGAATGCCAGCTCGCGCGTCAGCGGCGCGTCAAACCGGAGATCGAGCGACAAGCGGCTGCCGGCAAGCGGGTGGTTCGCACGCGCTTCTGGGTGGATCCGGAGGTGTGCACCGGCGATCACTCCTGCATCCGCCTGTCGGGTTGTCCGTCGCTGACGCTCAAGCCAAACGAAGACCCGCTGCGCACCGACCCGGTGGCGCACGTCAACAACGATTGCGTCGGTTGCGGCTTGTGCGGCGAGATCGCGCACGCAGCGCAGCTCTGCCCTTCGTTCGCGCAGATCGACATCATCCGCAACCCGACGCTTTGGGATCGCCTGCGGCGGCGCCTCTCGGCCGGCCTGATCCGCCTGCTGGGTGGACGATATGCGCCCGCTCCCACGCTTGCGCCCGCGGAGTGACCTCGGTGAACCAGCACGCGCCAGTCAAGGTGCTGATCGCAGCGCTCGGCGGCGAGGGCGGGGGCGTGCTGTCGTCGTGGATGCACAAGGCAGCGATTGCCAGCGGCCACTTCGTGCAGGGCACCTTTATCCCGGGCGTTGCGCAGCGTACCGGCGCAACCACCTACTATCTCGAGGTCGTGCCGGGTGCCGGCCACCACCACGGCAGAGGCGGCGGACGGCCGGTGCTCGCCTTGAACGCTGTACCGGGTGAGGTCGATCTGGTGGTGGCGAGCGAATTCATGGAGGCGGGGCGTGCCATCCAGGCGGGCTTCGTCACACCGGAGCGCACAGTGCTGATTGCCTCGTCGGCGCGTGTCTTCACCGTCGAAGAAAAGACGGCTATGGGCGATGGCCGCTTCGATGCCGGGCGACTGCGGCAGCTGGCCCACCGTTTCGCCCGCCAGGCTGTCGTCGCCGATCTCGCCTCTACTGCATCGGCTGTGCAGGCACCGCTCAGCGCGGTGCTGCTGGGGGCCATTGCGGCGAGCGGTGTGCTGCCGGTGTCCGCGGACGCATTCCGAGCGGCCATCCGCAGCGAGGGCAAGGCGGTCGAGGCCAATCTGCGCGGCTTCGAGGCGGGGATCAAGGCAGGGGGCGCGGGCGCGGCCGATGTCGGCGCGGTGCCGCATGCGCACCGAGCCAATGGCCACGACGCCGGTGCCCTTTCAATCTTTCCTTTCGAAGCCCACGCCGTCTTGGCCGAGGCCGCCGAGCGCCTCGCCGACTACCAGAATGCGGCTTACGCCCAGCGCTATCTCGGCCATGTCAAAAGCTTCGTCGGTCGTGACGGCGCGGATGCCGTCTTCATCACCGAGCTGGCGCGCCACCTCGCCGTGCGCATGAGCGTCGAGGACGTGATGCGTGTTGCCCAGCTCAAATTGCGCGCGTCCCGCCTCGCGCGGGTGACCAGCGAGGCCAGGGCGGCGCCGGGCGACATCGTCGACATCACCGAATACATGAAACCGGGCCCCGAGGAGATCTTCGGCCTGTTGCCGCCACGACTGGGCCGCTGGGCTCTGCGGCGGGCCTCGCACTGGGGCTCCTTCCCGATGAAGGTGCGCACCACGCGCCTGTCCGGCCATCTGCGCCTCTCATTGCTCGCAGCGCTGCGGCACTGGCGGCCGCGCACGCTGCGCTTTGCCGACGAGCGGGCGTGGCTGCAGCGCTGGCTGGAGCTGGTGGAGAGAACCCTTGCAGTCGCCCCCGCGGCTGCCCGCGAGGTCGTCGCCACCGCGTCGCTGGTGCGCGGCTACTCCGAGACCTACAAGCGCGGGCTCGCCAACTGGACCAGGATCATGGACGAAGTGGTTGAACCGATGCTCGACGGCCGCCTGCCCTCCGCCCATTTCGCCGACGCCGTGCTGCAGGCTCGTCTCGCCGCCAACAAGGATCCAGAGGGCGAGACGCTCGATCAGACCATAGCCGCCATCCAGGCGATGGCAGTGCCGGACAGACAACACCGGCGCGATGCTGTGGCCGACAGCAACGCGGCGAAGCGCTGAACCCGTAAGCTCGCTCGTGTTGCGTTGGAGTGAAGCATGACCGGCCGTCCAAATGACGCTCACGGAATGAGCGCCGTTCCATTGCGGCACACGTTTTCATCGCAACGGATCGTTGCCATCTCGCACGTTCAACTGCCACCTGACGATTTCGCACCGTTGGCCGCTATCAATAGGCGAGGCGAGTGATAAAACGCACCCTCTCACCGCTCTCGATGGGGTATGTGGCAAATTGCTGCCCGACAATCGCAGCTTTGGAAGAGAGCCTCATGACGGCGCGTGGGCTGCACGTCCGCCATGATCTTGACGCACTGGACGTTGTGCCGTCGGGCCGGCTCGCGAGTCTCCCTTGGAGACCGCGCGCGGCCCGATTGCCGCCCGTATTCCTAGTAGCATGCGAGCGAGCTGCGTTGTCCGAGCAGACGACGGGCCGCCGAGGGATAGGCGGAAACCAATGAGTGATGCGCGTGACGGAGCGGAGCCATTGCCCGGGAATCGGCGGCGCCGCTACCTCGCCATCCTCTTTTCCGATCTGTCGCATTCGGTCAGCATTGCCTCCGCGATGGAGACTGAAGACTACGCGGACCTGCTGAGCAGACTTCGCCGGACGTTCGAAGACGTCATCGTCAAGCATGGCGGAACGATCATAGAATTGCCGGGAGACGGGGTGCTCGCAAGCTTCGGGCATCCGCAAGCGCGCGAGGATGATGGACGCCGGGCAACGGAGGCGGCGCTCGACCTGCATGAACGGGTTCGGCGCCTGCAGTCCGACTTACGGTTGTCCACGCCCTTGCGGCTGCATACCGGCATTCATGCCGGCCTCGTGCTCATCAACGAAGGTGACTCGGCCCGCGGGCAATTGGGATTGCTCGGCAGCGCAGTCAACATCGCCGCTCGCATTTCCGATGCTGCGGGCAGCGACGAGATTCTGGTCAGCGCGGAAACGCTCGGCCCGGAGCGCAATTTCTTCAACACCGGGGCCGGGCGTACCCTGCAATTGCAAGGTATACCCGACCCAATCACCGTGTACGAAATTCTCGGCCGCGCACCGATCGGCACGCGATTCGAGGCCAGAACCAAGCGCGGCCTGACGCCCTTCAATGGACGCCAGATGGAGCTGCACGTTATCACGCAGGGTCTCGACTGCGTCCTGGCGGGGAAGCCTCGGCACTTGGCCATCGTCGCAGCGGCAGGTTCGGGCAAGACGCGGCTTGCCGAGGAATTTCTGCTGAGCGCCGCCGGCCACGACTGTCAAATCCACCGCGGTTACTGCGAAAGCTATCTCAGCGCAGAGCCTCTGCAACCGTTCCTGCAGATGCTGCGCTCCCTCTGTCGGCTGAGCGACGGAATGTCTGCCGCGCTCGCTGCCGAGGCGCTGGAAAACACGTTGCTGGCAATCGATCCCGAACGGTTCGTCGATCGTACGGTGCTGCTGCGCGCGCTGTCGCTGGGCGCCCCGGCGGCCAGTAGGGGTGAAGGGCGGCATCTCCCCTCGCAAGACACCATCGAAACGATCGCCAGGCTGTTCGACGTCCTCGCCGCGCGCAAGCCCCTGGTTCTTTTCATCGACGACTGGCAGTGGGCCGATGATGCGACCCGCCAAACGTTGGGCGCCATCACAAGCCTGGATCACCGGCCCATTCTCGCGTTGGTGGCGACGCGGGCGTTCGCGCCGGGCGAACAGGGAATGAGCGATGCCCAGATCGTCGATTTGGCGCCGCTCGCCGTGAACGAAGCCGAAGACACGATTCGCCAGCTATTGCCCCATGCCGACCCGTTTGTCGTGAACCAGATCCGCGACTATTCGGGGGGCAACCCGCTGTTCATCGAAGAGTTGTGTCATTCGGCTGCCCACGAGAGCATGGATCGCCGAGCCGTGCGTACGCACGGCGGCGCGGCGTGGCTCGACAAGTTGATCGAATCGCGCGTGGAACGGCTACCTCCGGCACAAGCGCAGCTGGTTCGCGCGGCGTCCGTCATCGGCAATGTCATCCCGCTGTCGCTCCTCGAACGCGTCACCGGCTGCGGCGAGCACCATCCCGTTGTTCTGGCTCTTGCCGAGCAGGATCTGATTTTCCCGGGCGAACGACAGGGGACGCTACGCTTCAAGCACGGCATCGCCAGGGATGTGATCTACAAAGCGGTTGGTCTGCATCAACGCAATGCCATGCACATGCAGATCGCCGAGACGCTGCGGCAGCACGTCCCATCCGGCGGAGAGGAAGAGCCATACGAATTGCTCGCCTACCACTACGGCGCGAGCGGCAAGGCCGCCGAGGCTGCGCGCTACGCCGAGCTGGCCGGCGACAAAGCGATGGCGGCGTCGGCGCTCGACCGCGCGCAAATCCAGTACCGCGCCGCCCTGGCCGCGCTCGACCTCGGACAAGCGGACAGCAGCTACCAGCGCTGGCTGCAGATAGCGCAGCGCCTTGCGCAGTGCTGCGTGTTCGATCCGTCCAGGGAGCAGCTCGGAATTCTGCAGCAGGCGGTCGAGCTTGCCACCACGCACGGTGATCAGAATGCGATGGCGCGGGCCGAATACTGGGTCGGATACGTCACCTATGCGCTGGGCCAATCCGGTACTGCAATCGGCCATCTGGAAACCGCGCTGGCGTACGCCGAACGGGTCGGCGATGGGTCTCTGGTCGCGCAGATTGGCGCCGTCCTCGGGCAAGCCAGCGCCGCAGCCGGCGACTATGAAAGATCTCTCGCGCTGCTCGACGAGGCGATCGCCATCAAGCGCGAGAGAACGTCGGCTCCGACCTACCGAAAGAGTGGCAGGCCTGCGGTGGGGCTCGCCTATTCGCTCTCCTGCAAGGCGGCCATTCTCGGCGACCGCGGTCACTTCGAGCAGGCGCACGCATGTTTTGAGGAGGCCCTGGCCGGTGTCGACCGCGCGGAGCACCAGGTCGAGGGATCGATTCTATGTTGGCGTAGTGCCGTGTACCTGTGGCAGGGCCGCTGGGACGAGGCACAGCGGACCGCCGCGGAGGCACAGCGCATCGCCGAGCGCGTCAAAAGCCTCTATCAGTACGCCATGAGCATGTCCCTGGGTGGCTATGCCGCCTGGAAAACGTCCCGTTCCACAGCCTCCATGCAAGCTATCCAGGATGCGACCTCCTGGCTCGAGAGCTACGACCAGGCACTGTTCACGTCGCTGAACTACGGCTGGTTGGCGGAGGGCATGGTCGCGGAGGGCAAGTGGCAACAGGCGCGCAGGCATGCGGCCCGCGCGATCGCGCGCAGTCGAAGCCACGAGCGCATCGGTGAGGCAATGACCTACCGGGCCCTGGCGGTCGCATCGGCCGCAGGACAAGGCCGCAAGCCGCCGGATGTGTACATCGCACTCGCTCTGCAGAGTGCCCGCGCCAGGGGGGCCGCGCATGAGGTCGCCGTCACTCAGCTGTGCGATGCCGAGATCAAGGCGGCGCGCGGAGAGCGGACGCCAGCGGCCACGTTGCTCGACCAGGCCGAAGCTGCTTTCGACGCGCTGGCAATGACGTGGCACCTCGGCAAAGCCCGCCAATTGCGCCGCCAGTTCGATTGCGGCTGAGCCGGCAGCTGTGTCGCCTCAGGGCGCGGCCGTGGGCTCCAGCATTCCGTTGAGCGTGCCCAGCATGACGCCCATGGCCATCGCATAGCCCGGGCAGGCGTGCTGCGGGTGCGGATGCGCACTCCGGTCGCCGCCAAAGATCGGGAAGACATCGGTGCTGCCGGCCTGCTGATCGGCCTGTGTCGCCTTGACGATGTTGACGTAGATCTTGTCGCCCGGATTGACCTCGACGCTCCCGAGCCTGTGCTTCTTGACGGCGGTGCGCCACACGGCGTCCGGCATCGGCTTTGTCTGCATTGCCTGCATCAACGGCTGCTCGAGCACGCTGCGGGCCCGGGGAAATGCGGGCTCGCGGTTCTCCTTCAACCGCAGCTGCAACTTTTGAAAGGTCCCATCCTGCCACCAGCCGCTCACGGCGTGCACTAGGTTGAAGTAGGTGGTCGGCAGAAAGCCCATCATCACGCCGATGATGGTTCGGCCGATCAGCTCATCATCGTCGGGGAAGGTCTCGAAGATGGCACACGAAATATCGGCCGTCGGCACCGTTCCGGCGGCGCGGTGCGTTGCTATGAACCGCGTCACGGCCTCTTTCAGCAGCTGGCCGGCGGCTTGTCCGGCCGAGGTCGTTACGGCGTCCGGCTTCGGTATGAAGATGAACCCGGAGGGGAGCGCGAAATCTCCCGGACAGTGCGCAGGAGAGGTGATGTTGGACGGCCGTATGCCGCCGGTCACCATGGTGGCAGTGTCGGGAACGCCGAACCAATACGTGCAAAGATCGGCCAGGATCTTGTTCACGACGCCGTCGAGGTCGTGGATGTCGAACGTACCCGGATGGGAAGAAGCGGCTATTGCGCGACGCGCGATCTCGAGCGTCTGCTTGAATGCGTCCTCCCTGGACACACTACCAATGGCACGGTTGGGTGCGGTCGATTGGCGCTCGTACTCGGTTCCCTTGTCCAGGCCCAGGTAGATTTCGCCGAAGCACTTGCGTGTGCGCTCCGCGTAACCCTGCACCGAATAGTTGTCCTCGGTGTCCAAGTACACCTGCATGACCAGGTCTTTTCCGGTGACCATGATCCCGAAGTCGTCCCGGGTCGCGCCATCGGACTTACGGGCAGCGGTGGATGCTCCCTTGCCGGACAGCCGGGACCTAACGCCGGCGACCAGGGCCTTCAACATTCGCCACCCCCCTGCACAGCCTGCTTTTTTGTGTCGCTCAACGCGTGGATGAATGTGCCATGGTCGGTATCAATTGGTTCGCACAACATGGATCTTGCCTCGTCAATAAACTCGCACGGCAGCTTATCAAGCTTGGTCGCCCTGGCGACCGATCCCCTGCTGTTCTGTGACCGGAAGAATGCCAGCCTATCGGGCGCGGCGCAGTCAGCCTGCCCTGAGCGTCAGGCGTTCCCATCAGCATAGGTGTAGAGTGGGTGCACGAGTGTGACAACATGTGACATGCGGTAAGGCAGAGGGCGGGGTGGCGCTATCAGCGCCCAAACATCCCTTCCACTCCTGCCTGGGCTGTGGAATCATGCGGCTGGCCTCACAAGACCGAGCGAGCCTCCCTTGCCCAAGTCCGAGAGCCTGAAGCGCGTGCCAGTCCTGGCTCAGCTTCCAGAGCCGGCCATCGAGCGCATCGGCCAAGCCTGCTCCTGGCGCGAGTTCGCGCCTGGTTTGCAAATTCTGGGCTACCAAGAGCCTTCTACGGACGTATGCTTCCTGGTGGCTGGGAAGGTCCGTGTCATCGTTTATTCCTACGAAGGCAAGGCCGTGGTGTTCACCGAGCTCAGTGCTGGCGCCATGTTCGGCGAGATCGGCGCCTTCGATCGCAAGCCGAGGTCAGCCAGCGTGGAAGCGGTGGAGACCTGCACCGTGGCCAGGCTTTCCAGCGATCAGCTGGAGAATTTGATTATGGAGGAGCCACGGCTGGCGCTTGTCCTGCTGCGCCACCTGGCAGCCGACCTACGCCGACTCTCGGACCGCGTCCTCGAATTCAGCACGCTGGCCGTGCAAAACCGCATCCACGCAGAGTTGCTGCGCCTCGCGCGCACAACCGCCGGCAGTGGGCGTGAAGCCCTGCTCTCGCCCGCACCTTCCCTGTCCGATTTGGCGGGTCGCATCAGCACCCACCGCGAGGCCGTATCTCGTGAAATCAGTCGCTTGGCCAGCGGGGGTCTACTGCGTCGCGAGGGAAAAGACCTGCGCGTGGTCGATATCCAGCGGCTGGAGGCGCTGGTCGCCGAGGCCAAGGGCGACTAGGACTTTTCTGACCTGAATGAAAGCACTTAGCGGTTCTCCATCTCAGCCTCATCGAGGCGCGAGTGAGTCCGCCCATGCCGTGCCCCGACGAAGCTCAGCACGGGGAAGCTGCCAAACGACAAATCCCGCCGTGATTGACTTTTGCCAACGCCCGCGGCTGCAGAAACGGAGTTGACTGGACGCGGGGAGTGGCACGGTGCGGACATTGCCCGTCCTAGTTCCGAGTTTCTCGGGTCCGCTGCCGCTCCCTGTCGGCAGAGCCCCACCACCCGATCCCTCCCTCGAGGCCCAAGCAATTCTGCAGCAAGCTTCGTTGCGGCTTGGCATCCTTGATGGATTCCGTCTGGACCCAAGCTCCGCCAGGATCATCACAGCGACCCGCAGGCTGGACCATGCAACATTGGTTCGCATTTTTTGAACCGGCTTGCCTTTTTCAGGCCACGAGTGGGCGGCCTAATGCGATCAACGGGGCGGTCGACGGGGGTTGACCGTTGCAAGAGTAGCGGTTGGTAGGGAGTACGCTGATGCTTTCGGACGCTGGAGCCGGGCTCGCCCGCTGTGATCGCACCATTGAGGAAACCGAGCGCAACGTACGTAGGCTCGAAGCGATGATTCCTCAAATCGCCGCAAGGGGATACTCGACGGACAAGGTTGCGCAGCAGATCGAGATGCTCGCGCAGATGCTGAGCCACCTCAAGACCCAGCGTTGGGAAATCGAGGGCATGCTCGGCGCGCCTTGAGGCGCCCGTCACCGGAAGTGCCTGCTGGGTTGTTGCACGCGAAACAGCGTGACCGAGCAGCTAGCCGCAGTTGCCTTTTCCCGCCCGGTAGCTCTGCGCCACCTGCTCGACGACGCGGTCGTAGCGGCGCCGCTCCGCCTGCGGGTAGAGCAGCGCCCAGCTGTTGATCACCCGGCCGCCGCAGGTGAATGTGACACGCTCGTAAAACATCGTGCCGTCGTGCACTCCCGACAGGACGAACCAGGTGTCGCGTATCGGCGCGTAGTCAACCTCGGCACCCGGGTAGCTCTCGCGCAGCACCAGATCGCGATACTCGCGCAGGCTTAAGCCGTCGTCGTTGGACAGACCACCGGCCAGCAGCTTGGCGCTGCCGTCCGGCGAGGCCCACACCCGGCCCTCATCGGCCAGCGGCTCCTGCGGCGCGAACTCTGCGGTCGGGTAGCTGATGCTGAAGCCGTACAGCGGGTTGCGATACGTGGCGATCTCGATGCCCTGAGCCAGGACGGCGGTGGGCGGACCCACGAGCAGACCCAGCAGCAATGAACGTCCGACAAGGTTTATCATGGCGGAACCCTGCATTGCGCATTTTGTCTCGACACAGTAACGGATTATGCCGCAAGTGAGATGCGGAGAGCAGCGCCCGTGGCGAACACAAAATCGCGAACGCCAAGGCATCGCCTGATCGAGGCTGACGACGATTTGCGCGAGGGCGTCAGGGTCTTGCGGCGCAAGTGCCAGGTGATGCGCCACGTGCACGACACGGCGGGCCATCCGCCGTTGCGCCGCCGGCCGGGAGGCTTCGAGGGGCTGGCACGCATCATTGTGGGGCAGCAGGTGTCGGTGGCGAGCGCCGAGGCCATCTGGGGCCGCACGGTGCAGGCCATCCAGCCATTCGAGCCAGGTGTGCTGCTGGGGCTCAAGGATCGTACGCTGGTTGCGGCCGGCCTGTCCGGCGCCAAGATCCGCACGTTGCGGGCATTAGCAAGTGCGGCGGCCGACCGTCTCGATTTGGCGCATCTCGACCGCCTCTCCGACGCGGAGGTGCACACCGCGCTTACGGCCGTGAATGGTATCGGCCCGTGGACGGCCGACGTCTACCTGATGTTCTGCCTGGGCCGGGCCGACGCCTGGGCGGCGGGCGACCTGGCCCTGCAACTGGCGGCCAAAGAGGCATTCGGCCTCGACGAGAGGCCGGATAGCCAGGCGCTGCTGGAATTGGCCGAACGCTGGCGGCCGTGGCGCGGCGTGGCGGCACGGCTGTTGTGGGCCTATTACGCGGTGCTCAAGGGGCGCGGGAAAGCGGTGCCGGTCTAAAGCTTTGCCTCACGACGGGCGATGCCGCTCGCGGGAGGCCTATTCCATGGCCGTCACTGTGTAGCCGGCCTCGCGCAGCAGGGCGACGAGGCCATGCCGCCCCGGCAAGTGCAAGGCGCCGACCGCGATGAAAGCACCGCCCTCGGCCAGATGCGGCACCGCGCTCTCGCGCATGCCGAGGTTGCGGGTCGCGAGCAGGCTATGCTCCAGCGATGTGAAAGCTTCAGGCGTCACGCCGACCTGCTCGGCCAACGCCAGCTGCAGCGGCCAGATAATACCAATCTGCCGCGCTAGGTAGAGCTGCACGGTCGTTTCCAGGATGTCGTCGATGCGATCGTAGGTGCGCAAAGCAGCCTTGAGGATGTCCATCTGGTCGGCCTCCGGCACGCTGGCCATGGCCCGCAACTGCAGCTCCAGCGTCTCCAGACCTGCCACGTTGATGCCGAGCGAGCGAGCCTGGTTGGCCAGCTTCGCATCGAGAGACAAGAGCCCGGCACGCATGCGCAATTGCTCGCAGTCCGACAGCGCCATCAGCAGGCTGGCCACCCACGGCCGGAAGGCGCCAGCAAGCTCAGGCGGGAACCCCGCGCGCTGCAGGATGCCCACCACCTTGCTGAACTCCTCACCGTTGAGCATTTGATCGAGGCGCCGACGGTCCGAGAACATCATCAGTTCGCGTGCCCGCGTAAAGGTCTTGAGGAAGTTGCCGGAGGACAGATCCTCGATCTCGAGCACCAGCAGGCGCGATTGGCCCAGCGCCGCCAGCAGGGCCGGGGAATGCTCGCTGATGCGGTCATCCGTCAGGTGCACGGTGCCAAACAGATACGAGGGCGGCCGATCGCCCTGCTCGATCTTCCAGAGCAGCGCCTCCGTGTTCTCGGTCGCCGCAGCAGCCGCCAGGATACGCTCGTACGTATCGGTGCCCTGCATCTGCTCCAGGATATTGACACCGCGGCAGGACGGCGGGCGAGCCTCGTCACTGGCGAGGGCCGGCTGCCCCAGCAGCAACGCCAATCCCAGCGCAAAGAAGCGGATCAAACGCACGCGGTGCCCTCCACCGACGTTGAATGCGTATTGGCATAGACCCCGCTCACGCGCATGCATGATGCGGCATGATGTCAGCACCGTGGCCTTGAGCAAATTTTAGGCACGCGGATGCGATTGGTCGTACACCTTGAGCAGGCGCTCGCGATCGACCTCGGTATAGGCCTGTGTCGTCGACAGGCTGGCATGGCCCAGCAGTTCCTGGATCTGGCGCAGATCGGCACCGGCCGACAGGAGGTGCGTAGCAAATGAATGCCGCAAGGCGTGCGGCGTTGCCGTCTCCGGCAAGCCCAGGCTTGTGCGCAGGGCCTCCATCAACTTCTGCACGATGCGTGGGCTCAGCCGTCCGCCCTTGGCACCGAAGAACAGCGGACCGTCGCGCTCCAGGGGGTAGACGCACAGCCGCATGTAGTGGGCAATGGCCGCCTGCGTGATCGGCAGCACCGGAACCAGACGCTCCCTGCCACCCTTGCCGCGGATATGCAGCACCTCGCGGCCAGCCGCCGGGGCGTCCTTCGGCGTGAGCGCCAGCGCCTCTGAGATGCGCAGGCCCGAGCCATACAGCAGTAGGAGCACGGCGGTGTCGCGCGCGGCGATCCAGTCCACCCCACTCTCAGCGCGCGCATCGACCACCTGGACGGCTTTGCTGACCGTCAGCGGCTTGGGGATGCCGTGCGCCACCTTGGGCAGGGCGACCTGCATCACGCCACGGTTGCGTACGACCTCCTCGACCTCCAACCAGCGGAAGAAGGTTCGCAGCGCCGACATGGTGCGCGCCAGCGACCGGCCGGCCATGCCGTCACGGCGGCGGGCGGCCATGAAGCGGCGGAACAGCTTGGCGTCGAGGCGTGCGAGATCGGCCAGGCAGGGTGCGTAGCCAAGGTCGCCTTTCAACCAGGCCAGGAATTGGCGGAGGTCGCGTGCATAGGCTTCCAGCGTCTTGTCGGCCGCCCCGCGCTCGTGCGCCAGATGAGCAAGCCAGCCTTCGACGGTGCGGCGCAGGTCATCGCCCAGCGGCAGGGTGCCATCGGCGAGAATGTCGTCGAAAGAGGGGCCGCGCATAGCCATGTGATTGATTCCTCTGCCGCGAACAGTCGGCGGCAGGCGGTTAACACAGTATAAATTTGCGAGCCTTTACAGGTTAGGGTTTTTCAGGCTACTTCGCAACCTGATTCCCAACGATATCAGGATCTTGCGTGGGCCAACTGCGGGCCATGCGTGAGCAAAGCTAACAAATAACTTCACTGCACAAATACTGCACAAGGTCGATGGAGTACCCAAAATGCCGCGTAAACGCCTCACAGAACAAAACGTGATCAGCCTTCCGACCAAGCGCACCGCCTATCGCGTTTGGGATGCCGGCTCTGACAAAGTGAATGGCCTGCACGTGCTTGTGCAGAAGAGTGGCACACGTAGCTATCGGGTGAATTATCGCTTCCCAGGCTCACCCAAGGAGCAAGTGGTGCAGCTGGGCAGGGTAGGCGAGATCACCTTGTCGGCCGCACGTAGCAAGGCACTCGATATCAGGCGGACTGCGGCTGCCGGCGCTGATCCTAAAGCGACCGAAGCAAGCGACACGTTTAAGACATGCGTCGAAACGTGGACGACCAATGAGCAGGTAGGCCGCAAAGAATGTGTGAGCGCTGACCGGACGCAAATCTTCCTGCTGTCAGCTTGCGAGCGCTGGCATGACCGGCAAATTGCAACGCTGCGATACAGCGAGATAGACGACTTGCTGTGCGCCTACCGCAAGCGTTCGCCTTACTCAGCCAACAGAATTCACGCGCACCTGAAAACTTTGTTCCGCTGGGCGGTTCGAACCAAGCGGCTTGCTGTGTCACCAATGGCGGAGATGCCTAGGCCGTGGCTGGGTGCAAAGGCTCGCACTCGTTCTTGGTTCGAAGGCGAGAAGGCGGACGAGGTTTTGAGCCAGCTGTGGCAGTGTGCCGATCAGCTGGGCGGATCGCGCGGGAAGTTCATCAAGCTGCTTGTCATCACAGGAAAGCGGCGCACCGCAATTGAAACGATGCGCTGGGAACATATCGATCAGGCTTGGTACTGGCGGCCGACGCTGGGCACCAAGAGAAAGCGATGCCATGCCATTCCGCTGCCGAAGCTCGCACAGCGCGTGCTGTCGCCACGCGAGGGCCGGGATAGGGTGCTCGGTCCATTCGACGCGCAAGCCTTGGTGCGCAACGTTCGCAGCATGACCGGCATCGAGGATTTCATCTGGCACGGGGTTAGACACATCATGGCGACCAAGCTGCGCCAGCTACGCGTCTCGCCTTACGTCGCTCGGCTTGTGCTCGATCACGTCGCGTTCTCGGATGCGCATTCCGGCTATGAGCACAGCGACCACCGCGCCGAAATGTTGGAGGCGTTGGAACTGTGGTGCTCGCACGTCGAGTCCCTTGTGCAGCCAGCCGATACCGTGCGCGTGTTGCGTTAGTCAGCAGACGGAGCTATGTCGGGGCCAACTGAGACACCCAACTAGGAGGGCCCGACATGGCACCCGAGATCGTCACGTTACCCAATGGCGCCACTATCGATCTGGCTTTGCTTGACGCTCGCTACTGGCGGGAAGACTGAGCCACCTCGTCAGGTGCCACCTAGTTAGCACCTGTTCACGGGATTGTGATCGGCTTTGATCAAGCATATTCAATTGGTTAATACAAAAGGTTGTAGGCGCTGGCCTCATACAATCTTGCGGTAGGTAATTCCCAGACGTATGTGCCCCGTTTTGACCCGAGGCGGGTTTACCACCCGAGGGTAGCTTCGAACCCCTGCCGGCCGCTGGCGATGCCAATAGCGCTTGAGAAACTCGACCTAGCGAGCGAGCCTAGGGCTCAGTTCGGCCTACGCACTTCAAACCTCTAGACTTCAGGCATTGCCGATCAGGACCGTCCGGCCGTCCGCCAAGCATGGGTTCGCCGCGCTGTTATGTGTCCCGAACAACAAGAGCGCCAGTGTCACTAATGCCAACCTCATCGCTCCCTCCCCGTGCGCGCCGAGAATTTACATGAACCTCCCCGAACCCAAATGGGATTTGAGGCTGGCGGGGGCACCCCGGCCGATGGGCTCGGGTCAGGCTCCACCCCTTCCGGTCACGGGGCGATGAAGGCAGCGAATATATAGCGAGCGCCAACCCCTGCCACCGTGGACGCAAATTGCACTACCAACAAAGTAGCCCCATGACCATTTTCTCTCACGAAGCGCTTCTTCCCGATACTTCTTCGAACCATCGGAGAGTACGAGAAAGCTCTTTGGTCCATTATTGGAAAGTGACCCGACAAGAACTCCAACAAATACACTGGCGATGCCGCCGCCAACACCAATAAAGTATTGCCACCACGTTCGATCATACAAGGGATTGTGCAGCACAGCGCCAATAATGAAATTAAGTTTATCCTCGTTGACTGACGAGGCTAAAGCAGTCGCCGCTCAGTTCTTAAACCCTTCAATTCCCGGCCGATTGGCGATAGAGGCCAGCAGACAAAACGGGGGAGACGATTATTCCGAACGCAAATCCGATTAGGTTGACCAGGTATTGCTCATTCGAATGAGGTTGGTTGGCGCTTAGTCCAACCCTTAATTTGTCCCGCAATCAAATTTCCGATATCAGTCCCCCAGCTGCGTGATGTCAGTTGGATTATTAGGACAAATCTACCGGTTGGTATTCCCGAGCGGACGACATCATTTGAACTGATCAACGAATCGCATCGATGAACGTCTGCCCAGACGCTAAGCATGCCTAACGACCTATTGTGAGCGTCTCCGAGCGCCTTGCTTGATGATGGTTTAAGAGGTGATTCAAGAACATTCAGTATCGATCGATATCGCCCGGCAACTTTCATAGAACCTTATCTTTCGACTTTTCCTATGCGTCTTTTTGCCGCCGACGGCTATCCAAATTCAACTCACCCGGAAATGCGCGCCGCCATGGCTTACGGAGAAATATCAGCGTAGCGAAGGCAATTTGTTATGAGTTGTTCGCGGTTGAAATGAAATTAGCCAAAATTCCGCTTCCGGCTAGTGCCACCAGTTTGCGCAGAGTGGCTTGCTCAGATATCCCGCGCAAGACAAGCCGGCCGCCCGCCTAGATCGCAGCAGCCCGGCTTGCATCTGACTGCCTTACGCCAAACCCTGCCCCCGCCAGTGGTCAAAGAGCTTGCAGCATCCTGAATTTCTGCGGACGAACGGCTGTCGCATGCGTACACGGTCACTCGCCGACCGTGACCGCAGGAGTACGTCGTGAAATGCTTCGGACTAACGCTGATCCTCTGGATGTTTGACGGATTGCGCGGCGGCGGCAATTGTACTCGATCGGCCCGAAGAGATACTTCTTGTGCCGTAGGTCTACACCAGCGAGTCAGTTCGCACGTTCGCGCCTGCTTCCGGCCCAACGTAGAATGCATTGTCAGCCGACAACCGAGCCCACCGCTGCGCGCTGCTCTGTCAGCAGCCGGAAACCATCAGCCGTCGATTTCTTCGCGGAGTGCGCAAGCGAGCTGTTGCCGCGTGTAGGGCTTGCCAAGCACTTTGATCGCTCGCACGGCTTCGCTCGCCGCGAGCGGCATATCGCTGTATCCGGAGGTCAGCAACACCTTGAGCTCGGGTTTCACCGACCGAACCCATTCCGCCACATCGTATCCCGTCATGCCGCCAGGCATGACGATGTCGCTGAACACGAGGGCAATGGGCTCTTCGGACTGAAGCAATGTGATGGCCTCGGGTCCTGTCTTTGCTTCCAGAACAGCGTAGCCGAGAGATTCAAGCCGGCTCATGGTCGCCTGCCGAACCTTATCGTTGTCCTCGACCACCAGGATGAGTTCGCCATCCCCCAAGGGGACCTCCTTGGTAGCGGGCCTTGCACTGCTCACAATCGGCCCAGGTTCGGCCTTGGGGAAATTCAGATGCACGGACGTGCCCTTCCCCACCGTGCTGTCAATGCTGAGGAAGCCCACTGACTGTCGGACTATTCCATAGACCGTGGCGAGGCCCAGCCCCGTGCCCTTGCCGGGTCCCTTGGTCGTGAAGAACGGCTCCATCGCATGCTTGAGTACCTCCGGACTCATGCCATGTCCCGTGTCGCTGACGGTGAGCGTCACGTACTCGCCGGGCCGGGCTTCCGGGATGCGCTCGGCGGCATCGGCATCAATCGTTACGTGGCGGGTCTCGAGCGTGAGCCTGCCGCCTTTGGGCATGGCGTCGCGGGCGTTGATCGCAAGGTTGAGGATCGCATTGTCGACATCGCCGGGATTGGCCGAGGTCTGGCACGGGTCGGGCGACAACCTCAAAGAGACGGTCACCTGCTCGCCGAGTGTTCGGTTCAGCAGCTCGAGTGTGCCCCGTGACGCGATCATTGAGGTCCAGTCGCTCGAGCCCGACCCCTTGCGGGCGCGACAGGAAGAGCAGCCTGCGGTTGAGGCTGGCACCCATCTGGATCGCATCCATCGCGCCTTCGATCGCCTCGCTAATCTTCTCATCAGAGCTGCGAAGCGTGACCGCGTCCAGGTTGGCGGAGATGGCCGCCAGCACATTGTTGAAGTCGTGCGCCATGCCGCCCGCAAGCTGGCCAAGTGCTTCCATGCGCTGCGACTGCGCCAGCCCTGCCTGTGCCTCCTCGCGCAGCGTCATCTCACGCTCAAGCTTGGAGAGGGCCGTTGTGCGCTCGAGCGTCGCGCGGTGGAGCGTGTCCTGCAGCTCCAGGATCTCGGGCGGTCCGGCCTCAATCGGCTTGCCAGGTTGCGCGGAGACGTCGGCAAACGACTGGCGCAGCTGATCAATCGGCCGCGTGATCTGTCGGGCCAGGCCCCAGGCGAGCAAGAGGCTGGCGGCAGAAAGGCCAGCGCCCAGCATGACCGCCCAGCGCACCGTGGCCCAAGCCGCCTTCTGCAGCTCCGCTTTCTTGACCGCGACGCCCACCGTCCAGTTGCTCATGGAGGGATGGGCATTGGCGTGTACGAGCGCGTCGCCATCACGGGAGGATACTCGAACAATCCCGTTTGATCCTTGATGGCGCGCCACCCTTCAGCGGCGAGTTGGCCAACCTCGGCACCTGAAACGCGCGCGATGAACCGGCCTTGGCCATCGATGATGGCGGCAAGCCAGTTCCTCGGAATGTCCTGGACACTAAGGAGGCGCCGGAATTCTCGATCCCTAGTGGTGATAGCGAGCCCGCGAAAGGGCTGGCCGTTCTTGAAGATGGGAACCTCGATACCGGCACCCAAATCCTGCGTGAGCGCACCTCTCATGAGGTCGGTTATCACGATTGAACGCGTTGAGAATGCGCGGCGCTGAGCCCCGAACGCCAGCGGATTGCGGCGTGGCAGAGCCTGCCCCGGCTGGGCGAAAGTGTTCAAGAGCTGCTGGCCATCTGCATCTGCGACGAGTACCCCGGTATCTCCCCCGGCCGGGAACGCGCGGCGCGCCTCAGCCTCAAACGCATCGAGATTGTCGTCGAGCAACGCCGGTGAGCGAGACAACGCTTCCCCGAGCGCCACGTACTTGCCGAGTTCGGCATCGACGCCGGCCGCAATTGAACGGGCGGCGTAGAGAAGGCTCGTGCGTTGGACCTCGTCGGCCCGCTTAACGAGACCCCAGACCACTCCGCCGATGACGAGGTTGAGCGGCAGTGCCAAACCGAGCACCAGCAGGATCAGACGCGAGGGGATGCTTAAACGGTTCAACGCAGCCTTGTACTGTAGACCGGCAAGAAATTGTTGCAGCCGAGCGGAAATCGCGCGCAGTGCCGATGTCGCACCGTCGCGAGAGCCTCTGCCCGAATGCTGAGGTGCCAGCAAGCTGAAGGTTCCATCTGTTTAGACAACTGACGATCGTTTATGAGTTCACGCCCCTAATTGGTTTGGGTGCCGGCCGGCTCCGCAGCGAGGATCGGGCGCAAGTCCATCTCCTTGGTGTACGCGGCCGAAGTTCAAGGCCTCCCCAGCGGGGTTGGCCCTTTGTCGCTTTCCTTCACCCCCTTTGGCCCGCTCGCGTTCGGTGATGGCCATCGTGGCATCCTGGCTGGCGGTTAGGCTTGAGCTTGGGGCATTATACTGAACTTCACGTGATTAAAAGCTGCGCATCGCTAGCCGCGACATCGATTGTCAAGATCGTCGCCGTCTTGAGGGAGACAGCCTCAGCGCCAGACTGATCGTGCCGAGCGCAAGGTCATGGCGTTGCGCGTGCGGTGCTGGGTTTCAGCGTGGCCGCAGTCAGGCGAATGCATCAGGATTTTCGATGTATGCCTGACGCAATGCATTCACTCTGCTGCCGCATGGGGCTTGGCTGACCTTTGCCATTGCGGCCCTGTACTCGGTCTGAGCTTGGCATTTGTCTGAGATTGGCGCATCGCCAACTGCGCGCCATAGCCGCCAAGCGTCTTTGTGAGGGTGCCGTTCTGCAAGCCGCTGATGACGCACTTCCTTGCGTAGTGAGGGCTACATTGAGTGCGTTGCTGTACTGCCTTCACCAGCTGGTTGAAACGTGACAGCATCGATCTCACTCTTCATTCTTGCGCACTTCGGCGGCTTGGCTTGGCTTTGCAGCAATAGCAGCAAGAACTGCCTTCGCTTCTTCCTCGGCTTTAGCGAGGGATATCGTCAGCCTTGGCGATGAGCGCGCTATCGGTCTTGAAGTAGATAGCGGTGCCGCCTGCCATCTGCCGTCTTCGGCAAGGATGTGGCTGGCCTTCTTGCTGATCAGCGTGGCACCGTCGGCCTGCATGCGTTCAATCGCTGCCTCATAAGTCGGGAGCTCGTCCTCGGACGATTTAGATTTGTAGAAGTTCATGATCATCACTCCTGCTGCTTAGTTTCGTTGGGTCGGTGACTAGGACAAGGTCACCGTTGTCGTGCTGCCCAAGAACTGATCGGTGTGATCCTGGTGTTGAGAGCCACGATGAAGGCCCGATAAAGCTTCTCGCGGCGAAGATTACGGGCCATCTCAAGCTGGCCACGGGCGACAGCATCGGTAATGGCCGAGGTTAGCTCGCTGTCACTCAGATCCTTGGGGGTTTTGTCGAAATATTCCGGCATGGGACTTCACTCCTTTCGGTTGGCTGTTACCGGTTTAATTCAGTCCCGATACGGGTTGGCGAAGCGCACGTGCGTGGGCCAGTAATTCCGCTGGGATGGGTGGAAGCGATGTCGCGGCTAGCAACTCATTGGCTAGCGCATCGACCTGTGCATGCCATTCCGTTTCAATAGTTCTGCGTCTGTTGGCCTGCTGGGCAGCATCGAGATACACACGCTCCCCAGGCTCGCCATCGGTGCCGGGCACAAATTCGGAGTTGCTGGTTTTGGTCATCACGTCGAAATGCGGCACATAAGGCGGGTGGCCGACAAGCTCCCGAGCGCAATGAAATGGAATGTCGGCCAAGCCTACCGGTGGAGGAACCCAAACGAGACCATGAGGCAGGCCAGCTATGTGCCTGCCCTGAATGAGCGCTACGGCCGCCTGGACGCGACCTGCGTTTCGCTGCACGCCCACGTCGTGAGCAAGTCGGTCATACCTGCGCGTGATCAGGCTAGGCAGGCACTGCGACAGGCCTTCCTTGTCACGTTCGAACCGGGTACGCCGTGCCTTGATGGGTGCCTCGGCCTCGGCCTGACGTTGCACTTGGAATAGCTGTTGCTGGGCAACCTCGACGGTCTCAAGGTCATTGGTGAGCTTATCGCGCTCAAGGTCGATTGCACCGATGCGCTGACGGGCTTGTGGCCCGCCTGCATCGCCATTTACTGCGACTAGCGCGTGCGTATCACGTTCGCTTTTCAGGAAGCGAAGACGAGCCTTGATTTCCGCACCTTTGGCGCGGAGTGCCGGCATGTCCATGGTTACACCTTTGGTCAAGAAACATATTTTATAAGCAATGTTCGCATTTTAGTCTGCGTACTGTCAAACGGGAGGGTTAATCGTTTCATAATAGGGAATTGGGAATAGGGTATTGGATTCATAAAACCGCACGTGTAAATATTTGAGCCAGGCCCATTCTCTTCCAACGTCCATGCATTTCAGAAGTCTCACAGTGAAAAGGATTGCTCCAGTTTCTGCGTCAGACAAATATCTATTGTTCCATCAACAGAACAACCGCGAGTTGTTCTTTAGGTTGTCCTCACATTTGCTGCGGATGCGAATCCCGATTTGCCATAACGCGTATTATCGGCCTGGGATTAATGGGATTTAATGCAACTGGCTGGTGTGTAACTCGGGGAGCTCAGACAAGCGAAATTATTCCCAATGTCCATGCAATGGGAATAAAGAGCAAATCAATTCGAAAACTTCTGGCAGAGCTCTTTGGGCGCGTCTGGGTGTGCTAAATCAAGTGCGGGGTGCGCCTCAGTTGTGGTGAGTCTGTGGTGATAGTGGGGTAATGTGGGTGCGAGCAGTCAGCTAAAACAGAGACACTTTGCCTGCTACATTCCCAACTCCCAACTCCCTACTAGGCCTTGAACTCGTGAGATCAACCCGCTGGAACGTGGTTCTCACACGACACTCAGATCAACTCAGGGGAGTGTTCTCGCGGTTGTTTGAGGGTTTCTCCCGATTTCGCTATGGCACTCACCATGCGACCCTGCATGAGCCCTGATCAGGATCGAGCGGTCCAATAAAGGGAGGATCATATGCTCAAGTCTGCTCTCATTCGGCGTAGTGGCACTCGGGCTAGTTGCGACGGCCGCCGACGCTCAAGGACAGGCCGGAGCCGGACAAGAAGGATGCAACCAACGAGGGGAGAACCACTAGCAAGCAGCCCGAGAACTCGAACCACCTCCTCCGTCGGGACAAGGATGCTGTCGCCCTGTCGCCCGCTCAGCAAGCGATCGTCGACAAGGCGACCAGTTCGCCCGAGACGAAGAATGTTGGTGTGTTCAAGATGCCGGATGCAGCGACCGTCGAGGACTTAATGTCGCGCCCGCCCTCACAGGATGCACGCTACGCGAAGGTCGTCCTGCCACTCAGCGGCGACAAAAACATCACCTTGTTGCGCACTCGACCGACGGTTAAGACCGACGACGGCTTCACTTGGAGGGGCCAGACCGAGGATACGGGTGAGCCAGCGGTCCTCATGCTATGGAAGGACGCCCACCTGTCAGGATACTTCGCACATGACGGCAGCGTTTTCATGGTCAACAGCTTGGGCGGCGATGTTCATACCGTCGCGGAATTCGACCCCAGCAAGCTACCGCCGGAGCACCCGCCAGGTACTCCAGGCACAACTACGCTCGCGCTAACTGCAGAACCTACGGTTACACCCTTTCCTGATGCGGAGCGCCAGGCACTCGAAGCCAAGAACATCACCATCGATATCATGATCCTCTATACCAAGAACGCGGCCAGCAAACACATCGGCGATCCGGCCGATTTGCTGGCGCTGAAAATCGAGCAGACGAACGAAACTTTCAGGAACAGCGGTCTTGGCAACATCAGCTTGCGGCTGGTGCACAGCCAGGCAGTCGACTATGACGAAGCAGGCGCCGACACGTTGACCTCGCTCTATCAAATGGTCGATGGGGTTGGCCCCTTCAAGGACGTCAAGAAGCTGCGCAACGAGAAACGCGCCGACATCGTTGGTTTGATCATCGATGATCCGAATGGCTGCGGTCTGTCGACGCGTGTAGGTGCGGATTCGGAGGAAGCGTTCTTCGTCGTGCATCACTCTTGCGCGGCGATCACGATACTCGATCGCGCACGAGGTAGGGCACATCCTCGGCGCGCGACATGACCGTGTGGTCGATGCGAACAATTCGCCGTTTGCCTATGCGCATGGTTACGTCAACGGCACCAAATGGCGAACGATGATGAGTTACAAGGAATGCTGTGCCGACTGCCCACGCATACCCTACTGGTCGAACCCCAGGATCATGTACAAGGGCGAGCCGACCGGGACCGTTGCCAACGACAACGCCAGAGTCATTCTCGAGCAGGCCGAGCGCGTTTCGAAGTTCAGATAGATGAACGTCGACAATGGCCGCCGGTACGCATGGGCTCGATAGCCGCCAGCTGGGTGTCGGTCGGCTGCAATACGGTCGCTGCCTGCTCCATCTCATCAGGGGTCAGATGGCTCTACTGGCTTGGCAAACACGCCCAAGCTGTCACGGTAACCAACCTTGTCACTGCGGCTCATGCTGCTCGGGTTCGGCTTCGATGGTTTGTGCGTCTTCGATTGTTTCGGCATCGGGGGCATCGAGCCTCTTCAATACCGGCCCACTAGTACGGCCCTTCATTGCACCCTGTAGGCTGGTCATAGCCTGCAACATGTGCGCAAGTCATCGGTCTTCGCGCCATTGATGCTGCTACGGAGCATTTCAAAGCTCTTTGCGATGGCTGCACCTTCGCTGTTTTCCCAAGCCTGGGCCGTCATTGGGGCAGCCACATTCACCAGATTGTTTTGCTGCAAGGTCAGCATCTGCACTTCTATTGGTGTCAGTGCCTTCACCAGCATCTTCAAATAAGTTTCGGGAAAGTTCTCGGCCTGCTTCAACAGCCATCCGGTGAGGCCCCCTGTTCCCATGTCATCGTAACCCTTGAGGCTGGGGGCCATTAACAGCGCCTCTTTGAACATGGTGTTGACCTTGTTCGGCTTGCCCTTGCGTGTGGCACCCTTCAGTCGAGCAACGAGGTCTTGCTTGCTCGGCTTCTTGGTGGGGTGGACCAATCGCTTACGCGCAGTCATGCTGCGAACTCCCATCCTCCATTTTCATCTGCCTACTGATTTAATCGAACATACCGGCTTAACTGCCTTCAAGTCAAAGCGGGTCCCTGCCTGCCAATCGATTTGCAGGCTCGAATCTCGAACACAATGGTCTGGTTTTTAGGGGTGTTGGGGCTGGCCGGACCCCACCCTAGGCAAACCCCGGCATCGAAAATTGAAACCATAGCGTTCGAGAAATCAGCGCGGGTATATTTGCCAAAACAGTGCAAATGTGCGTAGTTACTGGCCGATAAGGCCACGATAAGGGTTTTTCAATGGAAACAGCGGCTAGGGGGAATAAACAAATGCCTGGGAATAGGGAATTGATACGGCAAGCCGAAATAATCCGGGACGTGCAGCGGGTACATGGCATAGCCCGCAACACGGCCTGCAAGCTGATTAAGGAGGACCCGACGTTTCCTAAGCCGGTACGTGACTTGAACCAGAAGTCTCGCTGGTGGCTAAAGTCGGAGTATGAAACCTGGAAAGGCATGTCGTGAAATGAGATAGCCCGCCCCCAGCTCCAACACTAGGGACGGGCCAATTAGGATGAGGACACATTCGAACGCTTGGCAGGGCACGAAAGCATCCAATGAGCAAACCTCGATGACGACGAAATCAACCGAGGCCCCACAATGGCCAGCATAACCCGTCAGCCTACGGATCGCAAGGCGGCCCTTGCCCACAATAATCAAGAGCCGCTGCATTACCTTGACGTTGTGCAAACGTGGCTTAGCAAGGCGATCACGCCCGGTCATGCCCGCAGGTTGAGGCGGCTGTGTGGGGATCTGCATGTGCTGGAGGAACCCATGCGGCACAATCCCAAATGGGTGATGCGTTTGCAAGCGAGGCAGGCGTGCCGTGATTACCTCGAAGCACTGCAGAAGATCGAGGCCAGCCAACCCATTCTGATCAACTACGTGGCGCTGGCTCGAGATGAATGCTGTGCGGGCCGTAGAGAGATTGAGGCTTTGCACGCCCATCGCTGTGCCCATGAGTTGCGATTATGGCATCCGAAGCGTCAGGACACCCGTGCCTATGACGACAGTCGGGGCAACACCTACGATGCAGCCAGGAAGAAGGCGCGCGTGCTGACCCGCTATATGGAGGAACATTGCCGCATTACGGGCGAACTCGATTGTCTCCACTCCGAGTTCAGGTTGACGGGCGTGCAGTCAGTAAGGCGCGCCGGGATTCATGCGGTGAGTGACCTGATCAATTTCGATCATGTGCAGTGGTGGCAAGCAAAGACGCGTGTCGTCACCACACCCGATGTCGAACGATTGGGCCGCCTAGTTCGAAACAGGCGCGACAACACAAGAGATCGCACGCCAATCATTCATGTGGTGAGGTCAGGCAAACACACGTTCACGTTCAACCTCGATGACAGGCTGGGAACGTGCATCATGGCTCGGTTCGACACAACACAGGCTTTCGTGGACCATTTCGGTGGGGTGTCACGGCTTCAACAGGCAGGGGTGTTTGTGGGGCAACCGTCAGGGCAATCGTCAAAGTGTGATGTGTGCACATGATGATAATAAAGGGTGAGGGGGGCCACCAGCACCCGATTGAGAATGCTGGTGGCAGCTGTGACCTACGAGACGTGAATGCCTTGAGCACCCAAATCTTCAAGAGTCCTCTCGACCGAACGCCGGTTGAGTTCTTCATACTCGGGCAAGGCGATCATTGCCGCCATGGTATCGATAATTGCCCTGTCGATACTGGCCTTGGCCTCGCATAGCCGGCGCAGTCGTTGGGCCTCGCTGAAGCCCCATGTCGCGCCTATGGTCTCGATATTGCAGTCGCGCATTCTCTCGACTATGTGACTGGCTTTGTTGAGGCCCATGTTGATCACGTCGAGAAATTCGATCAGTTCGGGTGTGTCGTTGTTGCTTTCGGGTGTGTCGTTAGTGCTCATGACCGGGCCTCCTCAATCTCGTATTAGCCCTTCTCGCTAAGGTGGCTGTGGACCACCGTCTCAAGCCAGTAGTAAGCGTCCTCAAGGTCGGTATAGGTGGCGTCATCGAGCGTTACCGCATACCGACTGGGATCGACCGCATACCCTGCCGGCGCTGGCTCAGTGGCGAGCTTGGCAACCAGCTGCCTAATCAATCCGGAAACGGCTTCGGCTTCGTCACGTTCGAGTGGCTTGGCGGCAATTGCTGTTGCCGGGTTGAGCTTCGCATTGGTCTCGTCCATCGCGGTCGCGCCATCGTAGGGGCGAGGCTTCAGTCTCTTCTTGCTCATGGACCGGGCCTCCGACTTGGGATGCTTGGCTAGCCAGCGCTTGTTGCGCTCAGCAATGGCTGCCTCCAGGCTTTCTGCAGCCTGACGATCCACGCATTCGACGTAGTACAGCAGCGGACCGTTGTGGCTGAACTCGTTCTCCACGATAATGATGATCTCGTCCCAGCCGAACCTGTTGTTTGGGTCTCGCCAAACTGCTTGCACAAGCGCGGGCTTGTGGAGTGTGCCGCCAGTGCGCCGACCTCACTGTCGACCGCGGCCTCAAGCCCAACAAAACTGCCTTCATAGGTAGCCAAGCAGACACCGCGTCCGGACGCAGCAAGGAAGGCCGACCAATTCAAGATGAATTCCGCCGGCGAGCCTGCCTCGATGGTGCCGGCAAACAGCTTCCGGCCATCATTCTTGAGGTGCCACAGCTTGACGGTTGTCTTGCACATTTCCCTTTTGTCTCCTCAGTGGATTGAGAACGTGAGCCGCGCGCCAACAGGGGTAACCGCGAGGCTCCCTCCCGGGAATGGGCCACCCCGAGGAGCGGTGGTGACAAACTTTGGAAGTGCTGTGCGAAGCTGGGCATTGTCGCTTCCAGTGTCAGCCGAAGATTTTGGCAAAGGATTCCATGAGCGTTAGACGGCAGGCTGTAGGACGGCTACCAGCAACTGCGATTAGCGCGGTGACGTCAGGGAGCTAGGTCCCCGGCTAGCGTGGCTGCTAGGTTAATCTCGCCTTAGTCACTCCTCAGTTTTCGCATTAATGATCCGGAGCATCTGGGACGCATTGCGTGGGCACTATTCGCAGTTTCGCTCACCGCTAAATGAACGACAGGTCCGCCCGCCAGCGTCAACGCAAGTCATCCCCCTTTTCAATCCTCCGGGGCCGGGGCAATTTCCACCGCGACCTGGTGGTCGTAGCCATCTTTCGTCTGCCGAGAACGAGAAGGGCGCGCTAAGGGCCGCTTCCTCCCACGGGATTTGCTCGTTGCGGGTGTCCTCCATCACCGACTTGCGCACGCGGATCATCAGGTCCTGGATGCTGATCTCCTTCGTGCCGATGTGTTTGAGCAGCGCCTTCGTGAAGGGGCTGTTGCGACCGGCACCATCTGAAGCGACGTTGTTGGGTTGCGTGGAGTAGGCGCGGAACACGCCGGCTGAATAGGAGCTCGGCTTGACCTCCAGTGATCCGGTGCCGCGCAAGATCGGCATGCTGCGCGCTTGTCCGAGGGATACCATTCGCGCCGTCATGCCGAGACCAGTCTCCGAGGCACTGTTGCGGCAGGCGTCGAGGAACACGATGCCGATCTTTGAGGCCTCCAGCGGAGCCAGCACGGACGCCATGCTGATCATCGCCCGGTTCGCGGCGTCGCCGCGCAACTCGCCCTTGTCGTCGACTTCTATAGCCGCGGGCGTGTCAATGGGCAGGAGGAAGCTCTCGCGGTTCACCGTGACGCCATGGCCAGCATAGAAAACGAGCGCGACGTGCTCGCGCGTCACCTTGACTCTGAATTCCTCGATCAACGCCGCCATCTTGGCACGGGTGGCATCCGTGCCCAGTAGCACCTCAAACTGTAAGGTTTTCAGCTTGGCAGCAATATCAGTCGCGTCGTTCACCGGGTTGGTCAGGCGCGCGACGTTCCGGTAGGAGGAATTGCCGATCACCAGAGCGAGCTTGCTGCCCGCAATTTGCTGCGCCTGCGTCGAGCTGGCGCTGGTTGCTGCGGCGGCTGTAATCAAAAGCGTTAATGCGACGCGGAGTGCTCGGTGAGCCATAGTAATGCCCTTCAACCAATCAATGGGGGCGGAAGTCAATTAAACGAAGCCAGAGTGCCGCGTTCCCGCCCTCGGTATGCAGCTTTTCGACTTACGCTTGCACCTCGTCGAAGTAGGACATCATCGCCTCCCCTACCCTTGTGCCCAAGTGATACTCAAACGCTTGGCATCTGATGCATTCAATTTGCCAAATGTGTCCCGAGCGACTGCCACAGGCCTTCGGCTACCGCGGCCGTTGACACGAGGCACAGGCCCGCGATCGCCACAGCACGCAACATTACATCCTCCCCAATCTCACGTGGGTCCTGCGCTCACGGCTTGCCTTCCAGAATTGGTGACCGGGCTTTCTTCTCCGCGCGCCGGTCAGACGCGGACCCGCCCGACAGTTTGACCTGTCGGTAGAACCTATGATGCTAGCTTCATGGGGGCCTTCGCTGCCGGCTATTGCAGTCAGCGTTTGCCAAAGCTGCTGCAACAATCGTCCCAAGGACGAACCGCCAGCAATCGGAAGGAAATCGTCAAACCGCGTTTGGCTCATAGCGGCAATCTCAAATAAAACAATGATCGGGTCGGTCAGAGCCCAACTAAATCGAGATGACCACCAAACTCAGCTAGGTAGCTTGAAGCCGACAATATGAACATCACGACGGTGCTCAGCACCCACAGTTGAAATTCCGTAAGCATTGGCAGTCCTCACTCCACTCACAACGTCGGACTGATCAGCAATTTCATCCCGAAAATGCAGCGGGGGTGATGGCAACACCCCCTCTGCGATTGGGAGACTTAAAAAAAAACCCGAGGCGACCCCGCACCAGAACCTGCGAACGGGGTAAAAATCGCAACGTTAGCCAAGGACCGCACCGGGTCAGAATTTGCGTGCCGGGGGAGAGGCCTACACGCACATTTCACTATAGCTCCGCCCCAGGGCACTGTCAGCAAAAACTGATAAATTACCTACAAATAAAATCAGGGATTTGTCAGACCACAATCTGGAGGATCCTATTTCCCCTTTCTAATCATGTCCTCCGGTTCTCCAGTTAAGGAGAAGTCGTAGCCTATCGGGCCACCCTTGTGACGGTGTTCTGGTGCACAGCGAAGTTCCTGGGGATGGCCCGCGCGGATTTCCCCGGCAGCCAGACGCGCCAAAACTGCTTGGTGGCGAAGCCCTGCGCGGAATGCAAGTCCTTGACGAATGGTGCCGGTCATCGCGGAGATCATCGGCGCGCACTGCGCCGGAACAAGCGCGCGGACGGAATTCGTCCAGGCGTGTTTGCGCACCGAATGGTCTGAAGTGCAGGCCATTGTCCAGTGCATGCTTGCCGAACCGTGGCACCTGATAGCTCACATGGCGCACCCCGATGCAACCATCGCCATGATCAGCGGTAGCAAAGACGTCTCTGCAAACTTCTCCTCAGTGCCATTCCAAAATCGGCAGGCGAGGACGCCCGGTATTCGCCGTCTGATGACATCAACAGACATTCTCGGCGCGCCGTTCTCGTTCAACATCGTGGCGACCACCTCGAAGTTCCGCGCCGAGAATCCCAAGCTCTACAAGGCCTACTTGGACGCGTTGAATGAGGCGACGGCGATCGTCAACAACGACAAGAAGCTCGCGGCCGAGACTTATCTGAGGATGGCAAAGGATAAAACGCCGATTGAGGAGATCCTGGCCCTGCTCAACGAGCCCGAGCACATCTTTTACGACCAAGGTCACGCCGATCGACGCCATGATCCAGTTCATGGCGCGCACGGGCAATTTCAAGAACAAGTCAACGAGCGCATCGGAGCTCTTGTTGCTTGTCCTCGCGTCTCTCCTCCAACACTTAAAAGCGAATGCGCGTCCCGGCAACGAACGCCTGCCAGGGCTTCGTCGGCAACAGCGCCAGATTGCTGGGATCGCCGCCGCACGCCGCCGGAGACGGTGCAGGAACGGTAGCGCAGGGGAAGCCGATCACCTCGGCCCGATAGTGGTGAGCCTGCGCATAGAGCATCACGCCAGAGCTGTCGAAAGACTGTTCGGCCCCGAACCCCCAGCGGCGAACCTCGGTCTCCGCGAGCGTGCCCCAGATCACAAGTTGACCCGGGTTGACCAAGTCTGCCTGAAGCAGATTGCCGACGCTGTAGTTCTTGTAGAGCCCATAGTCAGCGTAGAGGGTTGTCTTGCCGTACGTTAGCCACTGCTTGCTGATGCCAAGCTGCGCGTAGTGGAAATGGGCCGGTCCGTTTGCGATGAGGGCGGAGATATCGTCCTCGCGCAGACCGCCGGCAACCGAAGCGTACAGGCCCGTTGGATCATGTATGAGCGAAGCTGAGCCTTTGGCGTCGCGATACTGGCGATCGCGGTCGTCCATGTAGCCAACGCCTGCCGCGAAGCGAAAAGACTTCCAGCTTGCCTGATAGCGTGCGGCGACATCCCACACATTGTCCTTTCCCCACGCGGCAGAAAGGACGACGCCGCCCATGATCGGTGTGTCGTAACGAGCAAATACCCCGCGCAGCAAATCCACGTTGTGGGCAATATCCCCCCACCTCAGATCGCTGTTATAGCCGCTGCCCAGGTTCAGCCAGACGCCGAAGCGGTTGTTGTAATGAAGCGCAGCGTTGTTCATCTCGCTGCCGAGATTGAAGAGGGTGATGTCGTCGGTCGCCGGCGATTGTTGGCCAAAGGTCAGGCGGCCGAGCCTTGCTGTCCTCGACGTATCCGTATGCATGACGGAGCTCGATCGCACCACTTGCGTCGCCCCAAGGATCGCCGCGCGAGACCTCCGACGAAGACGTAATCCTCGTAGTCGATTTCGATCGGTAGCCCGCCGACAGCCCGTCAGGAAAACGCTGCTTGCCGACTAGGCCCAGGCGCGAAGACGAAGTCTCGTTGTCGACGGCGTAGGCAGCCGATTTCCTTCCGTCATCCAGAACATCACGGCGCGGTTCAACTGACCGTAGAGGCGCAGTGTGTGTTCGGAAATCTCGGCTGACGGCGCCGGGTCAATGGCCCTAGCTGGACTTGGCGAGAGGCGATGACTAGTTGCAACAAGGACGTAAATCCAGCACGCACACTATGCATACACCTGCCCCGCATCTTTGCCCGGTCATCGCCGGACTGAGCCAAAACCCAGAAATAAAGATCCGCCCTTCATCCGCCGAATGCGTCCACTTCAGGCATGTGCTTCAATCTGAATTGATCATGCATCTAGGACCGTGACTGGCGACTGGGCAACGCCTCAGTTGGCAAAGTCGTCTGTTCGAAATACGAGCAGTGGCCGACCATGTGTCACCATCGCGCGCCAGTGCGGTCGAACTTCTCACTGGCGATAGCTTCGATTTGGCCGCGCTTTCATTTCAAAGATCGCTAAGGCCGAAGGCACGTTCTGTGGCTGCGTGTAGAGAATCGAGGCAGTACCAGCGCCTCGCAGGTCGCGCAGACCCGAACGGCTTCGCCCGCTTCGTCGAGCATCCACTCGCAAAATGGACCTTCGATCCGCATTGGCCACGCCGCGCTGCCTGGAAGTTGTCAACCGCATGGGTCACGTCTTAGTCCGTCCCACCTGCTCTTGGTGCCAGAAAATCGCACGGCCGCGCGGGTCGAGCGGCCCGACATTGGGGGGCGTCGATGCTGCGGAGCCTCAGCTCGCTCATGCCAAACGGCATCTCGAAGCCACGCGTCGCTGACCGACCACTGGTGGACCTGGCCACATTCAGGGCAGTCGAGCGAGAGGTGCTCGGTAAGGCCGCAGAAAGCCTTGATGTCGCAATGGATGCCCGTTGAAACCGCCTTGTCGACGTTCGGACATCGAACCATGACCACGTATGGCATGCCGCGCTACCCCGCGCGCCAGTCTCATGACATTGGGAAGAAGTACCGTTCGGCCAGCACCGCTATGACGACGCTTAGCGCCAGGCCCTCAAGTAAGGTGAGCATCAAAGCAACACCACCCAGGCCTATGGCGGGGCCGAGAAAAAATGCAATCATACGAAGTCCCCATCACAATGTGTCTCGTTTCTGCGAGAAGAAATGGAGAAGTCGGTACTAATATCCGACTCCTAGTTTGCGTTAGTCCGAACACAAGACCAGGTAGCGCCAACAATACGTGCTACCGAGTCTGAAAGAGAAGTACGCAGTGTCTAATCTTCTCCTTCCCGCTCCCAACAATTTCGTCGATCGCAATGAATCTATTGTAACAGCAAGCTTGCCCAAAAGCTGTCACCCTCGCGCAACAGTCGGCATGAATCTGATAAGAATCTGATAACCTACAGTAGGCATTGCGTCAGACTGTTGCCCGAGGAGATGCGATGGCGTGGTGGTTGTCGCGGCTGGGCGGTCTTCAGGCGGTTCCGCGTGACCGAGATTGACGCCGATCAATGTTCTGACGCGCATCAGATTGTGTCAGCACGCTGAGCGCCCGGTGGCGCCGGCGCGACGCAATCCTCGTCATGGACGATCCTGTTGCGTGTGCTCGTCGTCTTATGCACCCCGCCAACGACCGGTCAGGAACCGCCCTCGGCATTTTCATTTTTCGCTCAACAGCCAACACCTACGCAACCGTCGTCCAAATGGCAGCCACTCAAAGGTCCCCTTCTGCCCCCGCCGGGGCTTCACTTGACGATGCCTAGTTCCGCCGCTCGAATTAGCCCCATTCCCACAAAGAACAACGCCATCAACGAGAGAAAGAGCACCCGCGTGATCCTGAAGAAGGAGGTCGCTACAGGACCCGCTTTCATCCGGTACATCTCATTGAACGACACATCGCGTGGTTTGGTAACAATTAGCCCAAACCAGAATGGAAGTTGCAGTAAGAGCAGTCCAATAAGATACTTATCCATCCAGTCGGGCACGCGTATAAATCCGCAATTGAATGCATCGGCGTCAGTCGGAGATAAGGCGAGCAATAGTATCAGCACAGTGATTTTTGACATGAGAGAGCCCATATACCCAGTCGTACCGTAGCTATCAGTAGCTATGGCGAGGAGTGAGGATGCACAAGGCTGCGCTGCTGCTGGCGCCACTCCTCGATGAGCGCCTGTGTGTCCCGCAGCGCCCTAACGTCCGACAATTCGCTGGCGCCTCGGATCGGAAATACGGACTAGGACCCTGTTTCCCAGCGAAGGCGCTGCGCACCCATCGCAAGATGATCCGTGAAAAGGCGCTCACTGCGCGACAGAGGCACCGGCACGACCGGACAACAAAGCGCGTAGGTGCGACCCGCGAACGCCGAAGGTGGTGAGCCAGCGCCGGCCTTGGTTTCATGACGCCATCGGACGAAGACAGCAGCTCTCGACCAAGAAGCCAATCATCCCAACCATCACACCAAACGTAGTCGCTCGGCAGCAAATGACCACGCCTCAGAAACTCGGCGAACTCGGCTTCGGTGATCGGCCCATGCGAATTGCCGTCTCTGGCAATGTACCACTCGCTTGACATGGCACCACATGCGCGCTGCGCGCGCAATTCCCTGTTCAGCGGCCTTGCTGGCCGGACTGCGTGATTGTCCTATTGGCTTGGGCTTGATGTACGCCTCTGGCCTCGACGCCAATTGATCGAGCCACTCACTCTGGCCTTGCGTCCACTTCCGGTGGCTACTTGGTAGTACATTGCTGCTGTGACTGCATCCCTAGAGCGGGACCTCCTAACACCTGGCACCTGATCAGGGAGGCAGGCCACGTTCCAGCATGAGGCTCCACACAAGCGGGCGGCGTCGATACCCAGGACATGTCGACCTTTGATGGCGTCGCCCGTGAGCACCGCGTCGCCGCTGACACCAGAAACCGTCGAGGCGATCGTGCGCACGAAGTTGAGGAACTTCGTGACTTCCACGAAGTCGGCGTTGGAGGCGTAGATCACGTCCTTGTGCCGCATCGGGAAGCTCTGGGCGAAGAAGAAGCTGGACGGGTCGCGGAAATTGGCCCGGTAGACGGTCGGAATGAACTTCTGATCGCGCGGGAACTTTGCGAGGTTCACGCCCATTGCCATCAGCGTATCGCGATGCTCGATCCGGTACAGGAAGACCTGTCCCGGATTGGCGCGAGTATCGAGCAAGCCACCGGCCTTGGCCACGGCTTCATTCAGCGACAGCCGCTCTTGCTCGAAGGCATATTGACCGGTCACGCCACTCGTCTGCCCTGAGCCAGCGAGCGCGCCCACCGCAACGTACTTCTGTTGCTCGCGGTAGATGTAGATGATGTCGCCTGGTGCCACGTAGATGTTTTCACTGGGGCCATTCACCAGCACCGGGAAGTAGATCGTCGCGCGCTTGTTGTCGCGCTGCAGAGTGATGAACAGTTCGTAGCCGGGGTACTTCATGCCCCCGGCTCTGGAAATGATATCCAGAACGCGCTCACCGCCCTGCCTGACGCGGAACTTGTTGGCGCCGTTGACAACGTCGCCCACGACGGCGACCTCGGTGGCATTCTGCTCCACCATCGTGACCAAGGCTTGTGGCTCGATGGCGCGGCTTGCGAGCTTTTGCTCGATGTCGCGCTGGATCTCCGGGATCGAGCGCCCGGCGGCGCAAATCTCGCCGCCGTACGGGATAACTATCATCTCCGAGCGGTCGACCGTCTGGGATGGAAAGGTTACGAAATTCCCAGGGCGGGTGCCAGCTTCTGCAGGGATAAACAGGCCTCCCGCGGCGGACTCGAATATGGTGACCTGCACCACATCGCCCACGCCGACACGAATGACCGGCGCAGGGCCTTTCTTGCCCCCGCCGAAGGTGCGGAACAGGGACTCAGGACCGATTGTTGCGACGTGGTCGAGAACGCGTCGGTTGATGTCGAGCAATACGTAATCGAGAACAACCGTACCCCGCGCCGAGGCCGCCGTCTCAGTGGCCCCAAGGGTTATAGCACGGTAATCAGGACCACCGACGGGAAGGTTCGTGCAAGCCGCCAAGCCGATACCGGCCAGTAGCGCTACGATTTTCCCAAACCACCACATCAACTTCCAGCCACCAATTCAGTGCAATACGCTAAGTCTCAACCAGTCGCATTAAACCCTGACATACCTAAGCAATCGACGGATGCCGGCAGTCAGTTAATAGTACCGCGACGAGACGATCTTCAGTTCGCTCGGAAATCACATTGGGAAACCCCACACCACTCATTTATGCAATATCCTTGGTAATTCGCCTGAAAGAGCGTTCGCCATCCTCGACGCACTGGCACATGGCGACACAGGGCGCAGTTTGGCGGTTGGTGGGCTTGAATTTCCGCTTAGGATTAGAACGATGTCCCTCTTTGTCTGATGCTTTGCAATAGCTATGATGTTTGCTCAAAGCTGAACACGGTCGCGATGGTCTTGAGCATGATGCCGGTGTCGATCCAGATCGACCAGCGACGGGCATAGTACCGATCGAGCGCTACGCGACGCTCGTAGCCAACTCGACTGCGGCCGTTGACCTGCCACATCCCGCTCAGGCCTGGCCGAGCTTGGAAGCACTGCTCGAAATGCGAGCCGTAGCGCTGAATTTCTTCATCGACAATGGGACGCGGTCCAATCAGGCTCATGTCACCGCGGAGCACATTGAACAACTGCGGCAGCTCGTCGAGGCTCGACTTTCGCACCAGCTTCGCGATGCTACACACTCTCGGGTCATCGCGAAGTTTACGCAGTCGTCGCCACTCCTCTGCTGCCTGCGGGTTGGCGACAAGGTATCGATTGAGAACCTCGTCTCCGCCCATCATGGTGCGAAATTTGTAGCAAACAAAACTGGTGCCCCCGAAGCCGATGCGCCTATGCGGAAAGATTGGCGGCCCGACGAAGAGCCCGACCAACACGGCAGTTCCAAGTATAAGCGGCGCAAGCAGGACAATGAGCAGCAGGCTGATCACCACGTCGATCGCCCTCTTCAGGGGCCCTCCGATGGGAAATCTCCTATGCCTCGTCTGCTCCCAAGACGACGTCGCCGATCCGCGTGTCGCTGCAGTTGATTGGGCACTGGACCGTTTCCCTTGCGGGATCGCCGTGGTGGTCAGCATTTATCGTCTCCGCGGGAATGTGATTGCCGAAATGGAGCGATTTGCCTTGCCGGCGAGCCCGCCTCGATGATGCCGGCAAACAGCTTCCGGCCGCCATTCTTGAGGTGCCACAGCTTGACGGTTGTCTTGCACATTTCCCTATGTGTCTCCTCAGTGGATGGAGCACGGGAGCCGCCGGGCAATGGAGGTAACCGCGCGGCTCCCGTCCCGGGAACCACCCCGGGCGGACCCACCAAGGCGCGTGGGCCATGTCAGTGCTGCGGATTGAGGGCCTATGTTGGAGGAGCCGCACCGGCTCCCCCACATCGACGCCGACAAATATGACTTGCACTATTCAGCGGCAGTACTCGCTACTCTGCCTGCCACTCTTGCACTCCTTCAAAAAGCACCTGCAATAACTTCCGTCTCATTCAATATTTAGAATTGTATCCGAAAGCCGGGGCAAATGCTGTCTCCCTGCGGCAACAGTCAGGCTGATTTCTGACAGAAAACTGATAATAACGGTCAGTTTCAGATCAGGATGCCACCCGCGCGCCCCGATCTCACGCTACGTTTCTTGCTGACAAATAGTCGGCTGTTCTGAGTTTTCACAACAATTTTAGGGGGTTGCCCGTGTCTGCTCACGCCATCAAAGCCGACGGCCGCGTTCATTTCGTCGACCCGTCCGTCGCGCTTGGTCTCTGCAACGGCTGCAACGTCGTTGTCCTGTTGCGCGGCAAGCGACTGACCGGCACGGTCACCGGCTTGACCTGCAAGTTCATGCTCAAGACAGCATCCGGCGAAATGATTGCCGTCGACACCTCCGAGAGTGGCGTCAGCACCGCGCGCGTGCTCGAGGTGGCCCCATAAAAGTCAACGCACGGCCCATCCGAAAGTTGGCCCTGATTGCCCGCCAGACAACTCGGACCCCCAGAGAATTCTTGTCAGGCGAGCGTAGAAGCGCCCTGAAGGGGCGTGAGCGATGGGCATCTGTCTGCTCTGGCAGTCCACCCCCTGCCAGCCCGGCGATGCCATTGCAGCCGCAAGCTCGCGGCGTCTGTGCGGGTTGCAGGCCGTCGGGCCAGAGAAGCTCGCGGGCGACCCAGAGGTATCCCTCCACCCTTGGCCTTTCGGGTACATCTAAGGGCGATAGACGTCGTGCCCACAAGTCCCGGACCGCTGGTATCGCGATAGCTTTCCACCTTGAGACCCCTCATCTCAGGGAAGTGGCTCACGTTCCAAAATACTGCGCGTACCTCGTCTTGATCTCCTCGATGGCTTTCTCAAGCTCAATTGGATCGCTGGTGAGAAGTTTGATCGAGGACAGCGGCACGCGCCCGTCGGGCTCCTTGACGCCGGGGTGGAAGGATCGAGTGCCAGCCTCGTTGACCAGCAGCTGCTGTACATCGAGCGAGTAGAGGAAACTGAGGAATAGTCGTGCAGCATTCGGATGCGGTGCATCCTTGACCACCGCAGCGGTTCCCACCATGAGCGGCGTGCCTTCCGCCATGTACACGAGTTTCAGCGGCGCACCCTTCTTAATCTCAAGGATGGTGTTGTATTCGTTGCCGTCGAACATCACTGACCGCTCACCAAGCGCCAGTTTCTTTGGCGGCTCGGTAGAGGACTGGATCTGCAGCACGCGCTGTTGGCCGAGCTTCTCGAAATATGACCAGCCGAGCAGGCGGGAGAGAATGAACGTCGAGGTCATGATGTTCCCGCTATAGCCGGGATGCGCCTTGACAATCTTGCCCTTGAACCGCGGCTCGAGCAGATCGAGGTAGCTCTTGGGAGCATCCTCGTCCTTGAAAAGTTGGGTGTTGTAGCCGACGGCGCTTAGCGTGGCGCGATTCGTTGCAAAGAACCCGTCCGGATCGCGTTGCTCCTTCGGCCACGCGACGACGTCCTCGGGGACGTAGGGGACAAGGATGCCCTTGCGCTTCCAGGCGAGGAAATGGGTCAGATCGGTGGAGTCAACCACGTCGACAGCGTGGATTCCGCTGGCATACTCCTGCTCAACCCGAAGATAGATTCGCTCGGAGCCACTACGCTGCGCTTGCACTTTGATCTTTGGATATTTCTCCTCGAACTTCTTGGCCACTAACTCGGCGACGTAAAGGTCAAGGGCGGAATAGAAGACCAGCTTTCCTTCCGTCTCCGCCGCGGCCACAAGTTCTGGCGTCACACGGCTCGGCGCGGGAGCGGCGATGACGGTCTTACCGTGCGAGAAGCACACAGCAACTGCAATGACGAAGGCCAAGCGTTTCAACATTCACGTCTCCACGTCCCGAGATCGCTACGGCAGGCACGCGCGATGATGCCTACATCAACGCGGCTTGGCCACAAGCAATGCCAGGGGAGCCATCCGCGGAGCACCCAGAGATCAATTCTCGCCGTCCCTGGCCTTTCACCACATCTAAGGGTGATAGACATCGCTGTTCGGGTCTGCGGCATCCCTGGCGCGGTTGGCGATGATTACGAAGTCATGGCGGAGCGGCAAGCATCTGCTTTGCGTTGAGGGTGTGGTCTGCCGCAGTCGGTGTCGTCGGCCTATTTCCAATAACCCTCGGTATTGGCTGTCACAATCGTTTAGGGAGGGGCGCAGCTGATGCTCAGGCGGACAGTTTGGTGCACCGCCGAAGATTGGCAGAAGCAGATGTCGCGCGAAATCGGCGTCATCTCAACTTCCAGGTCATGGACCAGCCTTGTTTGCCGGCAGACAATGGGGCTAAAGACGCCGAGAAACACTTTGACGCTGTATCTCGCCGTTCGATGGAAGATGGAGCGACCTTGCATTGCGCGCCGATTAGGCAAGCGCCGATCACTCAGCTAGGGTGAGAACTGACGAAAATATTGCGACCAGACGTCTAACCAGAACCACCATTGCGGGGGAAACTAAATGTACATTCGACGCTTGACTGCCGTCTGCTTTGGCTTGTGCGCGCTGGCGGGCAACGCAATGGCGCAGACGGCGCCGCGCCCCAGCTACAATCCGAATGACACATGGGTAATACCCGATCAAAATCGCATCAACGAAGGCACCGTGACGATCATCACGGCGCCGGCGGGAGGTGCCACCTCGGTGTTCGGCTCGGACATGGCGCGGGTGCTCGATGATGAGGCAACCGTTCGCGTACTCGGCGTCCTCGGCAAGGGACCCGTTCAAAACGTCATCGACGTCCTTTATCTCAAGAGTATCGACATGGGCATCGTCACGTCGGATGTGCCCGAATTCTATAAATTGCAATACAAGATTCCAGACATCACCTCGCGACTGAGATATATCGCCGTGCTCTACCTCAATGAGGTTCATGTCATCGCGCGCAAGTCGATAAAATCGATATTCGATCTGGAAGGAAAGAAAGTTATCGCTCCGACCAATGTCGGATACTACGCCGCCAAGGTGATCTTCTCGCGTCTCAATATCAAGCCCGCGTCAATCGACAACCAAACCGATGATGCGCGCTCGATCCAAATGATCGCTGATGGCCAGGGCGACGCTTATGTTGCCAGCACCGGGAAAGGTCTTTCCGCTGGCGCGCAACATCATCAAGAACGAAGATCGCTCGCTGCACCTGGTGGCGATCCCCTACGATCGCAGGCTGGAGGACCTGTACCTGCCGACAACGTTCTCGGGCGAGGAATATCCGAACCTGCTGGATCCCGGTCAGAAGATCGAGACGATTGCGGCAAGCCAGCTGCTTGTGAGCTTCAATTGGCCGGAAAAGTCGGAGCGCTATATCAAGGTCGCCCGTTTCGTGGACGCGTTCTTTTCCAAGTTTGGTGAGTTCGGAAAACCCCCGAGACATCCAAAATGGAAGGAAGCGAGTATCATAGCCGCGATTCCCCGGCTGGCAACGCTTCAAGCCAGCTGACGAGTGGCTTGCCGCGCACGATATGGTGCCCGAGAAGGTCAGGTTTGAAAAATTTCTGGCTGATAATCCTGGACTGGGCGGCTCTGATCCTGCCAAGCGAGAGGCTTTGTTTCGGCAGTTTCTGGAGTGGAGGCGGACCAGTCCTGCCCGTTAGCACGGCCCCGTCTGTCATGCGGTCTCAAGTCGGGCTTGGGTCGCACGCTCGTACGGCCTTGAATCGGCGGAGTTTCTGAGAGGCTGCGCGGTCTGGAGCGGTGACCTAAATTACTCTCCGGCGCGTCAGCGGTCTCGCGACGGAAGGTTCGCCCTCGTAAACGGACGTTCTGGTAGTCGACCGGCACGGCGAATAAGTGCCGACAACCGACATTGTGGCCGATGCAGGTTGGCTCGCTGGATGGTCGAGCAACCATCACCCGATGGAGGGGCTATCGTCTTATAGCCTCGGTCATTCGTCGACTCGTTCAGTAGGGGCCGACAAAGGACCTGCGACGAGCGATCAGCCGTTCAGCCAACAGAAACGATCGTCATCGTTCCCGTCGTGCCGATCGACGAGGTGTACGGTGCCGTGAACCCGGCCGTGGGCGGGTCCGGAATGTTGCCCTGCATGGTAATGGTGAAGCTCTGGTCGCCTGAGATCTTGAGGACGTTGCCCTCGCGCTTGTAGGTGCCCTTGCGGCCATCGTCGCTGACCACCGTGCCGGTTGCCCGATCGAAGGCCGCGGTGGTGACTTTGCCGTCGCTGGTCGTGAACTTGGCGATGATTTTCATGGGTTGGCCTCCCTGGACACGACACACCGCGGCTCAGCACTCGCGGCCGCCAGCGAGCCAGCATCGCACCCCGCGACGTGAGCGACAACAACGATCAGGGTCATTCGATCAGCTTGTGCCCAGTCGCGCAAAATTCGTGAGCGCTCGGCACCGCATGGTATGGTGAGATCACACCCCGCGCATGGCGCCGGCCGCTTCTGCGCGTTTCCTGGCTGCCTTGGCCTCTGCACGCTTGAGCTCATCGTCCTGCCGCAGCAGGGCAAGCCGTTTCCGCTCTGCCTCCACCTTGGATTGTTACCGGCGCAAACCCACGCGGCCCACCCGTCCTGCACGGGTCACTCCCCCGCCTCGTGCCACTCGTCCATTATAGTAGGAGGCGCCGACAACGCCTCGCCGCGCGCCGACGTAGCCGGCAGAGACATGACCCCGTCGCTGGCCGTAGTAGCCCGCAGAGACATAACCTCGTCTCACACTGCAGTAGGCAGCCGGGATCGTACTCGAGACCGAGCTGGACGGCTTCAGCGACCGACTCTCCTGCGATCTCCGCTACCACGCGAAAGGCCAAAATCGATCCCGGACGTGACGCCGCCCGCGGTGATGATGTTTCCGTCCTTGACTACGCGTGCTGGATCTTTCGCTGCTTCTGCCGGTGCCCTTGTCCGACGCTTTGGCGCCTCCGCAGCTTGGCGCATAAGCACAAAGGTTTGGTTGTGTAAGCCGCACGTGGCAACCATTTCCCAACCTTCGCGTCCAAGTTCGTTCAGTTGCGCCTCGAGGTCTTTGCGGCGCCTATCGAACATAAGGGAATCCAACACCTGATACTCAAACTGCACTGTCATCTCCCGTCCATGAAACTGGAGCGCAGTGTATCCCATGATTTGAGAATTCGTTCTCACATGGTGAAAATAGCCTAAAATATTGTCTGTAGCCTCGGCTTCGAAGGATTCCGCCTCGCCGCAATGAGCAGCGAGCTGCTATTGCAGGACCGCTCTCAGTCGCCGCCGCAAGAAATGAGCTAGCGGCATCCAATCCGCCTGCGCTCTTCACCAAAAATCCGTACACAGAACGAATAGTCCGCGGCGTGCGTTCGTCGTCGCAATAGCGAGGAGGGAGTGATCCCAGAACAAGTTGAAATAGTACCCAGTGGCCGGCAGAGCGCCGCGTTCGCTTCGCGGCTCCTCATGAGGCTGCACCAAACTCTCGGTCGGGGTCTTTCGCAAGGAAGCCTCGGCTTTTTTGCCCAGCCGTCATTCGGTAGCTGACGATTGGCCGTCGAACGGTGCGCACACGCAGGGGCGCTCAACACCACGAAGCGCGGCGGCTCCGCCGCAAATGGGTGTACTCGTCCTGCGAAAATCCGTGGCTTGAATGTGTGCCTTGGGCTGCTCTAACCCCAGAAGCGGTCATGACATTTCAAATTCGATATGTCCGAGAATGCCAACAGCTGACGGAGCTATGCAGTGCCGGGCACGTTCGAGGCGTGCCAGAGCACTACGGCTTTGGCGGCGGCAGCAGAAAGCGCCTGTACGGCCTGGTTTGCATCAGCTCTCGGACGAGGTTACCCATCTCGGCGTCGGACCTGTGTAGATAGTCGAGCCGCCTTTCGAGCAACGTCGCGAGCGATTGGCTCTGCGCAAGAAGGACCGCCGTCTCCCGGCGGACCGCCCACAAATCCCTGAAAAGCCCTTTGGCGGCGTCAGTGTCCCCCGTCATCAAATATGCATTTGACGTCTCAACGGCACGTTGCGCAAGGTCGGCGGCGGCGGCATCGATCCACCTTACCGGCCCTTGCAGCCGCGTCCATGCCTGCATGGTGACCTCAATTGCAGCCGTCTGGTCGGCAATTTTGCGGATCGTTGCGTGCAGCAACTGGTTCTGCTTCGCGATCGCGTTGATTAGGCTCAAGGTATCCGGTCTGCGGACCCAACTCTGGTAAATCGCCCACAGCGCGAAGGCAGCAGCCAAAATAGCGACAGCAACAGCGCGGATCACGGTGTTGTTGGCAAGATCGCTGGCCCAGCCATGCAGACGCCTAAGGCGACCTTAAGGTTTTACCATCGATCAATCGGCTGTTCGCGGTGGGTTGAGCTGATTGTTTTCAATGCACGTCTAATGAACAACGGGTGATTGGCCGTCAGCACCATCCATCAGTCGTTAGGATAGCCACCTGGAGAAAGTCAGGGCAGGCAATCCGATTGCGTGCGCCGCGGGCGGCGCCGGCTCACCGGACGACTACCGCGTAGGCACAGCAGAGTGGTATCGGGCCATGGAGCGCGAAGACCCGCTCAACAAGCCGAGCCGCGGTCGCTAGGGCACCGATGCGTTTGTTGCCTAGTAACTCGAGTCCCGGTGCCGGTGCAGGTGTCGTCGAAGGTGATGACGATAGCGCCATTCGTCCACGAGCATAGTGACACCGGAAGTGCGGTATGGTGGACCGTACGCATATGCGCGTACGCCCCGATACCCGTGGCTGTCATCCCACCAGGCCTGCGCCGCACCCGACCCGAGCGCCGTCATTAAGAGAACTGCAGCCACGGCTCTGCAAATTACTGCCACACCGAAACTCCCACTGCCGCCGAGGAACAGCTGTTCCTCGAGTTCCAGTCCGCAGACGTCACGTTCTTCCAGACGCCTGCCAGGGCCTGTCCAACCAAGCCGCGATGTCGCTGGCGCGCCACCGGTAGCTGCTGTCCGTGAGCTTCAGTGGCCGTGGCAGGATGCCTGCCTGCACCCATCTGTTCAGGGTCCAAAGCCCAATCCGGAGTCTGGCTGCCACCTGATGCCGATCCAGCAGCGTGATTTGGTCGAGGTTGGGCTCCGGTAGTGGGTGTCGCGCAGTAGGTCGCTTCATCACGTGTCTCCAGCGCGCGGGGGATGTGGGCCGCGCTGGAGTTACATACTGAGGTCGCCGATTAGGTTAGCTGTAACCTAGGCCCTAACCTAAAGCCGGCACGGCCAAAGCGCGTTCAAGAGGCCACCTCGGTGAGCAAAATTTTGTTGAATATCAATGTATTACGTGTGATTCCCATCCTAACACAGTGTTAATCTGGCGCTAACCACGTGCCACTACCATATTCCGCTCGATTGCGCGTAGCTGGAGACACTCATGGGCACCGCAGGCTGGATCGTTCTCGGCGTGATCGTCCTCGCCGGGTTGTGGCTGATGATGACCTACAACGGTCTGGTGTCGCTCCGGCAGCGCTGCCGCCAGGCCTTCTCCGACATCGACGTACAGCTCAAGCAGCGCCACGACCTGGTCCCCAACCTGGTCGAAACCGTGAAAGGCTATGCGGCGCACGAGAGGGGCACGCTGGAGGCCGTCGTTGCGGCCCGCAATGCAGCGGTGACCGCGCAGGGCCCTGCCGCGCAGGCCGCGGCCGAAGGGGTCCTGCAAGGCGCATTGCGGCAGATCTTTGCACTGGCCGAGGCCTATCCCGACCTGAAGGCCAACCAGAACTTCCAGCAGCTGCAGGCCGAGCTGTCCGACCTCGAGAACAAGATCGCCGCCGCGCGCCGCTTCTTCAACAATACGGCCGCCGAATACAACGCCACGCGCGAGTCGTTCCCGGCCGTGCTGTTCGCCGCTTCGATGGGCTTCCTGCCGCAGGAGTTCTTCAATCTGGACGAGGCCGAGCGCAAGGCCGTGCAGACCGCCCCGCAGGTGAAATTCTGACGGAGTGTCATCCCGGGCCTCGTGCCCGGGATCCATCTTACCGCTTGCTCTGGAGTCCCGGCTTCGCGACGCTGGATCCCGGTGACAAGCGAGCGCGGATCGACATCCATGTTCCAGGCCTACGGACTCTACGGCCACATCCAGGCGAACCGGGTGCGCTCGGCCTTGCTGCTGGCCGGCTTCGTCGCCCTGCTGCACGCGCTTGCTGTTCTCGATCCTGCTGATCTGGAGCGCGCTGCAGGGCGGCACGTTCGAGGAGATCGCGGCCGGCGCCTGGGCCCAGTTCGCGCGCTCCTGGCCGGTCGCCATGGCGGGAGCGCTAATCTGGTTCGTGATCGCCTACTTCGCGCATCAGGCGCTGATCGGCATGGCCACCGGTGCCAAGGGCGTGTCGCGGGCCGAGGCGCCCAAGCTCTACAACACTCTGGAGAACCTGTGCGTCTCGCGCGGGCTGCCGATGCCGGCGCTGCAGATCATCGATAGCCCCACCCTCAACGCCTATGCCTCCGGCATTCGCGAGGGGCAGTACGTGGTGGCGGTCACGCGCGGGCTGGTCGATACCCTGACCGACGACGAGCTCGAGGCCGTGCTGGCCCACGAGCTGACCCACATCCGCAACCGCGACACGCAGCTGATGGTGATCGCCGTCATCTTCGCAGGCATCTTCGCCTTCTTCGGCGACCTCATCATCCGCGGCTGGGACTTCCCGTACGGCTGGGCGCCGCGCTCCAAAAGTCAGGGACCGTGGGGCGGCTCATCCGGCCGCGGCGACGGCGACTCGGATGGCGGCGGTGGCAGCGGCGGCCGCAGCCGCGATGGCGGCGGCGGCGCTCTGATCGCCATTGCCGTGGCCATCGCCATCATCCTGATTACCTGGGGCGTGTCGACGCTGATCCGGCTGGCGCTGTCGCGCTCGCGCGAGTTCCTGGCCGATGCGGGCTCGGCCGAGCTGACCAAGAACCCCGACGCGCTGGTCCGCGCTTTGCGCAAGATAGAGGCGAACGCCACGCTCGACGTCCCTTCGCGCATGGAGGCGTTCTTCATCGAGAACCCGGTGGCCGAGCGCGTCAGCGGCCTGTTCTCCACGCATCCATCGGTGCGCGAGCGGGTCGAGGCGCTGCAGCGCTACGCGGGCGCCTCGTAGGATCTTTTCGGTTCATGCAGAAGCAAAGACTTCAGCCCTGAGCTTGTCGAAGGGCGAAATGAGTCCGGCAATGCCGTGCTTCGACGGGGCTCAGCACTGGGTAGCGGCAGCCGACCGCGATCTAACCCAAGTCGGAACGACCCTGGACGTACGGTGATCAGCGATCGGCCGGGGCGAGCTGGCGGACGGAGGTGACCTGCTTGTCGCGCTCGCGCGTGAGACGGTCGGCTTCGGCTTGCCAGCGCACGGCGTCCGCGCCGCGCCGCCGGGCCATGCGCCGCCAGCGGGCCTGTGTCATCCACATCGCCATGCCGCCGAGCACGACGCCGATCAACACAGCCCCGAACAGGTAGACGTAGAACGGCAGCAGCAGCGAAAGCACCGGGTCTTCCGGGCGGAAGGGGTCAAGCACCAAGCGGACACGATGACCATTGACGACGGCCAGCGTCACCAGCACGAGCCCGAGGGGGAACGCCACCACAGTCCAGACAACGCGTCGCAGCATTTGGGTCTCTCGGCAGTAGGCAGTTGGCAATAGGCAGGAACGTTCTCTACTGCCTACTGCCGAATACCTACTGCCTGGTTATTCAATGCCCCTTGTTCAAGCGCTCGCGCAGATCCTTGCCGGTCTTGAAGAACGGCACGAACTTCTCCTCCACCGAGACGGATGCGCCGGTGCGCGGGTTGCGGCCGACGCGCGGCGCGCGATGCTTCACAGTGAAGGCGCCAAAGCCTCTCAGCTCCACACGATCGCCGCGCGAGAGAGCTTCCACGATCTCGTTGAAGACGACGTTGACGATGCGCTCGATGTCGCGGTGGTAGAGATGCTGATTGGCTGCGGCAATCTTTTGAATGAGTTCCGACTTGATCATCGTTGCGCCCTCCAACAACGCGCGAAAGTCTTTGTATTCACTCATCTTTCGGAAGCCTGCCAAACAGAGACCAAGCCGTCAAGGCGCAAAGCACCGAGGCCGTGCTCATTGCCGAGGAGATAAGCAAATTCGCCGCCGATCCGGTCGCCGAACAGATATCCGATAACCGCCCCAGAGGTGCCTACCAAGGACCAGTCGCTGCCGCGCTTGGGTTTCCAGTCGACGACCTTGAGGCCCTTGGGAATATCGCGCTTCTGCTCGAGCCACTGCACGGCCTCGGCCTCGCCACCGATCTCGTCGATCAGCTTGTATGTGAGCGCCTCACGGCCGGAGAAGATGCGGCCCTGCTCCAGGCCGGCGACGCTGCGCGTGTCGATGTTGCGGCGTGACGACACCAGCCCGACGAACCATTTCTGCGAGTCCGCGACCATCTGCTCGGCGGCGGCCCTGCCGGCCTCATCGATCGGCTGGAACGGCGATGGATTGGCCTTGAGCGGGCCACTCTTCACCTCGTTCATCTTCACGCCGATCTTGTCGAGCAGCTGCGAGACCTCGGCCCACTGGAAGATGACACCCACCGACCCGGTGATGGTGTTGCCGCGTGCCACAATATGGTCAGTCGCGAGCCCGGCGATGTAGGCGGCCGATGTCGCCAGGGTGCCGAACTGCGCCACCACCGGCTTGTCCTTGGCGAGATTGCGGATGGCCTCGAACAGCGCCTCGCCGCCGGTGGTCGTGCCGCCGGGACTGTTGACGAACAGGATCACGCCGGCGACCTGCTTGTTCTCGGCGATCGACTGCAGCATCTTGAGCTGCGGGCGATCTTCCGTGATCAGGTTGTCGACGCTGACGCGGGCAATGTGGCGGCTTTCAGTGAGCCCGGTGCGCTCGGCGGTTTTGGCGGAGACAAGACCGATCACACTGACCGCCGCTATGACGGCAAGCGCCCGCCACCATGACACCCGCCTGCGAAGGCGTCGGCGGTCGAGAACAGTCTCGGTCTCGAAGGTCATGTGCAGCGATCCGTTGCAGCCGGCCGCCCGCGCGCGACCGGCGCCAACCTAGGCCGGCAAGGCCACGCCTTCAAGGACTTAGCTCGCGAAAAATGCTAGGGCTTGCTGCGGCGCCGCGAACCGGCGGTTAGGGAGGCTTGGTGCCCGCGAAGGGAAACCGATCTGTGCCGCCGGCCTTGTCGAGATTGCGCATCGGCTCCAGTCGCTTGAGATAGTAGGCCGCCTCTGCTTCGGCCAGTTGCTCGGCTCTCGCGTACCAGCACCGCGCCATGGTGAGGTTGGCGCTCGGTCCCAAAGGCCAGCGGATCAGCTCGTAGGGATCGTAGGTTGTAGCGAGGGCAAAGGCAGCGCCCGACCAGCCCATCTGCGCCCCTCGCTGATAGAACGAGCGCGCCACGGCAACTTGCCCTTCGGACAGGGCGCTGTCGCCCTTCTCCACCAATCTGCGCGCAGCTTGGGCTTGCTCATACGAGAAGCTCGCCGTCGGCATTTCATTCCTGCATTGCGGGGCACCCCTCGGCCGCGGCGCGGATCGTTCGATCACCTCAAGGCCGTCCGGCTCCGCAACGGTGGCATCGGCAAGGGTCAGCAATTGGCGCGCGGACATGACGGCCAGGACTGACAGCGCTTCGGCCAGGACTTTTCCGTCGGCGGACATCAGCGCCACACTCACCACAGACCTTATGCTAGGCCCGCTCGGCGCCGTAATCTTCAGATTTGGAAGCGCCGCCAGGGGCACCCCCCAAAGCCCGGGCGCAATCTCGTAGCCTTCCGACAACGAGCTCAGCAACGGCACACTGGAAATCCTGATCCACGCCTCAGCTGGTACAGAGTCCGCCGGAACCACATAAATGGGCAGCGCCGTCGCAATCGATGGCTCCGCTACAATTGCCGCTCCCACGGACAGCGTCGGCATAATGTCCGTCAGGAGGATATCCCCCGGGACGGTGTTGTCGTTCGACGTTGTTACCGTGCGCCTTGCCGGCGACAGAAGCAGAGTGAGCGAGGCGACGAGACCGGCAATCACCAGCAGGGCGGTGATCCGCACCCGCCTGCGGCGCCGGGTAAGGGGCGTAGCAAGATCCAGCACCACCGGCTGCCTGATCTGCGGCATGGCTGAACATCCCCTCCCGAATAGTCGACGTACGCTCCTAGCCGAGCAAAAATCCGCTCTTTCGCAGTCTTGACGATTCCCGAGGCGCTGCAGATGCCAGCCGGCTAGTCACCCCGCGACTTGCCGTTGTGGCCGTACTTGATTTCAGCGCTGTGACGCTCGGCCTACCGTGCGCGGCCTCACCGATCTCCCGCACGGTGCAGCAAGGCCCGGCACAATCTTGCGGACCGTCCGTGTCAATAAGACGGCCACGAACCCTGCGAATCTTGGCCCGCCGCATTCGGTCTGAGCCCGAACTCTTGTGCGGCACAGTAGGTCGCATCACCCGAAATTCGTCTGCGCTGATGCTCACACAGATGTGATGGGCGCCAGCATCGCCTCACAAAGCGACAGGCCCCGCCGGCTTTCGCCAACGGGGCCTGCGCAAGACGCGAGCTGCGCGGCGATCAGCTCGGATTATCGTCGCCGCCTTCCTTCTTCTTGATGGCAGCCTTGAAGATGTCGCCCAGTGAAGCGCCAGAGTCGGACGAGCCGTACTGCGCCACGGCCTGCTTCTCCTCGGCGATTTCCAGCGCCTTGATCGACACGGAGATGCGACGGCTGTTCTTGTCGAGGTTGGTGATGGCAGCATCCACCTTGTCACCGACGTTGAAGCGCTCGGGCCGCTGCTCGGAGCGGTCGCGCGACAGGTCGGAACGCTTGATGAAGGTGGTGATGTCGCTGTCGGCGATCTTGACCTCGATGCCGTTCTCCTGCACGGCCAGCACCTCGCAGGTGACCTGCGCGCCCTTCCTCAGCTTGCCGATCGATTCGAGCGGATCGCCGCCGACCTGCTTGATGCCGAGACTGATGCGCTCCTTCGTCGGGTCGACGTCGAGCACCTGGGCTTTGACGGTGTCGCCCTTCTTGTAGTCCTTGATGGCCTCGTCGCCCGACTTGTTCCAGTCGAGGTCCGACAGGTGCACCATGCCGTCGACGCCGCCATCCAGACCGATGAACAGGCCGAACTCGGTGATGTTGCGGATCGGGCCCTCGACCACCGAGCCCTTCGGGTGGGTGGAGAGGAAGGTGTCCCAGGGATTGTCCTGGGTCTGCTTGAGGCCGAGCGAGATGCGGCGCTTCTGCGAGTCGACCTCGAGAACCTGCACCTCGACCTGCTGGCTGGTGGAGACGATCTTGCCGGGATGGATGTTCTTCTTGGTCCAGCTCATCTCGGAGACGTGGATCAGGCCTTCCACGCCCGGCTCCAGCTCCACGAAGGCGCCGTAGTCGGCGATGTTGGTCACCGTGCCGTTGAAGCGGGCGCCGACCGGATACTTGGCCTCGATGCCGGCCCACGGATCGGCCTGCAGCTGCTTCATGCCGAGGCTGATGCGCTGCGTCTCCGGGTTGATGCGCACGATCTGCACCTTCACGGTGTCGCCGACGTTGACGATCTCGCTCGGGTGGTTGACGCGCCGCCAAGCCATGTCGGTGACGTGCAGCAGGCCGTCGATGCCGCCCAGGTCGATGAAGGCGCCGTAGTCGGTGATGTTCTTGACGAGGCCGTCGATCACCTGGCCCTCGGCCAGCTTGGCGACGATCTCGGAGCGCTGCTCGGCGCGGGTGGCTTCCAGGATCTCGCGGCGGGAGACGACGATGTTGCCGCGGCGGCGATCCATCTTGAGGATCTTGAAGGGCTGCGGCGAGTGCATCAGCGGGCCGATGTCGCGCACTGGGCGCACGTCGACCTGGCTGCCGGGCAGGAAGGCCACGGCGCCGTCGAGGTCGACGGTGAAGCCGCCCTTGACCTTGTTGAAGATGACGCCTTCGACCTGCTCCTTTTGTTGAACTTCTCCTCGAGTCGCGTCCAGCTCTCTTCGCGGCGCGCCTTCTCGCGCGACAGCACCGCCTCGCCCAGCGCGTTCTCGATGCGCTCCAGGTACACCTCGACGGTGTCACCGACCTTCAGCTCGGCCGGCTTGCCGGGGATGGAGAACTCGCGCAGCGGCACGCGACCTTCCATCTTCAGGCCGACGTCGATCACGGCCAAATCCTTCTCGATGGCGGTGATCTTGCCCTTCACGACGCTGCCTTCGAAGGCGTCGTCCTCCGAGAGGGTCTCGTTCAGCAGCGCGGCGAAGTCGTCGCGCGTCGGGTTCATGTCCTTCGTTTCAATGCCGGCGATAGCCATTCCTGCTCCTGTTCCTGTTCGGTTGCCCGCGGACCTTGGCCGCGGATCGAGCACAAGCCGGAAATGCCACGGCCGACGTGCCGCGCACGCCGGGTTTTCCAGCCCGTGCCCATGATGTTTGAGTTGCTACCGGCGGCGTGTCCTCGGCCAACTTGGATTGGAGCCCACCCTCAGGTGCGCCCGCGTTGGCCAACCTTCTTTACGATCACGCCGACGGCTGTATCGAATGCGGCTTCTATATCCAAATTGCTGGTGTCCAGCAAGACTGCGTCTGCCGCCGGCCGCATGGGGGCCGCTTGCCGACCGGCATCGCGCTCGTCGCGCCGGCGGATATCGGCCAGAACGCGCCTCGTAGGTCACGCTTTCGCCCCGTCCCAGCCGCTCCAGATGGCGGCGCCGGGCACGTACCTCGGGGGTGGCGGTTACGAAGATCTTAACGTCGGCATCGGGGCACACGACCGTGCCGATATCGCGCCCGTCCAGCACGGCACCGGGCGGCTTGCGGGCGAAGGCGCGCTGGAACTCCAGCAGGGCTGCCCGCACGTCCGGTATGCGCGCCACGATCGAGGCGGCCTCGCCGGCGCCAACGCCGCGCAGGGCGGGGTCGTCCAGCGTGGCGGAATCGAGTTCGCTGGGCAGCTCTGATGGCGGCGCCTTCGTCCTCCAGCGCGCCACCGCTGCGCTTCACATCGCGGGCAACGGCGCGATACAGCAGGCCGGTATCCAGGTGGGCCAGGCCGAAATGCGCGGCAATGCGCATGGCGAGCGTGCCTTTGCCCGATGCCGCCGGTCCATCGATGGCGATGATCATGGGCTGCGCATGGCGCGGCGGTCATGAAGGTGGCGCCCAGACGTTCCATCAGCGAGCGGAACTCGGGGAAGCTGGTGGCGATCATGGCGGTGTCGTCGACCGTGACGGGCCGGTCGGCGCCGAGGCCGAGCGTCAGGAAGGCCATGGCGATGCGATGGTCGAGATGGGTGGCGACCAGCCCGCCGCCGCGCACGCGGCCGCCGCCTTGCACGATCAGCGTATCGCCCTCGGCCTTGGCCGCCACGCCGTTGGCGATCAGCCCGGCAGCCGTCGCCGCCAGCCGATCGCTCTCCTTCACCTTCAGCTCGGCAAGCCCCTCCATGCGCGTCTCGCCGGCTCGCATAGGCAGCCAGGCACGCCAGCATCGGGTACTCGTCGATCATGCTGGGCGCGCGCTCCGGCGGCACGCGCACGCCGCTCAGCTTGGAGTGGCGCACGCGCACGTCCGCGATCGGCTCGCCACCCTCCTCGCGCTCATTGAGGAAGGCGACGTCGGCGCCCATCTCGCGCAGCGTCGTGTAGAAGCCCGTGCGTGTCGGATTGACCAGCACGCCTTCGATGGTGATCTCCGAGCCCGGCACGATCAGCGCCGCCGCAGCCAGGAAGGCCGCCGAGCTTGGATCGCCCGGCACCGTCACTGCGCGGCCCTCAAGCTCGCCGTCACCCTTGACGGTGATGGCGCGCGCACCATCGCGCTCGACGGTGGTCACCTCGGCCCCGAAATGGCGCAGCATGCGCTCGGTGTGATCGCGGGTGGCCTCCGCCTCGATGACCGTGGTCGCGCCGGCAGCCTGCAGCCCGGCGATCAGAATCGCCGACTTGAGCTGCGCGGACGGCACCGGCAGGCGGTATTCGATCGGACACAAGATCGCTGGTACCGCGCAGCGAGAGCGGCAGCCGCGGTGGCGCCCGTCCAGCACCTCCAGCCCCCATGCGCTTGAGCGGGTCGAGCACGCGCGCCATCGGGCGCTTGGACAGCGAGGCATCGCCTACCATGCGCACGGTCATGTCGTGGCCGGCGATCAGCCCCATCATCAGGCGCGTGCCGGTGCCGGAGTTGCCGAAATCGAGTTCGCCGTCCGGCTCGGCCAAACCGCCAACGCCGCGTCCCAGCACCTCCCAGGTGCCGGCGGTCTTCCGGATCGGACACCCCAGCGCCTGCAGCGCCTTGGCCGTGTTCAGCACGTCCTCGGCCTCCAGCAGCCCCGTGATGGTGGTGCGGCGGGTGGCGATCGCGCCGAACATCAGGGCGCGATGCGAGATGGACTTGTCGCCCGGCACCCTGATCCGCCCCGACAGGGCAGGCGATCGGGTCGACGACAACGGCTTGGGATTGGCGTGCGACACGGCCTTGCGGGGCCTCAACTTTCAAGCAACGGCCGCCAGCCGGCGGCGGCATGGGCCGCCATAGAGCAGGGGGGCCCGGCTCTGTCAACAAAACCGGCCTTCGCGGCCCGTCTGCCGGTCTATGCCGCCGTGCGGCCGGGGCGCGGGAAGATTTGCTTTTGACAGCATGGCCGGCGCGTGGCAAGGAGCACACCAAATCACCCAGGCATGGCTCCAGACGAGCCCCGGGCCGATCACCTCAAGGCGAGCACCCATGTCCACCAAAGCCGAGCGCGGCACCAAGCGCACGTGTCAGAACCCCGAGTGCGGCTCGCGGTTCTACGATCTGAACCGCGACCCGATCGTCTGCCCGATCTGCGAATCCGTCTACGAGCTGGCCATGTCGGCCAACGCCATGGCTTCCGAAGAAAAGGCCCCCCGCAAGCCCGTCAAGAAGCCAGCCTTCGTGCCGGCCGAGGCCAAAGCTCCGGAAGCGGCCGAAGGCGAGGCCGAGGATCTGGTGGTCATCGAGGGCGAGGAGGAAGAGGCCGCCGGCGCCGAGGACGACGAGACCTTCCTCGAGGAAGAGGAGGAGGACGGCTCCGACATGTCCAACATCATCGGCGGCCCAGTCGACGACAAGGACGAGCCGGGCTGATCGGCATCTGCGGCCGCGGGCGGCCCTTGCGCATTTTCCCGCCCCGGCCTAGTTAGACGCGCCGGCGACCCATCCCGCCGGCTTCCTCACAGGAAACATGGGGCCGTAGCTCAGTTGGGAGAGCGCGTGAATGGCATTCACGAGGTCAGCGGTTCGATCCCGCTCGGCTCCACCACTTGAATACCTCCTCTAGAACAAGGGTGTAGCTCGCCGTTCCTCAGCCGTTAAAACCAGCGGCTGTTGGGATGCATATCACTTTCATATCTCAGAGGTGCTAAAGCTAGAAAGCTGGGAGAAGGTCTCGGCGCCGGCCGGTCAATGATTTACATTGCTGCGCCACGGCGTTGGTGTCCGTCGTCAGGTGCTTTTGCGACAGGTTGATGCTTTCGAGGCGCCTATGCCCGGCGCGGTCCTAATCCGCGTCGCATCGAGTCATATCCGTGTTGGCATGTTCCAGTTTTTTCGCCGCACGCGAAGACGTTGGATGGAATTCGCCACCTCGCCGATCACGTCATCGCACGCCATCGCCCGGAAGCGGTTCAGGCGCCGAACCGCTATCGTACCTGCTGGATCTCTTGATCGCGCCAAGCCGAGCTTGTCGCCAAATGGCTGCCCGTCGCCTTCATTCACGGCGTCATGAATACAGACAACATGTCGGTCGCAGGCGAGACCATCGACTACGGTCGCTGCGCCTTCATGGGCACCTATGATCCTGGAAAGGTCTACAGCTCGATCGATGCCGTGGGCACCCGGAACGCCGCGCATCGCCAAATGGAACCTCGCCCGTCTAGCGAGACGCTCTTGCCGCTGCTTGCGAGAACAAGGAGGGGCCATCGACCCCCATCCGCACCTTCGACTGCCGCTTCGAGACCGCCCATGCCACCGGCCTCGGGTGCAAGATCGGTCTGGTGGAAAGGCGATCGGACGATCTGCCATTGGCGCAAGATCTGCTCAAGCGGAAGGCCAGCAACGGCGCTGCCTTCACATTGACCTTCCGCGGGCTGTGCGACGCGGCTGCCAATTCCGACGCGGACATGGCGCTACGCAGCCAGTTTGCCGATGCGCACGCTTTCGACGAATGGGCCGCGAGATGGCGCCAACGGATTGCCGAGGAGGGGGAGACGCAAGCGACCGCCAGGCCGCGATGCGCACAGCGAACCCTGCATTTATCCCGCGCAATCATTTGGTGGAGGAGGGTATCTCTGCGGCCGCGAGCAAAGGGGATTTCTCCCTCTTTGAGACCTTGCTGGACGTACTGGCCGGGCCCTATGAGGATCAACCAACCTTCGGCCACTACGCCGAGTCGCCGCGGCCCGAGCAAGTCGTGCGCCAAACGTTTTGCGGCACTTGACCCCGGAAGGGCAAGATCCACGCTGGCCTGAGAAGCAGAGCTGATCCAGGTGCCGCTTTTGAACTCGAGTTAGCGAAGAGGAAAACGCCATGGACGTCCGCAAGACCGTCACCCTTGTCGAGGAAATCAATAGCGAATATGGCGCGCGCGCCAACCCTGCGCTGCGGCGCGTGGCGATTGCCGCCGTTTTCAAGAATCCATTGGCCGGGAAGGCCGCCGGCGCCGATCTCCAGCCGCTTATCGACTATTCGCTCGAGCTTGGCGTTTCGCTCACCAAGGCGGCTCTGGCCGCCCTAGGCTCCGGACCGTCGCAACTGCGCTCCTATACCAAGGCGGCACTGGTCGGCACCGGTGGTGACCTCGAGCATGGCGCCGCGATGATCCATCCCCGGCTCGGCATGGCCATGCGCCGCACCATCAAGCGCGGCCGCGTCATCATTCCGGGTCACGCCAAGGTTGGGCCGCCCGGCTCCACGATCGACCTGCTCTACGGGCCGCTCGACGCGGGGTGGGACCTCGACGCGGTCGACTCTACGCCCGTTCTGATCCACGACGCGCCGCGACCGGACGAGATCGTGCTGTGGATTGGTTACGGCAGCGGCCCGCGCGTCAACGCGCGCAGCAAGGGACCGGATCAAAAAGAGGTCGACGCCCTGATCGCGTCCTTCAACAACGACTAGCCAGGAGTGCCAGGCGCAACACCATTTGCGACGTCGTTTCTTGGGAGCCAGTGGATTCTTTCACCATAAAGGGCGAAGCGATGCGCTCTCCATCCCTGGTCATGAACTCTAACACCATGGGGAACGTGCCTTGCTACGCGTCATCGACATCGAAACAACCGGCACTTGAGGAGACCGATGCCCACCATCGACTACTACATCTCGCTTAATTCACCGTGGACCTACTTGGGTAGCGCTCGTTTTGCCGCAATCGCCAAGAAGCACGATTGCACAGTGAACGTGAAGCCCGCCAAGTTTGCCGAGGTCTTCGCCAAGACCGGTGGCCTACCCCTGGTGAAGCGGGCACCTGAGCGCCGCGCCTATCGGCTCATGGATCTCAAACGCTGGCGTGACCACCTCGGCGTTCCGATCAATATCGAACCGAAGTACTTTCCCTCGGATGAGGCGCCTGGAACCCGTCTCGTCCTGGCGGCTAAGCTCCAGGGAAAGGATGCGCACCGGCTCGCCACTGAAATTGGAAAGGCGCTCTGGGAAATGGAGCAGAGCATCGCGGAACCGGCCGCGCTCGCCGCCGCGGCTGAGCGGGCAGGGCTCGATGCCGAGGCAATCCGCAAAGCTGGGCCGAGCGATGCCGAGCTTGATGGGATGCACGACGAGCTGACCGCTGAGGCCATCAAGCGCGGCGTTTTCGGCGCGCCAAGCTACGTGCTTGCTTCGGGTGAGATCTTCTGGGGTCAGGATCGGCTCGAATTTGTCGACCGGGCCCTCGCACGCTAGGACCTGTGCCGCATCAGTCGCGACGTGGTGCCTTTCTCCGCCATCGAGGAACCGACATTCCTGCATCTGCAGCGAAGGACACATCAGCCCTGTCCCTCTACGAAGGTCTGAGGTTCAAGGTGCGCCGTGAATTCTTGGTGCAAGCCGGCGATGAGAAGGTCGTGATGCCACCAAGCAATGTGCTGCCCACCATCGCCATGCTCGCAGCAGCCTTCTTGTGGTCGTCGGCCACACCCGGCAGCAAATTTGCACTTTCCGAGATCGCGGTTGCCGAGTTCGTTTTCATCCGGTTGTCGCTGGCCGCCGTAGCATTGTGGCTGATCGTGCTCGCGACCCGATCGAGCGCACGGCTGCGCCATGTGGGCTGGCGTCCACTGGTCATGGGATTGCTGGAGCCGGGCCTTGTCGTTTTCCTGGTCTCCGTCGGCCTCACCATGACCTCGCCAGTCAGCGGCTCGGTCTTCTGGGGCCTCACGCCGCTGATCGTGCCCATCCTAGGCCGTGTCGTTCTCGGCGAGCGCATCGAGATCGTGGTGCTAGTAGCGGCCGTGATCGCCTTCAGCGGCACCCTGATCCTGGTCTGGGGCCAGCGCCATCACGGCGGCGGCAGTGTGCTGGGTGATATCTTCGTGGCGAGTGGCGTGCTCGCCTCCGCCGTCAACGCGCTGCTCTCCCGGCGCAATGCCCAAGCCGGAGCCAACCCGCTGGTGACCTCCAGCTGGCAACTCACCTCGGCCTGCTGCGTGGCGGTCCTCCTGCTATTCGTCATGCCGTCGGACGGCGCGCGTGCGGTCGACGCCAGCGTGGAGTCGATCGCTGTCCTGCTCTATCTCGGCCTCGTCGTGTCTGTCGGAGTTCTACATCCTGTCGAACTACGCGGTGCGTCATCTCCCGGTCGGCCGCATGAGCCTTCTGGGCTGCCTGACCGTGCCACTCGGCGCGATGCTGTCAGCGGTGCTTCTTGGCACACATGTTAGCGCCTTGGATCTCTTTGCCGTGGGCCTCGTGGTATTTGCCGTGGCTCTGCCATCACTGGTTCAAGTGGGGTCTCGCGGCATCAGGTAGCGCGGAGGCGATGCGACATCCGCCCGGCCTTGCCAACTCCTTTTCACCAATCAACAGCGCAACCGACAGAAATCAGCGCTTGAGCACCGCTGGTTGCGGACGTGGTGACATATGCCGATAGCTGGCCGGGCGAGAATTGAGAGTGGATGTCTCGTGGAGCGCGTAGCTTGCCAGCCTGGAGGTAGGCGCGTACCATTTTGTCTGCATTCAGGAAACATCCTCCGTGCCCGCCGACCCCACTCCCTCGATGACTACAGAAGATACCGTTCCCGATTGGCGTATCACCGGAGATTGGTGGGATCTGTGCAATTGCGCTATCGGCTGTCCCTGTAATTTCGGATCGAATCCGACGTATGGCTTCTGCGAGGGCGTGCTGACGTGGCTGATCCGCGACGGCAACTATGGCGACCTCAAACTCGCCAAAGACCTTGCCGTGGTCCTCATCATTCACTGGGAGGGCAACGTTTTCGAGAAGAACCGCGAGTTCGGCTTTCTGATCGATGACCGTGCCAACCCTGAGGAGCGGGTTGCACTAGAGAAGATCTTCACAGGCTTCGCAGGCGGCGCGTTCGAGGCGTGGCGCGATCTGACACTCAGCCTGGACGGCGTGGAGTTTGTGCCGATGACTGTCACCCACGATGCCGAGAACTGGCGCGTTGAGGTACCGGGAATGGTCGACGGCCTCGGTGGGCCATTCCGAAAGTACATGGTGCCGGAAGGAGACACCTGCCGCATCTACAATGCTCCTCGACCTGAAGTCGTGCCCGGCTTCCTTACGGTCGGCCAGGCCAAGCGAAACGTGGTCACCGGTGCTTTCGGCCGCAGCTTTGACTGGTCCCAGCGATCCTCCAAACATATCGCCTTCGATCTGCGCGGCCCAAAAACGTTCAGCTGGCGCCAGCCGCTGAAAGGCCTATGACGCAAGATCCCGGCGCTGCCGGACCAAAGCGTCGCCTCGATCGCCTCGTCGTTGTCGGTTTGTTATTCCTGGTCGCCGCCCTGGCCTGGGGCTTCACCCTCCATCAAGCGAAGATGATGGACGACATGGAAGTGGCCATGTGGCGCGACATGAACATGTCGATCAACGACATGGAGCCGTCATGGACAGCAATCGGCGCTTTGCTGCTGTTTGTGATGTGGTGGGCCATGATGGCAGCGATGATGGTGCCGGGCGCAAGCCCCATGGTCTCTGCGTTTGCGACCATCAATCGCCGGCGACGCCAACGAAGCGCGCCGTATGTGCCGACTGCCGTGTTCCTGCTTGGTTACCTAATCGTCTGGGCCGTTTTTTCAATCGTTGCGACGGTGCTGCAATGGCTGCTGCAGACCACTGGCCTGCTCACCACCATGATGCAGTCGACGTCACACTACTGGTCGGCAGCGCTGTTCCTTGCTGCAGGCCTCTATCAATTCAGCCCTTTGAAGGAGAGGTGTCTCGCCTACTGCCGAACGCCCGACAGCTTCATTCTGAGCGAATGGCGCGACGGGCAGCTCGGAGCGATGGTTATGGGCTTGCGGCATGGATTGTTCTGCATTGGCTGCTGCGGCGCGCTGATGATCCTTCTGTTCGCGGTCGCGGTCATGGACTTGCGCTGGGTCGCAGCTCTGACCGTTCTGGTCTCGGCAGAAAAGCTCCTCCCCGGAGCGCGGATCTGGCAGTTTGGGATCGGTATCGGTCTAATAGCGGCTGGCGTCAGCTTCGCACTCATGGGAGTGCGGTGACCATGCTTGGTGCCTGGCGCCGGCAAAGGGCGGGGAGACGCCGGGCGTGATCTACTCCCGATATCTTTTGTGGGTGCGGAGAGAAAACACCTGTCTGGACAGCTCTGAAGCCAAGCGTTTTTGCCGAGCAATTCGCGGCACGCTGCGTACGCGCGGGCAGAGGGCTATGTGGCTCGCGTCACAAGCCCAATGCGCAAGACGGCCAATCAGGTTGCCGCTACAGATAAACAAGTCACCGTCAAGCCGCACGTGAAGGACCAGGCGACCAGGACCTGGGTGAAGCCGCTATTGGTCGCCGAGGTGAAGTTCAGCGAGTGGACTGCTGCCGGTGAAATGCGGCACCCAGCCTTCCTCGGGCTACGCGAGGACAAGAAGCCCAAGGATGTGATGCTGGAGAAAGAAGTCCATCGCAAAGGCTAGGCCATCTCCGACCTACTTCGAGGCCGCTCGTCGTGCGACTTCCCGCTTTGACACTTCGCCCGCTGCCACCAACGCATTCACGCAGGCCTGCGACAGCTTGAGACCGTTTGCGCGCATGCACCGGCGGGTTCCCGGGCCGTCCGGATCATGCTGGCTGCAATAGGCGAGATAGTCGCTCGCGCAAGCCGAGCTGACACGCCCGTCCACCGCACCGACATCGGTTGCCAAAAGAATGAGGGAACCCAAGCCAAATGCGACTTTGACAATTGGGCGGACAATGGTTTTGCGGGTCAGCATGGCGATGTCCTCGTTCAAGAGCCTGACTGCAGGGTAGAACATCGCGCAACCCGACACTGTTCCGGCTGGAACAAGAGCCCCACGTCTGACGGCTACGCTCGCGCAACGCGCTGGAAGATGAGGGAAAGATTGTTGGCGGGCATTTCGTCGATCAGGGGTCGAGCAAACCCGTGCTCTTCGGCCAGCTCCGCCACTGCTTCCAGGTCCCGCACGCCCCATCTTTGATTTTGCCTGCGAAGACTGCCATCGAACGCTTCATTGGATGCCGCCGTATGCTGCCCGTAGCGGCGGTATGGGCCGTATAGATAGAGCAAACCGTTGGCGGGCAGCAGACGCGCTGCGCCGCGCACAAGCCCGATGGCCGCTTCCCACGGCGCGATGTGAATCATGTTGATGCAGATAACCGCATCCGCCCATTGAATAGGCCAAGGGTCCGCCGACGCGTCGAGAGCGATGGCGGGTAGGACGTTGCTCACGCCGGCCGATTGAACCCATGCATCGATGCTAGCCCTTGCGCCCATATCCGGATCGCTTGGCTGAAATCTGAGATCCGCGCTGAGAACGGTGGCAAAGTGGGTGACGTGCTCGCCGCTTCCGCTGGCAACTTCCAGCACCAGTCCCCGGGATGGCAAATGACGACGCAGGACCTTTGTTATGGGCTCGCGGTTGCGGGCCGTGGCCGGGGCCATAAGGCGAGCATCATTCGTCATTCTCGCGTCTTAGCACCGCAGGGTCGGCTTTGGCAGATGATTCCGATTGTAATTCTTTATCAATCCAAGCAATCGATATTTCGCGGGTTCCATTCCACCTTCCGGAGAGAGAATATGGCGAGAATGAGCAGCCTGGACAAAATGTCCTACGCCGAATTGGCGGAACTGCGCAACCAGGTCGACCGGACCATGGTCGAAAAGCAGAATTCAGAGCGTGTCGCGCTACGTCAGAAATTGGCCGATATGGCCAAGGAGCACGGCCTGACGCTCGACGAAGTACTTGGCAAGGGCCGCAAGGGCAAGGGCTCGGTGGCACCGAAATATCGCGATCCCAAGAACCCAGAGAATACCTGGACCGGCCGGGGCCGTATGCCACTCTGGATGGTTGCCGCTACGAAGGGCAGCAAGGCCAAGAAGGATGACTTCCTGATCTGAGGTCCCGCCGCAATAGGCTGCGATTTGGACGTGTTTTGCTACTTTGGGCAGGGGAAACCCTGCCCATTTGTCGTTTTGGAGGTTCCGTATAGCCACCTGGCATTCAGAGCCGCGGCGGTTTAAGTTTTAGGTAACACCCTGATACATTGCAGAAAATTGTTCCGAACTGGGAACCACATTAGCGCAGGGAAGTTATTTATCTAAACACGGGGTTTTTCGATGAAACACAAATACGATCTCCTAAAAGCAATTGGGCCCAGCATTCGCGATTTGATGCCTCCCTCTCCTCCTCCGACCGATCTGCAGGCCCTTCTACTTCGTCTTGCGATGAGGGAGGCCGAGCGGGCGCACTACGGAGGCAGTCTCAGCGAGTTGCCGCCCGCAGCTGGCATGAGCAACCGCGCCTAGCAGGATCTGCCGCTCGGTTGCACGTGCTTCGCACGTTCGGCAGGTCAAGGTATCGTGCCGATCATGCGCCTCGTCAATGAGCGAGCAGGCGCCCGCTTCCACCGATCGTTAGTGGTGACCTTCTTTTTGAGCCGCTCCTCGAGTTCCGCATATTCGGCCAGCACCTTCCTCTTTGTAGGCTTCCTCGCCGGCCAGACACCCGTTCCCGGCCACCTGGGCTGGGCGGGATTGTCTGACAGGAGCCAGAACGCTTCAGCCGCGCTTATTGGCCGCCGCATAGCCGGCGGTGACCTCGCCTTTGTGGGCGGCGAAGGCGGCCAGGACTTCACCCTTCTCGCGCTGCGGGACCTTGAAGTAATCAAGAGTTCGGCCGAGCTCCGCTGCGACCTCGTCGAACTCCGCGGGGGAGATCCGGAGGTCCCGGTGGGCCTCCTCGAGGCCGAGCGGCGTCGTGCCGGGTTTGGTGGCAGCGAACTGGAAGGGGCCCCCCGAGACGTTGCAGACCCAGAGCGTCCGCATGAACTTGAGGCCGGGCAGCCTTCCCAGGTTCTTGGTGTGCCACTCGCGCAACTGCGGGTTCTTGGACGTCTGGCCAACGATGGGGTTCTTCACGACGGCGTCGCTGAAGTGATCCACCACCGCCGCGATGGCGAAGACGCCGCCCAGCCGCTCGTACAGACTTTTGTCAGGCGTGGTTTGCTTGGTTTGCGCGTACACGTTATCCGCCCCCGCCAATACCCCCATCGGGGCGGCGGTCAGCGTCAGCCCTGCGACCACACTTCGTCTTGTGATCGAAGTGGAACCATTCCGTGGCATAGTCACCTCCTTAGCGTCCTGGCTGCGGTGAAAGTCAAGCGGCGAAAGCGAGCGCCGACGCAGCAGAATTATTTGGCCTCATCGGACAGCGGCGAGAACCCAAACCGCTGCAAAATTACATTCGTCATTCGAGCACAGCGCAAGCCATCGAATGGGAATGCATCGGTCAGGGTTGAGGCGAGTTGCGCGTCGAGAGCTTTCCGCAACAGCCGTCGAGCGCGGTGCAATCTGGTCTTCACCGTTGCCGGACGGAGCCCCAGGAAGTCGGCAGTCTCCCCAACGCTCATATCCTCGATTTCGCGCATCACGAACACGACGCGAAAAAGCTCCGGTAAGTCGCCTATCGCGCTGCTGGCGGCGAAATCCATCGCGTGTCGGACAGTTCAAGCGGAACCTATCTCTCGACCATCGGGTTCACGAAGCTCAGCCATTGCTGACGAGATCGCAGACAAGACGCGCAAGGTACGGGGCCCCCGTTGGGGGGAGCTGGTCGCTGCAGTCGTCGGTCGGGGGGAGGCGGAGGTTGCTTTTCAGCAAGTCCCCGAACTCATCCACGTCCCGGGCGTCGATTTCGTCGGCACTGTGCCGTCCGAGGTTCAGCCGGCGACCTTTTCGTGGGCGCGCTACCGAAGAATTCCCGGCAGTCGGACGCCTCAATCGCGCTACTGTGCTTCCTGTCGTCCACGGAGGCCACAACCGTCATCACGAAGGCCGGATTGAAACCGGTGTTAGCGCGTTGAAGAGTTAGCTGCGCTGCCGCCCGAACGCACTCGTAACTATGGTCCTAGCCCTCTAGTGCCGCTGTAAATCTTGTCTCCGAGCGAATAATGGAGCAGCCGCGGGACCGCCAGCGGTGGGAGGGCCATCGTCACCTGGAAACGAGCCGACTAACTATGCGCTGGGCAAGCTGGAACCGGTGAGACTGAACTTCAGCTACGGGCATTTGGCGGACGAAGTCGCCTAGCGATGGCTATGTCCGCTTTTGAGGGCAAAGCGGACATAGCTCTTGCAACACGATGATGTCCGCTTCTGGCCCACTCCAGTCGTCAGATGGAACTGAGCTGCGGACCAAACCTCGTCAGCTCGTAGGATGTTGAGCGGACGTTCGCCGCAGCGCCACAGCTGTCGCCTCGTCCGCCGGATAGAACGCCTCCAGAGACAGCTCTGACAGGGAGATATCGACTGCTGTGCCGAAGACAGTGATCGTGCTCAGGAACGACAGCACGCCCCCATGTGTGCGCAAGCGCAGGGGCACAACAACGGCATCCTGCTGGCTCGCAGCTTCAAGCTTTCGCTGCGGACCACCGGGATAGGCAGACACCTCCTTCAGCAGCGCCTCGATAGCACGATCGCACGTGATGCGGTGTTGCCGGCGCAGGCGCTCGATCAGATGGTTACGCCACTCGCCGAGATTGACGATCAGCGGCGCCAGGCCACGCGGGTGCAGGCTGAGGCGCACCACGTTCAGCGGCGGCTTGACGAGGTCGGGATCGACATACAGGCGGTAACCGTCGCCGTGCTCGCGTACTTCGAGTGCGCCGGCCTCAACCGCCAACGTAGCGCAAGCTCAGTCTACGTCCTCTGCTGCAATCCAAACCATTGACCTCGTCGGGAGAACGACGATGATCGTCCTTCGGCACCACGACTCCCGCAAGTGTCCGTTGAATGCATCCCGCCTCAGCTTGTGGGACACCATCTTGCAAGGCGCGATTCCACAAGCAGCCCATTCAAAAGGATGTCGCCCGCTACATTGCGCTCAACGGCGGCCGCCGGACTGCCGAGGAGCGGGAAATGTTTCGCAGGTGTTACGGTGAACTTGGAATGCTGTGGAGGCTATGTCGGTTGCTGGCAAATGCTGACGTTGTTGGCACCACTTTCGATTTCGGCTGCAATGGGCCCCAAGCCGACTACTTCGCATTGCAGCGGTTCCGTCTGCTATCGGGGACTTTGCCGACACGACAGGACTAGGGTTCCAGGCTGTCTAAAATCCTAACTCGCTGCGGTCGCTTCGCCTTTACGAGTTCACGACCTAGTCAGGTTAACGGTACTCCTCTCCGGCCAAGCATGCGCGCGCCTTCGGTGAGGAAGTACACTGAGCGTCCACACAATGGCACCTGCTGCTGGCGGCCTGTTCGGCGTCGTGACCGCCGTCTCGGCGATCAGGAGCGAAGCTAAAGTGCATCTGTCATCCTCGGCCAACGTCAGCGCCGGTGGATCATGCGTCGCCGTCGCAGCAACAGGCTGCCACGATCGGTCAGTCACCTCCAAGCTCGTGCGCATCAGCGAAGTAGAGGTCCCTCCAGCTCTCGGGCTTGGTTTTGAGCGTGCCGATGCGATGCATGAAGTCCGCGAACTTGAAGGTCTTTTTGGGTACCTTGGTGAAATCGAAGCCTGGCGCTGAGATTATGGCTACCACGTCGTCCTCGTTTAGTTTCTTCTCCTTCGTCATCTCCATGTAGAGCTTCGCCGCCCGGCGCTTGTCGGCGTTGGTCCAGGCAATCGCCTCATCGAGCGCGGCCACCACCGCACTGTAGACCTGCGGGTTGGCGGTGCGAAATTTCTCCGTAGTGACGAACACCAGATTGGTCACCTCCCCGCCCATGATCTCGTAACCAGTCGTCACCGTCTTCAGGCCGGCCTTCATCTCTGCCTCGTGGAAGGGTGAGGTGGCGAAATGTGCGCTGACCTCGCCCATTGGGTTGAGCACTGCCGCCATCGCGTCGGGATGCGCAAGCCCAACGGTCATGTAGTCGAGCTTGGTGTGCTGGCCGGGCCCCCACTCCTTTTCGGCTGCAATCTGCAGGAACAGGGCCTGCGTCGATACCTTCACCGACGGAACGGCAATGCGATCCTTTTCGCTAAAATCGCGGATCGACTTAATGTTTGGATTGCGCGTGTTGAGATAGATGTCGGTATTGGTGATCGCCGAGACGGCCCGCACACCGACGCCACCCTTCGTGCGATCCCACATCAGAGCGAGCGAGGGGACACCCTGTGCGGAGAAGTGCAAATTGCCGGACAATATCGCGTCCACCATCACCGACGGGCCTGCAAGCTTTGCCCAGTTCACCTTGAGGTCGCCGATCCCGCGGGACGTTGCCTGCTTCTCGATAAGCTGCAGGTTCTCCATGGCCATCAGTGGAATGAAAATCGCCCCGAACTGCTGCGCAACGGCGATCTCCTTCAACTCCTGTGCAATGGCCGAAGTCGGAGGTCCGCCGGCGATCAGTCCCAGGATCACCATCGGCGCAAGTGCCACTCGTCTCATGAATTTCCTCCTGAGCGGGTGCCCGCGATCAGCATCTGCGAGGATGCCGAAACCGTACCATCGAACTCGAGCCTATTTCCGCCGACAATCGCCTCGGGTCATTGCAACAGTTAGCACATTCGCTGTGCCACGTTGCAATGCCTCGCCAAACTCGTCGATCCTTCGTATGGCCGAGTGGCGACGGCGACCAATAACGGCTCTACCGGGAGACTCTAGGCGGCAGCTAGACGAATCCCAGCACCTGATGTGCCGCGTGTGGCTGTTGTTGCAGTGCATGAGTCAGAAATTGGCATAGGCAGACGTGCGCCTTCAGTCGCCGCCATGTCCGCTCTTGATGGCAAAGCAGACATCGGTCTTGGTTAGTGACTAGGTCTGCTTCTGACCCGCAACGGGCATTCAAGCCACCGGGAGTTCCTGCCATGAGCGATGGTGGCGGGGAGTGTGCTGTCAGTAGGAGCTGGCCGCGCTGCACGCAAATAAGCACCTCACAAATCGAGGAGGATCCGACACCGGCGCCGTAAGCGACGGACCGGCCGACGAGGCGGGTATGGAGGCCGAGATCCTGGCCGCGATGCAGGCTCATCTTCCCACTCATCCTCCTTGACAGATCTTCCTTCCTTGTTTTTGGATTTTTTTGGGGGGATGCTCGAGCAAGAAACGAGGGGGGAGGCACGCACCCTGCGGATCGCTTCAAGCACTCGATGACGATGCGGTGCGCTAGAGTGTGACGCAATCCTGTCAATCACAATGGCGGGGCGAACTAATAACATCTGCCGCCGACCACCAACAGAACGGCGGCGTCTTTGGGAGGACTCATCATGCATCGCCTCGGCGAGCTGCGTGCCGTCCAACGAATTGCTCAAATCGCCGTAGCCGCAGGATTTATCGTCGCGGCGGTTCCTGGCATCGTGCCGGCAGAGGCGGCCAAGCGTGGTGGAGTACTCCAATTCGCTGTAGTCGCCGAGCCTCCCAACTACGACTGTCATGCTAGCACCACGTTTGGTGCCCTGCACCCCGTCGGCCCTCACTACTCGACTTTGCTCAAATACGTCGGCGACTGGAAGGACATGCGGATTGAGCCCGACGTCGCCGAATCCTGGACGTCCACGCCAGATGGACTGACCTTTACTTTCAGGCTGCGCCGAAATGTGAAGTTTCACGATGGTTCGCCAATGACCTCGGCCGACGTGAAGGCTACCTACGATCGCATAATCAATCCGCCGGACGGCGTCCTGTCGGCACGACGCGCGCTCTATGAGGACATCTCCGCCGTCGAGACGCCCGATCCCTATACCGTCGTCTTCCGCTTCGCGAAGCCCAACGCGTCGGCGCTGGATCGGATTCGCCTCGCCGTGGAACTGCATCTACAGCGCCGACAGGTTGAAAGAGAACCCGCGTTATCCAGAAGACAAAATCATGGGAACGGGCGCGTTCAGCTTCGTGGAGCACGTGAAGGGCCAGAGTTGGGAAGGCAAGCGCTTCGACGGCTACTTCAATGCTGACCGGCCGTACCTCGACGGCTTCAAGGCATATTTCATCAAGTCCAGCGGCCTCGCTACCGGCATAATTGGCGGTCAGTTCGACATTGAGTTCCGAGGTTTGACTCCCACCGACAGAGACGTGATCGTAGACAAGCTCAAGGACAACGCGGTCGTGCTCGAAGGGCCGTGGTCGGCCAGCTTGATGTTGACCATCAATGCCCGCAAGAAGCCTTTCGATGACCTTCGCGTACGCCAGGCGCTCACTCTGGCCATGGATCGCTGGGGCAGCGCCCCCGCCATGGCCCGCATTTCGCTCATGAAATATGTCGGCGGCTTCACTCGGCCGGGCTACGCGCATGCTCTCACCGACGCCGAGCTCGAAGCCCTTCCCGGCTACGGCCGCGACATCGCCAAATCGCGTGAGGAGGCTAAACGTCTGCTACAGGAGGCCGGTGTCAGCAATCTCAAGATCAATTTTCTCAATCGTAACGTGGGCCAACCCTACACCGCGGCCGGCATCTACTCGATCGACCAGTGGAGCAAGATTGGCGTTCAGGCCGAGCACAAGCAGCTTGAGACCAAACTGTTCTACGAGGCATTGGGGCGCGGCGAATTCGACGTAGCGATCGATTTCATTACCGACCATGGCGACGACCCGAACCTTCAATACGTTCACGTGGTCTCGGCTGCCATGCGATCACCCATGTCCTACTCGCAACATCCCGATACGAGGATCGACGATCTGTTTGAGCGCCAGAAGCGTGCGATTGACCCAGCTGAGCGCAAGAAACTGACGCGTGAGTTCGAACAATACTCGATCTCCCAGGCGTACAACATCATGCTGTTCTGGTGGCAGCGTATTGTCGTACACAACAAACGTGTCAAGGGTTGGCAGCTGACGCCCAGTCACTATCTCGGCAACGATCTGACTGCAGTTTGGCTCGATCAGTAGGCCGGTCCGTGATCGGATATCGCCCACCGGCTCCTAAGCCTCACCACGATGATGGAGAACAGGCCAGAAGCTACCGGAACAAATACACCGGGCTCGACCACATGCGATGCCCGTCCTCCTGCTGCACGCGCACGTACAGCCGCGTGCTGCATCAGTGACTGGCGGCAAGATGCGTTGGCGGCTCAGAAATCCCTGTTCTCCCTGAAATAAAGCGTGGAGCGGGTCGATTGATGCTGGCGCCCGTGCGTATTGACACGCGACTCCGACATCAGTCCTCCCAAAAATCTTTGAACCACTCTGGCGATAGCTCGGTATAGCGCACGGTATGCATGATGTTCTTGTGGCCGAGATAGTGCTGCAAGGCGCGTGTGTCGCGCCCATCATTGGCGAGCTTGTAACCACAGGCATGCCTAAGCATGTGCGGATGCACCCGGAACTGAAACTTCGCAGCAATGCCAAGCCGGGCGATCATCTTGCGGAAACGGCCGGAGTCATCGGCGCGCCATGTTCAGTCATGAACACAAACCGTGCGGCAGCATGCTCCTGCTTCAGCGCTCGCAACGCGCGCATCTCCTGGCTGCCGATGTGATGCACGGACGCGATACCGTTCTTGACGCGACGTACGTGCAGAAGACCATGCGAGAGATCGACCCGATCCCAAGTCAGCGCGCAAAGGACACGCGCAGGCCATGCCGGAACGCAACCAGGATCATCGCAGCGTCACGCAAGCCATACCGTCGCTCGCGTTTCTTCGCTGCTGCCTTCAGCCGCTCGACTTCCTTTGGCGTCAGATACTCGCGTGGGCGAACATCCCGGTTGCGGCGCCGACGCTGAGGTACTGTCCCATTTACAAGAGTTGGACGGGAGCTGCTGTGGGCAGATGTTGCCAGGGTTTTCATAGGGTGCCTACTATCTACTGTCCCATTACGGTCTTTTATGGGGGCAAGTCGAGTGAGAAAGTCGGACGCGCGCAGACAGCTGTTCCATGTTGACTCGGCTGACACGCGGGTCTCTGCCGCAAACATCGGAGTCGGGCTCTTGGTGCTGGCAAGCGCGACCGCGCCGATGAACTCGTCTTCCACGCTTTCTTATTGGCGCTCGTACTTGGTTTGGTCTTCTCTTCGCTGATGTTGCTGACTGCTCCCTTCATTTTCGGATGGATGGGGGGACGCGGCGAAATGCTGTCGGACGCGCTCGCCTACGCGAACGTCGCGCTTGGTGGCGCGGTCTGTATCACGGTGCTTAATCTCCTCGGTAATGCCGTGCGCGGCACGGGAAACATGAGCCTGCACGCGGGCGTCCTGGTCGGCTGCGTCGTTGCTCATATCGTGCTCTCGCCCCTGCTGATCTTCGGCTGGGGACCATTGCCGGCGCTTGGTCCCGCAGGCGCAGGCTGGGGATTGGTCATCCCCTTTGCATTCGGCAGCCTGATCATGATCCGCTATCTGCGCTCCCCTGCCTCCATCGTGCGGCTGAACTTCCGCGGAATACCCCCTCGATGGGATTTGTTCGCCGATATTCTCAAGGTCGGCGTTCCTGGCTTGGTCAACACGGCAATCACCAATCTATCCATTGTCATTTTGACAGGGATCGCCGGTCAGTTCGGCGCCGAGGCTGCCATCGGCTACGCTATGGGAGCCCGGCTCGAATACGTCATGCAGCCGATCGCTTTTGGCTTCGGTACCGCGATCGTAGCGATGGTCGGTACGAACTGGGGTGCACAGCAATATCACCGCGCGCGTCAGGTCGCCTGGACCGGTGCCATCACCATCGCAGCCGTGTGCGGAACGATCGGGCTGATCGTCGCCATGCAACCGAACCTTTGGCTGGGCCTGTTCAGCAATGATCCCGAAGTAGAGCGAATTGGTACGCAGTATCTTCGGATTGTTGGACCGGCGTACCTGTGCTTTGGGCTCGGCCTCGGCTTGTTCTTCGTGAGTCAAGGCTTCGGCCGCGGCGTCGCGGCGATGACCGCCAATGCCTTGCGCCTGATCGTGAGCGCAGGCGCAGGGCTCGCCGCCTGTATTGGTTTGGCCTCGGCGTCTCGGGTTTTTGTGCAGCCGTAGCAGCGGGGTTTGTTCTTTACGCAGCGCTGCTCTTGTACACCGTCCTTCGGGTCAGGGACCCTGATGGTTCGATCTAACCACAAGAGTGAAGGTGGCCGAGGAGACAATTTGGTCGAACTGGTTCGACGGATCGTCGCCCTGGCGGATAGCAGCAGGGCAATCTGCGCATTCACCTACGCTTAAAACGGATAGTCATTGAATCTATCCGCCGGCGTGGGTGAGCCGCGCGCTTCACACTTGAGGACTGCCTGAAAGATTGAACCGGCCTCCCATCCGTGAATCCCGCGCGGCCTGGTAGGCTCCCCAGGCGACTGCCACGTCCTGAACACCGCTGCCGCATGAATCGAAGATGACGAGTTCTTCGGCAGCGTTGCGGCCAGCCTTCTGCCTTGCCGCCAGGGCGGCGAGATCAGCGTGAACATCGTCACGTGTTACTGTGCCCGCCCGCAGAGCGTGCGAGAGATCGGCACTCGCCGCGCATTGGTCAAGGTCGTCGACAAGAATACGAGCCCGTCCCATCAGGAGAGGATCGATCTCCTGTTTGTCTGGGTTATCCGCCCCGACGGCCGCGACAAAGCACCCATCAAGAAGTCGACGAAACGATCTATGGCCGCGCCTCGACGCATCCCAAGGGTCCTGAC